>NZ_CP099391.1:2647982-3309978 GCF_023913515.1 Natronococcus sp. CG52
CCCGTCTCGCCGTAAACGGTCGAGGGCCGTAGCAGGGGCCATTCGATCCGGGTGCATCGATCATTCTCGGATCCTGTCTCTCGCCGTAACGTATTTTGGACGGCTCGTGGTGGTCTCTCGTGTACGCGTGTCCGGGTTGGGGTAGTGGCTATCCTTCAGCCGTGAAGGCTGAGACGCGTAGTTCGATTCTCGCACCCGGACCTTCCGCGACCGCTCGTGCGAACGCGAGTCGTCGGCTGGTTCTCCGAGAGTCGGGACGGCCGGTTTCGAAGCCGTGGACGGGAACGAGAACGGATTCAGTTGTAGCGGTAGGGCCAGTACAGCGATCTGCCGGTCTTGACCAGTTTCCAGAGAACGCTGCAGCCCCGTTCCCAGACGAGGATCGGTACGATCCGTCCGCCGAACCCTTCTTTGAATCGGAACACCCCGTTCTCGAAGCTCGAGTTCGTACTTCCGAAGTCGTAGGTCTCGTACCCGTTCTCGATCCCCCACCGGATCGCGCGATCGTAAAGAAGCTCCGACGCGTGATCGTCGAAGTATTCGCTGGGGACGGCCGCGAAGAAGCCGTGGACCGAAGACCGCTTCTCATCGAGCAGCTCGAGGAACCCGTTGAAGACGTCGGCCGCGATTACCGTCTCGGCGTCGCCGGGACCCTCGTCCTCGAGTCCGCGAACCGGCAGCGTCGACAGAGCCGGCCGGGCGTAGTCTACCACACCGGTTGGGCCCACTGACTGCACACCCTGCTCTCCTCGACCGAGGACCCCTCGGAATCGCGAGTTCGGGTTACTCCGGGTCCGGCGCGGGCAGCGACCGGTGTCGGCGCGGTGGGACGAGGTAGTTCGCCCGCCGGCGGACCCGCATATACTGGAGAATGCCGTTGTGTAGCCGGGAGTCGATCGCGCCGTCGGTGAGATCGCCGCCCGTCATCGCCTCTCGAGTGGCGACGAAGTCGGCGATCGATCGCTGGTGGGAGACGAAGTGCACGCCGGCCTGACCGTCGTCGGTCGAGTTGACGTCCCGACGGAGGATGATCGGATCGCCGTCCTCGCGGGCGCGGCCGGCCTTCTGGGCGTGTCCGACCAGTCCGTTTCGGGCGTCCGTTTCGGCGTTTTCGATGCAGTCCTCGACGCCGCTCGAGTCGCCGAGATTGTGGCCGGCGTCCTCGACGCGATTCTCGTCTGCGTGGGCCGGACAGAACAGTTTGGCGACGCGCTGGTCGTGGGTTTCCTGCTCGTACCACTGCTGCAGGTTGAGTTCGATCTTCGAGAGGTGGGTCGTCGTTCCGCCCTCGAAGGGGCCCTCGACGATCGTCACGCGGTCCTCGCCGGCCTGGTTGCGCTCGAAGCCGGACTTGAACCCCATAAAGAACGGGGCGTCGTCGGGAACCGGATCGGTGTCCGGGATGCCGCGGATTTCTGCCTGGTTCTCCGCCGGGAGCCCCTCGCCGACGAATCCGGTTCGACGGTCGGTTACCTCGAGCACCCCCTCGAGAGTTCCCTCGACGGAGACGTCGTTGATCTCCTCGATTCCGCCGGTGAGCGCTTCCTCGACGCTCAGGACGACGTGGCCGTGATCGCTGGCGAGGTGGAGCAGAGCGTCGTGGGCGTCGAGTTCCGGCTCTTCGATCGGGGCGAGCGGTTCGGGCGCCGGCAGATCGACGTCGTCCGAGAGGGAGTCGTCGAAGCGGTCGAAGTAGGCGGGTCCGTAGCCGACGGTGAAGACGAGACCGTCGTTGCCGCGCCCGTAGGCTCGCTCGAGCGTCGTGAATGCGTCCTCGAGGCGCTCGCGCTCGGCGTCGTCGGGACCGTCGCCGACGTACTCGAGGCCGAGCAGGAGGTGGTGTTCAGGCGGCCTGACGTTGCCGCGGTCGTCCCGGTCGAGGAACTCGTTCCAGGCGTGCTGTCGGTCGGGCAACGCTCCGGGCTCGAGGTCCGCCTGCGGGACGTCTTCCTCCTCTTCGCGAGTGGTGCAGGCGGCCAGCGCACCCGCACCGCCGACGGCGACGGCACTCCGAACGAACGCTCGACGCGAGAGACCGCGGTCCGGACCGGACATACTCATTCCTGAGCCGTGCGCCCTCAAGGAAATTCCGGTGAGACGAGGACTCGAGAAGACGCGAGAACAGTGCTCGAGTGCCGAGTCGAACGAGCCGACTACGGGGAGCGCTCTCCCAACCGATACAGTCATCCCGTCGTAAAACGATTCGTGCTAGCATGAACCAGGTCGAGGTGTTCGAAGAGATCGACGCGCCCCCGGCGGCCGTCTGGGACGCCCTCCTCGAGTTCAGCACCGATCCCGCGTTGAACCCGTTCGTCCGGTCGATGGAAGACGTCCCCGTCATCGGCGAGCGACTCCGCTCCCGGGCGGGGTCGGGCGGTTCCCGACCCAGCACCTTCCAGCCGGAAGTGATCGCCGTCGAGAAGGGCCGGCGCCTCGTCTGGCACGGACGGCTGTTCCTCCCGTTCACCTTCGACGGCTACCACGAATTCCACCTCGAACCGATCGGCGACGGCTCGCGCACGCGGCTCCTCCAGCGCGAGACGGTGCGCGGCGCGCTCGTTCCGCTGCTGTTCGACGAACGGCGGTTCGAGCGCGAGTTCAGAGAACTAAACGAGACGATCAAGGAACGCGCCGAGCGTCGGGTGAACGTAGCAAGTTGACGGGTAGCGACGCCAGTGCAGCGCGACGGCGATGCCGGCTCGAGACCTGAAACAACTGGCGGCCCGCTCGTTCGGCTGCTCCTCGACGAGACGGCCGCCCGGCGCGGCTTCGACGCAATGGATCTCGCTCTCAAAAACCGCGCCGGAGCGCAGGCGGCCTGATCGGTATCGAGTCTCGAAACGGGCTCAGTACAGGCTCGTGATCCCCTCGAGCGACTCGATCTCGTGGGTTGGCTTCGTCGGTAGCTCGTACCCCTGCCGGTGGTCACGACGGACGAACGCCGAGTCGATTCCGAGCGCGTCGGCCGCGGCGACGTCGACGCGGCTATCGCCCACGTAGAGCGGATTCTCGACGCCGAGATCGGTGATCGCCCGCTCGATATAGTACGGCTCCGGCTTCTTGCGCTCGATCCCCTCGAGGGTCGGCTCGCGGCCGTACCAGGCGTCGAACGGGGAGAGCGAGCAGTGCTCGAGGATGTTTCCGATCGTCTCGTGCTGGTTGTTGCTGACGATCGCCGTCGGCGCGTCGAGCGACTCGAGCGCCGACACGTCCTCGTACGGGCATTTTCGGCCGGTTCGGAGCTCCTCGAGTTGCGCCTCGATCGCCGCGCGTTCGCGCGCCTCCCACAGGGTCGACGGCTCGACGTCGTACTCGTCGGCGATCCTGCGAAGGGAGGCGACGTCGGGACCGAGCAGCGTCTCGATCTCCTCGTTCGTCGGCTCTCCCACGCCGACATCCGCGAAGGCGGTGTGGATCGCCTCGAGCAGAACGTCGCGGTCCGTCGGCGTCGTCAACACGCCGTCGTTGTCGAACACGAATGCGTCGTACTCCATCTTTCGTTGGGGCCGCTACGCCTCGCAGGGTTTTCGGCGTTGTGCTCGCTTCCGGTCGGTACCGCTGCATCCGGAGGTTGAAGTACGGGCGGGCGGCCAGAAGGAGCGATGTCCCACCACACAGGTGACCGCCGCTCGAGAACCGGTCCCTCCGAACGGTCGCGTCGCGGAGGTGACGATGGGTCATAGAGCCCTCGTCGCGTACGGGCGACCGGACCGCCTCTACGACCTGCGCTACAGCCACTGGGGCGGCGACCAACTCGCGCTGGCGTCACGGCTCACGGACGAGACTCCGCTGGCCGACGGTGCCGTCGAGCCGTCGCTGCTCGCCGACTCGATCACGCGCGACCGGATCCTCACGGACTTCCTCGATCCCTGCATCTACGAGGCGCTGTATCTCGTCGATCTCGGCGAGGCGGTCGACTCCTACCGCGTCTGCTGGCTCGAGTGGAGCGACGGCCACGACGAGAACCGCGGCGCGATTGTCGAACTCGCGCCGGGAGCCGACGACCGCGACTTTCGGACCTGGTTTCGCGCGACGAAGACCGTGCTCGGGGACGTCATCGAAATGGGCCGGCTCTCGAGGCGGGCCGCACGGACGTATCTCGAGGCGCGAATCTGCGAGGAGTACGACGGCGTGCCGTACGCGTACAGCGACGACGAAGACAGCGAGCAGTCTCTCGAGTAGCTCCCGCTACTCGTCCCAGCGGGCGTCCGCCAGCGTCCGCTGGACGACCTCGTTGCCGACCGCCTCCCCGAGCGTCTCGAAGCCGGCGCGCTCGCCCCGGTCGCTCGCGTTCGCGACCAGCCGCGAGACGATGAACTCCGGCGTCGAGCGTCCGACGGTGCCGAAGCGGGGCTGGTAATCGACGAGTAGCTCGAGATCGGGATTGAGCCCCTCCGCGAAGATCCCGTCGACCCGCGCCTCCGGCGGCAGCGGTTCGAGGTCGTCCGCGAGGTGGGTGACGAAGACGCCCAGCGCGTCCCGTTCGACGGTGAGCGTAACGAGGCCGTGCAGCAGGTCGGCCGCGCTGCCCGGCTCCGTGATCGCCTCGAACTCGTCGACGAGCATCAGCGTCTTCCCGTCCGCCGAGAGCGGCGGCACGATCGATTTCAGCGTCGACTCGAGGACGCCCGCGTTGAAACTGGCGTGGCGACGGTGGAAGACCAGGGAGTCAACTGGCGTCACCTCGGCGCAGTCGGCGGGGACGGGCAGCCCCATCGTCGCCAGCAGGACGACCTGGCAGAGCGTCTCGAGCAGGGTCGTCTTCCCGCCGCTGTTCGCCCCGGTCAGTACCGCGACGCGCTGTTCGCCGGGCGGCGCTTCGATGCTCTTCGGAACCGGCGTCACGCCGTGTTCTCCGAGCGCGTAGGTGATCGGCTGGACCGACTCGTCTTCCTCGTCGACGTCTCCTGTTGCGATGCCGTCCTGGCGGTCGTCGCTGTCGCGCGCTGGCGTGTCTTCGTTCGGCGTCGCGAGCGTGAGGTTCCGCGCGTTGACGACCGAGACGGCCGCATCGCCGTCCGCATCCTCCACGAACGACGGCCGCGTGCAGTCGTACGCCAGTGCAAATCGGGCCAGCGAGAGGTGGAACGCGATCTCGTCGACGGCATCGACGGCCCGATCGACCGCCTCGCGGGCCTCCTCGAGGGTCGCCTCGAGTTCGGTCGCGACGACCCGTTTGCGCTCGTCGACGGCCTCGGTGAGATCCGCGCGCAGCGTTCGAAGGGTTCCCCCGACGAAGTCGGTCGCGTCTGCCGCGTCGGACGGCATCGCCTCGTGAACCCGGTCGATCGTCACCTCCGTCTCCCGCAGGAGGTGGTCCTCGAACGCCTCTCGGAACTCGCCGACGTCCTGGACCCCGTCGTCCCGCAGGTCCTCGATCAGTTCGAGCGCGTTCGCGTCCATGTCCTCGACCGCGCCCAGCGCCGCCCGGAGGCGGTCGAGTTCGTCGTCCGCACCCTCCCTGACGCGGCTCCCGTCGAGCGCGGCGAGCGCGTCGGCGGCCTCCGCGAGACGTTCGCGCTCGAGACCCGCGACGGTCGCGAAGGGTCCGGTGTCGACCTCGGCCTCGGACAGTGCGAGGGCGGCGTCGACGGCCGCGCGCTCGGTGCCGTCGCGCTCGTCGTAGCGATCGTACGCCTCGAGGACGGCCTCTCGGTCGTCCGCGGCGAGCGCGTCCCAGGCCTCCTGGGCCGCGAGCACGTCGTCGAGTCGGTTCTCCATCTCCTCGCGGCTGGTGAGCGGTGTGAGAACGCGGATGCGATCGGCGGCACGCTCGGTGACGGCGTGATCGACCGCCAGTTCGAGCAGCTCCTTGTACGCCGAACGGGCGTCGCCGGTCGCCAGCGTGTCCATTCCGTCGCCGCCGGTCGCCCGGCGCAGGATGCGCGTGGCTCGCCCTCGGGCGAGGCCGGCCTCCGAGAGCGTGCGCACGTCGCCGCTCTCGATCGCCCGGATCGCCCGCTCTCTGCCGAGTTCTTCGGTCAACGTCTCCCGCGTCTTCGGCCCCACTCCCCAGTACTCCTCGAGTTGCATATCCAAGAGGTTCGAGTCAACGGTCTTGAACACTGTGTCATCGGCGCCACCCGCCGCGCCCCGTCGCCGGGAAAGGGGCCAGTTTCGCCCTCCGGCAGCGGAGCTATCGGCAGCGGTACCATTTTTTCTGCGGTCGCCGTAGGCTGTCGCATGCCAACGGACGCCACTCGTCCTTCCCTCGATCACGACCGACGGTCGTTTCGCTACTATCGGAACGCGGTCGAACGACACTGGGACCCCCACGAGATCGACCTCGAGCCCGACCGCGAGGCGATCACCGAGGTGCCGTCGGACGCCTTCTACGGCCTGCGGGAGACCCTCGCCCTGTTCGGTGCCGGCGAGGAGGCGGTGACCGAGGATCTCTCGCCGCTCGCGGTGGTGATCGAGAACGCCGCCGATCAGCTGTTCGTCACGACCCAGCTCTACGAGGAGGCCAAACACGCCGACTTCTTCGATCGCTACTGGCGGACGGTGATCAACCCCGAAGAGGACCGGCGCGGGCTCGAGCGGACGTCGCCGACCGACGCCCGCTGGTTCAACGAGCCCTACGACGAACTGTTCGATCGCAACGAGGCGGCGATGCACCGGTTGCTCGTCGAGGACACGCCCGAAAACCGCGCGCTCGCGTACTGTCACTACCACATGGCGATCGAGGGGATCCTCGCCCAGACGGGGTACTACGGCGTCCAGACGAACTTCAGCGGCGACTTCCCGGATCTTCCGCGGCTCTCGGGACTCGTCGAGGGGTTCTCGAGCATCCGGAGCGACGAGGGTCGTCACGTCGGCTTCGGTATGTGGAGGCTCAAACAACTGGTCCAGGAGGAGGGCGTCGATCCCGAACTCGTCACCGAGACCGTCGGCGAACTCGCGGCGCTCACCCAGCGGATCGTCGGCGGTGAGGCGGAGGGAAGTGCGATCGCCCTCGAGGAGAGCGAACTTGCGAGCTACGCCGCTGAGAAACACGCCCAGCGCATGACACAGATCGTCGACGCCTCGGCCGAGATGCCCGACGTCGAGGATCTCGTCCGACTCGAGTGACCACATTCTTGCATAACAACTGTCTTCGGTGGCGGCATTGGTAGCACAAACACGGGGATTTTTATCTACTCGAGGCCCTACGGTCGACCATGACTGATGGGCGGGGCGAGACTCCCCGGCGAACAGGAATGACCGAGAAGTGTGGCGTGGTCGGCGTCTCACTGAACGGTCGAGACGCGGCACGACCGTTGTACTACGCGCTCTACGCGCTCCAGCACCGCGGCCAGGAGTCCGCCGGGATCGTCACCCACGACGGCTTTCAGCAACACAGCCACGTCGACATGGGACTCGTCGGCGACGTCTTCGAGGAGGACGACCTCGACATGCTCAACGGGGCGGCCGGGATCGGCCACGTCCGGTATCCGACGGCCGGCTCGGTCGACTCCTGCTGTGCCCAGCCCTTCTCCGTCTCGTTCAAGAGCGGCTCGCTCGGCCTCTCGCACAACGGGAACCTCGTCAACGCCGAGGAGATCCGCGACGAACTGGCGGCCGTGGGCCACGCGTTCACCAGCGACGGCGACACCGAGGTGATCGCTCACGACCTCGCGCGCAACCTGCTCGAGGAGGACCTCGTCCGGGCGGTCAAGCGGACGATGCAGCGGATTCACGGCTCCTATTCGCTGACGATCAGCCACGACGACACCGTCCTCGGGGTGCGCGACCCGGAGGGGAACCGTCCGCTCTGTATCGGGAAGCTCGAGGACGGCTACATTCTCGCTTCCGAGTCGGCGGCGATCGACACGCTCGACGGGGAACTCGTCCGCGACGTGCGTCCCGGCGAACTGGTCGTTCTCCAGGAGGACGGCCAGGGCTTCGACTCCTACCAGTTGATCGACCGCGAGAACACGGCCCACTGCTTCTTCGAACACGTCTACTTCGCCCGTCCGGACAGCGTCATCGACGACACGCTCGTCTACGAGGCCCGTCGAAACCTGGGACGCAGGCTCTGGGAGGAGAGCGGCGTCGAGACCGACGTCGTGATGCCGGTGCCCGACTCCGGGCGAGCGTTCGCCTCCGGCTACGCCGACGCCGCGAGTGAGACGACTCCCGACGGCGATCCGCGCGACGAGGACGACGACGGTGTCGAGTTCGCCGAGGGGCTAATGAAAAACCGCTACGTCGGGCGCACGTTCATTATGCCGACACAGGACGAACGCGAGCGCGCGGTGAGACTGAAGCTCAACCCTATCAAGTCCACGATCGAGGGCAAGACCGTCACCGTCATCGACGACTCGATCGTCCGCGGGACGACCTCGACGCAGCTCGTCCAGCTGCTCAAAGACTGCGGTGCCGAGGAGGTCCACGTCCGCATCGGCGCACCGGCGATCGTCGCCCCCTGCTACATGGGGATCGACATGGCCACTCGCGAGGAGCTGATCGCCGCGGACAAGACGACCGAGGAAATCCGCGACGCCATCGACGCCGACAGCCTCGCGTACCTCTCGACCGACGCCGTCGCCGACGTGCTCGAGGAAGAGCGTATCGACCTCTGTCTGGGCTGCGTGACGGGAGAGTACCCCTACGACATCGAGGGCGAGGAGACCGACCGCGACGTCTCCCGACCCGGACTCGAGGGGCGGACGATGCGCGCCGACGACTGACGCCAGGCGACGACTTCCGCGCTGCCCCGGGTTTATTTCGGCTTACAAAAGGTTGTAAACTGCGGCAATACTTATTCGACTACCTGTAGACCTCAATCGTGCTGCATGGTGTCACGAGGCAATTCGTTCGAAACGGAGGGATCGGCATGACTCGTCGGCGGACGTTTCTCGCACTGCTCGGTGCGGCGACAGTGGCGAGCGCGACGGGTACCGGAACGGCGGAAGAGGTCGACGGAGAACGAGAGGCGGAACCGGTAGAACCGACGGGAGAACTCGAGCCCGCAGAGGCGCTGCTCGCGTACGTCGTCGCGAACTACGGTGATCGCCTCGACGACGAGGATCGCGAGGTGATCCGCGAGGGAATCGAGGGCTCGCTCGGATCGGCGGCCGCGTTCCGGGAGGTCGGGCTCGAGAACGCGGACGAGCCGGCCTACGGGTTCAGCGCGTATCGGGGTGACCGGTCGTGATACCCGACGAGATGCTCGTCGAACCGGTCGACGAACTCGGTCGACAGCTTCGCGACGGCGAGTTTACCGTCCGAGAGCTCACGGAGGCCTACCTCGAGCGTCTCGAGCGAGTCGGTCCCGAACTCAACGCCCTCGTGACGATTACCGAGGATCGGGCTCTGGAGGCGGCCGACCGTCTCGACGAGGAGCTCGCGGCCGGCGAGGACCGCGGCCCGCTGCACGGCATCCCCTACGGCGTGAAGGACCTCGTCGCCACCGAGGACGCCCCGACGACCTGGGGCGCGGAACCGTACCGCGCCCAGGAGTTCGACGAGGACGCCGCCGCGGTCCGACGGCTCGACGAGGCCGGCGGCGTGTTGCTCGGAAAACTCGCGATGGTCGAACTCGCCGGCGGCTTCGGCTACGACAGCGCGGACGCCTCCTTTTCCGGCCCCGGGCGGAACCCGTGGAACGTCGAGGCCTGGAGCGGCGGTTCCTCGAGCGGTTCCGCGGCCGCAGTCGCGTCCGGACTCGTCGGCTTCGCGATCGGGACGGAGACGTGGGGCTCGCTCAACACGCCGGCAGCGTTCTCCGGCGTCAGCGCGATCCGGCCGACCTACGATCGGGTGAGCCGCAACGGCGTCATGGCGCTGTCCTGGACGATGGACAAGGTCGGCCCGATGTGTCGAACGGTCGGCGGCTGTCGACGCGTGCTGGAAGCGATCGCGGAGCCTCACCCGGAGGACCATCCCGGAGGGGGATCGCCGAAGAAAGGACCGCCGTGCCCGCTTCGGACGACCAAGCGCGCGGACGGGTTCACGATCGCCGTCCCCGAGGATGCAGGCGAGGGCGAACAGGAGAGCGTCCGCGAGAACTTCGAGCGCTCGCTCGAGACCCTCGCCGAGTTCGCGACGCTCGAGCGCGTCTCGCTGCCCGACCTGCCGTACGCCGCGATGGCGGGGACGATCATCGACGCCGAGGCCGCGGCGGCGTTCGAGACGCTCGTCGAGAGCGGCGAGGTTCACGAACTCGACGACGAGACCCACCAGCTCGGCAGCTACCGGGCGAGTGCCGTGCTCGCGAAGGACTACGTCAACGCCAACCGCGTTCGAACCCGGGCGCAGCGGCAACTCGACGAACTCCTCGCCGAGTACGACGCGCTCGTCTCCCCGGCGCGAGAGTCCGTGGCGAATCCGATCGAGGAGTCGCTCGCGGAGTTCTTCGGGCAGTTCGAGACTCCGCCCGTCAACGCCGTCGCGAACGTGACCGGACTGCCGGGCGTGACGGTTCCGAACGGCTTCGGCGAGCGCGACCTCCCGACGGCCGTCGAGTTCGTCGGCCGCGCGTGGGACGAGTCGACGGTACTCGCGGTCGCGTGCGAGTACGAGCGACGGACCGACCACGTCGACTACGCGGCGCTGGTCGAGGGCCTCAAGGGGCGGACGATGCCCGCCGACTGAGCCGCGCTACCAGAGTCCGGGAAGGAGACGGTACGGCGTCCGCCGCGCGTATTCGGCGTACGCCTCGCCCAGGGTGTCGCGTAGGGCACGTTCCTCGACGCGGATCCGGTAGCCGTAGCCCGCCAGCCCGGCGGCGAGGACGACGGCGATACTCAGCCAGTTGCCAGCGGCGATCCCGACGCCGAGGAGCGAGAGCAAGGCACCGGTGTACGACGGATGTCGGACCCACCGGTACGGCCCCGAATCGACCACCTCGTCGTCCGCATCGACGGTAACCTCGAGCGAGAATCCGTCTCCGAGCGTCCGAATCGCGTACTGCCGGACGGCGATGCCGAGCAAGATCGTTCCGAGTCCGGCCCAGAAGGCGACCGTCGGCGACGGGACTCGCGGTGCGGGAACGATCAGCGGGAGCAGTGCGGCGGCGAGGACGCCCCCGGCGACGGCCGCGCCGATGACGCGTTTCGAGCCCCGGTCTCGCGATTCCTCGACCGCTCCCCGGTACCGGAAAGCGATGGACCAGTCCGAGACGACCCAGACGCCGACGACGAAGAAGGCGGCCGTCGACGGGAATTCCGGACCGGACTGCGGGAACATACGGCGGAGTATTCCCCGACGGGGGATAAGTGTTAGATGTCTGTCACGGACGGTGAGCGCTCCTCGGTGACGAACTCGCCGCCGGCGAGGCGCGAGGGCCGGACGGCGGCCGCCTATCCGCCCACGATCGAGCCGCCGTTGATGTGCAGCGTCTGCCCGCTCACGTACGAGGAGTCCTCGCAGGCGAGAAAGACGTACGCCGGCCCGAGTTCGCTGGGCTGGCCCGGACGGCCCATCGGCACGTCCTGTCCGAACTCTTCGACCATTTCCGGATCGTAGTCGCCGATCGTCGCAGGGATTAGCGGCGTCCAGATCGGGCCGGGGGCGACCTGGTTGACGCGGATCCCCTCGCCTGCAAGCTGCTGGGACAGCGAGCGCGTGAAGGCAACGATCGCACCCTTCGTCGTGGAGTAGTCCACCAGGGTCGCCTTCCCGGCGAACGCGTTTATCGAGGTCGTGTTGACGATCGCGTCGCCGTCCTCGAGGTGCGGCAGCGCCGCCTTGGTCATGTAGAAGTAGCCGTGGATGTTCGTCGCGAACGTCTCCTCCCACTGCTCGTCGGTGATGTCGGTCAGGTCGGTCTTCACGACCTGGGTCGCCGCGTTGTTGACGAGGACGTCCACGTTGCCGAGTTCGCCGACGATCTCTTCGACGGCGGCCTGGCAGAACGCGCTGTCGCGGACGTCGCCCCCGATGGTCAGACACTCCTGGCCTTCCGCCTCGATCATCCCGGCCGTCGTCTCGGCATCCTCCTCCTCGTCGAGGTACATGACCGCGACGTCCGCGCCCTCCCGGGCGAAGTGTACCGCGGCGGCTCGGCCGATTCCGCTGTCCCCGCCGGTGACGATCGCGACCTTTCCCTCGAGTTTGCCGCTACCCCGGTAGTCGTCGCGGATGAACTCGGCGGGCGGGACCATCTCGCCTTCGACGCCGGGCTGTCGGTCCTGTTCCTGCGGGGCGATCTCCTCCGCCTTGTCGCGCGCCTCCTCGCGTGTCATGAACGACGGTACTTCCGGACGACCGTTGGGCGTGTCCGTTGCTATGGAATGGTCCACAGATTGCCGATACAGGCGCGTCGACGACGCG
This sequence comes from Natronococcus sp. CG52, assembly GCF_023913515.1. Taxonomy (NCBI): domain Archaea; kingdom Methanobacteriati; phylum Methanobacteriota; class Halobacteria; order Halobacteriales; family Natrialbaceae; genus Natronococcus; species Natronococcus zhouii. Next base: position 2,660,241 of record NZ_CP099391.1, read on the forward strand.
GCGCTGACGGACTCGCTCAGTTCCGGCAGATCGGGCGGGAAGATCGGACCAGTGCCGCAGACGAACCGAACGGTCCGTCACTTCGGCTCGCGGCGGAACGCGTCAGTACACCGCGTGCAATAGCACGTAGACGACGATTCCGAGCGCGAACGAGATCAGCCACAGACTCGCGGCGACTCGACCGACGCGGGCGTGGTTCGTCCGCGAGAGTTCCTCGAGCGGATACGCGCCCGCCAGCAGGAGCACGTAGTAGAGCAGCGGAATGCAGACGACCGCGAGGAGGATGTGGACGGCGAGCACCGGCAGGTAGACGAACTGTTCGACGGCTGCGGGACCGGGGAACTCCTGTGGCCCGCCGGTCGCGACGAGTCGGTAGAGGTAGAGCACCAGAAAGGTCGCGAACAGCCCGAACGACGCGAGCATCGCGACTCGATGGCGGTCGATCCGTCCGCGGCGGATGGCCCGCCAGCCGAGCGCGATCGTTCCGATGGCCGTCGCGCTGATCGCGACGTTGACGTGCGGAATCAGGTCCAGGAACCGCTCCGACGCGACGGGCACCGTCGACCGCGGAATCTGTCCGCCCGCAGCCGCGAACACGAGCGCCAGCGAAACGACGCTCAGAACGACGGTGAGCGGCCGGATGCGCTCTCGAGGAACGTATGCCATATCTCGAGATTCGGCTGTGCGGAGAAAGGGATTGCTGTCTCGACGAACCTGGTAGTCGTCTCGAGCAGTCCGGTTGCTGGGACTCGAGTGCTCGAGCGACTAGCTGTCGCTGTGTAGTGTAGTTTCCGAAAGGATTGTGCGTGGGTGATGTCCGCGAAGGGAAATCACCTGCATCGTCGTTCGGCGGTTACACCGCCTCACGTTTCGCGGACTTTGTCCGCGCTTGCGATGCGTGGGACCGGATTTGAACCGGCGGACCCCTACGGGACAGCGCCCTCAACGCTGCGCCGTTGGCCTAGCTTGGCTACCCACGCTCGCGATCTCTTTCTGCACTCAATCGTATCCAGTGTGATTATAAAAGCCCTTTCCTTTGAATCGGCGCCTGCGCCGGGGTCACATGGAAATCACCCCCAGGGAAGGGTACTAATCGGTTCCTAATGGTCGTCAGTTCCGGTTCGCGTCTCCTCGCTCTTCTCACGCAACTCGCTGAGTGACGCGAAACGTTCCGGCTACCGCTGTATTGAAATGCGACAGATCCCAACGTAGCGTATGGCTAAGTACTCGACCGGTTCGTCCGGCGGCGGCGGCGGGACGAACTGCGAACTCTGTGGCGCGGAGAGCAACTCGCTCCGACGGGCGCAGGTCGCCGGGGCCGAACTCGAGGTCTGTCCCGACTGTGCACCGCACGACGACGCACAAAAACGCAGCCGTGGGAGCCAGGGCAAGTCTCGCTCGCAGGACGCGGGCGGCGGTCAGGACGAGCCCAGTCGGAAGCAAAAGGCGGCCCAGAACGTCGCGAAGGCGAACCCGATCTGGGACGGCGACTCCAAACACTGGGAGAAGGAAGGGACCAACTACGACGACGACCCGCTTCCGTACCTCGTCTCCGGCTACGGATCGGTGCTAGTCGAGGCCCGCCGGGAAGCCGGCTACCAGCGCGAGGAACTGGCCGAGGAACTCGGCGTTCCCGAGCGGGAGCTCCTCGCCATCGAACAGGGTCGCGCGACGCAGGCCGGCGTCGGCGGCGGACTGATCAGCGCGCTCGAGGAGGTCCTCGACGTGACGCTCGCCGAATAGCGGTCGTCTGCCGGGCGATTTTGACGTCGCGCGGGGCACCTTTTTGATACCGGGCGACGGAGTGAGACCGATGAGCGGGCAACCCGCAGCAGCGCAACCGTACACCACGCGCTTCGAGACGGAAGTGACGGCGGTCGACGGCCGACGGGTCTGGCTCGAGACGAGCTACTTCTACGCCGAGAGCGGCGGCCAGCCGGCCGATCGCGGCACGATCGGCGACCACGAGGTCGTCGACGTCCGGCCGGTCGACGGCGATCCGGTGCACGTCCTCGCCGAGGAACCCTCGTTCGCCGCGGGCCGGAGCGTGCTCTGCTCGGTCGACTGGTCGTTCCGAATGTACTGCATGCGCGCCCACACCGCCAGCCACGTCCTCTACGGTGCCGGTCGGCGGCTCCTCGAGGACCTCGGCTACGGCGGCTTCGACATCGGCGCGGAGAAGGTCCGGGTCGACCTCGAGACGAGCACGGAGATCGACGACGGAACGCTGGTCGAACTGGAGGAGCTCGTCAACCGGGCAGTCTGGGAATCACACCAGGTCTCCTGGGAGGACGTCTCCGTCGCCGAGGCGCGCGAGCGCGAGGAGATCGCGTTCAACGACGCGACCGAGGACGGCGCGTTCCGAAAGGGGCGAGTTCGGATCGTCACCGTCGGTAGCGAGAACGACAACGGGAGCACCGCGACGGCGAGCAGCGCCGACGCGACGACGAGCGTCGGGGCTGGCTCGCGGGAACCGTGGGACGTCGCGGCCTGCGGCGGCACCCACGTTCGCAACACGCGGGAGATTGGCCCGGTCACCGTCCTCGGCCGATCGAACCCCGGCGAGGGGCTGACGCGGGTCGAGTTTGCCGTCGGGCCGCGCGCCATCGATCGCCGCGGCGTCGAAAAACGCGTCGCGTTCGACGCGAGCCGAGCGCTCGGCGCACCGCTCGAGTCGGTGACCGACGACCTGCACCGTCTGCAGGAGGAGCGCGCCGAACTCGCAGATTCGGTCCAGTCGCTCCGACGGGAACTCGTCGAAACCCGCCTCGAGCGGGCGGAGCCGTTCGAGCGCGAGGGTGCGGAGTGGCTCGCGACGACGGTCGAGGACGTCGAGTCGAGCGAGGCGGCGGAGATCGCGACGGACGCCGCGGGCGAACTGGCCGACGTCGTCGTCCTCGTCGGTCGCGACTCTCCCTACGCGGCCGTAGCTGCGACCGGATCCGTGGCCGCCGACGAAGTCGTGGGCGAGCTAACAACGGAGTTCGGCGGCGGTGGCGGCGGCTCCGCACACGCGGCGCAGGCGGGCGGCTTCGACGCCGCTCCGGACGACGTCGTCGCGGCGCTGAAGTGACGTTCCGGAATCGACGAGACTGATCCGGTGTCGAACGGACCTCCTCTCGAGCCGACTGTCGCCGGCCTATCATTTTTGATCGCGGCGTCATAGGGAGCCTATGGATTTCGAATCCCTCCGGACGGACTTTCCGAACGTCGCAGCGGGACCAAAGACGGTGTCGGTGGCCGATCTCGGTACGGAGTCGGCGTTCGTCGTTTTGCTGTTGATGCAGAGTCCCGGCAGCGGTACGTGCCGCCAGCAGGCCCGCGAGATCGCGGCCGAGTACGACGAGTTCCAGCGGCGAAACGCGACGGTCGCAGCCATCGTTCCCGGGAGTGCCCCGAAGGTCAGATCGTGGCGACGACTCGTCGATCCGCCGTTCCCGGTCCTGGCCGACCGTGAAGCGTCCCTCGCCGAAGAGTTCTATCAACGAACCCGGTACGGTCGACTCGGACGGTTCGTCTCCTCGATCGGTCGGATGCCGATGACGATCGTCCTCGACTTCCGCGACGAGGTGCCCTCGATCGAGTACACCGACGAAGGTGCAACGTCGTTCGACCGACCGTCCGTTCACGAACTGCTCGCTGCGATCGACGAGAGTCGGGAGTAACCGACCGGCCACACGCTGCCAACGGGACCGATAGCTGTGCTGCTCGAGAAACGGTCGGCTCTCCGTGCGAGTTGATGACTCTCAAATTTGGTAACGGATAACTTACTCGGAACTCGATGAATTTCTCCTGATTGTAATTATACAATCAACGTAGTACTAAATACGGGGTATAATACGGTACTTTGGATAGTCATTACAATTTCTCCGGATAATAATGAACGTTTATCCAGTATATATTGGGTAACGATGTGGTTAAATATAATACGATCTGCTCGAATTGGTGTGATTGTATCATACATGGCAATCGCCAACCCACTGATCGTATTCCTGATCGGATTGGTTGCGGTTATTGCACTACTCGTCTGGTTAAAGTTACCTGCAGTCATTGGTCTTATCATCGCGTCGCTGATCGTCGGCGCTGCGACCGCTGCGGTGCCGTTCGGCGAGGTACCGGCCGAAATCGCTGGCGGATTCGGTGAGACGATGGCAGGGATCGGTATCCCCATTCTGATGGCTGCGGTCATCGGAAAGGGCATGATGGAGAGCGGTGCTGCGGAGCGCATCGTTCGCTCGTTCCAATCCGTTACCGGCGAAGATAAGTCGTACCTCGCACTGTGGGGCAGCAGCAGCGCGCTGTCGATCCCGGTGTTCTTCGACAACGTCTTCTACCTGATGGCTCCCCTGGCCCGCTCGATGCGGGCCCGAACCGGACGCGACTACGCGCTCTTCCTCTGTGTGGTCGGCGCCGGTGCGGCGACGACCCACGTCTTCGTCCCGCCGACGCCGGGCCCGCTCGCGGTGGCGGCGGAACTCGGTGACGCGGTCGACCTCGGCGCAATGATGGTCGGCGGCGTCCTCGTCGCGCTCCCGACGGCCGCGATCTCCGGGGTTCTCTACGGAAAGTGGATCAACAACCGTCTCGACGACATTCCGCTGCGGGAGACGATGGGGTCGACCGCAGAGGAGGTCCACGAACTGGCGGAGCGGTCCACCAGCGAACTGCCCGGAATGTTCGAAGCCTCACTCCCGATTCTCCTCGCGGTGGTTCTGGTCGCAACGAACACGACCGTGGATTTCATGCTCGACCTCGCGGAAGAAGGCGTCGATCCGTTCGCTGCCATGGAGGGAGCACTCGAGTCGTTCGCTCCGGTAGCGAGTTTCCTCGGCGATCCGAACTTCGCGCTGACCGCAGCCGCGCTCGCCGCCGCCGTGACGTATCTGCGCGTTCGCGCGATCGAACACGACGTCTGGACGGACGAACTCGTCGAGTCGCTCAAGAGCGGCGCCCACATCGCCGCGATCACCTCCGCCGGCGGCGCGTTCGGTGGACTGCTCGCTGCCTCCGGTATCGGCGAATACATCACGGGCCTGGTCGCCGTCGGTGCCGGCGGCGGCGTCACCGTACTGGTCTCGGCGTGGCTCATCGCCGCTGCGATCCGCATCGCACAGGGTTCGGCGACCGTCGCGATGATTACGACTGCAGGGATCATGGCACCGCAAGTGCCCGAGCTGGCCGTCCACCCAGTCTACCTCGCGCTGATAATCGGTGCGGGCGGGAACATCTGCTCGTGGTTCAACGACAGCGGCTTCTGGCTTGTCAAAGAGATCGGCGGCCTCACGCAGGCCGAAACGGTCAAGATCTGGACGGCGCTGACGACGATCATCTCGATCACGGCGTTCATCATCATCACGATCGCCGCGTCGATCGTGCCGCTGGCCTGATCGGTAGGCACCGTTTCGTCGCGCTTTTTTGCGCATCTCCGACCGCGATAGACTCGCAACTCGAGACCGAATAGCGACGGCTATCGGACCACACGGAGACAAAAAACGAATCCGCTTCCGACTTCGGCAGCCCAGTACGGTGACCGTGACAGCCACTTTCGGCCGGCCGCGTGCTCTCTGCCGGACGTGTCGACCGGTTCGGCGACTTCCGCGCCTCGAGCGGTCGGCCGTAGACAACCTTCTTGAGAGCGGACGGCGAACGTCGTCGTGATGGATTTCCGCTTGCTATCGACCGAATCGCGCGTGGAGACGCGTCCGGGCCAACGGAGCACTCGACGGATCACCGTACGCGGAGGGGAGACCGATGACTGAGAGCGAAGCGGTCAAGGACCGCATCGCCGAAAACGGCGTCCTCGCCGTGCTTCGCGGCGTCGACGAGGAGCAGATCGTTCCGGTCGCTCGAGCGATGTACGAGGCGGGCGTCGGCGCGCTCGAGGTCACCGCGGACGACACGCGAACGTACGAGAAGATCGCCGCAATCGACCGCGAACTGGCGGATACGGACGCCGTCGTCGGGGCCGGCACGGTCCTCGACGCCGCGTCGGCCCAGTCGGTGATCGACGCGGGTGCGGAGTTCGTCGTCTCGCCACACACCGACCCCGAGGTCGTTCACGTCTGCAACCGCCACGACGTGCTCTCGGCGCCCGGCGTCATGACGCCGACGGAGGCCGTCACCGCGATCGACGCCGGTGCGGACGTCCTCAAGATGTTCCCCGCATCGACGGTTGGTCCGGGTCACATCGGCGCGCTACAGGGGCCGCTGGGCGACGTTCCGGTCATCCCGACCGGCGGCGTCAGCCGCGACAACGTCGCCGACTATCTCGACGCGGGTGCCGTCGCGGTCGGCGCTGGCGGTGCGATCGTCGACTACGAGGCGATCGCCGAGGACGACATGGACCAGGTCCGCGAGACGGCAGCGGCGTTCGTCGAGGCCGTCGAGGACGCGCGGAGCGAGTAAGTGCAGAATCGAAGCGCGCGAGTCGACCCCGTCGGACGCAACGGATGCGTTGGACGGGTCTGACGCGCTCGCTCGAGTACCGTTTTGATGCCCTCGAAGCGGATAGTAACCCCGAGCCGACGGCACGTCTCGTGGAGACTTCGAATCGCCGAGTGCGATCGCCAAATATCACGTACCCGACCAGTACTGGTGCTCGCCGACCGCGGATAAGATATTTACTACAGATAGGGTAATCTTTTGTTCTCCGAGCGCGACGATCGAGTCATGAAGGCGATCGCAGTCGAACCGGGGGCCGGCGAACCGACCCTCGTGGAGAAACCGCGTCCCGAACCGTCGCAGGGCGAAGCTCTCGTTCGCACACTTCGCGTCGGCGTCGACGGAACCGACCACGAAGTCATCGCGGGGAACCACGGCGACCTCCCGGCCGGCGCGGATCGACTCGTCCTCGGTCACGAAGCCGTCGGCGTCGTCGAGGACGCGAACGGCACCGACCTCGAGGAGGGACAGCACGTCGTTCCGACCGTCCGCCGACCGCCGAACGGGACCAACGAGTACTTCGAGCGCGGTGAGCCCGACATGGCACCCGACGGCGAGTACCTCGAGCGCGGCATCGTCGGAGAACACGGCTTCATGGCGGAGTACTTCACCAGCCCTGCGGAGTACCTCGTGCCGATTCCCGAACGTCTCGCACACCTCGGCTTCCTCGTCGAACCGATCAGCATCTCCGAGAAGGCGATCGAGCACGCCGTCGCGTCACGGTCCGCGTTCGACTGGGAACCCGAATCGGCGCTCGTCCTCGGCAACGGCTCGCTCGGACTGTTGACGCTCGCGATGTTCGAATCGGTGCTCGAACTCGAGCGCACGTACTGTCTCGGGCGACGCGACCGACCCGACCCGTCGATCGACATCATCGACGAACTCGGCTCGACGTACGTCGACTCGCGCGAGACGCCGGTTTCCGAGATTCCGAACGAGTACGAGTCCGTCGACATCGTCTACGAGGCGACCGGCTACGCCAAGCACGCGTTCGAAACCATCGACGCGCTCGCGCCCAACGGCGTCGGCGTCCTGCTGGGCGTCCCCGAACCCTGGTCGTTCGAGATCGATGGCGGGCGACTCCACCAGGAGTTCGTCCTCCACAACAAGGCTTTGGTCGGCTCGGTAAACTCCCACCGCGGCCACTTCGAGGCGGCCATCGACACGCTCGAGGGGCTGCCGACGTGGGTGACCGACGACCTCGTAACCGGCATCTACGGCCTCGAGGAGTACCAGGCCGCGTTCGAGACCGGCGACGACGTCGTGAAGACGGCGGTCGAGTTCGCCCCGGTCTGAGCGACGGGACAGCACTGAGCGACGGGGCGGCAGGCAGATAGCGTTCGCTGGCCTGACAGTGCGTCTCGAGATAGAAACTATTACACGATTACGAGTGAGATTTGCTCATCATGGGAGTCGATTACTCGAAGCTACACGACCCGAACGCGGAGTACACGATGCGAGAGCTCTCCGCTGAAACGATGGGCGTCACGGGCGAGCGCGGCGGCGGCCGCGACGTCGAGATCACGGACGTCCAGACCACGATGATCGACGGCAACTTCCCGTGGACGCTCGTCCGCGTCTACACGGACGCCGGCATCGTCGGAACCGGTGAGGCCTACTGGGGCGCCGGCGCGCCCGAACTCATCGAACGGATGACGCCCTTCCTGCGGGGCGAGAACCCGCTCGACATCGACCGCCTCACCGAGCACCTCGTCCAGAAGATGTCCGGCGAGGGCTCGATCGGCGGCGTCACCGTCACCGCGATCTCGGGCATCGAGGTCGCGCTGCACGACCTCGCAGGCAAGATCCTCGACGTTCCCGCCTACCAACTGCTGGGCGGCAAGTACCGCGACGAGGTTCGCGTCTACTGTGACTGTCACACCGAGGAGGAGGCCGACCCCGTCGCCTGCGCCGACGAGGCCGAACGCGTCGTCGAGGAACTCGGCTACGACGCGCTGAAGTTCGACCTCGACGTCCCCTCGGGGCACGAGAAGGACCGCGCCAACCGCCACCTGCGCGGCGTGGAGATCGAGCACAAGGCCAGCATCGTCGAGGCGATCACCGAGCGCGTCGGCCACCGCGCCGACGTCGCCTTCGACTGTCACTGGACGTTCTCGGGCGGCAGCGGCAAGCGGCTGGCCCAGCGACTCGAGGAGTACGACATCTGGTGGCTCGAGGACCCCGTCCCGCCGGAGAACCACGACGTCCAGCGGGAGGTCACCCAGAGCACCTCAACCCCGATCACCGTCGGCGAGAACGTCTACCGCAAGCACGGCCAGCGTAACCTCATCGAAGAGCAAGCCGTCGACATCATCGCGCCCGACATGCCCAAGGTGGGCGGAATGCGCGAAACCCGGAAGATCGCCGACCTCGCGGACATGTACTACATCCCGGTCGCGATGCACAACGTTTCCTCGCCGGTCGCGACGATGGCCAGTGCGCAGGTCGGTGCCGCGATCTCGAACTCCCTGGCCGTCGAGTACCACTCCTACGAACTCGACTGGTGGGAGGACCTCGTCCAGGAGGACATCATCGAGGACGGCTACATCGAGATCCCCGAAGAACCCGGACTCGGTGTCACGCTCGACATGGACGTCGTCGAGGAGCAGATGGTCGAGGGTGAGGAACTGTTCGACGAAGCATAAGACTCACCGATCCTGCTGAGCTCTGCTCAGGTATTGTTCGACGAAGCTTACGTTTCGTCGAGCCAGCAAATCAGTGATTTGCGCTGTTCGACGAGGCGTAAGCCTCCTCAAACTCGTTACCGGTAGTTGGCGATACGGTTTCTTTATTCAGTAGTGAGTCTGAGTGGGCCACTCCGTGAGGGAGACCTGCGAGTCGAACACCAATTTCGTTCCAGTTATCGTGGACGAAACTGCCCTAGCAATCGATTCGGAGCTACGTGACACTACGAGTGCGGCTGAATTGGGACAGCACTTGTCTTCGACCCGGTCCCCTCGGTGATAATTGCGTTGTGGTATCAAATATCGTAAAGCGCTGGACCCGTCGAGTGAAGAGGCGCGCGGACTCACTCCGCTCGATTACTGTCGAGCCGCCACGTGAAGATCGCTCGCAGGACGACGACGAGGCTGTTGCTTTCGCCAGTTCCCCAAATCGCCGTCTCTTCGATCCCTTGAGCCGTAGTGGCGCCGTTGACGAGCGCACTGACGAGAGCCGTCTCTTCGTCGGTGATCAGAAGACTTCCGGCGGATGTCTCTTGCCACTCCCAGAGAGTCTCGAACAGGTGAGCGGACGGCACCGTCTCCTGGATGCGGTTCCGGACCTCGCCGGAGATGCCTGCCAGATGGATTTCGACCCCACGGTTGTCGGCGGCCTGAAGCGCGTCGAGATGGTCTTCTGTGAGCAACTCGTCGACGGTCATGTAGACGAGTTGCTCGTCTGCGTCGGCGATGAACTCGTTGATGCGGGCTGCCACCGCCTCCCGACCGGTGACCGTCCAGACGCCGAACTGTTCCTGTTGTGGTTGGACTGGTCCGATCTCGTCCAGGTACTCCGAGAGGTCGGTAATAGTGCGTTCTCGTTCGGCGTTGAGCATGCGGATGATCGTTTCTTTCGAGATCACCGTGAATTTCCGCGGCGTCGTGTGCTGGATGTCGATGAATCCGCGTTCGTGGAGTCGATCGGTCGCTTCGTACACGCGAGTTCGAGGGACGTTGTTGATTCGAGTGATGTCCTTGGTGGTGCCCGTTCCGAGCCGGAAGAGGTTGACGAGTGTCTGTGCTTCGTACTGAGACAACCCGAGTTCTTGCAATCTGTCGAGTGCGTCGGCTTCAGCCGCCTCCCTGTCGCCGTTTGACATGTGTTATAGTATGTCACGGGATGTTAAAAGCCATCTGTAACCGATAGCACTACGCTCAGGGTCAAACTGAGCCGGCTGTCGCGGCCGTTTGGTCTCCGGAGGGAACGGCAACGGTGGCGTTCTCTCGGGAGAAACTGCCGTAGTTCCCACCACCTCCGATTCGAAACCGGCTTTGCGGCCTGTTTCGTCGCTATCGTTCGAATTCGGCGGTGACGAACTGGTGCAGTTTCTCGACGCGCTCGTTCGGACGATAGCGAACCGTTTTCGTTCGCTTATCCCACTCAATGAAGCCTGTCTCTTCCAGTTTCGGGAGGTGAGTGTGATCCAGCCTGAGAAGAAGCCGCTCGGTACATATCGCCCCAGGCTGCTCTGGTGGTGGGTTCTCGAGAGAGACGTATTCGACGAGTTCGTCCCGCGTCACGACGTTATCCTCACTGTCGATCAACCGCGCCAGTACCGATCGACGCTCCGGTTCCGCGAGTATCCGCAGTGCTGTCTCGGTAGAAACGGTTTGTATGGGGTGTGTCATGGTTCGACCTACTTCCTCGTATTTTTGCCTTCTTTCGGTATAACTCCCTCATTCACTCACAGCATCACAGTTCAGCTGTTACACTGAGCAAGAAAATCCGATTCGAGAAGCACGCTCGCGTTACGCTGAATACGGTCGTCACAACCGATGAACGATCGGTATCCGGAACGTTCCCGGCTCGAGTTGGACGAGTTCGATCCGTTCACTACCGGAGACCGATACGCTCCCTCGCCCTTCCCACCGCTACCACTTCCTGGACACATTCTGTACTACTAACTCCTGGTCCGTTTTGGTGGCTGGCTATTCCTCACGCTCGAACAGCGTATCGACGCCGTCGGCGTGGAAGTCCTCCGGCGTCACGTCACCGTCGACCTCGAGCGCCCGCGTCAGGTACGAGGCGCTGTTGAGCAAGCCGAGGTGGCTGAAGGCCTGAGGGAAGTTCCCCAGGAGCTGTCCGTCCTCGGGGTCGATCTTCTCCGAGCAGAGCCCGAGCGGACTCGCGTGGTCGAGGACGTTCTCGAAGTGCGTCTCGGCCCGCTCGAGCCGGTTCGAAAGGACGAGCGCGTCGATCAGCCAAAACGAACAGAGCACGAACGCTTCTTTTTCATCCTCGCGGACGTCGGTGTCGACGAACCGGACGACGAGCCCGTCCTCCGTCGTCAACTCCTCGAGAACGGTGTCGATCGTCGACTGGACGCGCTCGTCCTCGGGCGGCAGAAACTCGTAGATCGGGATCAGGAGTGCGGTCGCGTCGATCGCCTCGTCGGTGTCGAAGTGCTGGACGAAGCTCTCCGCCTCCTCGCTGTAGCCCCGCTCTTCGATGGCCTCGCGGACGGCCTCGCGTTCCTCGCGCCAGCGCTCGAGGGGTGCCTCGCGCTCGTCTTCGGTCGCCATCGCGAGGCCGCGATCCAGCGCGACCCAGCAGAGGAGCTTCGAGTGCAGGAAGTGGCGCCGTTCGTCGCGGAACTCCCAGATGCCCGGGTCGCGTTCGTCCCAGTGAGCGCAGACGTAGTCGACGACGTCGCGGATCGCCGCCCACTCGTCGTTCGCGAGTGCGGTCTCGTCGTCGAGCTGGATCATCTCGTAGGCGGCCTGGACGATCGTCCCGTACGTGTCCAGTTGTCGCTGTGGAGCCGCGCCGTTGCCGATTCGAACGGGACCCGTGTTCCGGTAGCCCGAGAGGTGCTCGAGGATCTCTTCTTCGATCTCGGTTTCGCCGTGCAGGCCGTAGAGCGGCTGAATCTCCGCGGGGTCGTCCCGCATAACCTGGGCGAACCACTCGAAGTAGTCCCGCGCCTCCCGTCTGTGGCCCGTGTCGTGGAGCGCCTGTACCGTGAACTTCGCGTCGCGAATCCAGTTGTACCGGTAGTCCCACGTCCGATCGGAGCCGATCTCCTCCGGGATCGACGTCGTCGCCGCGGCCGGAATCGCCCCCGTCTCGTGGTGGATGAGCAGCTTCAACACGAGCTCGGACCGGACGACCATCTCGTGCCACCGTTCCGGCATCGACCCCGGTCTCCCGTCACCGTTACTGAGCCAGGACCGCCAGTACCGCTTCGTGTCGTCGAAGACCGCGTCTCGGTCGATCGCGGTCATGGGCTCCGATCCGCCGTACTGCATCCCGGTCCAGCAGTGCTCGCCCGCCTCGAGCGAAACGGTTCCGGCAACGCCCGATCCGGACTCCGTCAACTCGAGTTCGCCCTCGAGGTCGGCGTCCGTAACGAGATGCAGGCGTTCGTCCTCCCCGAGTGCGGCCGCGCCGTGATCGGTCCGTTCGATCTCCGGGGTCGTCCGCGCGTAGTCGAACCGCGGTTCGAACTCGAGGGCGAGTTCGACGCGACCGCGCTCGCACTCGAGCCGACGGTAGATCGCCTGCTGGAACCGCTCGTCGTCGGGTTCGCCGTCGCCGATCGGCATGAAGTCGGTGACGGTCGCCCGTCCGGTAGCAGTCTCGAACGTCGTCTCGAGGACGTTCGTCCGGTCGACGTACTCGTGGTTCGATTCGTGCGTCGTCGTCGGGTAGACAGCGAAGTGGCCGCCGCGGTCGGCGTCGAGGATTCGAGCGAAGACGCTCGAGGACTCGAGATGAGGAAGACAACACCAGTCGATCGATCCCCGACGACTGACGAGCGCACAGCGGTCGTCGTTGCCGATAACCCCGTAATCGCGGAGTGGTGGGTGTTCCATGTGGATCCGTTCTGACTCCGTCGCGTGTCGGTCCGCGGACGATACTGGTGAGGAATAGGACAGATAGCTAGCAAAATCGTACGCCGGCAGTAGCCGGGTTCTCGTGTGACTGCCGCGAGAGGCTGCCGGTGAGAGTTTTATCTTCTTCCTCGGGGTGGCAAGGTTCGTGACTCCAGACGACATTACGCGCAGGCGACTGCTCCGCGTCGCCGGTGGAACCGTCGCCGTCGCCGCGGTCGGCGGCTCCACCGCAGCAACTGCCGGTCGGAGCGTGAGCGAGCACACCGGAAACGCGATCCGAGCGCAGGACGAACAGTACTCGGAGATCTACGACGAGACGATCGACTCCGTCGTGCTCGTCAACACGTTCGGTAACGGCGACGGGGGTCCCGGCGGGCTGGGATCCGGATTCGTCGTCGACGACGAATACGTCGTCACCAACGATCACGTGGCCGGCGACGCGACGGAGGTCGAACTCCAGTTCCGCGACGAGCAGTGGCGGTCGGCGTCCGTCATCGGATCGGACGTCCACAGCGATCTGGCCGTCCTCGAGGTGGAGGACGTTCCGGACGCCGCCGAGGGGCTGTCGTTCACGGACGCCGAACCGACCGTCGGACAGGAGGTGATCGCACTCGGCAACCCGCTCGGTCTCGACGCTTCGATCTCGCAGGGGCTCGTCAGCGGGGTCGACCGCTCGCTGCCGAGTCCGACCGGTTTCTCGATCCCGGCGGCTATCCAGACCGACGCCCCGGTCAATCCCGGCAACAGCGGCGGCCCGCTCGTGAGCCTCGAGAGCGACGTCCTCGGCGTCGTCTTCGCCGGCGCCGGACAGACGATCGGCTTCGCGATCTCCGCGGCGCTGGCGAACCGGGTCGTCCCCGCCCTCGTCGAAGACGGCGAGTACCAGCACGCGTACGTCGGAGTGAGCGTCCTGCCGGTCGGGCCGCTGGTCGCCGAGGCGAACGACCTCGAGGAGCCCCGGGGCGTTCTGATCGTCAACGTGGTTCCGGACTCGCCTGCGGACGGCGCTCTCGAGCCCGCGGACGGCGTCGAGTCCGTCGGCGGCGATCCGGTCCCGGTCGGCGGCGACGTGATCATCGCCATCAACGACCGGGAGATCCCGAACCAGGATCGCCTGTCCTCGACGCTCGCACTCGAGACGTCACCCGGCGAGACGGTCGACGTCGAGGTCGTCCGCGACGGGGAGCGCCGGACCGTCGAGGCGACGCTCGAGCCGAGACCCGACGTGGACGTTCCCTGATCGCTCGGCGCAGTCACAGCGGACCGTGCGAGTGGCGAACAGGCGCACGCAGGTGCAGCGATTAGGGACGAAAACGTCCTCCCGTGTTCTATGACGGAGATCGGTCACAAACTCATCAGTGAAGAGCACGGCCCGAACGATCTCGCGGAGTACGGCCGACTCGCCGATCAGTCGGCGTTCGACTACGCGATGATCTCCGACCACTACCACCCCTGGACCTCGAGCCAGGGCGAGAGTCCGATGGTTTGGAACGTGATCGGTGCCATCTCGCAGGCGACCGACGACCTGCGTCTCGGCACCGGCGTCACCTGCCCGATCATGCGCGTCCATCCGGCGATCATCGCGCAGGCGGCCGCCACCGCCGGCGCGCAGTTGCCCGGTCGCTTCTTCCTCGGCGTCGGCACCGGCGAGAACCTGAGCGAGCACGTTCTCGGCGACCGGTGGCCGGAACACGCGGTCCGACTCGAGATGCTCGAGGAAGCGCTCGACGTCATCCGCACCCTCTGGGGGGGAGAGACCACGAGTTACCACGGGGAGTACTACACCGTCGAGAACGCGCGAGTGTACACGCTCCCCGACGAACTCCCGCCGATCCCCGTCGCCGCCGACGGCCCGAAGACGGCGCGCAAGGCCGGTGAAATCGGCGACGGACTCATCGCGATCGCGCCCGACGAGGACCTGGTCGAGGCGTTCGAAGACGGCGGCGGAGAGGACAAACCCCGGTACGCCGAGGTCAGCGTCTGCTACGCCGAAGACGAACGGGAGGCGATCGAAACGGCCCACGAGATCTGGCCCCAAGCGGCACTGCCCGGGGAGCTCGTGTGGGAGCTTCCGACGCCCGCCCACTTCGAGCAGGCGACCGAAGCGGTCTCCGAGGAAGACGTCGCAGAGACGGTCGTCTGTGGCTCCGACCCCGACGAACACCTCGAGGCGATCCGGGAGTTCGTCGACGCCGGGTTCGATCACGTCGCCGTTCACAACATCGGCTCGAACCAGGCCGAGTTCGTCGAGTTCTACGAAGGGGAGGTGTTACCGGCAGTACAGTAGTCGGCCGGGCGAGAGTCCGAGGGAAGCGCGCTACGACCTCTCGTCGGTCTCGCCTTCCGCTTCCTCCAGGTCGTCGGGTTCCTCGTCCGACCGTGGTGCGTTCTGCGTCCCGAGATCGCCGTCGCCGTCGTCCACCTCGTCGGGATCGCGGCCGACGCGCTCGAGTTCCTCTTCGATTTCGGCTTCGCGCTCCGCCTCGTGCTCGTCGGCGCGGTCGGTGTTATCTTCGGCCATGACACTCCCGTATTCGGGATCGAACGGCTTGGGGATCCGGCCGTCGAGTGCAACGTCGAGGTCGGTCGATCGGCGCGCGCTCGCGAACACGACAGCGGACACGAAAGACAGATAAAAGGCCCCGCGCTGTAAACAGACAAATATGGACGTTCCCTACGACCTCACCTCGTACGTGCGGGTGTTGAAGATGGCGACAACGCCGACGAGCGAAGAGTTTTTCCAGGTGTCGAAAATCGCCGGTGCAGGGATCCTGCTGGTCGGATTCCTCGGATTCCTCATCGGCGGAATCATGCTGCTGTTGACCGGTGACGCCGGTGGTGCCTTATAATGGGCATCTTCGCAGTCAAGACGACGGCGAGCCAGGAGCGAACCGTCGCCGACATGATCATCAACCGCGAGGAACCCGAGATCCACGCCGCGCTCGCGCCGGACTCGCTGACCTCCTACGTGATGGTCGAAGCGGAGGGCGACGCCGTCTTGAACCGCGTGCTCGAGGATATCCCGCACGCGCGTAGCATCGTCCCCGGCAAGTCGGACATCTCGGAGGTCGAGCACTTCCTCTCGCCGAAGCCGGACGTCGAGGGGATCGCAGAGGGGGACATCGTCGAACTCATCGCCGGTCCGTTCAAGGGCGAGAAGGCCCAGGTCCAGCGGATCGACGAGGGCAAGGACCAGGTGACGGTCGAGCTGTACGAGGCGACGGTTCCGATTCCGGTGACGGTTCGGGGCGACCAGATCCGCGTGTTGGATAGCGACGAACGGTAGTTCGTCGAACCATGCGAACGGGCGCTATGCGCCCGTGAGCGGACAGTGACGAGCGTTAACGCGCTCGTCGAGTAGTTAGGCGACGGACGACAGCGAATCACCGCCGAGCGTCGCGCCGTTTCGTCCCGGACAGCCGACGAGTCGCGTCCAGGTTTCTTCTACTGTCGCAGTTCCTCGGCGATTCCCCTGATATCCGCAGTCGCTTCGATCTCCTCGAGCAGCGCCTCGCGCTTCCTGACCTCCTCGGAACTGGCGCCGTACGCGCGGACGTACTCGGCACGGCTGTGCTCGGTGAAGGTGTGTCGGATCCCGAGATAACCGTCCGGGACGACGGAGCCACAGACCTTGCACTCGCGGCGTTCGTGTTCGGTCGCCTGATGGACGACGGCCGACTCGACGTCCTCGAATACCCCTCCGCAGCCGCCGATGCCGCATTCCCAAGCCATTTGATAGGAGAATCGCGGGGCCGACCTAATGGTCTTTTCGTCCGCGAGCACCGCGCCTTGAGCGGCCGGCACGACCGCCGTAGAAAGCGGAGCAGTCGCCGGGGCCGCCAAGGCAGGTCAGCCGGTCATACTGTTCCGTTTCGTACAGCCTGAACTGCACACTCCGGGATACCGTCTCTTCTGCGGCGGAGTCAGCCCGGGGGTCGCCCGCTGTCTCGAACGTCCGCTCCTCCGCATCGCGAATTTCGTTGAACGTTCCGCTCGTTATTCCACTACCGATTCTTTGACTTCTAATAAGGTTGAAAACTTTACCGCTAGCTGGCGTATCTATCGGAAATCTCCCGTAGAGCTAACTGTTGATCTCAATAGCGTTCTAGCCGTGAGCGCCGACGATGCGGCTACTTCTATGGTACAGTATCGCGGTGAACTGCGGGAGGATGGTGAGACAGTGCGAATCAGAATTCATAACTCGGCGCTCGCGAAAGGACCGGATATACTCGTGAGTGACGGAGTGGAGGTTCGAGTCGACTGTCACGTGAAGGTTCTCAACGACGCCGTCGTCGAGCGCGCTAAACGGGTCGGACTCGACGCAATCGTTTACGCACCGCACTTTACCCGCCTCCCGGAGATCCGGGAACGAGCGGCGGCCTACTCGAGCGACGACCTGCTGGTTATCCCCGCACGAGAGGTCTTCACCGGCTCCTGGCGGGATCGGAAACACGTCCTCGCGATCGGACTCGAGGACCCGGTTCCGGACTTCATCCCGCTCGAGGTGGCGATGGCCGAG
This sequence comes from Natronococcus sp. CG52, assembly GCF_023913515.1. Lineage (NCBI taxonomy): Archaea > Methanobacteriati > Methanobacteriota > Halobacteria > Halobacteriales > Natrialbaceae > Natronococcus > Natronococcus zhouii. Next base: position 2,677,758 of record NZ_CP099391.1, read on the forward strand.
TTTGACCGCCAGGGTGCAGCGGTACTCGTCCCGCATCCCGAGTTCGCCACCCTGAGCCTGACGGAGGCGGATCTGCGGACGTACGCGAAGACCATCGACGCCATCGAGACCTACAATCCGAAACACTTCCCCTCTCACAACAAGCGCGCGCGAGAACTCGCGGAGCTGCTGTCGTACCCGCCGTTTACCTCCTCGTACGCACACCTGCCGAGTTCGGTCGGCGTCGCCTACACGGCCTTCGAGACGGCGATCGAGTCCGAGGCGGACCTCGTCGACGCCCTCGTGAACCGGGTCGCCCGTCGTGTCGTCCACGACAACGGAACCAGGCGACTCCGGACGTCAGCGGGCGAACTCGCCCACCTCTGTTACGAGAACACCTGGAAGAAGGCCGATCGACTCTTTCTCTCGGGAATCGAGCCGACCCACCCCAGTCACATCGCCTACGACGGCCGATTCGACGACGTGGCCGTGTACTAACGGCACCCGCTCTCGAGCACCGGGCACGCTTCGAGGGGACGTGCCCCTCTCGAGTCCGGTCGGACAGTCCGCCGAGGCCCCCGGCGACGAAGGATGCACCAGCTCGTACGCCGAGGCCCGTATAGCAGTAGCAGGCACTACCGCCATCCCAACAGATTACGTACAACACTCCGGCTAATACACGTTCGATAACGATTCTCATGAGACAACGAGCGCTCGTCGCGATTTCGGCCGCGGTTGTACTGACCCTTCCCTGGGCCGCCGTGTGGGGAGCTACCGATCTCCTCCCCTGGCTCACAGCGACAGCCGCCCCGGGGGTGGCGTACGAAGCGCCGGCCATAGTCCGAACGCTGTCGACGCTCGGGACGGTAATCGTGACTGGGATCGCCGTCCTCGGATCGGCGTTCCTCCTCGCGTGGGCCGCCGAAACCGCCGAGAAGGACGTGCCGCAGGCGTTCGCGATCGCGGTACTCGCGGTACTGGCAGTTGCACCCGAGTACGCGGTCGACGCCCTCTACGCCTGGAACGCGGGCCAGTTCGCGGGAACCGAACGGGGGGTCGAAGCGGGCAACCTCGCGGTCGCCAACATGACCGGCGCGAACCGAATCCTCATCGGTCTCGGGTGGGCCGGCATCGCCCTCTTTACGATCTTCCGTCGGGGAGCGGCGTCCGATCCTGCGGTCGAAACTCGCTCCGGTTTCCTCTCCGACGTCGTCGTCCTCGACCGGGAGATCGGCCTCGAGATCGTGTTCCTGCTGCTCGCGACGATGTGGGCGTTTCTCGTCCCGCTCAACGGCGGCATCGATATCTTCGACATGCTGGTGCTGGTCGGGTTGTACGTCCTCTACATCGCGGTGATCCTCCGCGGGGAGGTCGATCACGACATGGATCACGTCGGCGTGCCGGCGTACCTGCAACAGTTCCCGAAGCGCCGTCGGGTCGCCACTGTCCTCGTTCTCTTCGCCTACTCCGGCGCGATGATCTTCACGGCCGTCGAACCGTTCGCCCACGGTCTCGAGTATCTCGGCGAGGGGATCGGGATTCCGTCGTTCTTCATGATCCAGTGGATCGCACCGCTGGCCTCCGAAGCGCCGGAACTCATCGTCGTCGTCTACCTGGTGAACAAGGCCCGGTCGACCGCGGGGTTCAACGCGCTCATCTCGTCGAAGCTCAACCAGTGGACGCTGCTCATCGGCACGCTCGTCGTCGTCCACTCCCTCGCGCTGGGTCGGTACGGCGTGCTCGCGTTCGACTACAAGCAGATGGCCGAGATCTGGCTGACCGCCGCCCAGTCGTTCTTCGCCATCTCCCTCCTCATCAGGTTCGAAATCTCCGTCGGGGAAGCGCTGACGCTGCTCGCGCTGTTTACCTCGCAGGTCCTGTTGGAGTTTCTCATCATCCGCGATTTCGTCGCTCTTCCGGTCTCGAGTATCCAACTCCTGTTCGTATACAGCGTCATCTACGTCTTTCTCGGGACGACGCTGTTCGTGTCCCGCCGACAGTCGTTCGGCCGCCTCCTCCGGCGAACGGCGGGCACCGTGGGTTCGGCGATGCCGATCGGCCAGGGCAGGTCCCACGGCACTGATGACTGAACGGGCCGGTTTAGCCCGTCGATCTCGAACGCGTTCGATCGCCTCTGCGGACAGTTCGCCGCGCTCGGTACGAGCGCCGGCTGCGAGCGCGAGCGTTAGGTCGATCGATCGCAATCGGCTGATTCCTCGGTGGATTCGAGCCTCGAGAGCGTTCGTTCGACCCGTTCCCAGTGACTGCCGCGCCAGAAGTGCTGGCCGCAGTCCCGGCAGCACCAGACCGCGGTTTCGGCGGCATCGGGCGCGTATTCCGGCGTCGACGCTGCGGAGTCGACCGGTTCGAGCGGGCCGTTACAGCGCCCGCAGAAGTCGGGTTCGTCCTCGAGAGAAAGCCCGATCCCGGCCGCCGAGAGCGCCGCGAGCTGGTCCTCGACGTCGCGCGACTCGAGCAGGATCGACGCCTCGGTGCGGCCCGCGAGCCGGACGTCGCGGGTGACGATCGTTCGCTCTTCTTCTCGGGCGACCGCGAGTAACTCGTCGTCGGCCTCGAGGTCGCGGTCGCCGGCGTAGACGGTGTCGTGGCCGCACATCCGCAGGTAGGCGACGAGCCCGCCGCACATGACGTCGAGGAGGAGTCGCATAGTGGAGAAAACGAACCGTCGAGCGTCAGTGCAGAAACTCGCGCAACTCCTCGAGTTCCCAGGTGTTGATCACGTCCGCGGGCTCGGCCCAGCCGCGGCGGGCGGTGTGGACGCCCCAGCGCATGTACTCGAGCGTCGCGGGTTGGTGAGCGTCGGTGTTGACCGCGATCGGCGCGCCCGCTTCGATCGCGGCCTGGACGGCGCTGCCCCAGAGGTCGAGCCGCCGGGGGTTGCTGTTGACCTCGAGCGCGGTGCCGTGTTCGGCGGCGGCCTCGCCGAGCGCGGTCGCGTCGAACTCGAGGCCGGAGCGCTCGTTGAGCAGTCGCCCGCTCGGGTGGCCGAGGACGTCGACCGCCGGGTTCTCGACGGCCCGGAGGAGGCGGTTCGTCGCCGTCTCGGCGTCCTGACCGAGCGCGCTGTGAGGCGAGGCGACGATCACGTCGAGGGCCTCGATCACCTCGTCCCCGAGGCCGATCTCGCCGTCTGCGTCGATGTTAGCCTCGATCCCCGCGAGCACCTCGACGTCCGCGGCTGCGGCGACCTCGCGGATCGCCTCGACCTGTTCGAGGATCTCGGTGTCCGCGAGACCCATGTCGGCGACGACGCCCGGGCCCTCGGCGTGGTCGGCGACGCCGTAGTAGTCGTAGCCCATCGCCTCGGCGGCCGCGATCATCTCGTCGATCGAAGTGTTGCCGTCGGACCACTCGGTGTGACTGTGGAGGTCACCCCGGATGTCGTCGCGAGTGAGCAGATCCGGCAGGTCGCCGGTCGCCGCGGCGTCGATCTCGCCGCGGTCCGTCCGGAGTTCCGGCGGGATCCACTCGAGGCCGAGCGCCTCGTACATCCCTTCCTCCGTCTCGCCGGCGACTCGCTCGCCGACGCGTTGACTACCGTCGGACCGCTGGTCCGACGACGTTCGCGAACCGTCGGTTCCCTCACCCGCGTCGGGATCGTCGATCTCGCTTACGTCGAAGGCGCCGTACTCGTTGAGCTTCATCCCGCGATCGATCGCGTAGTTGCGCAGCGTGACGTTGTGGTCCTTGCTCCCCGTGAAGTACTGCAGCGCGGAGCCGAACTCGTCGGGGACGACCACGCGGAGATCGACGCGGATCTCGCCGATTCGGACGCTCGCCTTCGCGGGCCCGGACTCGATCTCGTCGTCGACGGAGTCCCAGCCGACGAAGGCGTCGATCACGTTCTCCGCGTCGTTCGTCCCCACGAGCACGTCTACGTCGCCGATCGTCTCGCGCCACCGGCGGATCGAGCCGGCGACTTCGCAGCGCTCGACCGCCTCGTGGCTCTCGAGGAAGGCGAGGACGTCGTCGGCCAGCGGCCGGGCCTCGCCGAGCAACTGGCGCTGGCCGATCGTGCGGGCGAACTCGATGTTCTCGCGGATGTTCTCCTCCGTCTTGGGACCGAATCCCTTGATCTCCTGTACCTCGCCGGCCTCTGCTGCCACCTCGAGGTCGTCCAGCGTCTGGATTCCGAGTTCCCGGTACAGCTTGCCCGCGGTTTTGGGGCCGACGCCCTCGATGCGGGTGATGTCGGCGATGTCGATCGGGAGTTCGGCGCGTAACTCTTCCAGCTCCTCGATCTCACCGGTCTCGACGTACTCGACGATCTTCGAGGCGATCGCGTCGCCGACGTGGTCGACGTTCTCGATCGCCTCGCGGTCGCCCGCCGTGACGTAATCGGCGATCGGCGTCGGATGCGCGCGGATGCTCTCGGCCGCCCGTCGGTAGGCCCGGGGCTTGTACTCGACGTCGTCGGCCTCGAGCAGGTCCGCGAACTCCTCGAAGCGACCCGCGAGTTCGGCGTTGGTCGTCACGGACCCCTCCGCGCGCTGGCGCTACCTTCCTCCCCGAGCGCCTTCTTCAGGAAGGACATCCAGCGCTTCGTGTCGGCGGCCTGCTTCGCCTGCTGTTCGCGCTCGAGGTCCGTCGGGCCGAGGTTCTCGAGGGCGTTCAGCGCCCGGTCGATGCCGATGATCCCCTGGGCGAGCTCTTCGCCCTCCTCGCAGCTGATATCGTCCTCCTCGATCGCCTCGAGGCGCTCGACGCGCTCGCGTCGCAGGTTCCGTTTGGCCTGCTCGACGCGGTCGCGCTCGCCGGGCGGCACCGTTTCGCGGCGCTTGATCTCGAAGACGAACGTCCGGAGGTCGATTACCTCCCCCTGAACGGTGATCGTCTCCGGGATGTCCGCGCCGACGGTCGCGCCCTCGCGCTCGACGCGCTCGAGCAGTTGCTTTCGCTCGTACTCTTGCACATACCGAACTGCGGGGCGAGACGTCAAAAAACGTCCGTCGATTCGCTGCGGAAAACCCCAAATCCCTTAGCGATGCCACACCTATCCCCGGCCAATGGCCACGTGCGACGTGTGTGGGAAAGAGGAGAGCATGCCCTACAACTGCCGGCATTGTGGGGGCACCTACTGCAGTGAACACCGACTGCCGGAGAACCACGACTGTACGAGACTCAACAACTGGAACGATCCCCAGGGGGTCTTCGACAGCGGCTTCGACGACAGCGTTCAGAACGGCGGAACGTCGAAGACCTCGAGTCTGATGGACAAGATCCCCATCGACACCGGGCCGGGCGGCCCGCTGGCGTACTTCCGCGGGAACGCGACCTACACGTTCCTCGCGCTGATGTGGATCACATTCGCGCTCCAGTGGATCACGATCCTGATCGGCGGACTGTCGCTACACGGCGCGCTGTTCACTCTCTCGACGGAAAATCCCGAGTACGTCTGGACGTGGATCTCCTCCATCTTCGCACACAGCCCGTTTGGAATCTTCCACATCGTCTTCAACAGCATCGTGATCTTCTTCTTCGGCCCGCTGGTCGAGCGCTACGTCGGCTCGAAGAAGTTCGCAATACTGTTCATCGTCAGCGGCGCGCTTGCCGGTCTCGGGCAGGTCGGAATCTCGGCCGTGCAGGGCGTCCCCTCAAGCGTTCTCGGCGCCAGCGGCGCCGCACTCGCGATCATGGGCGTGCTCACGATTCTGAACCCGAATCTCAAGGTCTACCTCTACTTCATCCTCCCCGTTCCGATCTGGCTGCTCGCGGCCGGGACGGCGGTGATCAGCGTCTTCTTCATCGGCACCGGCGGCGGCGGCAACATCGCCCACGCGGCCCACCTCGTGGGGCTCGTGATCGGGCTCGCCTACGGCGAGTACATCAAGCGAACCCAGAACGTTCGAACGCAGGACCAGTTCCAGCTCGGCGGCGGCGGTCCCGGTGGACCGGGCGGTCCGGGCGGCCCCGGCGGGCCCGGCGGCCGACGACGCTTCTGAGCTACCGGCCGAACCCCGACACTGATTTTCGCTCGCCGACAACGCTCTCCCACCGATGAACGCGTCCCGTCCCGACCTCGTTCCCGACGCCTCGCTCGAGCGCGACGACATGGAAGCCCTCCAGCGCGAGATTGCCAACGCTGCGGTTTTCGAAGACGATATCGCGTTCGACCCCGCGGTGCTCGGCGACCCGCTCGCCGCGTCCTCGAGTCCCGACGAACCGCCGGTCGTCGCCGGCGTCGATCAGTCCTTTCTCACCGACGCCGACGGGGAGCAGGATCGCGCCCTGAGCGCCGTCGTCGCGATGCAGGGCGGCGAGGTGATCGAACGCATCCACGCGGTGACGCCCCTCGAGATCCCCTACATTCCCGGCCTGCTTTCGTTTCGAGAGGGGCGGCCGATCCTCGACGCGCTCGAGGCGCTCTCGGCGTCGCCGGATCTGCTCCTGTTCGACGGCAGCGGCCGGATTCACTTCCGGCAGGCGGGGATCGCGACCCACATGGGCGTCGTCCTCGACGTCCCGAGTATCGGCGTCGCCAAGAGCCTGCTCTGTGGCAGCCCCCGCGAGGAGACCGAGAACCTGCCCGAGGGGTCCCGGGTGGCCATCGAGTCGAACTCGAGAGTCGACGTACCCGACGGCACCTTGCTCGGCTACGCGGTACAGACGCGACAGTACGACTCTCCCGATCGGTACATCAACCCGCTGTACGTCAGTCCCGGCCACCGCGTCGGCCCGGAAACGGCCGCCGACGTCGCCCTGGCGCTTTCCTCGTCGTACAAGCTCCCCGAACCCGTCCGGCTGGCCGACAGCTACGCCGACGAGGCGAAGCGAGGGCTCGACGAGTAGCGGCCGGCCGCGTTCGATAGCCGACCGACCAACCGCCGCGGTGGGTGGGACCGAAAGGGGCTGGCCGGGTCGACGAGCGAGACGACGCAAGCACTGTCGTTCGAGAGAGCTTCGCTCTCTCGTGATCACGAAAGGCGCAAAGCGCCTTTCGAACGAGACCGAGCGTAGCGAGGGAAGCGCACAGCGAGTCGCAGCCGTCGACCCGGCCAGGGGCTTTCACCGTGTTCTGGAACGCTCTCCGTGTTCTCATACGGAATAGCGTCCTGCTTGCACGAAACACGTGGAGTAGCCACACCCTCCCCAGCCGACTCACTCGCTTGCGCGCTCACGGCTTACGCCGTTCGCGTTACCGCGGCGCTACGCGCCGCGCTCTGCTCGTTCGCCCCTCGCGCAGCTTCGAACCGCGTCTCGCGTCACTCGCCGCGGATCAGTGCACGCCACGTCTCCCGATGCATCGTGCTTCAAGCGCAGACGACCGAGCTTCGCGCATAACACGACCGACTCTCGACGAACAGTTCCTCCGCGGCCGGAAATTACGACTGGCGCGACAAACCGTCGATACTTAGGTATCCTCTCTCGAAACGGTCACCCATGGCCATCGCTGAGGAAGCCGACGATGAGGCGGGGGACGACGGAACCGCCGCAGCAGATGACTCCAGGCGGGAAACGGAGACGAGCACGACCGCCGACGATCGTTACACGCGCAAGCGGTGCGTGCTGATCACCGGCTGCTCGTCGGGAATCGGACACGCGACCGCTCGAGCCTTCCTCGAGAAGGACTGGCAGGTGATCGCGACCGCTCGGAACGCCGACGATATCGCGGATCTCGCCGAGGCGGGCTGTACGACGCTCGAACTCGACGTCACCGATCCGGATCAGGTCGCCGAGGTCGTCGAACGAACCGTCGAGATCGGCGGCGCGATCGACTGTCTCGTCAACAACGCCGGCTACGCCCAGATGGGGCCGCTCGAGGACGTCTCGACGGTCGACCTCCACCGGCAGTTCGACGTCAACGTCTACGGCCCGCACCGCCTCGCTCGCGCCGCCCTACCGCACATGCGCGCACAGGGCGAGGGACGGATCATCAACGTCTCGAGCGTCGCCGGCCGGGTCTCGTTCCCGGGGTCGGGCGCCTACTCGGGATCGAAACACGCCCTCGAGGCGATGAGCGACTCGCTTCGCGCCGAGATCGAGGAGTTCGGCATCGATGTCGTGCTGATCGAGCCGGGCCCGGTCGAGACGGAGTTCACGGACCGAGTCGACGAGGAACTCCCCGAATCCCAGCGCACGCCGGCCTACGAGTCGCTGTACGAGCTCTACGACGAAGCGCAACTGATCGGCGGCGGACAGGGCGGTCCCTTCGCCTCCACGCCGAGGGAGGTTGCAGTGGCGATCGTCGAGTCCGCGATCCGTTCCGAGCCGCCGGCCCGGTATCCGGTCGGCCCGCTCGGCCAGGCCGGCGTGTACGCCCGCTTCCTCCCGGATCGACTCCAGGACGCGGTCTACGGACTCGTTCGAAAACTCGTCTGAGCGCACCGGTTATCGATACTCATGTTCCACTCCCGCGAACGACACGCGAAGACGCCAGCCCGCGAGACCGCCCTCGACGCACTCGAGGCCGGGATCACCGCTACCCTTCCGGAGACCGTCGTCGACTCGGCGGTGGTACTCGAGGGAGAGACGCTCCGCGTTCACGGCCGCGAGTACGATCTCGATCGGTTCGACGAGATCCTCGTCCTCGGCGGCGGAAAGGCGACCGGCGGCGTCGTCGCGGCGCTCGTCGACCTGCTCGAGACCCGGATCGACGACGGCGTCGTCGTCACGACCGCGCCCGACGAGGAGACGATCGGCCCGGTCGCCGTCCGCGAGGGTGATCACCCGACACCGTCACAGCGAAACGTCGACGCGACGCGGGAACTCCTCGAGCGGGCCGACGCGGCCGGCGAGCGAACGCTCGTGCTCGCGGCGATCACCGGCGGCGCGAGCGCGTTGTGCTGTGCGCCCGCCGACGGGCTCTCGCTCGGAGCGCTTCAGGAGACGACCGACGCGCTGCTCGAGTCGGGGGCGTCGATCGACGAGATCAACGCCGTCCGGAAGCACTGCTCGGCGATCAAGGGCGGCCAACTCGCCCGCCGAGCGGCTCCCGCGACGGTTCTCACGCTCGCCATCAGCGACGTCGTCGGCGACGATCCGTCGGTGATCGGCAGCGGACCGACGGTGTCCGATACCAGCACGTTCGCCGACGCCGTCAGCGTGCTCGAGCGCTACGGGATCCGGGACGAGGTTCCCGCGAGCGTCCGCGAGCACCTCGAGCGCGGGGCGGCGGGCGAACTCGCGGAGACTCCGAACGATGGCGACTCGGCGGTCGCCGACGCCGACGAGGACTGGTACTGTCTGGCGAACGGTCGAACGGCTATCGACGCCGCACGCGACGCCGCTCGAGAGCGCGGCTACGAGTCGCTCGTGCTCTCGAGTCGTCTCACGGGCGAGGCGCGGGAGGTCGGCCGGGTTCACGCCGCCATCGGAGCGGAGATCGCGGCAGACGGCGATCCGATCGAACCGCCCGCGGTCGTCCTCTCCGGCGGTGAGGTGACCGTCACCGTCAGCAAAGACGATGCTGGTGACGACGACGGTGGTAACAGCGGAAGCGGCGGCAGCGGCGGCCCGAACCAGGAACTCGCGCTCGCGGCCGGCCTCGAGTTCGCCGCGAGCGAGACCGAGGCCGTCCTCGCGAGCGTCGACACCGACGGGATCGACGGACCGACGGACGCTGCGGGCGCGATCGTCGACGGTGAAACGATAGACTCGGAGGAGGAGGAGGCGGCGGCGAAACGCGCACTCGCGGCGAACGACGTTTACGGACCGCTCGAAGACTTCGGTGCCCTGCTCGAGACGGGCTACACCGGGACGAACGTCAACGACCTCCGCGTGCTCGTCGTTTCGGGGGAGGCGTCGCGAGCGTAGACGGGTCGTTCGCGTTCTCTCGTCGGTGCGAGGGTGCAGAACGGTCGACGGCCGGCGATCGGTAGTCGGAGATCGGATCGGCCGGGAAGAAGAAAAGGCGCGAGGAAGCAGCGGGATGATATCGAACGATTCTGGGATCTCGAGCGGTCGGTAGCCGCGGTAGTATCAGTCGTCGGTCGCTCGAGCGTTCCAGCGATTCTCGTCGACGGCGAACTTTCCGCCGGTACACTGACGAACGTATCCCGCCCGCTGTAGCTCGCGGCAGCGGCGTTCGACCGTCGCCGGATGGCTGGCAAGAGAGTCCGCTAACTCCGGAATCGTGATCGGTCCGGATTCCGAAAGTGTCTGAAGGACTACGCGTTCGCTCCGGTTGGATACCAGTCCATCTGTCGGCATTGAGCGTGTCTTGGTATTGTCGAACCCGGACATCAACGGTCGCGCCGGTTCCCACTTCCCGAGAATAGGTGCGTCGTGACGACTCCCGGTGGTTGTCGGAGTTTCCGTCGTCGATCGACAGCTCTCTGCCGACGCTGTCTCTCTCGGGAATCAGCCGCGGCCGAAGCGACGAGTGTACGGCTCGGCTGTCGCGTCGCGCGGTTACGGGAAGAAGATCGGCGCGACGGGGCGAGGCAGCCGCAACCGGGCTAGCCGTTGAACGCCTCGGCGAAGTCGGTCGGCAGCGTTCCGAGGTCGATTCCCCACGCCAGCGGCAGCCAGAGGAGCGCGACCAGCGTGATCAGAATGATTCCGAGGACGTTGAGCCCGACGCCGACGCGAGCCATCTGAGGCAGCGTGATGTAGCCGCTACCGAAGACGATGGCGTTCGGCGGCGTCGCGACCGGGAGCATGAACGCGAACGAGGCCGCGGTCGCGCCCGCGATCATCAGCCCGTAGGGGTGGACGCCGATACCCACCGCGACGCCGGCGAGGATCGGCATGAGCATCGCCGTCGTCGCCGTGTTCGAAGTGACCTCCGTCAGGAAGATCGTCATCGTGACGACCGTGAGTATGATGAGAACCATGGAGACGCCCTCGAGTCCGGCGAGCTGTTCGCCGATCCACGCCGCGAGGCCGGTATCGCCGAAGCCGGCGGCGATGGCGAGGCCGCCACCGAACAGGAGGATGACGCCCCACGGAATCTCGACGCCGCTGGTCCAGTCGAGGAGGAACGTGTGATCACCGTCTTCGGTCTTCGTCGGCAGCGTGAACAGTACCAGCGCGCCGCCGATGGCGACGATCGTGTCGACGTCCTCCGGAACGGGAACGAGTCCGGCCTGGTCGGCCAGACTGGCGCCTATCCACGCCGCCGCCATGCCCACGAAGACGACCAGCACCATCCGCTCTTGAGTTCCCATCGAGCCGAGTCGCTCGAGTTCGGTGTCGATCGTGTCGGCGCCGATCGGTAACTGATCGAACTCCGGCGAGATAGCGACCCGGGTGACGTAGAGGTAGACCGTTACGAGCCCGACGATCGAGATCGGAACCCCGTAGAGCATCCACTCGGCGAAGCCGATCGTCGTTCCGAACAGTTCGCCTGCCTGGCCCGCAAAGAGGATGTTCGGCGGCGTACCGATAAGCGTCGCGACGCCGCCGACGGACGCGCCGTAGGCGATACAGAGCATCAGGGCGACGCCGAAGGAGAAGTTGCCCTCGCTCGTGTCGATCTCGAGGTCGGTCTCGTCGACCAGATCCGCGGTCTGGTAGATGACCGCCAGCGCGATCGGAACCATCATCATCACGGTCGCGCTGTTAGAGACCCACATCGAGAGGAACGCCGTCGCGAGCATGAACCCGAGGATGAGCCGCGAGGGCTCGGTTCCGACGGCCTTGATCGTCCGGAGGGCGATGCGCCGGTGGAGCCCCCACCGCTGCATCGCCATCGCGAGGAAGAATCCGCCCATGAAGAGAAAGATCAGCGGATTGGCGTAGGAGGGAGTCGTCTCCCCGGCCGGGAGCGCACCGGTCAGCGGAAACAGCACGATCGGGAGCAGCGACGTCGCCGGAATCGGGATCGCCTCGGACATCCACCAGACCGCGATCCACGCGGTGGCGGCGGCGACGGCCTGTCCTTCCGGCGTCAGTCCCTCCGGCGTCGGCGAGAGGTACAGCACCGCGAACAGGAGCGGGCCGAGAACGAATCCGATCTTCTGCCGGAGTTTGTACTCACCGCCAACGTCGAACGGCGACTGGTCGTCGCCTCCGGATCCATCGCCCCCGGATTCCGCGGTTCCGCCTCCGTCGTTCACTTGTTGGCCGCCGTCGGCGAACGCCGTCCGAGCGACGCGTTTTTCTTCCTTTGAGAGCGTATCCAGGTCTTCGGCGATCGCTCGCCCGTCGAGGGTGAGATACGCCTTCGTCTGTTCGTTGAGAACCCACAGATACGTCCAGATGCGCTGGATGATCGACTGGTACTTTCTTCGCGAGCGGAACACCATTGTTGCGAGCGTTTCGAATGGAAGACTAAAAAACGCCGAGATTCGGTTGCGTGAGGATGTCAACATTGGTGAAACTCCTCACGGAAGTTCGGCCCAGAAACCCGCCAGCGCTCGAGAGGAATCCGCCAACGTCGGAACCCACATACTCGTGCCGAGTGAAGCCGGAGTATGCCGCTGTTACAGTTCGATACGACCCGTTCGTTGACCCCCGAGGAACGAACGGCTCTCGCCGATCGAGTGACGGAACTGTACACGAGCGAGATGGAGACGACTGCGGGTCACGTCGCGGTGACGATCCGCGAACACGAGGCGTCGGCGCTCCACCTCGGCCGTGCGGTCGAGGGACCGCTCCTGTTTCTCGACGCCGAAATCCGTCGCGGGCGCTCCTTCGAGCGGAAACGAGCGTTCGCGCTCGCCACCATGGAGTACGCGGGTAAGACGCTCGAGATTCCCGACGAGAACGTGAAAGTCGTGTTCACCGAACACCCGGGAGAGGCGATGATGGGCGTCGACCGCGTCGGCGGCGAGTGGTCCGAGGAGTGAGACTGAGACGCTTCGATCGGACTCGGAGGCCGTTCTGCACTCGAAAATCCCCGTTCTCGGCCGGCGCCGGCTTCCGGTTTCGGCACCGTAAAGCACGTCCCTTCGAAACGAACGCAGTGTTCGATGGATCGGTCGTACTGGCGAACGGTCTCGCTCGTGACGACGTGGCAGATCGCCGCGAGCATCTGCTACTACACGGTCTTCGCGGCGACGCCGTTCTTTCGCACGGAGTTCGGACTGTCCCGGTTTCAGGTTGGATTCGTCGTGACCGCGCTCACGCTGGGGTACGCGGTCTTTCTCCTGCCGGTTGGCGCGCTGACCGACCGGTTCGGCGAGTACCGCACGCTTTCGCTCGGCCTCGTCGGCCTCGCGACCGGCGCGGCGCTGGTCGCCGGCGCGCCGTCCGTCGCGCTCCTGCTCGCCGCCGCGTTCTTCCTCGGATCGACGTACGCCGCGGCGATTCCGGGGACGAACAAGGCGGTCTACGACAACATCGCCGCCGGTCGGCAGAACCTCGCGATGGGTATCAAGCAGGTCGGCGTCACCGCCGGCAGCGGCATCAGCGCCCTGCTCGTGACGGGACTCGCCGGCGCGCTCTTCTGGCAGGCCGGCTTCCTGATCGCCGCCGCCGTCGGCGTCGTCGTCGCGGCGGTCTTCGCGTTTCTCTACACCGGGAGCCACGACGGCGGAACGGCCGAGTATCCCGACTTCCGCGCGCTGTCGCACAATCGGCCGTACCGCCGCCTGGTCGCGGCGGGGTTCTTCCTCGGCGCGGCGCTGTTCACCACGACCGGCTACACCGTTCTGTTCGTCGCGGAGGAGGTGGGGGCATCGATCGCCTTCGGCGGAGTCGTACTTGCAATCGTGCAGCTATTCGGCAGCGTCGGTCGAATCACCACGGGATGGCTGAGCGACGCGCTACCGGGCGATCCGCAGTTCCGGATCGGCGCGATTCTGATCGTCCAGGCGCTCGCCGGAGCCGTGCTGTTCGCCGTCGTCGCCGCCGCGTCGACGGCGATCGGGGCCGTCGTCGCCTTCGCCGCGCTCGGCTTCTTCGTCCTCGGAAACACCGGCGTCTACTACTCCTGTATGGCGACGCTGGTCGGGGCCGACGAGATGGGCGGCGCGACCGCCGGCGGACAGCTCTCGCTCGTCGCCGGGTCGATCGTCGCGCCGCCCGCCTTCGGCTACCTCGCGGACGGCGTCGGCTACCGCGCCTCGTGGTGGCTGCTCGGCGGCGGCTGCGTCGTCGCGGCCGCGTTGCTCCTGTTCGTCGTGCGCACCGAGCCGCCGGTCGACGAGTCCGCGATGAGCGACTGATCGATGCCGGATCGTGAACCACTATGGCCGCTCGTCTCGAACGCCACCCGTGTACCGAATTCTGCTCGCGGTCGACGAGAACGAGACCCGCGGTCGCGCACAGGCCGAGGCCGTCCTCGAACTACCAGATACCGACGACGTCTTCGTCGACGTCGTCCACGTTCACGAGGGAATGTCGGGACCCGACGCCGAGTGGGCTGCGGGCGGCTTCTCCGAGGAGTACGCTGAGAAGATGGACGAGAACGTTCGAAGGCGCGCGTCATTACCGGCGTCGGTCGAGACCGTTACGGAGATCCTCGAGTCGAGCGCCGTCGAATACGCGGTCCACGAGTCGGTCGGCGAGCCCGCGGAGACGATCCTCGCCGCCGCGTCCGAACGCGACAGCGACGGAATCGTCATCGGTATTCAGAAGCGATCTCCCGTCGGAAAGGTGCTGTTCGGAAGCGTCGTGCAGGCGGTGATCCTCGACAGCGACCGACCGGTAACGGTCGTTCCGGAGCGCTGAGCCGCGGTCGGTCGGGTTCGATCGTCGCTCCGTTACCAGTGGGCGTCGTCGGATCCGGTTCGCGTTCCGTCATCACGCGAGTCACCGCCGCGGTCGTCGCTCCGCACGGAAACGGGTCGGTACTCGAGGTAGACGCGGGCGTACGCGAACTGCAACGACCGGGCTGACGACCGCGGTCAGGATCGCCGTCACCGCGAGAAACGCGAGATAGAACCCGTCCCGTGGCCGGTAAACGGCGCCGTGACGATTCCCGCCCCGGCGACGACGAGAAACGACACGACGTAGATACCGAACAGTTCGAGGAGGTTGCCCTTCGCGACGGACCAGCGCGTGTTGAGGTTCTCGAGGGCGTCCCGTTCGTACGGCGAATGATCGAACGATCTATATAAAAACGGTCGTCTCCTTACAAGACCGATCCAGGTTCGAACGACTACCGCAGACAGGCTGCGACGACCTCGAGCATCCCCTCTCCCTGTACCTCCTCGGCGAACAGCGGAACACGACGAACGTCGGTGCCCCGGAACAGCTCCTGGGCTTCCGCGAGCGCCGACTGCTGGACGTCCCAGCGGCGCTGGCAGAACTCGCAGTCGTCGAGGTTCGGCTGGAGGAACTCGCCCTCGACGTCGTCGGTGACGTCCGAGAGCGGCTCCATGACGCGGTTGACGACGACGGTGCCCACGGGAATCTCGAACTCCCGGAGCCGTTCGCGAAGCCGCTTGGACTCGAGGACGCTCATCTCCTCGGGAACGAGGACGATCCGGAAGTCCGTCCGCGCCGGATCGCGCAGCGCGGCCCGAAGCCGTTCGATGCGCTCGCGGAGCACCTCGAGGTCCTCGAGGTCCGCCTCCTGGTCGGGAATCTCCTGCCCGCCGAACATCCCCTTGATGCCGTCGATCATGCCGCCGATTCGCTGGCGGAACTGCACGATCCGGCCCATCATCGTATCCATGATCTCGGGGAGCTGAAGCAGCCGGAGGGTGTGTCCCGTCGGCGCCGTGTCGACGACGACGCGCTCGAATCGGTCGTCGTCCATGTACTCGAGCAGAAGTTGCATCGCGGCGGCCTCGTCGGAGCCCGGCATCGGGCCGCCGAGCAGCGAGTCCATCGGTGACTCCTCGCCGACCATCTCGTCGAGCCCGCCGAACATGTCGCCACCTTGGCCCGCGAAGGCGGCCTGCCCCTCTTCGACGGCAGCTTCGGGATCGATCTCCGCGGCGTACAGCGGGATGTCCTCGCGAATCCTGTCGGGTTCCGCCGGGATGTCGGTCTCGAACGTATCCGAGAGCGAGTGGGCGGGGTCCGTCGAGACGACGAGCGTCGAGACGCCCCCGCGAGCGCTGTCGAGTGCGGTCGCCGCCGCCATCGTCGTCTTCCCGACGCCACCTTTCCCGCCGTAGAGCACGTAGTCGGGGCCGTCGATATCCTCGCCGGAGGGGTCGACCGCGACGGTCTCTCGCTGTTCGTCCGGCACCGAGTCCGTCGGTGTGACCTCGATCGTGTGGGACTCCTCGTCCGTCGCAGTCGCGTCCCCTTCGGCCGTTTCGTCGACCGGCTCGACGTCGATTCCGCTCATACGCGCCGGTTTCCGCCGCGCACACGAGTAGTCGTCGGTCTCGATCAGTCAGTCCCCGTCGATACCTCGAGAGTCGATTCCGGATCCCCGCTTTTCCGCTCTTTCCCACGGTGTATTACCACCCTTGTAGACAAACTAGGTCTGCAGAATCTCCTTACCTGTATATCCATACTAGACATCGAATTTAATTACGAGAGTCGCATCGATCCGAACACGTCGAAGCAGGTGGTGGCGCTTCGAACCCCGTACTCATGACAGCACAACTTACGAAGCTACGAGCAGAGGAATCGTCGACGACGGACGCCACACAGTTCCCCTACGGAGCCGAAGACACCGGACTACCGCTCCCGACGGCACACTCTCGCGGCGTTCTTCGACCGCGGAGCGCGAGCGACGCGGTCGGTGTCGCCGGATCGACGGACTGTCCGGCTTGCGATGCGGAGACGGTCAACGGCGCCGGGCTGTTCGCCTGCACGAACTGTTCCTGGAACGGGTCCCTTCGGTAACGGTTGACCCCGCGGCCCTCCTCATTTCGTCGCGTTCGTCTTTCTCGCCCCGACGCGTTCGTCCGTCACTTTTCGTCGTACTCGTCCTCGCCGTCGTTACGAATCGTCGAAGTACGCCGCGAGCCGATCGGCGGCCGCCGATACCCGCGGCGTGACGAGCGCGAACCGGAGCCAGTCGCTCCGCGAGTCGCCGAACGCCTCCCCCGGCATGCCGGCGACGCCGGCCTCGTCGATCAGCCGCTCGGCGTTCTCGAGCGTCCCCGGATACCCCTCGAAGCGCGCCATCACGTAGAACGAGCCCTGCGGCGTGGTGTACTCGGCGCCCGCGGTCTCGAGCGCGTCGGTGAAGGTCTCGACCCGCTCGGCGAGGAGTTCGCGGTTGCGCTCGTAGTAGTCGGGACCGGTCTCGCGCAGCGCCCGGAGGACCGCGTACTGGGAGGGTCGACTGCCGGCGACGTTGACCAGCATGTGGCGACTCTTGGCGTTCTCGACGAGGTGCGGCGGGAAGACCGCGTAGCCCACGCGGAAGCCGGTGATCGCCATCGACTTCGAAAAGGCGTTGGTGATGACCCGGTGATCGGAGTCGAACCCGAGCGCGCTGGCGAACTCCCCGGAGAGATCGTAGTGGTCGTACACTTCGTCACTAACGAGGATCGCGTCGTACTCCTCGGCGATAGCGACGAGTTCCCGAACCGTCTCCTCGGGGTAAACCGCTCCGGTCGGGTTGTTCGGCGAGTTGACCACGATCGCGGCAGTCTCTCCGCTCGCGGCCGCGCGAACGTCGGCCGGCTCGAGCTGTCCCTCGTCGTCGGTCGCGACGAACGACTGCGTTCCGCCGAGCATCGTCGTCTTCCCCGGATAGTAGGGGTAGACCGGATCGGTCAGCAGGATCTCGTCGCCGCGATCTCGCTCGAGCGCCCGCGCCATCGCGAGGTAGTTCGCCTCGCCGGCGCCGTTGGTGATGACGACCTGCTCGACGTCGACGCCCCGCCGGGCGGCGATCTCCTCGCGGAGTTCTCGTAAGCCCACGCTCGGCGGATACTGGAACTGGTCGGGCTCGAGGTCGGCGTACTCGTGCAGCCCCTCTCGGAGCGCCTCGGGCGGCTCCCAGTCGGGGTTGCCGCTCACCATATCGACGACGTCGCGGTCCGCCTGGGCCGCGTACTGCATCACGTGGAAGAACAGCGGCGTCTCGTACTCCATATCGGGTACTGGGAACGCCCCGACCGTCGTTCTTTCCGTTCGGCCTCGGATCGCCTCTCGAGGCGCTCGAGTCAGTTCGCGGCTCGGCTGCCGCCCGAACCGACGAAACCCGGTCTTTGAAACGCGCTCGTCCCCTCGAATCAGGTATGAACGACGAGATCGAACGCGAACTCCCGATGCAGGTGGCCGACGCCCTCCGCGACGAAGAGGAGACGCTCGCCGTCGCCGAGTCCTGCACCGGCGGGCTGATCGGCGCCGCCGTCACCGCCGTTCCGGGGGCGAGTGACCACTTCGATTCGGGGCTGACGACCTACTCGTACGACGCCAAGCGCCGCCACCTCGGGGTCAGCCGCGAGGCGCTCGACGAACACGGCGCCGTCTCCGAACCGGTCGCCCGCGAGATGGCTCAGGGGGTCCGCGACGTCGCGGATACGACCTGGGGCGTCGCCGCGACCGGCGTCGCCGGCCCGACCGGCGGAAACGAGGACAAGCCCGTCGGAACGGTCTACATCGGCGTCTCCTACGCCGGGCCGTGGGGCTCGCAGTCCTCGTTCACGACCGCCTCTCGCTACGAGTTCGACGGCGACCGAGCGGCCGTCCGGGCGAAGACCGTCGACCAAGCACTCGAGGACCTGCTCGCCGCTGCCGGTGAGACGTCGCGGGGGTGAACGCTCCGCCGCAATCGACCGCTTCTCGCGCCTATTGGTTCGAGAACCTGACCGTCTCGGAGAGAAAGGTATTCGAGGATCCCCCGTCGAGTCACGCCTATCATGAATAAACGAGGCCACGTCCTCAACGCGATCCTGCTGAGTATCGGGCTCGGCTACCTGCTCGAACCGGTGGGTGATCTGGGGACGTTCGAGACGATCATCGAAATCGGCGTTCCGGTCACGCTCGGTGCCCTATTCCCGGACGTCGACACGGCGTTCGGCAGACACCGGAAGACGCTGCACAACCTCCCGATCCTGGTCGGATTTCTCGGCTTTCCGGTGCTCTTCGGAAACCTCGAGTACGTCTGGATCGGCATCCTGACGCACTACGCGCTCGACGTCGCGGGGAGCAAGCGGGGCATCGCGCTGTTTTACCCGATCTGGAAGAAGGAGTTCGGTCTCCCGAGCGGCGTCGCCGTAAGCAGCAAGCGAGCGGATCTGGTGACCGTTCTCGTGACCGCCGTCGAGCTAGCGCTCGCCGCCGCGATTATCTACGAACTGCCCCGACGAGGCGTCGAGATCGGCCGACAGGCGATCGGCATCTAACGGACACGCGCCACGCTTCCTCACAGGCCTGGTATCAGTTTCGGTGGCCGTGGCTCGAGCGTCGCGTCGAACGCGAGCAGTCCGCTCCAGCAGAATCGAGCGCAGACGACGAAACTACCGACGGTTCGGCGTCCACTCCTCGCAGGCGTCCATGTTCTCCATCGTCTCGTCGTGACGGCCGCAGTAGGGGACCATCCCGGACGACGAGCGGACGTACTCGAAGTGACTGCAGTTGCCGCAGTAGCGGTCGGCCGGCTCCGGCCGTTCCGTCGAGGAGTCGACGATCTCCGCATCGCGGCCGTCTCCGACGTCCGTCTCGAGCGGCGAGGAGATGTCGGCCGCCGTCGAGCCGCCGTCGCTCGTCGCTGCGCTCGTTCGGTTGGCGCCCGACGATCGCCGACTCCGCGACTGACTGCGGTGGTCAGGCGACCGAGAGCGGGCACCGTCCGCGTTCGAGTTCGTCTGGGTCTCCACGTTCCCGTCCGGTTTTTCGCCGAGGAATCCGACCCCGCCGAGTCCGCCGGCGGTCGACGACTCGTCGACCTCAACGATAGTCTGGTTGTGGCGCGTGACGTTCATCTCGAGCATCCCGCCGGGGTCGTTTCGCGTCTTGAAGTTGACGACCGCGACGAACAGACACCAGACGGCGATGAAGAGTCCGAGGAGATAGATCGTCGAGACCTCGAGCGTCAGGTCGGCGCCGTGCCCCCGCCAGTGGTGAGGGTAAGCTTCCCAGAAGAGCACGACGCCGAGCAGACAGAGACTGGCGCTGATCGCACCGGCCGCGCGTACCCGTCGACTCGCCGGCAACACGAGAAAGACGCCGACGAGTGCGGCCGGAACGCCGACGCCGGCGAGCGCGCCTGCGACGCGCACGGTCGCGTAATGATCGGGCATGTCCCACGCGGTTGCCCCGGCGACGTAGCCGGCGAAGAGGTCGGTCGTCGGCACGAGGACGGCGAGCACCGAGAGCATCGCCCCGAGCAGAACGAGCGACGTCCCCGCGTACAGCCGCCGGAGGCTGGTCACTTCCCGTGTGTTCCCCTGATAGGCCTCCGTCAGACTCGTCATGCGGAGGGGTTCGGGCGCACACCACAAAACGGTGTGTCAGACACGTTTCAGATCTCAGAGAGGAACCGGGCCGCGTATCCGGTGAAACGAAAGGTTGAATCGCCGGGACCGAAAATCTTCGGTCATGAGCGACGAGGACGAGGATTCGGAACCTGCGGTCTCGCTCGGTGAACGAACGCCCGTCGAGGGGGCGCCGCTCGCCCGCGTGAGTTCGCGACTCACCTGGCCGAAAGAGAAGAGCGAGATCGATCGCCTCGAGGGAGAGAGCGTTATCCGCACCCCGGACGGCCCGCGAGAGCTTTCCGCCGTCCTCGAGGAGGTCGAGGAAACGTACTTCCAGCGCCACCAGGAGTTCGAGACCGAGGTCCGCGAGGTCATCAGCACCGGACCGGTCCCGACCGCGGACGAGTAACCAACCGTGTCGGCGGAGGGGGAACGGAGCGACGCGGGCTGGCTCTCCGACCAGTTCGATCGACTCAGCTGGTTTCAGAAGTCGCTACTGACCGGCGGCGTCCTGACGCTGCTGTGGATGCAACTCGTCCCGGGCGACCTCGGGCGTCGGGCCGTCATCGACGCGATCCTGTTGATCGGCGGCCCGCTGGCGCTCGGCCTCTCCCACGGGAACCGCATCGGCTGGAATATCAATCGGATCGCCGTCCGGAACGCGGCGTTGCTCTCGCTGTTCGTCCTCCCCTTCTACGTGGTCGGATCGACGCTCCCGACCATTCGCGCGTTCTACCCGATGTGGGAGACCTCGGCCGCTCCCGGCGAGTTCATCCCCCACGCCCTCAAGCTCTTTACGCTGGCGCTGGCCGCCGAAACCTACTATCGCGGCCTGCTCTGCGTGGGGGTCAAGGAGATCGGATTCAAGGCGGTGTTGATCAGCCCCGTCGTCTACATGATCCACCACGCCTCGAAGCCGCCGCTCGAGTTCCTGCTGTCGGGGCCGACCGACGTTCTCTTCGGCGCCGTCGACTACAAGTCCGACTCTATCCTCCCGTCGGTGATCGCCCACGGCGCCGGACTCGTCCTGCTGGACTGGCTCGTGTTGCACGACCCGCTGTTCGATCCCGTCCCGTACCTGCGGTACCTCGAGTGGCTCCCGGTCCCGGTTTGAGCGGGAACGGCAGGCGCGGCGGTGGGGCTTTAGTGGCTCCCGTTCGATGGACTAGGTATGAGTCTCCCGATCGACCCAGCCGAGATCGACCCGAACGACGTCGGCGAGAAACAGGCCGTCCTCGAGATGGAACACGAGGAAGCGATCGAACACGTCCGCGAGGTCTGCGAGGACGTCGGCTTCGGCATTCCCGTCGAGTTCTCACCCTCGGAGCTGTTGAACGAGAAGGTCAACGCCGATCGGGACCCGTACTACGTGCTCGGCGCCTGCAATCCCGCGATCGCGAACGAGGCGCTCGACGAGACGATGCGGATCGGCGGACTCTTCCCCTGTAATGTGATCGTCTGGGAGGAGGAATCGGGTCAACAGCGGGTCTACCACCTTTCGATCATGAAGATCGCCCGCCTGCTCGATCTCGCCCCTGATAGCGAGACGTGGGCCGAGATCGTCGACACGACCGGCGATCTCACCGAGGAAGCGTTCGAGAAGTTCGACTCGGTCGACACCGAGACGACCGACTGACGGCCGCCTCGAGACCGCTCCGGCCGTACCGTTCTCACGCCGTTTCCCGCGTCGTTCCGCGTCCCGATGCGGATGCGACGTTCGATACAGTTAGAAGTTCTGAATGTCAACACTTATGTACATTCCATGACATCTCGAGACATGGATGCCCGAACCGCGTTCTTCGCCCTCCTGCTCGTCGTTCTGGCGGCGATTTCGACCCTCATCCTCGCCCCGCTGTTGCAGTACGTGCTCGCCGCCGGACTCCTCGCGTTCGTGCTCTTCCCGGCACAGAAGCGACTCGAGTCGCGGATCGGGGCGCGGCCGTCGGCGCTCGTCCTCACCGGAGTTGCGATTCTCGCCGCGGTCGTGCCGGTCCTCTACCTCTCGGTCGTGGTCCTCCAGACGGTGTTTTCGTTCCTGAACGGGTTCGACGAGATAGTCGTCATCGAGTCCGCGAGGGAACTCGCCCTCGAGTTGGGCGCCGATCCCGAAGTGGTGGCGACTACCGAGGCACAGCTCGTCTCCGAACTCGAGGGGCTCTTCGGAAACGCCGTCGACGTCGCGCTCGCGGAACTGGTCGGGCTGCTGAACGCCAGTATCCGGATGAGCCTGGGGCTGCTGGTGCTCGTGTTTTTGCTCTACTACCTGCTGGCCGACGGGCGGATGTTCGTCACCTGGCTGGCCGACGTCGCGCCCCTCGAAGACGGGATTCGCGACGAGCTGTTCGACGAGGTCGAGGTCGTGACCTGGGCGGTCATCAAGAGCCACGTGCTCGTCGCCGTCGTCGAGGGGGTGCTCGGCGGCCTCGGATTCTACCTTCTCGGCGTCCCGAACGTCGCGTTCTGGACGGTCGTGATGATCGTCGTCTCGTTCCTGCCGGCGATCGGCGTCTGGTTCGTCTGGGGCCCGGCGGTCGGCTATCTCGCGACGACGGCCGATCCGCTCTCCGCGGTCGCGTTGCTCCTGTACGGACTCGCCGTGCTCTCGGTCGTCGACAACTACCTGCGGGCGATCTTCGTCGACCGAAACTCCGGGCTCCACCCCGCGGTCGTCCTGGTCGGCGTCATCGGCGGCATCTACCTGCTCGGCATCATGGGGCTGTTCCTCGGCCCCGTGCTGCTGGCGGTGTTCAAAGCCGGGCTCAACGTCCTCAACGAGACCGCGCTGGCCGCCGGCGACGTTCGCCTCGAGCCCGCAGAGCGGCCCGCACCGAAGTCGGACGCGGGAACGGCGGACGACTGAGCGTCCTCGTAGCGACTCGAGAGCGCGTCAGTCCGCGGGCTGTGCCGTTTCGGCGCGGTCCGTCGACGGCACGCCGCGGCCGGTCGCGGCCATCGCGAACAGGACGAGCGGCGAGAGGAACCCGAACAGGTAGTAGGGCGCGTACTCGAGCGTCGGCACGCCGGTCGCGCCGGCCATGAAGACGCCGCCGGCGTGCCACGGGATCAGCGCGCCGGTCGGCGTCCCGGCGGCCTCGACGGCCCGGGAGAGTTCGTCGCTGTCCAGATCGAACTCCTCGTAGAGGTTCCGGAGGGTCATCCCCGGGAGCACGATGCTCATGTACTGCTGGGCGGTGAGCACGTTGATCGCCATGGCGGAGACGCCGGTGCCGGCGATCAGGCTTCCCGAACTCGTCACGCCCTGCGAGAGCCGGTGAGCGAGCACCGCCAGCACGCCGGTCTTCTCGAGTAGCCCGCCGAGTGCGAGCGCCGCGACGACGACCGTGATCGTCCAGGCCGAACCGGTGAGTCCGCCGGTCTCGAGGAGACCGTCGACGAGTTCCGAACCGGTCTCGGGCGCGGTTCCGGCCATGAAGACCTCCCAGGCGGGGACGAAGCCGGTTCCCTGAACCAGGATCGACGTGACGACGCCGGCGATCGTGCCGACGACGAGGGTCGGAAGCGCCGGGACGCCGCGGAGCGCGAGCCCGAAGGTCACGACGAGCGGGAGGAAAACCGCCGGCGAAATCGCGTAGCTTCCCTCGAGTGCGGTCTGGATCTCGGCGAGTTGATCCGCGGGAACGGCGCCGCTGGCCTGGAGCCCCGAGCGCGGCGAAGCCGACCACCGCGATCCCGAACGCGACGGCGGTCCCCGTCCGCATGCGGTTTATGTGGTCGTACAGCGGCGTGTTCGTCACCCCAGCGGCGAGGTTCGTCGTGTCGGAGAGCGGCGACTGCTTGTCGCCGGCGTACGCCCCCGAGATGACCGCCCCGACGGTCATCGGCGCGGGAATCCCTAGCCCGGAGCCGATCCCGACGAACGCGACGCCGAGCGTCCCGACCGTGGTCCACGACGACCCGATCGCGAACGCGACGACGCCTGCGAGGACGGCCGCCGCGGGCAGGAACACCGTCGGCGTCAGCACCTCGAGGCCGTAGTACATCATCGCCGGGATCGTTCCGGCGTCGACCCAGGTCGCGATGAGCGCGTAGATGGTGAAGAGGATCAGGATCGCCTGTAGTCCCATCAGGAGGCCGTTGGCGATCCCGTCGTAGAGATCGTCCCACGAGTAGCCGAGGTAGTACCCGAAGGCGCCGACGAACACGATACTCCAGAGCAGTGGCGCGTGGGGATCGAGTCCGAGCAGCGCGGAGCCGATTCCGAGGAAAGCGACGACGGCGAGCACCGGAACGAGCGCGAGTCGGGCTGACGGCCGTCGCTCCGGATCCAGCTCGTCGATCGTCGTCGGTGTAAAGTCGCGAGGCATTAGCCGAGTTATGCCCTGAGGGAATAAAAGTTGACCGAAAGATTACTGCAAAGCATGCCATTCGGTATCGGAACTCACATTCAGCAGGGACGACACGAGCGCGACGCGGGAGAGATAGCGACGTAACCGCCGCAGCGTCGCTACGGGGTCGCCGAGTCGACGGAACCGAGCGATTCGTTCGGCTACCGGTTCTCGTCGCCTCGATTCTCCCGCGCGTCGGTTCCGTTCTCGGACTCCTGGGACTCCTCCGAGAGCACGGCCAGGCGCTGCTCCGCGTCGTGCTGGATGTACCCGCTAACGACCGCGAGTACGAGAACGACGAAGACGGGGACCACGACCAGGAGAACGAGCGCTGCCAGAATCGAGAGCAGGTCGGGGCTGAGAAGCGCGAACCACATACCGACAGCGACGGGAGCGAACGGGATAGTTCTCCGGATCTCCCGGCGGAACGATCGTAGCAGGCCCGCGTTTCCCGCTTACTCCGCGTCGGGAGACGCCGAGAACGCGCTGAGATTCGACTGCACGCCGGCCGCGAGTTCCGACTTGCGCCGCAGACGGCGGTAGGAGATCGGAAGCTGCGTCGTGATCGCCGACACCGCGCCGTGGAACGTCTCGGCTTCGCCGAACTCTCCGTCGAACGCGTTGCGCACGCTCTCGCGGACCTGCCAGACGCCGACCGGCGCCCAGTAGTCGTCGCTGACCTCCCGGAGGACGAGACACTTCGCCTGACGGTCGATCGACTCGAGGTACTCCAGGGCCCCGAGTCGGGCGGCGTAGTACGCGCCGGCGGTTTCCTCGACGTAGCTAGAGCGCCCCTCGTATCCCTCCGAGGCGCTCTGAAGCCAGATATCGTCGTCAGGATTGGGGTTCCAGATGCTGCCGGGCGCCTTCATCTCGACGAGTTCGAACTCCCAGCTGCCGGGCGCGAGCACGACCCAGTACCGGTTGCCCATGTACTCGTTCTCCCAGACCTGCACCTCGTCGATGCTCGGTGCGTTCCGGATGCGTCCGCGCAGGAACTGGCCGACCGTGTCGTCGACCGCCGTGATCGACCAGCGCGTCGGGACGAGCCGTCGCTGGTCGCTCTCGCCGAGCGCGCCCGCAGAGAGGATCGAGTTGATCTCGTAGACGTCGAACCCGCGTCGGTAGAGGTAGGTCATCGCGCCCTGGGCCTGCCAGTCGTCGTCCTCGAGGGTCTTCTTCACCGGTTTGGGAACGTAGGGGTTCTCCCGGAGTTCGGCGTTCCGGGCGTTCGCTCGCGGACCCCGCGGCGTGGCGACGTCCGTTCCCGGGTCCAGTCCGAGGTTCGGTTTGTCGCTGAGACCGATCTCGAGGTCGACGGGTCGATCCGCGATGGCGACCTCGCGCTGGACGCCGACGAAGCCGTCCCAGCTGTCGTGGACGTTCGGCGCCAGCCGGCTCGCGATGCTCGGCGAGTCGACGTTCGCGCGCTTGTTCGAATTCAACAGCCCGGTCCGGCGCTGGAGCACGTCGTCGATCGCGTACCCCTGCCGGTACCACTCGCCGTCGGTGACGTAGGATTCGGCGTCGTCCTCGTCGCCGACCGGCGAGAGCACCCCGATCGGAATGTCGGGGTAGTTCGATCGCCCGACGAATATCGAGGGCGCCGTCGAGCCCACGAGCGTATCACCCGACAGCGCCTGCTCGAAATTTCGTTCGAACTCCTCGAGGTGGTCCGTGATCGCGTAGGATTTCTCCTTTGCGAGGCGCCGCCGCTCGGCCTCCTCGTCGGGTTCGAGGCTCTCGATGTAGTCGTCGAGGCGCATCCGATGAGGGTTAGAACCGCGCAGATTTGAATGTTGAGTTCCGGACGTCCGCGGCGGCTCGTCGAGACGCTCTCGTCCGAGACGTTATGTACGGAGACGTGGAGGAGAGCCGTATATCCGTGGAGATTCTCCCAGTTGTGGTCGGAATCCTGGCGCTCGGCGTCGGCGCACAGGTGATCGCAAAGCATCTTCAGGTACCGAGCGTGCTCTTTCTTATCGTCATCGGCGTCGTCGTCGGTCCCGAGGGGCTCGGGTTCGTCACCATCGACACCTTCGGCGAGGGGCTCTCCACGGTCGTCGGCGTCAGCGTCGCCATCATCATCTTCGACGGCGCCTTTCACCTCCGCCGGGAGAAACTCGAACAGACGCCACAGACGGTCCTCAAGATGGCGACGATCGGCGCGGCGCTGGCGTTCGTCGGGACGGCAGTCGCGGTTCGGTTCTTTCTCGGCACCACGTGGGACGTCGCCTTCCTGATCGGCGCGCTGTTGATCGCGACCGGGCCGACGGTAATCACGCCACTGCTCGAGGTGCTCACGATCCGAACGCACGTCGAGGCCGCTCTCGAAGCGGAGGGGATCATCAACGACGTGACCGCCGCCGTTCTCGCGATCGTCATCTTCGAGGTCCTCGTCGTCGGAGACGCGCCGGAACTGATCCCGCCAGCGTTTCTCCAGCGGCTGGCCTCGGGCATCGGTATCGGCATCGTCGTCGCCGCCGTCGTCTGGACCCTGCTCGTCCACGCCAGGCCGCCGGCTGGCAACGCGCCGCAGATGGCGCGGCTGGTGACGCTCGTCGGCGCGCTCGTCGCGTTCGGTCTCGCCGAGTCGGTGTTCTCCGAGACCGGCGTTGCCGCGGCCGCGACCGCCGGGTTCGTCCTCGGGAACGTCGACCTTCCCCACCGCGGAGAAATCCTCGAGTTCAACCGGGATCTCACGCTGATCGTGCTCTCGTTCGTCTTCATCTCGCTCGCGGCGCTGATCGACTTCGACTCGCTGATCGGGCTCGGAACCGGCGGCATCGCCGTCGTCGTCGCAGTTACGCTCTTCGTGCGACCGATTCTCGTCGCTCTCTCGGCGACGGACCGTCAGTTCAGCCGCGACGAACGCCTGTTCCTCTCCTTCGTCGGTCCTCGCGGCATCATCCCGGCGTCGGTGGCGACGCTGTTCGCCATCGAACTCGAGGCTGCCGGGCAGTTCGAAGCCGCACAGACGCTCGCGGGAACCGTCTTTCTCGTGATCTTCATCACCGTCGTGCTGCAGGCGGGTTTCGCCCGCCAGATCGCGGACTACTTCGAGGTCATTCCAATGCGCACCATCATCATCGGGGGCGGTCGGATCGGCCGGGCGCTCGCCACACGGCTGGAGAAACGCGGCGAAAACGTCGTCCTGGTCGACGAGGAGCCTGCGATCGTCGACGACCTTCGCCAGGACGGGTTCGTCGCCCACGAGGGCGACGGGACCGACGACGAAACGCTGCGGGCTGCGGGCATCGAGGACGCCAGGATCACGGTCGCGACGACGGCGGACGACGACACGAATCTGCTGGTCTGTCAGCTCGCACGGACGAAGTACGAGGTCGAGACGGTCCTCGCTCGCGTCAACACGCCCGACAACGTCGACGCCTTCGAGACGCTGGGCGTCCGTGCGATCGACGTTTCGAGCGCGACCGCGTGGTCGATCGACAATCAGATCGAGCGGCCCGCACTCGCCAAGTGGATGACCGAACTCGGAGAGGGCCACGACGCCCAGGAGATCACGATTACCGCTGCAGATCTCGACGGCTCGACCATCGCCGATCTCGACGCCGAGATCCCCGACGGCTGTATCGTCGCCGTCATCGCTCGCGACGGAGAGACCTCCGTTCCCGGCGCCGACACCGTGCTCGAGGAGGGGGACAAGGTGACGTTTCTCG
Source organism: Natronococcus sp. CG52 (assembly GCF_023913515.1). Taxonomy (NCBI): domain Archaea; kingdom Methanobacteriati; phylum Methanobacteriota; class Halobacteria; order Halobacteriales; family Natrialbaceae; genus Natronococcus; species Natronococcus zhouii. Next base: position 2,705,952 of record NZ_CP099391.1, read on the forward strand.
GTCGCGAAGAAGCGGTCAGGGCGGCCGTCCGTCGGTTTCACCCTCACGACTGAGCGAACGGGGACGCCGGCGCCACGCCTCCGAGTATCGAAAGACAACGGTTAAAAGCGCCGGGCAAAAAGGGAGGAGTATGAGTACGACGGACGAGCAGGACAGACGCTCCTGCGTTTCCTGTGGGATCAACATCGCTGGCACGAACGCCGCCGCGTTCAAGTGTCCCGACTGCGGAACGCGCGTCTTCCGCTGTGCCAAGTGCCGCAAGCAGAGCAACCTCTACGAGTGCCCCGACTGCGGATTTACCGGACCCTGAGGGACGATCGATATGGGAAAAGTAGCTGCCAAAATCAAGGTCATGCCGGACAGCCCCGAGATCGACCTGGACGCGCTCCAGGAGCGCCTCGAGAGCAGTCTCCCCGAAGGCGCGAAGATTAACGGCGTCGAACGCGAGGACGTCGCGTTCGGACTCATCGCCCTCTACCCCACCGTGATCGTCCCCGACGGATCGGGCGGCACGGAAGCCGTCGAGGAGAACTTCTCGGACGTCGACGGCGTCGAGAGCGTCGGCGTCGAGAACGTCGGCCGTATCTAACGCGGCTGTTTTTCGTTCGGCCGCTCGAAACGAGTCGAGCGACGGCCGTCGACTGCAGGTCGTCGCGGTTAGCGGTCCGGAACTCACGCTCCGCGATCGGCGATCGCCGGAAGCGTGAACGAGAACGTCGTGCCCTCGTCGGGCTCGGAGTCGACCCGGATCTCGCCGCCGTGACGCTCGACGATGCGACGACAGAGCGCTAACCCGATCCCGGTTCCCGGCTCCTCCTCGTGACTGTGGAGCCGCTGAAACACCTCGAAAATCCGATCGGCGTCCGCCGGGTCGATGCCGACGCCCTCGTCGCGGATCGAAATCCGCCACTCGTCGCTCCGTCTCTCGGCCGCAACGTGAACGCGAGGAGGTTCGTCGCCGCTGTACTTGATCGCGTTACTGAGCAGGTTCTGGAACAGCTGGCGCAGTTGGCTGGCGTCGCCCTCGACGCGGGGAAGGGTCTCGACGGTGATCGCGGCGTCCGCCTCCGCGATCTGCATCTGAAGGTCCGACTGCACGTTCTCGAGCACGACGTCCAGCTCGACCGGTTCGAACGGATCGCCCCGCGTGTCGACGCGCGAGTACTCGAGCAAGCCGTCGATCATCTCGCGCATCCGCTCGGCGCCGTCGACGGCGAACGCGAGAAACTCCTCCCCGTCCTCGTCGAGCGCGTCGCCGTACCGGTCCCCGATGAGCGTGAGGTAACTCCTGATCATCCGCAGGGGCTCCTGGAGGTCGTGGGAAGCCGCGTACGCGAACTGCTCCAGTCGTTCGTTCGACGCCGCGAGCTCGTCGTTGGCCGTCTCGAGTCGCCTCACGACGTTCTCGAGTTCCGCCTCCGTCCGCCGCAGTTTCTGGTTCCGCAGTTCGACCTCGAGCGCGCGCGTTTTGGCTAGTCCGCCGTACAGCCCGATGCCGAACCCCGCAACGCTGCCGAACGCGGTGAACACGAGGGAGGCCCGGTACGGTTCAGTGATACTCTCACCCGGCTCGAACTGGTAGAGCGCGAGGCTACCGAGCATCAACCCGAGGCCGGCGAAGCACCAGCCGACAACCGTCGAGTAGAACTCGGGACGAACGCCGGACCGGGGTAGCCGATAGCCGCCGTACAGAAGTACGGCGCCGGGAGCGCCGATGAAGAAGAAAATGAGGAGGATGGTCGAGACGAGCCTGCCATCGGAGAGCTGCGTGAACGCCCAGCCGACGGCGAGCGCGATGTACAGTCCGCCGAGAGCCGGAACGATTCGCCACCCGCCGAGCTCGGACACGAGGCGTTCCCACGGGGCCATTGACGTTACTCGGTGAACGGCACATTTGAGGGTTATGGCGGAGAAGCGTCCCGCATTCGTCGTTTCCCTCGAGGCGGAGCGCCGCTTTCGGCCGCGCGTCGCCCCGCGTCTCTCGTCCGTCCGCGGATCCCGCGGGGGCGAACCGTTCGGTCAGTCGATCGTTCGCTTCGACTCGGGATCGACGGCGGTGAGGTACTGCTCGAGCAGATCAGGAAACTCCCGGCCGCGGATGTACCGCAGGCCGAAGTCCTCGGTCCAGTCGACGATCCCGCGGTCCTCGGTGACGACCCCGGCGTCGAGTTCGCGGGCGAGAATCAGGAGGTCGAAGTCCTCCCGGGAGTCGAGGACGCCGGTTCGCATCGCGCCGCGGTACTTGTCGCGGAGTTCCGAAATCACCGCGTCGATTTCGGTCTTGTAGTCGTGGTCGTCGAGGGGTTCGTCGCCGCGCTGTTCGGCCCGGCGGACCGCCTTCTCGGAGACGCGGAGGCCGCGGTCGACCCGGTCGCTCATCTCGTCGACGAAGCTGTAGACGACGTTCGCGGGGATCGACACCGCGTACCGATCGGGGTGTTTTCGGATGACCCAGGTGTTGAGTTTCGAGAACACCTCGTCGTCGACGCCGCGGTGCTCGAGCATCGTGGTGAGTTCGTCGTGGATCGTCGGCGGGACGTAACACGAGATACCGAGGTTGAGACGCGCGTTCGCGATCAACTCGAGCAGCCTGAGCACGGCCTCCTCGAGCGACTCGTCGTCGTGGCGGATCTCCTCGGTGATGAACACCGACGTGTCGAGGACGAATCGCTGTTTGAACGCCTCGATGGACATGGACGAACGTAGGACGCCGAGCAGGAAATAGGTGGGTTGCAGGGACGAAGCGTTAGCGCTCGTCCGCGTTCGGCCCTCGAGCACCGAGGTCGGCGTCGGAGATCATCTGTGCGCCCGTCGCCGAGAGGTCGACCGTGACGTCCTCGTGGACGGCCTTGCTGATCTCGTCGACGTTGCCCGCGAGCACCGTCAGAACGTCCTGCGGTTCGACGTAGATGAGCATGTTCCCGTCCGGCCCCTCCGTCACGAGTTGCAGGTCGTTGAGGACGATCTGGTCGTTCTGGATCGTCGCCGAGACGACGGGTAGCGCCTCCGGCTTGCCCGGATCGTTCTCCGTGACTCGCCGGATGACGACCTCGTCGAGGTCGATGATTTCCTTGTGCTCCCGGATTCGCTCGGCGCAGTTGACCATGTCGTTGATGACCTGCGTCCGCTGCTCGTTGCCGTGGTCGCCCTCGAGACAGTGCTGGCAGACGCGGAGTTCGATTCGCATACGCTCGAGTATTCGCTGGACGCCGATGAGAATTCCGCTTCAACACCCGCGATTACGGTTCGGCTTCGCGTTCCGATCGTCGAGTCCTCGGGGAGGAAAATTTATGTGTGTCGTCTAACTAGTCCGAGCCGTGACCGTTCGAGCCGGCTTACAGGCGATCGGGCTCCTCACCGCGATCTACCTGCTGTTCTTGACGTTCGCCGCACTGGGTCCTCTCGGCTGGCTGTTCTTCGGAGCGCTGCTCGTGATCGGTCTCGTACAGGGGTACCGCGGCCGTACTCGAGAGGGAGTCGCCGAAGACGGCGAGACCGGCTACTGTCCCGAGTGCGGGGCGCCGATCGCACCGGATTCGGAGCACGGTTCTGACGCCAGATCGGTGAACTGTGACGCGTGTGGCGCGCCGAACGATCCGAAACGAACGACCTGTGAGTACTGCGACGCGACGCTGTAACTGTTCCCGCTCGAGCGCCCGGTGATTATACTGCTCGTCGTGGTAGCCGTCTCTGATGAACGATACCGAGTACCACAGGCGGCTCGGGATCGGGGAGGCGGCGTTCGACGCGCTCGAAGACCACCTCGAGCACCGCAGCTACGAGGGGCGGGAGTACCGCCATCTGCCGGACTACCGCCACGGCGTCGAGCGCGGAACCGCACTGATCGACGGGGCGGTCGTCCGCGGATTCCCGAAGATTCCGCGAACGCTCGTGCTCGAGACCGGGATCCCGAACCAGTTCGACGGCCGGGTCGCCGTCGAGGAGAAGCTCAACGGCTACAACGTTCGGATTGCCCGCGTCGGCGGCGACCAGTTGGCGTTCACGCGAAGCGGCATGGTCTGTCCGTTCTCGACCCGAATGATCGACCGGCTGGTCGACCTCGAGTCGCTGTTCGACGAGTTCCGGGAGGCGATGGTCTGTGGCGAGATGATCGGACCGGAGAACCCCTACACGGTCCACGACTATCCGGACGTGGACTCGTTGGCCTTCCGAGCGTTCGACTGGCGGAACCGCCGGTCGGGCGAACCGCTCGACCTCCGGGAACGCCGCGAGCGCTACGAGCGCTTCGACGTCCCGCAGACGCCGCTCTTCGGAATCTACGGCGTCGACGAGGCGGCGAGCGAGGTCCGGTCGGTGATCGATCGCCTCGACGCCGAGGCTCGCGAGGGCGTCGTGATGAAGTCTCCGACCGGGGCGACGCAGCTCAAGTACACGACGTCGGCCTCGAGCCGGGACGACCTCGCGTACGCGTTCTCACTGCCGTTCGATTACGGCCAGGAATTCATGTTCCGGCGGCTTCTCAGGGAAGGGTTCCAGACCGTCGAGTGGGACGAATCCGACGATGTCACCCGCGAGCGGGCCCACGAGCTGGGTGAAGCGATCCTGCTGTCGATGCGGGACGCAATCGAGACCGTTGACGACGGCGGCTCGGTCGGTGAGCGCCACACCGTGCGTGCCAGTTCGGAGACGGTCGACGTGCTGCTCGAGCATCTCCGCGGCCAGGGATTACAACTCGAGATCGAAGACGAGCGCGACGAGGACGGCGATCGGGTGGTTACCTTCCGCAAGCGCGTCCAGTCGAGCAACGACAGGATTCGAAACTACCTCGAGGGGCAGATCGTCACGGAGTGAGCGGACGGAGCGTGAGGAGAGCGGCGAGGTGCGACTCGAGCCCGCTGACTCCGTCGAACCCGCGATCGGTTCGGAGCGGTACGAGCGAGCCGTGCCGGTTACCTGCCCGCTACCGGGATAGCAGAGAGGGAAGTGAGAATGATACGCACGGCCAAATCAGTAGAGAGTGTGACGTCCCGGGCTACAACACTTATAAACGCACGTAAAGCCGACCGGACCCGTGAGCAATTCTGAGAGCGAAGCACTTCCGATCCGATCACGGTACGATTGGTCGACGATCAGCCCGAGTCTGGCGGTCATCGATGCGCTCGCTACGGCCGAGGAAACGGATCCTGAAGAGTTGGCGATGGTCTCCGACACCACTCTGTACACGCACGTGGATCCTGAAGCGCTCGATACGGTCGTTGCCGACGGGGATCGCGTCACCGTCTCGTTTACGATCGGCGACTATCGGGTTCGAATCGACGGCGACGTGGTGACTATCGGCGATTCGTGATTCGGTCGCCGTTCGGGCTACGTCGGAACGTCGATCGGACTGACTGACCGGAGGTGCGGTTCCAACCGAGCGAGTTTCGCCGTCGGCCCGGCGAGCGATCGGTGTTCGTCGTGCTCGACGAGTTTCGGGAGGTGGACGTGTTGGAGCGAAACCGCGATACGGGTCAGTTCACCGTCCGACATACTCGTTATCTATTCGTCGCGTTACGTGGATAGGTTATCCGGGCGCAGACGCTGGGCTGGCGTTCCGCCTCCGATCACTCGCGCAGGTCCGCATGGATCTCCGCGATCCGGTCGGCCCCCTCCTCGACGTAGCCGCCGTGGTAACACAGCGTCTGCTCGACGTCCAGCTCGGCGAGTCGGCCGACTGATTCGGTGGCGCGGTCCATATCCGGCGTGAACTCCGGTTTCGGTCCGGAGAGCGATTCGTTTCCGTCCGCGACGAGCGCGTCGCCGGCGAGTAGCAGTCGGTTCTCCGAGAACTGCAGCGAAATATGGCCCGGCGAGTGACCAGGCGTCTCGACGACCTCCATCGGGCCCGCGAGCGTGGGAATACGGACTCCATCGACGAGTTCCAGATCGATCGGGACCGGCGGATATCGATCGTCATCACCTTTGATCGGATCGCGCTCGCCGGCGACGTACGGCGCTTCGTCGCGATGCGTCGCGACGGTCGCGTCGACGGCTGTGAGGAGTTCCGAGAGCCCACCGGCGTGATCGCCGTCGTGGTGGGTGAGTACGATCAGCCGGACGTCTTCGAGCGAGAACCCGAGACTTTCAAGGTGAGTCTCGAGTCCGCCGACGGCACCCTCCGGACCGACGTCGACGAGCACGAGTCCGCGATCCGTTTCGACGACTGCAGGAGTGATTGTGAGCGACTGCCCGCCGTACTCGAGCGAGAGCGGGAGCGCGTGGACGTGTGCATCGTTCTGCATACAGCACCCATTCGGCCGACACTATATGGATCTCCTGTCCGCGACGGATCACTCTGACCGAACGGTCGGGAGAACGGTTCCTGGAACCGTAACCGCCGGCAGCGACCCTATGGAGTTCTCCGCGTCGCGGACGAAAACCGACGACACACATAAATTCGTGTCTCACGAAAGATCCGTCGTTGATGCAACGCAAGCGCCAGTTCCCCACGCTCGACGTTCGACTCGAGCGACCCAGCGGATGGGGTGAAGCGGGAACTAGCCCTCCTCCCGGGAAGGAGCAACGTCGAGTCTCCGTTCCGCGAGGATGGCACGGGAGTACGCTGCAGTGGCAGCACTCGGTTCCGAAATCGATCCCGTCGACGGCGATGCGCATCTCGAGGGGGGCGAGACGCTACTTCCCGATCACTTCCGAGCGAGCGACTGAAACGAGCGGATCGAGCCGAACGGAGGGACGATGACCGTGACCGAGTCCAGCGCCGGATCGGACGATTACGACGGCCAGAGCGGGCCTGCGGAGACCGACGAGAGCCGCCAGGAACTCCTGACCGAGGCCGTTCGTCGATCCGACCTGCTCACCGCGTTACAGTCCTCGCCAGCCAGTCCCAGCGAACTCGAACAGTCGCTAGATATCTCCCGATCGACCGTCCATCGTGCACTCAAGACGCTGAAAGAGTTGAATCTGGTCGAGAAAACCGGCGGACAGTACGAACTCACTGGCGTCGGGATGTTCGTAGCGAGAGAGACGAGCGTCTACCGTGAGCGTGTCGACGCGGCGATGTCGCTCGAGCCGTTCCTCAACCTCGTCGAAGTCGACGACATTCCCGTGGAACACTTCGCCGATGCGGAGGTCACCAGGCCGAAGCCGCGGCAGCCACACTACTCGGTCCGGCGAATCATCGACCTGATCGAGCGCTCGGAGCACCTCCGGATCTTCTCGACGATCATCTCACCGTTCTACGTCGACGTCGCTCACCGGGAGATGCTCGACGGCATGGAGATCCAGGCGATCTTCAACGAAGGGATTATCGACATCGTTCTCGGCGAGTACGAGCAGGAAGCGTACGAGGCGTTCGAAACCGGCTGCTTCGACGTGTACATGCACGCGAACCTTCCGTTCGAGCTCTTTCTCTTCGACGACAGGATCGGCATGGCAGCTCACGACCAGAACGGGATTGCACGCGTCTTCGTGGAGACCCAGTCCGAGGAGGCGATCGACTGGGCGACGGACCTCTACGAGCGGTACCTCGAGCAGTCGACTGCGCTCTCGCCGACGCTCGAGTGACGGGTTTCGAATCTCGAGACGGATCGATCGCCCGAGCTGGCGCGTCTCCTCGGTGACGGCCTGCTGGCCACTCGGCCGAGACGCCCGCGATTCGACGATCGATACCGCTCTGACGTGGTCCCGCGGCTGGGCCGTCTCTCAGGTATGGGAATTGTCCCGGAATAGAATCACAGTACGGACCTGTGAACGTAACTACCCGTGAAACAGTATCTCGGTCCTGCAGAGGCGTCTCGGAGATGGTTATAAACGCCGGTCTACAGTACAACGCGTGAACGGCAAATTCCTCCCGCTAAATTGGAGTTGAGCGATTCAGATATGAACGAGCCGCCACCCCGAACCGGCAAATAGAACGGTGACAACGTAATGAACCAAGATACAAACGCGTCAGAACCATCCGTTGAATACGAGCCAGTACGCGGCTCATACAGGATGACACGACCAATCGTCGGTGATGTCGGCATCGAAACGATCCGCGCTGTCGCCGAAATCTCGAACACCGATCCGGTCGATATGGAGCCAGTCTACAACGACTTCGATCCCCAGCTACTCGATAGTCTGTACGAAAGCTATCTGAATGGAAACCTCGAAATCGACGGACGAATCGTCGTGACTATTGCGAATCATCGAGTGACCATCGAAGGAGACGGAACGATCAGGATCTACCCGCCCGAGTGAGATTCTCGATTTCGTGCTCGAGGCAGGATCGATAGAGTCTGCCAGAGATGACAGTCATCGAGAGCGATCAGTGGCGAGTGCCAACTGACCGCTTATGCGCATCGAAGACGAATCCCTTCGGAGAGATCACATCCAACAGGCACCGGTCCTGTCGGAGAGTACACGATGGACAGAGCTACCGATAACCCGGGCGCGGTATCACTCGACGAGGTCTTCGAACAGCTCGCTGCCCGGCGACGACGGTACGTACTCTACGAGCTGCAGGACGAGGATCACGTAGAGCGACCGGAACTCGCCCGTCGAGTTGCCGCCAGGGAACGCGGCTGTGACGTCGACGACGTCGCGTCGAGCGACCTCGAGCGCATGGAAATCTCGCTCCACCATCGCGAACTCCCACAACTGCACGAGGCGAAGTTCCTCCAGTACGACGAGCGCCAGGGTGACGTCTCCGTCACCCAGTACTTCGATCTGGTCGAGAAGTACCTGCAACTCGCCAGGGAGGACGAACGAAATTGAACCGTATCGACGGGGCCTGTAAACGAAGGATGGAGGCGTCGTCTCGGTTACTGAAGCGCCGACTCGATTGCCTGCTCGAGGTCATCGATCAGGTCGTCCTCGTGTTCGATGCCGACGCTAACACGAATGAGGCTGTCCGTGAGACCGGCTGCGACTCGCTCCTCGCGAGGGATCGCCGCGTGGGTCATCGGCGCCGGCTGCTCGATCAGGCTCTCGACCCCGCCCAGGCTCTCGGCGAGCGTGAAGACGTCCGTACTCGAAACGACCTCGCTCGCCTCCTCTAAGCTCGCGTCGAGTTCGAAGCTGAGCATCCCGCCGAAGTCGTCCATCTGCTCGCGGGCGATCTCGTGGCCGGGGTGGGACTCGAGGCCCGGGTAGTGGACCCGGTCGACGTCCGGGTGATCGTCGAGCCACTCGGCGATCGCACGGGCGTTCTCGCAGTGGCGGTCCATCCGGACTGGCAGGGTCTTCGTCCCCCGGAGGACGAGGAAAGACTCGAAGGGGCCGGGGGTCGCGCCGACCGAGTTCTGGTAGAAGCCGAAGCGCTCGTCCAGTTCCTCGTCGTTCGTCACCAGCGCGCCGCCGACGACGTCGGAGTGGCCGCCGAGGTACTTCGTCAGCGAGTGCGAGACGACGTCCGCACCTAACTCCAGGGGCCGCTGGAGGTACGGCGTCGCGAAGGTGTTGTCGATCGCACAGAGCGCGTCGTTCGCGTGGGCGATCTCGGCGGCGCCTTCGATATCGACGATCGACATGAGCGGATTGGTCGGCGTCTCGAGCCAGAGCAGTTCCGTGTTCTCCCGAAACGCGGCGTCGATCTCATCGAGATCGGTCATATCGACGAACGAGAACTCGACGTCGTAGTCCTCGTAGACCTGCGTGAAGATGCGGTGGGTGCCGCCGTAGACGTCATTGCCCGTGACGACGTGATCGCCGGCCTCGAGCAGATTCAGGACCGTGTTGATCGACCCCATGCCGCTCGAGAAACAGCGGCCGTAGTCGCCGTTCTCGAGGCTCGCGAGGTTCTCCTCGAGGTCGGTTCGGGTCGGATTGCCGGTCCGCGAGTACTCGTAGCCGCGGTGCTCGCCGGGGGCGTCCTGCTCGTACGTGGAGTTCGCAAAGATCGGCGTCATCAGCGCGCCGGTCTCCTCGTCGGGCTCCTGTCCGGCGTGGATCGATCGGGTCTCGAACCGGAACCGGTCGTCGTCGCTGCCGCTGTCGTCGTCCATGCGTGCGACAATGAGACCGAGCAGGGTTACTCTTACCGTTCGTTCTGATCCGGTCTCCCACCGAGTACGAGGACGGTCGCGGACAAACGTGCGTTTTATAACCGTCACAGAGTAAGAGGGCCGTACGACTATGCCCAACTCTAAAGGACCTCGTCAAGGGACCCGGGACAAGCTTTCGAACACACCTCGAGACCGCGGCGCGTCGCCGCCACAGCGAGCGATCCAGCAGTACGACGACGGACAGAAAGTTCACCTGAAGATCGACCCGAGTATCCAGGACGGACGCTTCCACCCGCGCTTCGACGGCCGCACCGGCGAAGTCGTCGGAAAGCAGGGCAAGGCGTTCAAGGTGCAGATCGTCGACGGCGGCAAGGAGAAGACGCTGATCGTCACCGCCGCTCACCTTCGCGCACAGGACCAGGACGAAGTCAGCGTCTGAGTTCACGATGACGATCTTCAAAGAGATCGTCGACGAGGAGTTCCTGACGGTTTCGGAAACGAAGGAACTGCTCGCCGACATCGAGGCCGAGCGCGCACTGGACGAGGACCGGGAGCTGCGCTACGAGCTCGCGCGAGCGATCGAACACGCCAACCGATTCGCGGTCCTCGAGCCCGAGGAGGCCCAGTCGCTCGTCGACGACCTGCAGGACGTAGAGAAGGTCGACGAGCCGACGGCGTACAAGATCGCCGATCTCCTGCCGCGTGATCGTGACGAACTCCGGTCCGTGTACGCTCAGCAGCGCTACTCGCTGTCCGGAGACGAACTCGACGAGATTCTCAACGTCGTTGCGCAGTACGCCTGACGGCGGGCCGATTCTTTAAGTGCGCCGTCGCCGTATCGGAGAGTAATGAGCGAAGTCGATAGCGACGAGACGGACGTTCGACGCGCGGTCGTGTTGGACTACCTCGCACACGGACTGTCGGACGACAGGCGACCCCAGTACGAACGGTCACCGGCAGGGTACGCACTCGACGTCGAGGACTTCGAGCTCTACCAGGTCGCGTTCGACGACGAGGCGCGGCTCACCATCGGCACCGACATCGTCATCGAGCCGGAAGCCGAGCGGGACGTCGTCGTCGAGTGCCGACAGGTCGAGTACGAGGACCTCACCTCGGGCGCCCAGTCGGAACTCGAGTACGTCGTCCAGGACCTCGTCGAGGAGGACGAAGGGCGGTTCGTCGACTTCTACAACGACGCCCAGCCGATCACGCTGCGACTCCACCAGCTGAACCTCCTGCCCGGGATCGGGAAGAAACTGCGCAACGGCATCCTCGAGGAACGAAAGCGCAAACCCTTCGAGAGCTTCGAGGAGCTGTCCGAACGGGTCTCGGGGCTGCACGATCCGGACGAGATCCTCGTCGAGCGGATTCTCGAGGAACTGCGCGACGACGACCTGAAGTATCGAACGTTCGTCGGCCGACGGGACGAGCAGTAGTACCTACTCGCCGTCCGCCACTTTTCGGGAGGGATCGGTATCCAGTCGGTTCCCCGTGAGGTGAGCGAACGCCGCGCCGGCAAAGCCGGCGACGGCGAACTGAATGGGGACTCCGAGTGCCCGACCGGCAAACAGGATGACGTCGAGGGGTCGGATCCCTTCGACGGTCGCTCCGTCCGCCGTAATCAGCAGGTAGAGCAGCGCGAAGCACATCGGAATCAGGTATCCGATCAGGCCGCCGAAGCCGACCGCGAGCGCGAATTGTCGATAGCGACGTCGGAGATCGAGGTCGGTCCCGATCCAGTACCCCAGCGCGAACACGGCCCCGAATCCGAGAACGAAAGCCGTGGCGTCTACGGTGTAGTGATACAGCACGAGCGTCTCGCCCGGCGTGTCGAGTTGTGGAAACCGGCCCCACTCTCCGGCGACGAGTTGCTGCGTTACGTATCCCGGCGAGAGGTGGACGACCGAGAGGGCGAACCCGAGGAGGGCGGCGCCGACCGCGCTTTTCCGACGGCTCATACTGAGTACAGTCTGTTCGGCTCACAAACACGTTGTGATTTTGATCGCTTTCGCGGTCGCTCTTCCCGTCCGAATCAGTTCGCGCCGAGACGGTGCGTTTACACCGCCACCCGCACAAGCGCCGGCAATGAGAGATCCCGACGCCCTGATCGCCCGCGCCGGCGTTCGCGGCGATCCGAACCGCGACCAGCACTTTCTCGTGGACGACCGCGTGCTCGACCGCTTGCCGACCTACCTGACGGAGATCGACGCCAACACGAGCCACCTGCTCGAGATCGGCGGCGGAACCGGCGCGCTGACGGACCGATTGCTTTCGATCGCCGACGAGGTGACCGTCATCGAGCGGGACCGCGACCTCGCCGCCTTTCTCCGCGAGGAGTTCGCCGACGAGATCGCCGCCGAGCGACTGACGGTGATCGAGGGCGACGCCCTCGAGGTCGAGCTGCCCGACTTCTCGGCGTCGGTGTCGAACCTTCCCTACGGCGTCTCGAGCGAGATTGCGTTCCGCCTGCTTCCAGAAGGGCGCCCGCTCGTGTTGATGTTCCAGCAGGAGTTCGCCGAGCGGATGGTAGCAGAGCCGGGTACCTCGGAGTACGGCCGACTCTCGGTGTCGACCCAGCACTACGCCGACGTCGAACTCGTCGAGTCGATTCCGAAGGAGGCGTTCTCGCCGGCGCCGGCGGTCCAGAGCGCGGTTGTTCGGGCCGTGCCCCGGGACCCGGACTACGAGGTCGACGACGAGGCGTTCTTCCTCCGGTTCGTCAAGGCGCTGTTCACCCAGCGTCGGAAGACGATCCGGAACGCGATCCGGAACACGGCCCACATCTCGGGGCTCGCGGAACCGGAAGCGGTGGTGGAAGCGGCCGACGAGGACGTGCTCCGAAAGCGCGCCGACGCGATGGCGCCGGCCGAGTTCGCCGCGCTGGCACAGCTTGCGGCCGAGGTCGGAGAGCGAGAGCGCAGCTAATACCAGTCGAACCGTGCACGAAACGAATTGACCGACGGATACAGGTAGCTGGACCGCCGAGACGCTCGAGAGACGGACGCAATGACCGACCCGCTGGCGCTCGATTGGCTGTCCGAGACGTTCCGGACGACGCCGCTTCGACTCGCGGTGACGTTCGTAGCCGTCGGTGTACTCCTCGCCGTGCTCTTCTCGTTCCGACGGCTCCAGGAGTGGCTCAACGATCGAATGGGGCCGCTGTACAGCGACATTATCTCGACGACGGTACTGGTCGGGACCTGTCTGAGCGCGCTCACGGTACTCGTTGGCGTCTGGAGCGATACCGAAGAGATCCGGGATATCTACGCGGAGCTCGACATCGGCAGCGACGTCGTCGCGCTCACGATTTTCTCGTGCATCCTCGTCCTCGCGACGCTCATCGTTACCCGGGTCGTCCAGCGCGTAATCGACGAGGTGTTCAGCTCCGCGTCGGCGGTGACGGCCCACCAGCGCGAGGTCACGCACCGACTCGCACAGGTGACCATCTGGTCGGTGTCGCTGATCGTCATCCTCGGCGTCTGGATCGACGATCTCGGCGGGCTCCTCGTCGGGGCCGGCTTCCTGGGAATCGTCGTCGGGATGGCGGCGAGACAGACCCTCGGCACCGTGATCTCGGGCTTCGTCTTGATGTTCGCTCGGCCGTTCGAGATCGGCGACTGGATCGAGGTCGAGGACGACCAGGGGATCGTCACCGACATCTCCATCGTCAACACTCGAGTCCGATCGTTCGACGGCGAGTACGTCATGATCCCCAACGACGTCATCGCCTCGGGCGTCGTGACCAACCGCTCGAAACGCGGTCGAATCCGCGTCGAGATCGACGTCGGCGTCGACTACGCGGCGGACGTCGAACGCGCCAGCGAACTCGCGACTTCGGTCGTCGAGGACGTAGAGGAGTCCCTGGAGGCGCCCTCGCCGCAGGTCATCTCCAAGTCGTTCGGCGACTCCGCGGTTCTGCTCGGGGTGCGGTTCTGGATCGACAAGCCGAGCGCCAGACGCCAGGCGGAGGCCCGAACCGCGGCGATCAACGCGATCAAACGCGAGTTCGAAGAGGCGGGAATCAAGATCCCGTTCCCCCAGCGCGAACTCGCCGGCCGCGAGGAGACCGGCGGGTTCCGGATTTCCGACGGCCGCGAATCGGGAACGACCGATCCGCAGGAATCGAGCGAACGGGAAGAACGGATGCGACCGCAGGAGGGAGAGTAACGTGGACCTGCGCGATCGACGTGACATCGGGACGGACGTCTACCAGCCGGCCGAGGACTCGCAGTTGCTCGCGGAGACCGTCTGCGGCCGTCTTTCCGGCGACGAAAGAAGCGAGACCGGCGACGAGAGAACCGTCCTCGAGGTCGGGACGGGATCGGGGTACGTCGCCTCCCGGATCGCAGCGGAGACCGGCGTTCGTGTGATCACCACGGATCTGAATCCCCACGCGGTCCGCCAGGCCCGCGAGAAGGGGCTCGAGACCGTCCGTGCGGATCTGGTCTCGCCCTTTACCGACGAAGCGTTCGACGCCGTCGCGTTCAACCCGCCGTACCTGCCGACCGATCCCGACAACGAGTGGGACGACTGGATGGAACGCGCGCTGTCGGGCGGCGAAGACGGGCGAGCGATCATCGACCCCTTCCTCGCGAGCGTCGACCGGGTGCTCGCTCCGGACGGCGTCGTCTACCTGCTCGTCAGTAGCCTCACCGACGTCGACGCGGTGGTCGAACGAGCCGGCGAGGAAGGCTTTAGCGCCGCCGCCGTGGCCGACGAATCGTTCCCGTTCGAGACGCTGACGGTGCTCGAACTGTTCCGCTGACGGACGGCTCGAATCGGAGATCGGCTGCTCACGTACCCGTCGTGACCTCGACGAGCAACTCGTCGCCATCCTCGAGGTCGTACGCCGCCGGGGTAACCAGACCCCCGTCGACGAAGAACGCGAGCTCCGTTCCCGGCGTCCGTTCGTCGTACTCGGTATCGTCGATACCGAGGACGTGGTTGCCGCCCTCGCGACCGTACGAGACGTGCGGCAGCAGGTCGAGTCCTTCGCCCAGCGTCACCCGCTCGAAGTCCTCCGTGAACCACTTCTCGGAGCCCTCGTGGAAGTGAAACGCCATCGCGTGATCCTCGGCGTTTTCGGCCTGCAACCGGTCCTGCGAGAGATCGAACGAATCGCCGTCGACGACGATATCGATCTCTCCCGATGCGTCGATGAACGACGGATCTTCCTCGTAGCTTACGGTGCCGTCGGTCGTGATCTCGACCAGAACCGAGTCTCCGTCGTCGAGTTCGTGCGCTTCCGGATCGACGAGTGAACCGCCGACGAAGAACGCGGTTTCGGTGCCGACGTCCCGTTCGTCGTACGTCGACTCTCCGACGGTGAGAACGCGCCACCCGTTCCGGCGATAGCTGCACTGCGGCAGCGTGTCGATGACTTCGGCGACGGTTATCAGCTCGCGGTCGTCCGCCGACCACTCGCTCCGTGGATGGTCGAGCGGTTCGCCGTCGACGACGACGTCGATACTGCCCGTCGCACTCGAGCCGTCGTCCTCCGCAGCGGAATCGGACTCCGCTCCTGCCGACGGGTCGGATCCCGTACAGCCGGCCACGGAACAGATGCCGGCTACCGCGACGAGAAGGGATCGTCGTTTCATATCGTCTTTGACGGCGCATAGGTGCGGTAAATACTTTCTGACCGGTGCAGCGACGCTGTTCGATCGCTCCACTACCGACGGTGTGACGCCGAGTTTCGCCGCCACGGGGACTCGTCCCGAGAGTACCGTCGTCGACAGCACCGGCCCGATCAGAAGATACTTGCTACCTACGTCAGCAGAAAAACACGATGACCTCCTCGCGACGAGCCCTCTTGGCGAGCGTCGGTTCCGGGACCGTGCTGCTATCGGGCTGTTCGCGGTTCTCGAGTACGCGGTCTCGAGAGCCTCCCGAACCTGACGAGCCGCCCGAATCGGGCGTCGACGAACTCCCGGATCCGAGCAGACACGTCCACGGTGCAAACGGCGAGTGGTCGAGTTTCGGCTGTAACGCCGCCAACACCCGCACCGTCGCCGACGGGAAGGCACCCGTCGACGGGGGTTCGGAGCGCTGGCGGGTCGAGGCGTCGCCAATGGCGCGCCAGGGACTGGTGGCCGCCGGCGGTCGCGTCTATCTTCCCGACGGCAGCGAACTGTCCGTCTTCGACGCCGACGACGGAACGGAGCTCTGGTCGGTCGAGAACGTGTGGGAACCGCCACTGGTCTGGGAAGACGTCGTCTACGTCTCGAGTATCGACGGAGTCCACGCGCTCGAGGCCGAAACCGGCGACGAACTGTGGAAACGGACGGTCGACGTGCCGGGCAATGCAACGGCGCCGGCGATCGTCGGCGGCCGGAACCTGATCTGTGCGTTCGGAGAACGCGTCGTTGCGCTCGATCCGGAGGACGGCTCGGTTCGCTGGCACCGCGACGTCTTCGGGCAGGTGCTCGATCACGCCGCGACCCTCGGACAGCGCTGGATCGTCGTCGCTACCGAGGCGGGGATGGTCTACACCCTGGCAGGGAACGGGGTCGCGTACAACCGGTGGCAGTTGCCCGAGCCACCGACGGCTCCGCCCAGCACCGACGGCGAGACGATCTACGTGAACTGCAGGGACGGAAATACGTACGCGCTGTCGGACGAGAACGAATCGATGACGAAGTTCGACTGGACGGTAGAGACCGGCTGGGCCAGAGGAGGGATCGCCGTCGTCGACGATATCGTTCTCACTGCGGGTGGCCGTACCCTTCGTGCTATCGACGCCGAGTCGGGCTTGCGCTACTGGGATCACGAGATCGGTGACTGGGACCACACCGCACCCGCGTACGGCCGCGAAACGGTGTTCGTCGGCGGCGACCGCCTCTGGGCGCTGGACCTGGCTCCCGAAGGCAATCCGGCCGACGGCCCCGCGATCCGTTTCGAGCGGGAGTTCGCCGGCGAGATCGTCGGCCCGGGTCCGGTGCTCGACGATGGGGCGCTCTACGTCGTTGCCCAGGTCGAGGACGAGGAACTCGTGCTGCTAGCACTCGAGTGATCGGCGCGAACCCGATCGAACTGGCCGGCGACGAACGCGGTCAGGATCGCTCGATCACGCCGAGCCGGCGACCGAGGGTTTCGGAGTCGAAGAACGCGACGCGACCCTCCGGCCACTCGAGCGGCTCGCCGAGCGGATGCGCCTCCCGCGCGGCCCCGAGGTCGTCCGTTCCGAGCAGACAGCTACACGGGCAGTCGGGGAACCGCTCGAGACGGTCGGCGATCCAGCCGTCGTCCGCCGTCGCGAACGCCACGGGTTGACCGGGGACCGAGGCGACGGTTCCGAAGCCGGGAACGCCGGTACGGACGGGTGACGGGAACCGGTAGCAGTCCCCGAACGTTCGGACGGCTGCCTCGAGGTCCGCGACGGCGACGACCACCTGTTCGATTCCGGTGAGCGGACCGCCGGCGACGCTGGGCGAGGGTTCGACCCGGTACGAGAGCGGCGTTCGGTCCGCGATGGCGAACGGGAACAGGAGTCGCCGCTCCTCGGTGCCGAACTCCGCCCTGTCCCACTCGACGAGCGTGCCGTCGTCGCGTTCGCGAGAGCCGTAGAGCGGTCCGCGAACCGGAACGCCGCGCTCGAGCATGCGCGTACACTCCTCGACGACGTCGGGCACGCGAACGCACCACGCCGCCGGGCCCGCGTTCGCGCGGATGTGGTCCGGCCAGAACTCGTGATCGCCCGCTCCGCGCTCGGCGATGAGTTCGAGGTACGACCGGTCGTCGAATCCGAGGACGGACATGTGAGTGATACCGTTGCCGTGGACGCCGCCGTACTCCGGCGCGAGTCCGAGCCGGTCGAGTTCGTCGCTGATCGCCTCGAGGTCCTCGAACGCGAACGGAACGTGATCGATAGAGGGGTCCATAGCTGTGGTGTGTTTGCCGGCAAGATAACGTTCCGCCGGTCGATGCCTCTTTTACACGGTCCGCGTATCGAGAGAAACCTGCAAAAATTACTGTAGCGTATTAGTGTGGATGGAAAATATTAAGCGTCGGCATAGCCTAGCCGCTTTTACGCATGACCGAATACGTCTCGACCACGCCGGGGCTCTTTCCGCTCCCGGACTGGGCGAAAGACGACCTCTCGGATCTAAAGGGCCACCAGAAACACGACCTCGTCAGCGGTGACGAGGGTGAGGCGATCACCGCCGCGTACGAGGACGCGCGCGAGGAAGTGATCGAGGTACAACAGGAGGCCGGTCTCGACCGGGTCAGCGAGGGACAACTGCGCTGGGACGACATGCTCGCACATCCCCTCGCCGTCCACGACGCCGTCGAAACCCGCGGCATCGTCCGCTACTACGACAACAACAACTTTTACCGGGAGCCGGTCGTCAGCGGCGACCTCGAGTTCTCCGGCGACGTGGCCTCGGAGCTCGAGTATGCGAGCGAGTCCACGGACGATCTGCAGGCGGTTCTCCCCGGTCCGTACTCGCTTGCCGATCTCGCGACCGACGAACACTACGGGGACGAGGCGGAGTTCCTCTCGGCGATCGCCGACTTCCTCGAGGGCGAGGTCGCCGCCTTCCCCGCCCACGAGACGCTGTTCCTGCTCGAGCCCTCGCTCGTCGAGAACGCGCCCGAGGACGGAGTCGACGAACGCGCCAGCGAGGCGATCGACCGGGTCGCGAGCGCGACCGACGCCGACGTCGTCGTCCAGCCCTACTGGGGTGCGCTCGAGGAGAAGGTCTACGCCCACCTGCTCGACGCGGACATCGACGCGGTCGGCTTCGACTTCGTCGCGAACCAGGAGGATAACCTGTACAACATCCAGGAGTACGGCGCGACCGACGACGTCTCGCTCGGCCTCGCCGACGGCCAGAACACGCTCGTCGAGGACCCCGAGGCGATCCGCGACCGCGTCGACTGGGTGTACGAGCAGATCCCCGTCACCGATTTCGAGACGGTCTACCTGACGACCAACACGGAGACGTTCTACCTCCCCTACGCCAAGTTCGAAGAGAAACTCGCCGTCCTCGCCGAGGCCGCGGACCTCGCGGAGGTGAAAGCAGCATGACCACGAACGAGAACAAGGATCAGTTCCGACCCGAGGAGCACGAAAACGACCACTTCCTGCTGACGACCGTCGTCGGCTCCTACCCCAAACCGAAGTGGCTGAACCGCGCGAAGGAGCTCTACCAGGACCCCGACCACGGGTTCGACGAGGACGACTATCAGGAGGCCAAGGACGACGCGTCCCGCCTCATCACGAACGAACACGAGCGCGCCGGACTCGACGTCGTCGTCGACGGCGAGATGCGGCGCAACGAGATGGTCGAGTTCTTCGCCCACCGCATCGAGGGCTACGAGTTCAACGGCCCCGTCAAGGTGTGGGGCCACAACTACTTCGACAAGCCGAGCGTCGTCAACGAGGTCGAGTACGACGAGAGCTGGCTGGTCGACGAGTACGAGTTCACTGCCGACGCGAGCGATCGCCCGGTGAAAGTCCCCATCACGGGTCCCTACACCCTCGCAAACTGGTCGTTCAACGAGGCCTACGACGACGACGAGGAACTCGCCTACGAGCTCGCCGACCTCGTCAACGAGGAGATCGAGAAGCTCGTCGAGGCCGGCGCTCGCTACATCCAGATCGACGAGCCCGCCCTCGCGACGACGCCCGACGACCACGCCATCGTCGGCGAGTGTCTCGAGCGCATCGTCGCCGACATTCCCGAGGAGGTCCGCATCAGCCTCCACGTCTGTTACGGCGACTACTCCCGCATTTATCCGGAGATCCTCGAGTTCCCGGTCGACGAGTTCGACCTCGAACTCGCCAACGGCGACTACGAGCAGCTCGACGTCTTCAAGGACCCCGAGTTCACGAAGGACCTCGCGCTCGGCGTCACCGACGCCCACGTCGCCGAGGTCGAGTCCGTCGAACAGATCGAGAAGAACATTTTGAAGGGCCTCGAGGTCGTCCCGCCGGAACGGCTGGTCGTCTCGCCGGACTGCGGCGTGAAGCTGCTGCCCCGCGAGGTCGCCTACGGCAAGATGGCGAACATGGTCGAAGCCGCCCGCAACGTCGAAGCCGACCTCGACGAGGGTAACGTCGACGTCGAACGCGGAACGCCCGCGCCGGCCGACGACTGAGGCGATCGACGGATCGCGCCGGCGTGCTCCGGTCTGCCGCCGTCTGGTCGGCGATAATCGACGACGCCGAGGATCGCTCGAGAGAGGACCGACACCGAACGAAACGTAAGGTTTCGATGCCGGTGACTTCGGTTTCCAAGCTCAATCGCTTTTCGTCCCGGGACTGAACGACCGGTATGGAGAACCCGCTATCGAGGGATACGCTCCGAGGGCGAACCGGCGAGAGTCGGATCGCACACTGGATTCTGCTCGATGCGAACCGGTGGCTGCTCGCGGGGGTGCTGTCCGTCGTGGCCTTCGCCGCGCTCGTCGGACTCGGAGCGGTTGCCCTGCCGCTTCGGGAGGCGATGGAGAACGGCTCACCCGTGGATACGGCGTTCCAGGCGCTGATCGCCGCGCTGCTCACCGGCGTGACGCTCGTCGTGGCGATCAACCAGCTGGTGCTCTCGCAGGAACTCGGGCGCCTCGGCGACCAGCAGGCGTGGATGGACGAGGCGATGGAGTACCGACGCAGCGTCGAGGAACTGTTCGGAACGGTCGGCCCGCCCGATCCCTCCCAGTTCCTGCGGGCGCTCGTTCAGACGAGCAGCGAACGGGCGGAGACGCTCCGAGAGGCCGTCGCCGACAACGACGACGGCGTGCTTCGGAGCCGAGCTGATCGATTAGTCGAGAACGTCTGTCGAAACTCGGAGGAGATCGATTCCCAGCTCGAGACGTCTACTTTTGGCGAGTTCGGCGTCTTGCGATCGGGGTTGAACTACAACTACTCCTGGAAGATCTACGCGGTCCGGCGACTCCGCCACGAACACGAGGACAGTCTCGACGACGACGAGCTGGCGGCCTTCGACGAACTCATCGACGCGCTGACGCTGTTCGGACCGGCTCTCGAGCACTTCAAATCGCTGTACTTCCAGTGGGAGCTCGTCCACCTTACGCGGTCGATACTGTACGCCGGGCTGCCGGGAGTGGTCGTCGCGACGGCGACGGTGTTGTATCTCGATCCGGACTCGGTTCCAGGGACGACCCTCGGCGTGGATAACATGGTGTGGGTCGTCAGCGCCAGTACGACGCTCGCGCTCGTGCCGTTCTTCCTGCTCGCAGCCTACGTCCTGCGGATCGCAACCATCTCGAAGCGAACCGGTTCGCTCGGACCGTTTATCCTCCGCCGGGCGGAGCGAACGGAGGCGATCGACTGGGAGAAATAAGAGGACGATAGCGCGCACACGATCTACTCGAAAAGTGGCAGCTCGAGATCAAATATGATCGGTAAGACGAACGTAAACACGAGACAACGACACGACTGTTACCTGGTAACCTGATTGTCCAAAAACATACATGCGTCGCAAATCCCTACGATCGAACGATGCAAGAAACCGTCGAGAACCGCGAACTTCGTACCGAAGTCGCCGAGCACCGCACCCCGGACCACGAGATCGACCCGCTCTTCGTCAATCGGTGGTCACCGCGTGCGATGACCGGCGAGTCGCTCGACGAGGAAGAGTACCTGCCGCTGTTCGAGGCCGCCCGCTGGGCCCCCTCCGCGTTCAACAACCAGCACTGGCGGTTCGTCTACGCGACTCGCGAGGACGACGAGTGGGGCACGTTCGTCGACCTCCTCGGTGAAGGGAATCGGGCCTGGGCGACCGACGCCGCCGTCCTCGCGGTCATCGTCTCGAAGACGACGTTCGACCACAACGACGAACCGGCGCCGGTCCACTCCTTCGACACCGGTGCAGCCTGGCAGAACCTTGCGCTCGAGGGCGCGCGCCGCGGACTGGCCGTTCACGGAATGGCCGGCTTCGACTACGAACGCGCTGCCGAGGTGCTCGACGTTCCCGACGAGTTCGCCGTCGAGGCGATGTTCGCGGTCGGCGAGCGCGCACCGCCCGAGACGCTTCCGGAGGAACTGCAGGAGCGCGAGCAGCCGAGCGGTCGCAAACCCCTCGAGCAGACCGTTTACCGGGGCGAGTTCGAGTAGTTTCCAGCCTGTCACGGCCGACGCCGTTCTCACCGCAACCCCGGGGTTCAGGCCCTGTCTTTTTGTCCGTTTCCGTGAACGTGACCGACAGCGAATGCGTAGACGAATAGTAGACGACTTTCTTCGGATCGTCTCGGACAGGCGGAGAGACGCAGACGTATCGACTCGAGGCTCCCTCGCGACGGTTCGCAACACCTTATCGCCGGGAGGTCGAACGGTGGCGCATGACTCCGAACGTTCTGGTCGCCGGCGAGACGCTGATCGACTTCCTCCCCGAACGACCCGGCCCGATCTCGAGCGTCGAGGGCTTCGACCGACGGCCCGGCGGCGCGCCCGCGAACGTCGCCGTGGCACTCGAGCGACTCGAGCGAACGCCGCTGTTCTGGACCCGCGTCGGCGACGACCCGTTCGGCCGCTACCTCCGGGAGACGATCGACGGACACGGTCTTCCGGACCGGTTCGTCGAACTCGATCCCGACGCGAAGACGACGCTCGCGTTCGTCACCCACGACGAGACCGGCGATCGCGAGTTCTCCTTCTACCGCGACGGAACGGCAGACACCCGCCTCGAACCCGGCCGGATCGACGACGCAACCCTCGAAAACCTCGAGTGGGTCCACGCCGGCGGGGTCGCCCTCTCGAGCGGCTCCTCGCGGGACGCCACGCTGGACCTGCTCGAGCGCGCCGCCGACCGGGGCTGTACGGTCTCGTTCGATCCCAACGCCAGGCCGGAGCTGTGGCCCGACGAGGAGGCGTTCCGAAACGTCGTCCGGGACGCCCTCGAGCACGTCGGCGTCCTGAAAGCGGCCGAGGAGGAGCTCGAGGCGCTCGGCTTCGAGGGAGCTGACGTCGAGGAACTGGCTCGCGAGGCCCTCGAGTTCGGACCCGCCACCGTCTTCGCCACTCGAGGCGACGAGGGGGCGATCGCCGTCGCCGGGGACGACGCACCCTGGTCGGGAACGGCCAGCCACCCCGGCTACGAGGCCGACGTCGTCGACACGACCGGCGCGGGCGACGCGTTCGTCGCCGGAACGATCGCCGCGCTCTCCGACGGGCAGGATCTCGAGGAGACGCTCGCGTTCGCCAACGCCGTCGGCGCGAGCGCGACGACCGCCCCGGGCGCGATGACGGCGCTCCCGGATCGCGAATCCGTGCAGACGATCAGGGAGAACGAGGCGTCGAAAGCCGATTCGGATACCTGAAGGGTCGTAGACGGCGCTCGGTGCAGCGGTACTCGTCGTGATAGGTTTCAGTATCCGAACGCGAAGTATTTACGAAGTACCGTTCAATCATCGAACGTGTCGATCGCGCAGATTCGGTGGACCGTTCCGAGATCGTACGCGATTTTGCTCGGTGCCGCCCTCACCGCGAGTTTCGCGTACGCCGTATTCGTGAGGCAGTTGCTTCTCTGGCTGTTCGGCGTCGTGGCGCTGGCTACGTTCGTCCTCTCGGTGTGCGTCGTCTATCTCTTCTATCGGCTCGTGGTCGCCGTCGAGCGGATCGCTAACGGGTCGTAACGTGCGGTCTCGAGCCGCCAGGTGACGGTTTTCCGCGCCGACCGGCCGTTTTAGGCTGACGGCGGGAGAAGGACCGCTCGTATGAGCGACGACAAAATGGAGTACACCCGACTCGGATCGACCGGCCTCGAGGTCTCGCGGTTCTGCCTCGGCTGTATGAACTTCGGCGGCGAGCAGCCGTGGATGCTCGACGACGAGGAGCGCAGCCGCGAACTCATCGACCGCGCGCTCGACCTCGGCATCAACTTCTTCGACACGGCGAACGTCTACTCGCACGGCGAGAGCGAGGAAATCCTCGGTCGGGCGATCACCGACTACGACCGGGACGAGCTGGTGATCGCGACGAAGGTCTACGGTGACATGGGCGACGGGCCGAACAGGCGGGGGCTGTCCCGAAAGCACATCTTCGACCAGTGTCGGGCGAGTCTCGAGCGACTCGGCCTCGACTACGTCGACCTCTACCAGATCCACCGGTTCGACGACGAGACCCCGATCGAGGAGACGCTGTCGGCGCTCGACTCGCTGGTCGAGGAGGGGCTCGTCCGGTACGTCGGGGCGAGCACGATGCCGGCCTGGAAGTTCGCGAAACTGCTGTACACCGCCGACGTGGAGAACTACGAGCGGTTCGTCTGTATGCAGCCGGAGTACAACGCCGTCGACCGCCACGAGGAGGCGAACCTCCTGCCGCTGTGTGCCGACGAGGGGATCGGCGTCATCCCCTGGTCGCCGCTAGCCGGCGGCTTCCTCACGGGGAAGTACGACCGCGACGACGACGATCCCGACGGCGACGTCCGCGCCGCGACCGACGAGTACACGCGGGAGCGGTTCGCCGAAGAAAACTGGGAGGTCCTCGAGGCGATCCGCGAGGTCGCCGACGAGGTCGACGCGAGTGCCGCGCAGGTGAGCCTCGCCTGGCTGCTCCACCGGGACGTCGTCGACGCGCCGATCATCGGTCCGAAGTCGATCGACCACCTCGAGGAGAACGTCGGCGCGCTCGAGGTGTCACTCACCGACGAACAACTCGAGCGCATCGAGGCCCCGAAGACGCCGCGCTGGCCCGCGCCGGGGAAGGACTGATACGGTTTGCTGTAACGAGTTCCCGGCCCAACCGCAGGACGGTTCGCGGTTGTGCCGGAACTGACGTACAGCAGTCCGTATGAGGTCACTCGAAGACGGCGAACTGGGCCCGACAGGAGGGACAGCGGAGAACGGTTCTGGGAGCCTGCGACGCCGACCGGGGCGTTCCGCAGCACCCGTGTTGAGGTCCTTCGACGAGTGCTTCCTCGCACTCGGGACAGGTCTCGAGGAACGTACACAGCGGCCTCGCGGCGAGCCGGCGGAGCTCTCGCGGAGCACCGACGTCCGCCAGGGCGTAGACCGCGGCGACTTCGGCGACGGCGACCGGGCGCTGGAGCCACAGTTCGTCGGTCGCAGTGCTCGACTCACCCTCGAGAACGACGTGCGTGCGTCCGCGCGAGGTGACGATCGATCGGTCGACCGCTTCAGTCACGATGCTGGCGGTTGCGTCCGCGAGGTTGCGGTCGCTCTCGGCGGCGAGATCTGCCATCTCCTCGTGCCACCGTCGCTCGAACGACCGCGAGAGGAACAGTTGATCCGTCTCCTCGTCGACCTCGATCACCCCGTTTTCGACCAGCGCCGCGAGGACGGCCTCGCCGTCGGTCGACCGTTCGACCGCCGCATCGGCCGTGAGACCGTCGGCGAGCGATCCACCCTCGGCCTCCGGTTCGTCGTGGAACGGATCCCATGGAAGGGCCGCGACCAGCCGCGGAGCGAACTCGGGGGTGTACGGGACGAGGTAGCCGCGGAGCCAGATGCCGGCCGCGCCGAGCGTCGCCACGGCGACCGCCAGCGGCGGGGAGACGATCGCGACCGCGATCGAGGCGATTCCGAGAAGGACGGCGTTTACGACCGTGCAGGGCCAACAGCGGTTCTCGCCCGTGTACCGGGACCGTCTGATCCTGGAGAACGCCGACATTGCACTCTCGTTTCGGAGGTGACAACTTGAGCGTTCCGTCCACGCGAATCCCCGCCGGCGCGGTCGCGTGAATCGGGGAGCGATACCTGGAGAACGATTGTACACGGGATTACCGGTTCCCGCGTCGCCGACCGACGACGTCCGCCGGGACCTCGAGACGCGAGCGTTCGTCGAACGGATCGACGCCGCCGCGGTAATACGTGATTTCGGGCACCGCCTGTCTAGCAACTGGTTTCGCTCGTCGACGGTCACGACGATCGACTCCGATATCGCCTATTACCGCTCACTCGAACCGACGAGATCCCGTCGAACGCCGCCGGCGCCGTCCGGTTTTTCGAATCGCACGCCTAGTCACAACAACTGTAGTAAACACCCATAATGATAAATAGTAATAGTTCGTTATTCCGGCTGATGCATGGGGATAACTCACAAGGTACGGATTCACAACGCACCGGCGTGTCACGACGACGCTTCGTGAGGGGAGTCGGTGCGACCGGTGCGGCGGCCAGTTCGATCTCGGTGGCCGGCTGTACGGCCGCTCCGTGGGGGAGTAGCGACGACGACGACGTTCCCGACGGTGCCGAAGACTACGAGACGGTTGTCACCTGGCACGGCGGTTTCGCCGACGACGAGTCCGACGACGTCAAGGACGACGTCCGGGAGGCGCTGTGGGAGGCGGGGCTGTCCGAGGATATCTACGTCGACATCCAGCAGTCGTCCGAGTCGACCGACGACGTGCTGGACCAATACACCACCTGGCTGTCGGCGGGCCGATCGGACCCCGACATCCTCAACATGGACTCGGGGTGGACGATCCCGTTCATCGAACGCGGCCAGCTCGGCCGGATCGACGAGTACATGTCCGACGATCAGATCGCGGAGATCGAGGAGGACTACTTCCCGGCGAGCGTCGACTCCGTCCGCGACGAGGACGGCAACCTCCACGGGCTTCCGGTGTTCGTCGACCTCGGCCTGATGCACTACCGGAAGGATCTCGTCGAGGCGGCGGGCTACGATCCCGACGGAGAGGTGTGGGCGACGGAGCCGCCGACCTGGCAGGAGTTCTCGGAGGCCGTCAGCGCCGCGATGGAGGAAGACGACGAGATCGAGCAGGGCTTTACCTTCCAGGCGGACAACTACGAGGGGCTGTCCTGCTGTAACTTCAACGAGTGGATCACCACGTGGGGCGGCGCGTACTTCGGCGACCACGAGAACCTCCACGCCAACGTCGGCGACCGGCCGATCACCGTCGAGGACGAGCCGGTGCTCGACGCAATTCGAATGATCCGCACGTTCATCCACGGCAGCGACGCCGACGACACGCTCGACGACTTCGAAGGCGGCATCTCGCCGGAGGCCGTCCTGGGGTGGAACGAGGACCCCTCGCTCGGCCCGTACGGCGACGGTCGGGTGATCGCGAACCGCAACTGGTCGTACGCGGCCGCGATGCACGCACAGGACGACGACGAGGACGGCGCCGGCTTCGGCGAGGACCACGGCGTGATGCCGATCCCGTACGCGGTGACCGAGGACGAAGCCGAGTACGAGGGCACCGGCGGCACCGCCGCGGCGCTCGGCGGCTGGAACGCCGTTCCGAACCCGAACTCCGAAAACCTCGACGCGGTCGGCGAAGTCCTCGACGCGCTGATGGACCCCGACTTCCAGCTATTCATCTTCGAACACCCTCTGATCGGCAACATCCCGCCCCGCTCGGAGGCCCTCGAGGACGACGACGCCGAGGACATTCCCGTCATGGGCCGCTACGTCGACTCGATCAGGGTGGCCGGCGAGACCGCGACGGCGCGACCGGTCACGTCGCTCTGGCCCGACCAGTCGAGCGTGACCGCCAGTCACGTCCACTCGGCGCTTCAGGGCGACGAGACGCCGGCGGACGCGATGAGCAACCTCACCGACGACCTCGAGCAACTCGAGCAAGAGGGGAACTAGCGACCCCACTCGTTTCACCACATTAGCACGTAATAATGGCAACAGACAATCGGGGCGCGTCGAGCTCGACTCTTACGCGCCCGCACGTAGCCGTAGCCAACAAACTCGAGACCATCAGCGAGGACAAGTTCGCGTACTTCCTGCTGGTACCGACGTTCCTGCTGATTACGGTCGTCGCCATCTACCCGCTGCTCGAGACGTTCCGGCTGTCGATGTACGAAGACCAGCTCGGAAGCGTGGGCGTCGGTGATTTCGTCGGGCTCTCGAACTACGTCGAGGTGCTGACCGGCGCACGGGACGTCGTACTGCTGTCCGGCTTCTGGTACGGCGTCGCGATCACGCTCGGGTTCGCGCTCGCGAGCGTGTTCTTCGAGACGCTTCTCGGACTCGGAATGGCGCTCGTTCTCGACAAAGAGTTCCGCGGGCGGGCGGTCGTCCGCATGGCGATCCTCATCCCGTGGGCCGTCCCGGTCGTCATCCAGGGGATGATCTTCTACCTGATGTTCGAGCCCTCGATCGGCTTCGCGGTACGGCCACTCCAGGAGATCGGGCTGATGTCCTCGACGCCGCTGACGACCACTCGAGACGCGCTGATCCTGCTGATCACGGCCGACGTCTGGAAGACGACGGCGTTCATGGCGCTGATCATCCTCGCCGGCCTCCAGAGCATCGATCGCAGCCTCTACGAGGTCGGCCGGGTCGCCGGCGCCACGCGCTGGCAGCGGTTCGTGATGATCACCTTCCCCCTCGTTCTGCCCGCGATCCTCGTCGCGATGCTGTTCCGGACCCTGCAGGCGATGCAGGTGTACGGCATCGTCGTAACGATGTCGGGCTGTTCGACGGTGCCGTCGCTCACCTGCATGGTCGTCGAGACGTTCCGGGCCAACCGGTTCGCGACCTCGGCGACCGTCGCGTTCCTCACGGCGGGGATCATCTCCATCATCATCGGCATCTACCTGGTGAAGTTCGTCGACAGTCTCAGAGAGATCGGAGGTGACGTCTGATGGCGACCGAAACCGGACCGTCGACCCAGTCGGAAGACGATCAGAGCACGCTCCAGCGGTGGATCCAGCGCAGCATCCGCGATCCGCAGCTGGCCTACCGCGTGACCTTCTACACGGCGATGATCTTCTTCCTCGTCTTTACGCTGTTTCCGTTCTACTGGCTGGTGGTGCTCGCGCTCACGCCGAATCACCTCATCGTCAACATGGGAATTCTTCCCGGTGGATTCAACATCAGCGTGTTCTGGGACGTGTTCCAGCAGGTGCCGATACACCTGTACATCCTCAACAGCTTCATCATCGCGATTACGACGACGATCATCGTCTTGCTCGTCGCGAGCCTGGCCGGCTACGTCTTCGGCCGACTCCAGTTCCGCGGGAAGGGACCGCTGATGTTGCTCATCCTAATCATCTCGTTCTTCCCGCCGGCGGCGTTCATCCTGCCGCTGTTCCGGATCTTCACCGGCAACATCGAGATACTCGGAACCACGACGCCCGACCTGTTCAACACGGCCGGGGCGATGATTATCCCCTTCAGCGCGCTCATGCTGCCGCTGTCGATATTCATCCTCACGACGTTCTACGCGCAGATCCCGGACGGCTTGGAGGACGCCGCCCGCGTCGAGGGGACGACCAGGATCGGCGCACTGACCCGGGTGATCATGCCCCTCTCGATGCCCGGCCTGTCGACCGCGGGCATCCTCACGTTCATCGCCGTCTACCAGGAGTTCTTCTTCTCGTTCCTGATGACCGACGGCCGGGTGGAGAACTGGGCGCCGCTGGTCTGGGGGATCCTCAACTTCCAGGGCCGGTACTCGGACCTCTACAACTACATGGCAGCAGCGAGCATCATCGGCGTCCTGCCGGTCGCACTGCTCGTCGTCATCGCACAGGAGAAGATCGTCAGCGGACTCACGCAAGGAGCACTCAAGGAGTGATCACACATGGGAGAAGTAACACTCGAACACGTCACGAAACGCTACGAAGACGTCGTCGCGGTCGACGACATGAACCTCGAGATCGAGGACGGCGAGTTCGTCTGTCTCGTCGGCCCCTCGGGCTGCGGGAAGTCGACCACGCTCGAGTCGATCGCGGGGCTGACCACGCCGACGGAGGGTCGCATCGAGATCGCCGATCGGGAGGTGACGAACCTGCCCCCGAAGGACCGGGATATCGCGATGGTGTTCCAGAACATCGCGCTGTTCCCGCACATGGACGTCTACGACAACATCAGCTTCGGCCTCCGGCTTCGGAGCTACGAGCAGGAGGAGATCGACCGCGCGGTCGAGCAGGCGGCGGATATCGTCCAGCTCGAGGAGATGGAAGACCGTCAGCCGAGCGAGCTCTCGGGCGGGCAGCGCCAGCGCGTCGCCATCGCGCGGGCGATCGTTCGCGATCCCGAGGTGTTCCTGATGGACGAGCCGCTGGCGAACCTGGACGCGAAGCTGCGCGTCCACATGCGGACCGAACTCCAGCGGCTGCACAAGGAACTGGGCGTGACGACGATCTACGTCACCCACGACCAGGCCGAAGCGATGACGATGTCCGACCGGATCGCCGTCATCAACGGGGGGGAACTCCAGCAGATCGCGCCGCCGCTGGTCTGTTACAACGAGCCCGCGAACCGCTTCGTCGCCGGCTTCATCGGCTCGCCCTCGATGAACTTCGTCGAGGGCGAACTCGTCGCGAACGGTCTCGAGACGCCGAAATTCGCGGTCGAGTTCGACCCGAACCGGATCGACGGCGCCTCGGTCGGCGACGCGGTCACGCTCGGCGTCCGACCCGAGGACGTCTACCTCACGGAGAACGAACGATACGTGTCGGCGCCGGGCGATCCCATCGAGGTGACGACGGACGTCCTCGAGCCGATGGGCGACGAGGTCTTCGTCTACCTGTTGTTTGAAGATAGTGGGGATCGGACGATGGAACAGCAAGGCTCGCGCGGATCGGAGGAACTGCTGATGAGCGTCGATCCCGACACGGAACTCGAGGAGGAGGAAGCGGTCGAGGTCGTTCTCGATCACTCCAAGATCCACCTCTTCGACACCGAGACGGGGGCGGCGATCACCCACGGCGTCGAGGACCTCACGGACGCGCGCGTCGCCGTCGCGGACGCAGAGCACGACAGCTAGCCCACGACAGACACCACCACGTATCCACCACTACACATGGTAGAACCGCTCGCAATCGCCTACGTAACCGCCGTAACCGTCCTGTTTTTCTTCTGGGTCTACGGCATCGTATCGTTCGTCTTCGACCTGAAGAACAAGATCATCCCGGCGGCCGTCCACTACGCGCGGGGTCGACGGGAAAAGAAGGAGAAACGGGAACGGGAACGGGAGCGCGAAGAGCGCGAACGACAGCTCTACTGACGGAAGGTTCCGACGCCGGAGCCGTCCCGATGCGACTCCGACGACTGACTCCCGAACACCCCGTCGTTTTTCACTCGCGGGACTCGCTGAACCAGTCCGTCGGGAGCCCGCTTCGAGCCCGGTCGGAACGGGGTTCGGAGGGGAGCGAAATGCGCGACGAGCGGCCGCGCTGTACCCGGCGTTCGCCGCAGGTGACAGCCGGATTTATGACCCTCCCGGCCGTCGTTGCGGCCGTATGGATATCGGCGTTCACACCCCGCCGCTCGCGGACGAATCGCTCGAGGGCGCACTCGCATACCTCTCCGATATCGGCGTCGACGCGATCGAACCCGGCGTCGGCGGCTATCCCGGCGACGACCACCTCGTCCGGGAGGAGTACGTAGACGACGAGGACGCGCAGGCCGAACTCGAGGAACTGCTCGGCGAGTTCGATATGCGGATCAGCGCGCTCGCGACGCACAACAATCCGCTGCATCCGGACGACGAACAGGCCGAGGAGGCCGACACCGAACTCCGCGAGGCGATCGAACTCGCCGACCAGCTGGACGTGAACACCGTGACCTGCTTCTCCGGGCTTCCGGCGGGCGGCCCCGAGGACGAGGTCCCGAACTGGATCACCGCTCCCTGGCCGACCGAACACGCCGACGCCCACGAGTACCAGTGGGAGGTCGCCACCGACTACTGGTCGGACCTCGCGGGGTTCGCCGACGACCGCGGCGTCGACCTCGCGATCGAGATGCACCCGAACATGCTGGTCTACGAGCCCCACGGGATGGCTCGCCTGCGCGAGGAGACGAACGAGCGCGTCGGCGCGAACTTCGACCCCTCGCACCTCTACTGGCAGGATATCTCGATCACCGACGCGATCCGCTACCTCGGCGAGCGCGACGCGATCCACCACTTCCACGCCAAGGACACGAAGGTCTACGAGGAGCAGGCCCGCGAGAAGGGCGTCCTCGACACGACGGCCTACGACGACGAGGAGAACCGCTCCTGGCTGTTCCGGTCGGTCGGGTACGGCCACGGCGAGGGCCACTGGAAGGACATCGTCTCGACGCTGCGGATGGTCGGCTACGACGGCGCGCTGAGCATCGAACACGAGGACTCGCTGACGAGTTCCCGCGAGGGGCTCGAGAAGGCGGTCGAACTGCTCGAGCGCGCGGTGTTCCGCGAACAGCCCGGCGAGGCCTACTGGGCCGAGTAAGCGTTTCCGCCCCTCGATCATCGATTTTCGGCACTTTTCGATAGACGACTCCTGGTCTCGGGAGGAGACGCCGCTGCTGACGGTTCGAACGTAGCATCCGTGAGCGACCGGAGGGAGCGAGCGGCTTTTTTATCGAATTAGTAATCGATCGAGACGAACACGACGAGGAGGACCGCGCCGGCAAGAACGGCGAGCCCGAGAAACGCCTCGTCGAAGTACCCTCGGTCGGCGACCGCTCCGAAAAGGACCGGACTCAACGCGCCGAGCGCGATGTAGACCGTCCGAAGGGCACCCAGGTTCGTTCCTTGGGTCCCGTCCGGAAGTCGCTGGGTGAGATCGGAGATCACGATCGTCTCGAATCCCAGGAGAGTACTCGCGAACGCGGTCAGGAGGACGAACAGCCATATCTCGCCGACGTACGGGAGAACGACGAGCGCCAGACCGGCTGCACTCATGATCACTAGCAGCGGAACTCGGACGCCGACGCTGTCGTAGGCGCGGCCGGCGATCGGCTTCATCAGGATTCCGAGCGCAAAAAAGAAGCCAAAGAGTACGGTCGACACCTGCGCCGAGAACTCCTTCACATCGATCAGATACGTCGGGTAGAATCCCATGAACGACTGAATGATCACGCCCCACAACACGAGTAACGCGGTTCCT
Source organism: Natronococcus sp. CG52 (assembly GCF_023913515.1). Lineage (NCBI taxonomy): Archaea > Methanobacteriati > Methanobacteriota > Halobacteria > Halobacteriales > Natrialbaceae > Natronococcus > Natronococcus zhouii. The sequence continues at coordinate 2,738,675 of NZ_CP099391.1, forward strand.
CGGAGGACGGCCGGATGAGACAACGTCGGGACGACGTCGCCGAGTTCGAGGTACTCGCGCAGCGGTGTCGCTGTAGCGGGTCGTCTCGGAAGCGTCGCCCAGAGACCGACCGCAGCAACGAGGAAGAGCGGGACGGCGAACCCGAAGCCGTACTGCCAGCCTATCACGACCGCGATGAACCCGGCGGCGGGCGGCATCACCGCGTTTCCGACGTCGCCGGCGGCCATCGTCGCGCCCGTCGCCGTACCGAGTTGCTCGGGATAGATCTTGTCCAGTATCGTGAACCGCGAGACGCCGTACAGGGCCGTTCCCACGCCGAACAGGGCCGTCGCCAGGAACAGGACGATCGGCGAGTCCGCGACGACGACGAGCGCGAGCATCGTCGCTGCGAGGAGGGAACTGGCGATCAACAGCGGGCGCTCCCCGGCCCAGTCGGCGAGGATTCCGCCGGGAAGCTGCCCGAACGCGTACGCGATCCAGAGAACCGTCAGGAGGAGCCCGGCGGTCGTGAGCGTGAGGCCGTACGCATCGCTGATGTGCGGCAGTAACGCCGGGTAGATCATCCGGACGCTGATCGACAGAAACCAGCCGAAGGCGACGGCGAGGAGTATCTTCCCGCGCCCGCCGCTCGAGAGGTCCGAAATCACTCGTTTCGCAGCCGAAATGTAGCGCACGGACAGTGAGCGTCACCTACCTGTTCGTTCTCGGTCGCGCTCTTCAGTCTTTATAGAGACGGGCTGGCGAGTCCCCGACCGAAGCACGAGTACGTTCGTACCCGTACGTGGCCGGAGAGATCGAGTGCTTTCAGTACAGTCGTAACACTCAGCAACTGTTTCAGTAAAAAGTGGAACTTGTTCTCACAACGGCAGCGTGAGCAGATCGTCCTCTCGTCAAACAGCAAAGAATCCCCGAGACAAAAAGCACTAACTACATCTGTGGTGAACGATCGCGTATGACCCTCGAAGTCGGCGTACTCGGCTATCGGTTCATGGGGAAAGCCCACGCGAACGCACTGGCGCGGCTGCCGATGTTCTTCCCGGACGCTCCGGACGTCGAGCGCAGCGTTCTCGTCGGTCGCGACGAGGAGGCGCTCGGCGAGGCGGCCGACCGGCTCGGCTTCGCGGAGATCGCGACGGACTGGCGCGACGTCGTCGACGACGTCGACGTCTTCTACAATCTCGGTCCGAACCACGTCCACGCCGACCCCTCGATCGCCGCCCTCGAGGCCGGCACGCCCGTCTTCTGCGAGAAACCGCTCGCACCCATGCTCGAGGAGGCCGAGAAGATGACCGAGGCCGCGCGCGAGTCCGGCGTCCCCCACGGCTGCGCCTTCAACTACCGGTTCGTCCCCGCGATCCGGTACGCGAAGCGCCTGCTCGAGGCTGGCGAACTCGGCGAGATCCGCCACGTCCGCGGCCGGTACCTCCAGGACTGGCTGGTCGACCCCGAAGCGCCGTGGGCCTGGCGCCTCGACGAGGAGCTGGCCGGTTCGGGCGTGCTCGGCGATCTGGGCGCTCACACGGTCGATCTCGTTCGCTTCCTGGTCGGCGACGACGACCTCGCGGGCGACATTGAGCGCCTCAGCGGGCACCTCCGGACGTTCGTCGACGAACGCCCGGTCCCCGATAGTGACGAGACCCGACCCGTGACCGTCGACGACGCCTACTCGGCCCAACTCGAGTTCGCAAACGGCGCGATGGGGACGCTCGAGGCCACTCGCTACGGAACCGGGCACAAGAACGACCACACGATCGAGATCCAGGGCTCCGAGGGGAGTCTCCGGTTCTCGCTCGAGCGGCTGAACGAACTCGAGGTGTTCCGACGGGGCGAGAACCGCGGCTACGAGACGATTCTCGTTACGGACGAGGACGATCCGTACGTCGACCACTGGTGGCCGCCGGGCCACGTCCTCGGCTGGGAGCACACGTTCGTCCACGAGAACTACGAGTTCCTTTCTGCGGTACACGAAGACGGCGAGTTCGCACCGAGCTTCGAGGACGGGCTGGCCGCCCAGCGCGTGCTCGCGGCGATCGAAGACAGCGACGAGCGCGGCGAGTGGGTTACGCCCGAGTAACGCTCGGCCCGTCTTCTACCCGACTGCCGTTCGGTCTGCCGTCCGTCCGGTTCTGACGGTTCGGTTCGTATCGCCTCTCGAACTCGTGCTCACGCTACACGTCGCGTAGTACTCAGAGGAATCGTACGTCGACCTCCACGAGACCGTGACTCGAGACGTCCTTCGAGTGCTGAACGGCGAGCAGCCCGAGAACCCGGTCAACGAGGACGTCCTCTCGAGTTGAGCGTCGTCGGTCAGACTGCTTCCGGCTGCGTCCACGGACCGATGGTACGGCAAAAATGGGTGTCTCGAGCGCGCTCTTTTTCGAGCAAACGACCGGCGATCACTCCGAATCGATCTTCGTGACCGTGTGGATTTCGTCGTAGCGGACGCTTCCCTCGTCGAGAGGCTGTTCGTCGAGTTCGAGGTAACCCGGCTCGACGCCAGTTACCGTTCCCGTGACGTCGAACGCGTCCTCCTCGGTCCGTTCCTGGTTACGGACCTCGACGACGTCGCCGATATCGACGTGTTCCTGAACGAGTTTCGTCGCTCGTTCCTCGTCGGCGTCCGGTGGAATCGTGAGTTGTGACATCGTACGTAACGCGGACGATATCCACGGCTAAAGTATTGCTGTCGTCATATCCAACGCGATCCCCGACTCGAGCGAACCGGGTGGACGACGGTTTTTGTACTTACCGGACAAAATACCGACAATGAAGATCATCAAGGACAGCGTCCACGATCACATCCGGATCGACGGCGTCGCTCGAGCGCTGCTGGATACGCCGGAGGTACAGCGGCTTCGTCGAATTACGCAGCTCGGAACCGTCTCACTGGTCTACCCCTCAGCCAATCACACCCGGTTCGAACACAGCCTCGGCGTGTATCACCTCGCGTGCGAGGCGCTCGAACAGCTCGGCGTCGAGGGCCGGCAGGCCGAGCGGGTCCACGCCGCGGCGATGCTCCACGACGTCGGCCACGGTCCGTTCAGTCACAACCTCGAGTCGCTCACGTACCGGCGGACGGGTCGGTATCACGACGACGTTCACGACCTGCTGGCGAACGGGACGGTCGGGGAGGTGCTGCGCGAACACGACCTCGAGCCCGGGCGGGTCGCGGACCTGGTCGCCGGCGAGGGCCGATTCGGTCAGCTGGTGTCGGGCGAACTCGACGTCGACCGCATGGACTACCTGGTGCGCGACGCCCACCACACGGGGGTCCCCTACGGGACGATCGATCACGGCCGGCTGGTTCGAGAGCTCACGTTCACCGACGGCGAACTCGTCCTCGCGGAGGGGAACGTCCAGACCGCGGAGAGCCTGCTCGTCGCGCGAGCGCTGATGAACCCGACGGTCTACAGCCACAGCGTCGCCCGGATCAGCAAGGCCATGCTCCGTCGCGCGGCCGAACGGCTGCTCGAGTCGCCCGACGCCGGCGTCGACGCCGAAACCCTCCAGCGGATGGACGACTACGACCTGGTCGTGGCGCTGCGATCGTGCGAGCCGACGAGTGCGTTTTCCCGGCGACTGGACCAGCGCGACCTCTTCAAACGCGCGGTGTGGGCGGAGATCGACGACGTCCCCGGCGGGATCATCGAGGCCGATCACGACGCCATCCGGGAGTTCGAACGCGACGTCGCCGACGAGGCGGGCGTCGACCCAGCACACGTGATCCTCGACGTTCCGGGCCGTCCTTCGATGACGGAGTCGACGAGTCGCGTGATGGTCAACGGCGACGTTCGGCGACTCGGCCAGCAGTCGCCGCTCGTCGAGGCGCTTCGGGCCGCCCAGTACTCCCAGTGGCGGCTCGGCGTGTACTCCCCGACCGAACTTCGCGAACGGATCGGACGGGCCGCCGTCGACGTGCTCGGACTCGATATCGACGGCGCGCTGGTGAGCGAAGTTCGGGACGGACTGGATACGACGCTGGATCAGTTCGTCGACTGATCCGCTCTCTCGCAGACAAAACGCGAACCGTTGAAGGGCCGCCCCGCGAACACACCAGTATGGAACGAACGGGGACGATTCTCCGCGGGCGGGAACTCGAGCCCGTCGAGGGACGGATCGTGATCGACGAGGAGGGGCGGATCGAAGCCATCGAAGAGGAGTCGGTCGAGAGTTCGGACATCATTCTGCCGGCGTTCGTCAACGCCCACACCCACATCGGCGACTCGATCGCGAAGGAGGCCGGCGGCGGCCTCTCGCTCGAGGAACTGGTCGCCCCGCCGGACGGGCTGAAACACCGACTCCTGCGCGAATCCTCTCGAGAGGAACTCGAGAGCGCGATGCGTCGGTCCCTGCGGTTCATGCAGCGAGGGGGGACCGCCGTCTGCCTCGACTTTCGCGAGGGCGGCGTCGAGGGCGTTCGCATGCTCGAGGCGGCAGTCGAGGGGCTCGAGATCGACGCGCTGTCGTTCGCTCGCGGATCGGTCGACGCGATGGAAGCCGGCGACGGGTTCGGTGCGAGCGGCGCAAACGACGCCGATTTCGACAGCGAGCGCGCCGCGACGCGGACGGCCGGGAAGCCGTTCGGCATTCACGCCGGCGAGGCCGACGCGAGCGACCTCAACGCCGCGCTCGATCTCGACCCCGACTTTCTGGTCCACGTCGTCCACCCCGAGCCGATCCACCTCGACCGGATCGGGGACAGCGAGATCCCGATCGTGGTCTGTCCGCGCTCGAACCTCGTGACGGACGTCGGCTTCCCGCCCGTCTCCGAACTCGACGAGCGGACGACGCTCGCGCTGGGAACCGACAACGTGATGCTCAACTCGCCGTCGATGTTTCGGGAGATGGAGTTCCTCGCGAAATGTTCCGACCTCCCGGCCGAGACGATCCTCCGGATGGCGACGATCAACGGCGCCGAGGTGGCCGACCTGGAGTACGGCCCGCTCGAGTCGGGGCGGACCGCCCGCTTCGCGGTACTGGACGGCGACTCGGACAACCTCGCCGGCGCACGGGATCCCGTGCGGGCCGTCGTTCGACGCGCCGGCGTCGACGACGTCACGGGTGTCGTGCTCGAGCCCTGACGTTCCCGCGGAGGTGGGACGGCTCCGACCTCTCGTACCGGTTTCGGACCGGACGTCGGCAGGAGCGCCGTGAGAACCGTTCGCTCCGTTCCGACGGGTGTGCAGAAACAGAGTGGAATAGATTATACACCCGCTAAGATGCCGATTACCCCCTTTGTAGTAATTCCGTATCTCGAGTAAGGAACGGGTATGACGAAGAGCGAGCGAACGCGACGACGAGTACTACAAGTTGGCGGAGGGACAACTCTGGTGGGACTATCCGGCTGCGTCGGATTCCTCTCCGACTCGTCGGAGGGGGACGAGACCACGCCTTCCTCGCCGGGTGGTGCCGGCTCGGACGGAACGAACGACGGGAACGAATCGCTCGACGAAACCGATGCGAACGGGGACGAACCCGACGAAGTCGAAGAACTCGAGGAACCCGAAACGGACGACCTCGAGGAGCCGGGGGGTGCGCTCGCGGAGATCCCGATTCCGGAGGAACCGGATTCCACGTATCCGCTCGTGGGTAGCGGCGACGCGCCGGTGACGGTCCGACTGTTCGGGAACTGGAAGTGCCCGTACACCAACCGGTTTCTGCACGAGGAGTTCGACGCGTTCGTCGACGAGTACGTCCGCCCCGGCACGGTCGACCTCGAGGTTCACGCCGTCGCCTACCGCGACGGGCGGGAGCTCTACGGAGAGGACGGGCCGCGAATGGCCCGTGCCGGTCTGGCGGTCTGGGAGCACGATCCCGAGCAGTTCTGGTCGTTCGTCGAGTACGTCCTCGTCAACGTCGGGGGGAGCGACTGGGCGACACCGGACCGTATCGAGGCCGTCGCACGCGAGGCGGGTGTCGACGACCCCGAACGGATCCGGGCTGCCGTCGAGGACGACGCGTACGAGGACCGAATCGAGAAGACGACTGAATACGTTCGCGAACTACCGGTGTCTCGCGTTCCGCGGATCAGCGTCGAGGGCGAACCCTACTCGCCGAACGCTCACCGGGAGGAACTCGACGAGGCGATCGAGGAAGCCGTCGAGAACGCGACCGAGTAGCCAATATCACCCGGAGTCACCGGCTGTTCTCGCTCTCGGCCGGTCGAGCAGTATGCCAGCGAGAAACGAGCCGTCGCTGGACGAACTGGACCCCCCTCGAGGAGATCGGCTGCGACGTCTGTAGTATCTCCGAGATGGTCGTCGAGACGCGGGGAGACGCTCGAGAGTGCCGGTATCGACGTGGGTCGAATCTTTACCGACGGTGGGAATCCGATGCGGTCGACGAGGAGCGACGATCCTCGGCCACGCCTGTCGTCTGCCCTCGCGAATTTTTCAGGACAGGTGAAGAAACCAGATAGCGTGTATATTTAACTGGCTTTCATATCTCTGGTCAACGGGTAACTGGATACTACGAAAAATGTAAGCTGTCGTTACAAATGACACGGAGAAGATTACTCGCGAGCCTGCTCGTATTGATCGTCGCCTTCGGAGCCGTTTCCGCCGTCGGAATCGGTGGAGCCGGAGCCGCCGAGGACGACAGCACAGCGGACGACGTCGCTGTTGAAGCCGCCGATTCGTATACGTACTATCTCGAGGCGGAATCCACCGTCGTCGTCGAGAACGATGGTGAGGTAGCTGACATTTCGAGTGCTGCCAACGGGTCCGGCGCGGTCGACGCCGAAAACGAGCGCCTGACCGAGACTCGGACGACGACCACCGACTCCGACGAAGCCGGGGACGAACACGAGGCGACGAGCTACCTCGCCGACGGTATCCTGTACGCCGACGGATCCCTCGGAGAGGAGTCCGAGTGGACGAAGATCGACCTCGAGGATGACGAGACTAACGCCGAGGCCGAGTTCGCACAGTTCGACCAGCTCGGACAGTACGAGCAACTCGAGGACGCCTCCGACGCCGAAGTCGTCGGCGAGGAAGAAGTGGACGGTACGGAGACGACCGTCGTCGAGTTCTCCCTCGACTGGGACGAGTACGCGGCCATGACGGCGGAGGACCTCGAGGCGAACGCTGACCAGTACGAGCAGGACAGCGAGGTCTACGCGGACGACTTCGACGAACTCGCCGACGAGTTCGACGTGACGGTGACGGTCTGGCTCGACGACGAGACCGACCAGCCGGTGAAGGCCGTTACTGACGCCTACCTCTGTGTCACTGGCGACTCCGTCGCCGAGAGTGACGGCGAGGTCGACGACACGTTCGACCGGATGACGGTGACCGCCAGCGAAACGATCTACTTCGACGACCACGACGAGAACGTGACCGTCGAACTCCCCGAGGACGCCGAGAACGCGACCGATCTCGAGGACCAGGTCGACGATGAGGTCGACTACGAGGACGACACCGGTGTCGACGATGATGACGCCACCGACGACGGTGCCGTAGACGAGGACTACGACGAGGACGGCGAGACCATCGAAGACGGCCAGGAGGTTGACGACGACGAGACGACCGTCGATGACGACGACGCTGCCGACGAGAACGAAACGGTCGTTGACGATGACGATGCCGTCGACGAAGACGAGACTACCGAAGAGGGCGACGCGCCCGCTGACGAGGACGACGCGGCTGATGACGACGACGCTACGGATGACGACGATGCCGCTGACGAAGACTACGACGAGGACGGCGAAACGATCGAGGACGGCGAGGAAGTCGACGAAGACGAGACCGGCGACGACGACGGCGACGCCGGCGACGAGGACCAGGCCGCCGGTGACGACGCCGGTGCTGACGGCGACATCGGTGCAGGTGAAGACTACGACCTCGACGACGACCGAACTGTCGACGACCTGCCGGTAGAGTGCTGAGCAGGAACGCCATCGACCACCAGTTCAGACGCCTTTTTTGATCGGAGCCGCCGAATCCGAGACCGCTCGGTCGAGTCTACTGTGAAGACCGGGCCGTAATCGGAGATTTTTACCGTAACGTTATTACGAACGCCATCCATGTTACGTGGTAACAGATGTACGATTGCATCCTCGTTCCGACGGATGGCTCACCCGAGGGCGAGCACGCACTCGAGTACGCGTTCGACCTCGCCCGCGCTCACGACGCGAAGATTCGGGCGATCTACGTCGCCAACGTCGCCAGTTACGGCGGGCTCCCGATGGAGACCGCCTGGGAGGGGATCGGCGACGCACTCCGATCGGAGGGACAAGAGGCAGTCGCACGGGTCGAGAAGCTCGCACCTCCCGACCTCGAGGTCGAGACGAAGGTTCTCGAGGGATCGCCGAGTCGCGTCATCGTCGACGAGGCCACCCCCGAAAACTGCGACCTCGTCGTCATGGGCACCCACGGTCGCGGCGGGATCGATCGACTGCTCCTGGGGAGCGTCGCAGAACGGGTCGTCAGGCGGGCGTCCGTCCCGGTGTTGACGGTTCGGGTCGGCGAGGACGGGTTCGAGGAGAACTCGGAGGGACAGCCCGCGGCGGCCGGCGAAGGCACGGCGGGGCCGTCCGACGCCGAACCGATCAAATAGGGCGCAGGTGCTCGCAGTCGCCGGCAGCCACCGTCACGCGTTCCTCGCCGGTGTCGACGACGAGCGCTCCCGAGTCGGTGACGTCGACCGCTTCGCCGACGATCTCGTCCGAGGGACGATCGACTCGAACGCGCTGGCCGAGCGTCAGCGCGAGGTCGCGCCAGGCCGGCACGACCGCCTCTAGATCGCTCCGGTAGCGGTCGAACTCCTCGAGCAGCCGCTGGACGAACGCGCGACGGTCGACGTCGCCGGCCTCGGCACGGACGGAGGTCGCCTCCGGCGGAAGCGCGTCGGCGTCGATATTGGCGTTGACGCCGATCCCGACGACGAGCCACTCGACGCGATCGGTCTCGCCCTCCATCTCCGTGAGAATGCCCGCGAGCTTCCGGTAGGAGCCGTCGTCGCCGACGGGAACGACGACGTCGTTCGGCCACTTGATCCGAGCGTCGACGCCGGCCTCCCGCGCCGCGCGCGCCGTCGCGACCGACGCCGCGAGCGTGTAGAGAGGGGTGCGGGCCGGCGCGATCTCGGGCCGCGAGACGATACTGAGCCAGACGCCGCCGGACGGCGATGACCACTCGCGCTCGAGGCGACCCCGGCTGCCGGTCTGTTCGTCCGCGAGGACGGCGACGTCGCTCGCGCCGTCGGTCGCCAGTTCGCGAGCGCGGTCGTTGGTGCTCCCGACCGACTCGTGGTAGTCGACCGAAAACGGCGCCTCGAGCCCGTACTCGACGGCCGGCCCGTTGTACGCCGCGACGTCGGTCAGTTCGTAGCCGGTCGGTCCGCTCTCGATCTCGAAGCCGGCCTCGCGAAGCGCCTCGATGTGCTTCCAGACGGCCGCCCGCGAAATCTCGAGGGAGTCGGCGACGTCGGGTCCCGACACCGGCCCGTCCGCGATTCGCTCGAGGATCGCCCGTCGCGTCTCGTTCATAGCCTCGAGAGGGAAGCCCTCGTACTTGAATCGGCGGGATCGGGTCGCGGTATCCGTCGAACCTGTCGGCGCGGGCGTTCCGGAGGCGATGATTCGCCCTCCTCGAGTCGAGTTTCCGATTGTCCTGCTTTCAGGGTGCGAGGAAGCGAACGACGAAACGGTACTCAGTCCAAACATTTTTTATTACGATTTGGTTACGAATATTGTGAACCGGCGGCAAATCCTCTCCGCGATCGGCGGCTTTTCGGTGGCACCTGCGGGTGGTTGTCTTTGGAGCAACGAGGAGCGAACCGACGCCATCGTGCGGGACGTGCGCGAATTTCTGGAGTCGGAGTCGGCATCCTCCGACGAGATACTCGTCCTGAGTGCGGACGAAGTCGAGGAGAGCGAGTTTCATCCGGGCGGCGTCTCCGTCGGACTCCGTCACGTCCTCCCGTTCACGACGGACGACGACCCGGCGGCGATCCGCGACGCGGTCGATTCGAACTCGTACCACGTCGCGGACGCGTGCCTGGAGCGGACCGACGAAATTCTGCGAATCGAGATCAACTCGTACGTACGGGACCCGGACAAAGAGGTCGCTCCCGAGGTGTCCTACGTCCACCTGCGGTGGGACGCGCTCGAGGAGGTCGACTGGACGGCCATCGGTCCCGCCGACGTTCCCGACAGCGTGACGCGCTACTGGTTCGACGAAACCCCGTTCTGAACCGCGCGAATCCCGGTCGTCGCCGCGAGTCCGCGCGTCTTACGGCTATCGGTCGAAACGATCCGTCGTCGGGGGTACTCAGCCCCGCAGTTCGCGCAGCTTCTCGCGACCCGGCGCGATCAGCTCGTCGAGGTACGTCGCGAGCGTCCCCTTCGCGTCCGCCGGATGAAGCTCGCCGGACTCGAGGTCCGCGGCCAGGCTCTCGTAGTCCTCGTAGGTGAGGTCGCCGCCGTACTTCTCGGGTCGCTCGACGACGATTTCCTCGAACCGCGGGAAAACGTGGTACTCGAACAGCTCGAGCACGGGGTTCTCGAGGTCGCCTTCCGGATCCCGCGTCGGCGGACAGAACGCCGAGTTGACCTTCTCCTCGAGTTCTTCGGTCGAATCCTCCATCGAGATCGTCACGCCCTCGCTCGAGGACATCTTCCCCTCGCCGCTGGTGAGGTCGGCGACGATCGGGGTGTGCAGACACGGCCGGGACTCGTAGCCCAGGTCGGGCAGTTCCTCGCGGTGGAGCATGTGGACCTTACGCTGGTCGAGTCCGCCGACGGCGAGGTCGAGGTCGAGGTACTCGATGTCGAGCGCCTGCATCAGCGGGTAGACGAGGTGGCTGACCTTCGCGGTCTCGCCCGACTGCAGTTCGGCCATCGCGCGCTGGGCGCGGTTCATCGTCGTCGAGAGCTCGAGTTCGTGGAGGTCGAGCGCGTACTCCTCGTCGAGCTGGAACGACGAACCGTAGACGAACTCCGTGTTTGCTTCGTCGAGACCGTACGCGACGAACTGCGCTTTCATCTGTTCGGCGGTCTCGCGGATCTCTTCGAAACTACCTTTGCCGTTGAGGTAGGCGTGGACGTCCGCGAGCAGGACGACGACCTCCATGCCGGCGTCCTGGAGGTCGATGAGCTTGTTTGCCGTCAGCAGGTGTCCCAGGTGGAGCACGCCGGAGGGTTCGTAACCGACGTAGACGCGCTTTCCCTCGGGATCCGCTGCGAGTTCGCGCACCTCCTCGTCGGTTACGATCTCCTCGGCGTTTCTCGTGATCAACTCGTAGGCGTCCATCTCTGTCTAATCGCATCCGTCGAACGGTTTTATACATAACGAGAGAGCCCACGGCTTTAGCCGTGGAATGAATCCGTCACTGCACCGTGGATTCGTGCGCCCAGACGACCGTGAGAACGAGTCGTTCGAGCGTTTGCAATGCGTACGAGAGCTACGCCGATTACAACGCGGTCGTCGGATGGAATCCGACGGGCGGCACAGTCGCGCAGCGACTTTGCGACGGTGAAAAATCGATTTGCGGTATCTCCGCTGTCAGAAATCGCAGTGCGACTTTCGAACGCAACCGAACTGAAGGCGACGGAGGCGCATCCTCGGGCGTGCGCTCGAATAGCGCGGGACTGGAGGCCCCGCGGAGCGTGCGAACGGGCGCGAAGCGCCCGTGAGCAGACAGCGGGATGACGAACGCGACCGGGAGTTACTCTCCCGTCGAGGAATCGGCCAGAACGGAATCCACGCTGAATCCCACGACTTCGGTCGCGGGTAGCTCAAAGTAACCGATCGACGCCGAGCGCAAGCGAACGGTCGCGGGCGCGAAGCGATCGCCGGCTGTTCCCGCCTTCGGCTAGCCGGCCGCCGATTGTGTACGGTTCGAAACCGTCGTCACGCCGTCTTGCCGGACGTGAAACTGGTATCCCTCGTAGGTGAACTCGAGCGACGCCTCGGCCTCCGCCTTCGGCGGCGACGAGAAGAGATTCGCGAGCAACTCGTCGACGCTGTAGTAGATCGGCGACAGCTCCGTCGGCTCTCGTCCCTCGAGGTTGGCGACGATTTCGACGATCTGAGCTGCCGGTGCGTCCTGATCCGTGTCGAGCGTCCGTCGAATAATTATCTCGTCGTTGTGAGTCGTATTCATCGGAGTGTCCTGATTGTCAACCAGTAGCTACGTAACCGTTCTACCGGCGTATTCACGCATCGTGCCCGCATGCGATTTCACAGGGACCGGCCGTGGCTCCTGCCTGCCGAACGTTCATACGGCTGTCGAGCTACCACTCCGGTCACATGGGTTACAGCGAGGACGTGATCAACGCCGCTCGGCGGAGCTTCTATCCGCAGATTCACTACCTCCTCCGGGGGTCGTTCGGCGGCTACGCCGTCAGCCATACCACCGCCGACGAGTACGTGCTGACCGCCCACTGTTCGGAGGACGCCCTCGAGTCGCTACTGGAACGGCTGGGCTTCTCGCGCAACCCGATCGCCGCGCTGAAGGTCCGGATGGACGGCAACACCGCCGAGGGATCGTGGGTGTGGCGCCCCTCGCCGCTCGCCTCCTCCCAGCTTCACATCGTGTTGCACGAACTCGAGGACGCCGAGGGCGTCGACGTCTACGCCCACTGGGAGTGTTCCTGGATCCGACATCCCTACAAGCACTACGTTGCACGCGGGTACGACGCCGAAAAGGGCGTCGAACTGGCCCGACGCCGGCTCGTCGGCGACGACGGAGAGACGCTCCGGGGCGACGACTGCGACATCGCCTACGAGATCGACACCTCGATCAGCCGCCGAGCGAGCGAGTACCTCTCGCTGTCGCACTACCGGGTGAAAGAAGCCGTCGCGTCGGTCCGCTCTCGCCTCCCGTTCGTCGAGAGCGGCGGCGGGAGTCTCGTCATCGAGCGCGAGGACGAACGCGACGCCGTCTCGCCGCGAATCACGGACGAGTTCTAGAGGTCACCGGTTCGGATTCGGGTTTCGGCCGCCTCGAGCGCCGCCTCCCGGTCGAACGTCTCGACGATCGCACGCAGTTCCGACTCCTCGGCACCGGCCAGGTCCCGCGCGTGAGCGGTCATGTTGGGCACCGCGCGGATGATGTTGTCGACGATCGGCACCTCCGCGACCTGCGGCGACCGCGAGAGCGGGTTGAGGTCGATCACGATCTCGGTCTTGCCCATCTCCTCGAGGGCCTCCGCGCGGTCGCCGTCCTCGAGCGGGACGACCACGACGTCGGCCGCGTGGATCCCGTCGACGTCGACTTTCGCGCGCTGGTGGTCGAGGTTCGGAATTCGGGCGTCGGCCTCGAGCCCCTTCACGTCCTCGGCACCGTGATCGCGCAGGTGATCGGCGATCGTCTCGATCCGCTCGGGCGTTCGGTTGAAGAGGTTGACCTCGAGGTCGGCGCCGGTCGCCTCGGCGAGGGCGACCATCTCGCCGGGGACGAGCGCCGCAACGTTGCCGTTAATCGAGAGCACGGGTCGCTCCGCGAGCAGGAGGTGGGCGGCGGCGACGCGTTCGGCTTCGTCGGCGCTCGGGATGGTCTCCTCGCCGAGCAGATAGTCGAAGGCGCTGCCCCGGCCCTCGGCGTGCATCCCCTGCAGGTGGGTGATCCCCTTCTCGACACCCTGCTCGATTCGGTGACGGGTGAGCAGGTCCTGGTATCTGGGATGGTCCTCCGGGATCTCCTCTTCGTGCTCGACCTCCGCGGAGACGGTGTCGTAGTCGGTCACGATCGGTGACTCGCGACCGCAGATAAAAAGCCGACCGATCTCCCGAACGCGGTCACTTGAGCACCGCACCGGCGGGATGAGTCGCACAGACCGACGGCTCGTAGCCGGCGTCGGACAGCCCGGTTCCCAGGGCGAACACGGTCTCGCCGAGCATCGCCATCGACGCCTGGCCGTCGACGGCACCGGCGTCCTCGATCGTCGCCTCGACGTCGGGAGTGAGGAGTTCGGCCTCGCGGGCGAACTTCCGGGAGGCGTACATCAGCGAGAGCAGCGTCGGCTCCTCGACGATCCGCGAGAGCGCCGTCTTCCCGGCGGTCGAGAGCCGTTCGGTGTCGCCCGCGAGCACGTCCGCCGTCGAGAGTTCGCCGAAGGTGACGTACTCGACGCGCGCTCGAGAGGGAATCGCGTCGAGTTTGTTGACCTGGGGCCCGCCCGGCTCGAGCCGGATCGGAACGCCACCCTGTGCCTGTGCGACGACGTCGCCGAGACCCGTCCCGGCCTGCACTTCGGCGCCGTGGGCGATGGTCACCAGCTCGTTTTGCGAGAGCTTCCGCTCGAAGGCGTGATTCGCCGCGAAGGCGGTGCCGAGCGCCATCGCTCCCGAGACGCCGAACCCGGCGCCGATCGGGAGCTCCGACTCGGCCTCGACGCGGGCCGACGCGTCGAGCGTCTCGAGCACTGTCGTCACCGGATCGATCTCGATCGGTTCGCCGTCGAGCACGACGGCCGGTTCGGTAGCAGGTTCGACCGTAACCTCGACGCCGTCGGTGAGCGTCAGCCCTGCACCGCGTGAACCGGCCTTCGTCGGATCGTCGTTCGGGTGCGTGCTGAAAAAGCCCGTAATGTGGCCCGGAACGAACGCCGTCGCCTCCTCGCGCATTACGCACCGGTTGCCGCTCACCCAGTATAACGTTGCAGGTTCGACACCGACGGATTCCGGTTCTGGCAAACCCAGGGTTGTGGCTTTTCCGTTCGGAAGCCGGTGTATCACACCATGAGCGTACAGTTCTCGTCGCCGATCGTCGCCGACCCGGCGGCCGACGGCCGTAACGAGAGTCGACCGTTCGAGGACGGGTGCGACTAGTCGATGGCGACAGGCTCCGAACCCGAGAGTTTCGGTTCGTTCTTTCGGCAGTACACGAAGACGTGGATGCACGCAGTTGCGACGGCCGGGCTCACCGCGTTCGGGACGCTCACCATCGTCCACCGCGGGTTCGTCGTCCTGGCGCTCGCCTCCTATATCATCCCGCCTATCGTCCTCTACCTCTCTCGAAAGCGGGGCGGCTCGAGCGACGACCCGAGGACGCCGACCGATGCAGCACTGGCCGACCGGGACGAAGCCGACGACGGACCGTCGTCGACATCGGACGCCGATTCGCTCGAGTCGTCGGCGGCGGAGGGCGAACCGGAACCCGTGACGGAAGCGGAGCCTGCGACCGAGCCAAAACCGACGGTCGAAACGAGAGGCGAACCAGCGTCGTCGGCCGAGCCGGAGGACGAGCCGACGACCGAAGCCGAACCGGAGAGGGAACCGGTGACCGAAGCCGAACCGAACGCCGAGTCGACCGAGTCGGCCATCGATTCGGACGCCGACGACGAATCCGACGCCGAGCCGAACTGGCAGCCAGTCGACGCGCCGACCGACGCGACCCTGCTCGACGCCGCGATCGCGTCGTCGGGTGCGATCGCCGTCGGCGACGGCGGGATCGTCCTCGAGCGCGACGACGAACGCTGGGACGTGCTCATCGAGGACGGCCCCGCCGCGCAGGGACAGACGCTCCGCGGCGTCGACGCGACGGACGACGGAGCGATCGCCTGGGTCGCCGGCGACGGCGGCGCAGTCGGTCGGTTCGACTGCTCGTCGGGTCGACACACGGACTACTCGGCGCCCGACGGGCAGACGAACAACCTCTCCGGACTCGCCGTCGCCGGATCGAGCGGCGACGAGACCGTCCTCCTGATAAACGGCTCGGGCGAGGTCATCCGCGGGCGCTACCGCGACGGCGATCTCGGCTGGGACGAGCCCGTGAAACCGGGGAGCGGCTCGAGCCTGAGCGACGCGACGCTCGTCGACGCGTCGGTCGGCTACTGCTGCGACACGAACGACGGCGTCTTCGAGACCGACAACGGCGGGCAGACGTTCGAGACGGTCGGGCTCGAGGGTGCCGACGGGACGCCGACCGGAATCGCCGCCGGCGAGCAGGGCGACTGCCACGTCTGTACCGACGCGGGCGTCGTCCACCGATTCGACGGCTCCACGTGGACTCCCGAACGAATCGGCGAGACGGCGCTGTCGGGGATCGCTCGAGCCGGCGAGCGACTCCTCGTCTGCGACGAGGCGGGCGATATCCACGAGCGCGCCGGACGGAGGGCCGAGTGGGAACGAGCCGACGTGAGCGCGAGCGCGGCGCTCGAGGCCGTCGCCGTCGGCGAGGAGCTGGCGGTTGCCGTCGGCAGCGAGGGAACACTGATCGAGCGACGATGATCCCGCAACGCGACCGCGGGACGTTCGCGGCCGCCGCTCGAACCCGCGTGACGGGAGTTACACACGAAACTCCCGAAACCGTCGGTTTGAAAACGACAATCGGGGTTCCCTCGAGTACGAGACCACCGGTGACGGCACGTTGCCGGCGTGTACTGCTATCGGAACTGTAAGTTGATTTGAAATGCCACTCGGAGGAATTGCACTCGCGGCCGACTTCGCCATCGTCATCGTTACAGCGACGGTGCTGAGCTACGCCGCCCGACGAACCGGACAGCCGACGCTGGTCGCGTACATTCTGACGGGAATCGTTCTCGGACCCGTCCTGCTCGGCGTCGTGACCGAAGAACAGCTCATCGAAGTGATGGCCGAACTCGGACTCGGATTTCTCCTGTTCGTACTCGGCATCGAGATGCGCTTCGATCGCATCAAGGACATCCTCAGACCGATCGTCAACATCTCGGCCGGGCAGACGCTTCTCTAGACCGCCGCGGCCTTCGGGATCGCGTTCCTGCTCGGCTTCCGCGGGATGGACGTAATTATCATCGCGCTCGCGACCGTCTTCGGCGCGACGCCGATCATCGTCAAACTGCTCGACGAGAAGGACGAGCTCAAGACGCTGCCGGGACGGATCGACATCGGCGTCCTCATCGTTCAGGACATCTACCTCGTGATCGTCCTCGCGCTGGTCGGGGCGGGTCTCGAGGGCGCAGCCGGCGAGATCCTCTTCGACGTGGCTCGCATCCTCGGGCTGATGGCAGCGATCGGTGCCGTCTCGTACGTCGCCTACCAGTACCTGCTCCCGACGCTGCTCGCGTCGGTCGCCAGCGACCGAAACGTCCTGTTCGTCGGACTGGCGTGGGCGTTCCTCCTCATCTTCGTCGCGGAGGCGCTCGAGCTCTCCGTCGAGGTCGGCGCGTTCGCCGCCGGTCTCGCGGTCGCCTCCGAGTACCCTCACGACGTCGAGATGGTCGACGCCGTCGGCTACCTCGAGGACTTCTTCACGCCGATAGTCTTCATCACGCTCGGCGCACTCGTCTCGATACCGACGGTTGAGACCCTCGGCATCGGCGCCCTGCTCCTGGTCGCCGTCTTCGTGCTCAATCCGACGGCCACCTACCTTGTGCTTCGCTGGCGGGGGTACGCCTCCCGGACGGCGACGCTGACCGGCTACAACCTCGATCAGGTGAGCGAGTTCGCGCTCATCATCGCGATCGAGGCACTGGTCGCCGGCATTCTCGTTCCGGAGCTGTTCGACGCGATCGTACTCGCGGCGATCGTCACCATGCTCGGCTCAACGGTCACCGAGCGCTACGCGGAAACCGGCTTTCAGCGCCTCGTCGAGCGCGACGTCTTCGAGAGCGACATCGAACGGGTGCGTCGGCGGAGCCGGGTGAGCGACGATCTCGCAGCCCACGTCGTCGTGACGGGCTACGACCGCGAGGGACAGCAGGTGGTCGAAGCCTGCGAGTCGGTCGATCAGCCGTACGTCGTCCTCGAGAGCGATCCGACTCGCGAGGAAACGGTCAAAGATCACTGCGAGAACTACGTCCTCGGTGACGTGATGACGACGTCGACGTGGACGGTCGCCAACGCCGAGGAGGCGGGACTGATCGTCGGCACCGTCGCCCGGGAATCCTGGGCGGAACAGATCCTCGCCCTCGATACCGACGCCGACATCATGGTGCGGGCGGTCGACGTCGAGTCCGGTGCGGACCTGCTCGAGCAGGGTGCGCTCTTCGTCGCGATTCCGGACGAACTGGCCGCCGAACGCCTCGAGGATCGGGTCGAGGCGGTGCTGACGGGCGAGGCGAGTCGAGAGGAGCTTCGAGCGCAAGGCGAAGAACGTCTCGAACGTGCCGTCGAGTACGGCCCGAGCGACGTCCAGCGGCTCCGCTGAAGAGCCGTTTCCACCGTTCAGCTATCGACGAGCCGATTCATCACCGGCGTCGCCAGGATACCGTGGCCGACGACCGAGACGAGGACGACGAGCCCGGCGATCGCCCAGAGCACCTCAGCCTTGCGAAACGGCGCGGCGTTCAATCCCCACGAGAGGTAGAAGAACGTCCCGATTCCGCGAATTCCGAAGGTCGATATGATCGCTCGCTTACGAAACGCGAGGTCGGAACCGAAAAAGCCGATCAGCCCCGCAAGCGGACGAACCAGAACGAGGATGCCGAGCGTGACGACGACCGCCTCGAGCGTGAGCGGCGCGAGCAGTCCGTCGGCGAGCGCGCCCCCGAACAGGACCATAATCGCGACCATCAGCAGGTGTTCGGCCATCTCCGCGACGCCGTGGAGCGCGTCGTGGTACTCGTGGCTGCGCTCGTACTCGCGGAGCGTCAGCGCGGCGACGAACACCGCGATGAAGCCGTAGCCGCCGACGAGTTCGACGGCCGCGAACGCGATCAGCGTTCCCGCGACGGCCTCGAGTCCCTGGACCGACCGCGAGAGCGGTGACTCCGCGGAGAACCGGAAGACGACGACGGCGACCAGCCAGCCGATGAGGACCCCGCCGATCACGCCGACGACGATCTTGTAGACGACGTAGACGAGGAGCCACTGGCCGAGCCACCGACTCGGCGCATAGCCGACGAACGTGAGGAGAACGGCCAGGTAGGTGAACGGAAACGCGAGCCCGTCGTTGAGACCCGCTTCGGAGGTCAGCGCGAACCGAACGTCGTCAGTCCCGTCGTCGCCGTCCGTCTCGCTCCCCGCCGAGTTCGACGGCGAGTTCCGGCCGGGCGGTCCGACCTGCACCTCGGAGGCGAGGACCGGATCGGTCGGGGCGATCGCTGCCCCGAGCAACAGCGCCGTCGGGAGCAGGAGTCCGGCGACGCCCCAACCCAGCAGCGCCGCGCCGGCGATCGACAGCGGCATCGTGACCGCGAGCAGCCGCGCCGTCGACGCCCAGGCGGGCCAGCCGACGCGACGGTCGATTTTCAGCCCCGCACCCATCAGCGCGACGATCACCCCGAGCTCGGTCAGCCGCTCGGCCTCGTCGGCGTGCTCGATCGGGTCGGGATAGGGCAGTTCCGGCACGAGCGTGAACGCGACCGCGCCCAGGACAAGGTAGAAGATCGGCAAGGAGAGCGCGCGCTCCTCGAGAATGCGCGTCAGCACGACGAGCGCGAGAATCGCGACTCCGGCGAGCAGCAGGCCGGCGACGAAGCCGTCGAAGACCATCCGTTCGCGATATCACCATCGGCTCCATAAACGAGAGACTTGCACCCGTCAGGGGGAGGCTTTTGACCCGGACGAGGATACGTCGGGAGGATGACCGCTCCGCCAGCGACCACCCGGCGGGCGCTCCTCGCGGCCGTCGGTTCGGTCGTCCTCGCCGGCTGCACCGTCGAACACGACGAGGGCTACGAGGAGGAACCGGAACCGGTCGAACACCACACCCCGGTGCAACATCGCCTCCCCGACCTCCCCGTACGCGAGTTTTCCGACGAGTACGAGGCCGGCATCGAAGCGGGACTCGAGGGCGACGTCGTCGATCTGGAGACGTTGCGGACGGCCCTCGAGGACGGCGGACTCGACGTCGACGGTCTCGTTCGCGAGCGCAACTATCTCTACCTCGAGTACCTCGGTGAGACGCCCGAAACCGGCGTGCTGTGGGAGGTCGGCTACGTCGCCGGCGCGTACGTCCCGTACGTGCTCGCGACCGACGATCCGGCCACGCTCGACGCGACCATCCTCGAGCGCGACGGGATCGACTTCGGCCGCTTCACCGGGTACGTAACCTGGGTTCGGTCGTTCGACGCCGGCGAGGAACCCCTCGAGACCTACGGCGAGCGCGTCCTCGAGACGTTGAAGACGAAGCGGTAGCGCCGCCGCTCGAGGGTCCCGCGGCTACGTCCGCTCGAAGTCGTACTCTTCGCGCTCGTCGTCGCGAGCGGTCGACGGCCCGGGACGGTCCAGCGACTCGGTCTCGAGCAGTCGCTCGAGTCGGTGGTCGAACTCCTCGTCGCTCAGTTCGCCGCGGGCGTACCGCTCGCGAACGACCTCGATCGAGTCGTCCGCTGCCGGCTGGCGCTCCGACGTCCGATCGGTCGCCCGCCGCCGTTCGTACAGTTTAACGAGCCCGATCGCGGCCGGAAGGACGCCCGCGAACCCGATCGGGAACACGATCCAGAAGTAGAGGTAACCGAGCGCGAGCAGCCCGAACGCGACCGTCAGGATCGCCCCGACCGTGATCCCGGCGACGATCCGCTCGAGCGGCGTTTCGCCGTCGACTCGGATTCCGCGCCCATAGGTGACGCTACACGGTCGACGAGAAAAAACGTGTGCCGCTCGAGGTGTCGTCCCGGTCTCGGATCGTCGGCCTCGCGCGCTCACATCGTACTTGAACCAGTCTTCGCTACCGGACTCGGCCGGTGCAACGCCGCGTCTCCCTTTCGTCGTCTGCCCGCTCGTCGGTCAACGGCGAGCCCTTCCGGGCACAGCGGATTCCGGTCCGGCGAAACTCCTTTCAGTCGTCTCGCTGGCTCTCAGCGTCTTCGCCTACGGGCTCAGCCGCTGCCGGTCCCGCAAGACTCTCACGTCGTTCGAGCCTTGCCGGCTCCCAGAGACTTCGTCCTACGGACTCAGTCTCTGGCGATCCCGCGGGAAGAGAACGGCCTCTCGGATGTTCTCGAGCCCGAGAATCGTCATGATCAGGCGCTCGCCGCCGAGGCCGAAGCCGGCGTGGGGCGGCATCCCGTACTTGAACATCTTGGTGTAGTACTCGAACTGGTCGGGGTCGAGACCCTGCTGTTCGAAGCCTTCGATGAGGTGCTCGTGGCGGTGTTCGCGCTGGCCGCCCGAGACCAGTTCCATTCGGGGGTGCATCAAGTCGAAGCCGGTCGAAAGCTGCTCGTCGTCGTCGTGGTCCTTGATGTAGAACGGCTTGACCTCGCTGGGCCAGTCCGTGATGAAGTAGTGGCCGCCGACGTCGTCGCCGAGGGCCTTCTCGGCTTCCGTCGAGAGGTCGTCTCCCCAGACCAGCTGCTCGTCGAGTTCGCCCGTCGCGTTGATGCGCTCGATGGCGTCCTCGTAGCTGATGCGCGGGAAGTCGCCCTCGGGAATTTCGAACTGTTCCTCGAGACCGAGCGCCTCGAGTTCCTCGCTGCAGTTTTCGGTCACCGCTTCGTAGGCGGCTTTGACGACGCCCTCGGCGACGTCCATGGCGTCGTCGGCGTCGCAGAACGCGCCCTCGAAGTCGATCGAGGTCGCCTCGTTGAGGTGGCGCGGCGTGTTGTGTTCCTCCGCGCGGAAGATGGGACCGATCTCGAAGACGCGCTCGACGTTCGAGCCGGCGATCAGCTGCTTGAACAGCTGCGGCGACTGGTTCATGAACGCCTCCTCCCCGAAGTAGGTGATGGGGAAGAGTTCCGTGCCGCCCTCGGTACCCGTCGCGACGATCTTCGGCGTGGTGATCTCCGTAGAGCGGAACTCGCGGAACTGCTCGCGGACCGCGCGCAGGATCTCCGCACGGATCTCGAAGATCGCCTGGACCTCGTCCTTGCGGAGGTCGAGCGTGCGGTTGTCGAGTCGCGTCGAGAGGTCGGCGTCGACCTTCCCCGAGGGGTCGAGCGGCAGTTCGGGGTCGGCGGGGGCGACGACCTCGAGCGACTCCGGCGTGACCTCGACGCCGGTCGGCGCACGGGGCTCCTCCTCGACGGCACCGGAGACCTTCACGACGCTCTCGCGCGAGACGTCCAGACCAGTCTCGACGAGGTCCTCGTCCATCTCGTCTTTCTCGAACTTGATCTGGATCTTGCCGGTCGCATCCCGGAGAATCAAGAAGGCGATGCCGCCGAGGTCACGAATCTCGTGGACCCAGCCAGCGACGGTTGCCTCGTCGCCGGGTTCGGCGTCGGCAGTGTAGGTTCTGTCCTGCATACCCCCCGATTCCCGTCGCCGGAACTTAAGCGCAATCGTTCTGGCTCGGCGACGAACGAGCCGTCACCGCTATCGCTCGCGGACGGTCATCGGTATCTCGTGTTTCGGACGGGCGGTGATCGTCGCCATCAGGTCGAGATCCTCGGTACCTGGGACGAGCTCGAGGTGATAATCCTGGTAGATCGTCGCGAGGATGAGTTGGGCCTCGAGCATCGCGAAGCGGTCACCGATACACCGGCGCGGTCCCGCCGCGAACGGGAAGTACGCCAGCTTCGGGAGGTCGGACTCCATCTCGTCGGTCCAGCGCTCGGGTCGGAAGGCGAGCGGGTCGTCGTACCACCGGGGGTCGCGGTGGACGACCCACTGGTGCATCCGGACCGTCGCTCCCGGCTGGATCTCGTAGCCGCCGACGATGTCGGGTTTGACGGGTTCGCGGACGATTCCCGGCACCGGCGGGTAGAGCCGCATCGACTCTTTGACCACTCGCTCCGTGTACGTGAGATCGGAGAGGTCCCGCATCGTCGGCGTCTCACCGCCGAGTTCCGTCTCGAGTTCGTCGACGAGCGTCTCCTCGACGGCGGGGTTCCGCGCGAGGAGATGCGACGTAAACGTCAGCGAGAGCGCCGTCGTCTCGTGGCCGGCGAGCAGCAGCGTCACCACCTCGTCGCGGATCTGCTCGTCGGAGAGCGTGTTCCCCTCCTCGTCGGTCACTTCGAGGAGCTTCGAGATGACGTCTCGGTCGGTCGGGTTCGCCCGCCGTTCCTCGATCAGCCGGTAGACGACCGCGTCGAGTTCCTCCCGCGCCCGCTGAATGCGCCGCCTGGAGAGAGTCGGTACCCGCGGCGGGAGGACGAGATGCGAGAGGCTCTCGGTGGCCAGCATGAACTCCTCGAGCGCCGAGCCGACGGTGTCGACGTACTCGTCGATGTCGACGCCGAACAGCGCCCGGGCGACGATCCGCAGCGTCACCTCCATCATGTCCTCGTGGAACAGCCGAGTCTGGCCGTCCGCCCACTCCTCGAGCGCGTTCTCGGTGAACGCGGTCATCATCTCGGCGTACTCCTCGATCCGGTCGGGGTTGAACGCCGGCTGGATGAGATGCCGATTCCGACGCCAGACCGCGCCTTCGCTGTTCAGAATACCGTTCCCCGTGACCGGTTTGAGAACGTGCTGGAAGCGATCCCCCTTGACGTAGTTCTGGTTGTTCTGGACGAGGACCTGCTCGATGTAGTCAGGGTGGTTGAGCTGATAGACGGGCCCGGTGGGGTCCTCCCAGTAGGCGATGTCGCCGTAGTCGCGAGCCGTCCGAGTCATGAAGCCGTACGGATCGCGGAGAAACGCGAGCTGATTCCCGACGATGGGAAGGCCGTCCGGTCCGGGAGGGTGCTCGTCGGTAACTGCGGGGGTGTCACTGCTCATCGGTACGTCGAACGACGAACGCCAGTCCCCTATGTCTGAACCCGATCATCACCGGTGTATTTAAGTTTGGATCGACAGCCGCTAGTAATGAGTGCCTGTGCAGAACGAACGAGGACCGACACACAGTCGGCTCGAGACCGAGAGGCGGGACGAGGCGGTCGACGATCGCCACGGACGGACGGGCGGTGGGCGTCTCGAGGGAGCCGACGATGAGATACGCGACGGTTACGCTGACGTGGAGCGGCCGACAGCTCACTCCCATCGACGAGATATTCGGCCACATCGACGGGGTTTCGGTCGAATCGATCCGGTACGTGAATCCGGTCGACGGGAACGAGGAGCGGTACGTCGAACTGCTCGAGTTGCGCGGCGACCTCGAGCGGGCGCGGAGGCTCCTCGCGGACGCCGAGGACGCGTTCGAGTTCGACGTCACCGGCAGCGACGGCCGCGGCCTCGCCTACGTGCAGTGTCGCAACGTTGGCCTCGTCGACGACCTCCTGTCGGTCCTCCGCGAACACGAGATCGTCCTCGACTGGCCGATGACCTACGTCGAGACCGATAGCGCCCGCGGGCTCGAGATCACGGCGATCGGCACGAGTCGGGCGATCCAGCGCGCGGCCGCGGATCTCCCCGACGGAATCGGGCTCGAACTCGAGTGCCTGGGCGAGTACGAACCCGGTCCCGACCCCGCAGCGACCCTGACCGAACGCCAGCGAGAGCTCTTCGAGGTCGCCGTCCGCGAGGGGTATTACGCGGTGCCCCGCGAGACGACCCACCGGGAACTCGCCGCGAAACTCGACCTCGCCCCGTCGACCGTCGGCGAACACCTCCAGCGCATCGAATCGAAGCTGGCCGCCGCCCACGCGACCTCGATAGACTGAGCCTCCTGAGCCCGCGGCGGGCTCCCACCTCGCTTTTACCGATTCGTCACGACCATCGCGATATGGACGACTTCGCAACCCTCGCGGACGCGATCCGGAATGCGGACACCGCAGTCGCTCTCACCGGTGCCGGCATCTCGGCGCCCTCCGGCATTCCGACGTTTCGCGGCGACGACGGCGTCTGGGAGCACTTCGACGAGGGGCAGTTCACCTACGGCCGGTTCCAGCGCGACCCCGAGGGGTTCTGGGAGGATCGCCTCGAACTGCAGGAGGCGATGTTCGGCGGCGAGTACGAGCCGAACGCGGGCCACGAGGCCCTGGCCGCGATGGAGCGAGACGGCCACCTCGAGACGGTTCTCACCCAGAACACGGACGGACTCCATCGGGATGCCGCCGCATCCGCTGTCGAAGGTGCCGAGACTGACGGAGGCGCCGACGGAGACGGTGAGGAAAACGACTCGAGCGTGCTCGAGATCCACGGCAACGCCCGCCGCGTCAGGTGTACCGACTGCGGCCGCCGGCGGGAGGGCGACCCGATCTTCGAGCGCGCCGCCGACGGCGAACTCCCGCCGACCTGCGACTGCGGCGGAGTCTACAAGCCGGACGTCGTCCTCTTCGGCGAACAGCTTCCCGGCGCGGTCATCCAGCGGGCGAAGTCGCTGGCCCGCGAGAGCGACGTCTTCCTCGCCATCGGCTCCTCGCTGGTCGTCGAACCCGCCGCGTCCCTTCCTCGACTTGCGGCCTCGAGCGGCGCGACGGTCGCCGTCGTCAACCTCGAGTCCACGCCGCGTGACGACGTCGCCGACATCGTCCGCCGCGAGGACGCAACGGAAGTACTCCCGCGGCTTCGAACACTCCTCGAGCCGCGGTGAGAACGAGAAGTGAGGGGTGCGGCGAGTTGTACGAGCAGCGGCCTCAGTCCCCGCTCTCGACCGAACTCACGAGTTCGTCGACGAGGATGTCCTCGCAGATCGTCGGCGGCATCGGTCTCCCGAGCGATTCGGTCGAGTCGATCGAGTGGCCCGTCTCGACGAAGTGGTCGACCGCCAGTTTCGACCGATCTCGTTCGGTGAGGCCGTCTTCGACGCTCGCGAACCACTCGCAGTTGTGACAGTACTTCATCGACACCGCGTCGTCGTTGCCGGGTCGGTTCGATCGGTGCGTCGTCGCAGTCCCGAGGGATCGACGCTCTCGTCGACTGTGATCTTCCGACCGACACCAATCAGCGACGGTTCGTCGTTCGAGGGTCGTGAGGAGGGCAGAATTGTCACTACCTGTGGAAAGTCGACGCGGTGTATAAGAATGTCGGACAGTATCATATTGACGTAATAGTAGCGGTCGAGGATTCAACTGACCGGCAACGAACTGGATGAGAGGCAATCTCCCCCTTTCGGGACGAGCGCTGCCGCGTTCAGGCGTCGTTGGCCGCCTCGACCGTCTCGCGGAGCGCGTCGACGCCCTCGTCGTGGGCGAGGTCGCCGACGACGACGACGTCCGCGTACTGGGCCATCGCGTACGCCGAGTCGTAGTCGTGGATGCCGCCGCCGTAGAACAGCGTCGACTCGTCGACGGCCTCGCTCGCGGCCTCGACGATTCTCTCGTCGCCGAGCATCCCGGAGTACTCGAGGTAGACGATCTCCTGGCCGAACATCCGCTCGGCGACTTTCGCGTACGCCGCGACGTCGTCCGCCTCGAGGTCGCAGTCGGCCTCGGTGAGCGTCGCCACGTCCGCCTCGGGGTTCATCACGATGTACGCCTCGGTCGTCGTCCGGTCCCAGTCGACGTCGTCGATTCGAACCCACTCCTTGTGCGCTTCCGTGATCCAGAACGGGGTGCCGGCGTTGAACACCGTGGGGATGAAGTAGCCCTCGAGCGCGTCGTTCTCGACGACGACGCTGGGGTTCGACGGCTCCTGGTAGAGCGGGACGTCGTGTTCGGCGCAGGCCTCGATGACCGCGGTCATGTTCTCCTCGGTCATCCCCATCGTGCCGCCGATCTCGATGGCATCGGTCCCGGTCGCACAGAGATCGCCGAAGGTGACGCCCTCGGGAAGCTCTTTGTCCGGATCCAGTTTGAGAACGTGATTCCAATCGGCCCAGGGAGCAGTCATACCGCCCCGTTTCCCGACAACTGGCAAAAGCGCTACGAAACAGGCGGCGCCCTGAGAGCCTGAACCGGCTACCGGTCGGCGATCCAGACCATCTCCTGAGCCGACGACTCGAGCGGCTCGTACTCGAAGCCGCCGTAAACCGTCCACGACGAGAACGGCGACTGACGGAAGAGCAACTCGAACTCCCGCCTCGAGACGAGCGCGATCCGCGCGTCGCGCTCGAATAGCTGCTCGCCGTCGCTCGCGAGCACCACCGATCGAATACGAGCCAGTTGCTCGACCTCGTCGATCAGTTCGGTCATCGTCCGGTGCGTGTACGTCTCTCCCTCGAGTTCGACCGTCGTCTCCTCCCACTCGCCGTAACCCTCGCAGATCACCTCGAAGTTCGGCGTGAAGACGTTGAGCGCGAGCCGACCGCCGGGCGCGAGCGCGTCGTGAATCCGCTCGAGTGCCGCCAGCTGTTCCTCGACCGTCGTCAGGTGGAGAAACGCGCGGAAGGGAACGATCACGAGGGCGTACTCCCGATCCTGTCGAAACGAGGTGACGTCGGCTTCCCGGACGCTCGGCTCGAGGCCCTCGACGGCCGCCTTCTCTCGAAGCACCTCGAGCATCCCGCTCGAGACGTCGATACCGTCGGCGTCGACGCCGGCGCGGAGCAACTCGAGGTAGACGCGACCGGTACCGCAGCCCACCTCGAGGACGGGGCCGTCGGCCTCGTGGGCGAGGTCGACGTAGAACTGCACGTCTTCCTCGACGACGCCCGCCTGCTGGCCGTAGGCGGCATCGTAGAACGCTGCAAAGTCGTCGTAGTACTCCGACGAATCCATACGGCAAATGTCGAGACGATAACTAAAAAGCTACCCCCGGTCTGTCATTTAGACTCGATCCGGGTCGAACGATATTTTCTCGGCCCGACAGTGACAGTGTTCGCACCTGTTCACAGACGTGTGAACTCGTGCGCCGGTATTATTCTGCGAGAGAAAACCACGCTTGCACACGAACGACCGAGGGGAATCGACGGACGGAACGACCTGGCCGGGCGGCGGTCCCTCGGCGGCGAGACGGTGGTTTCGGGCACTCGTCGAGGCCGTCGACGAGACGTGATTCAGATCCCCTGGCTCATCAGGTGGCTGCGGAGCACGTCTGCGTCCTTGTTCCCCGTTCCCGTGTTGACGATGACGATCGTCTCGTCCCCGTCGAACTCGCCGCGTTCGGCCAGTTCCCACGCGCCGCTGGCCGCCGCCGCGCAGGTCGGCGCCATCTCGAGGCCCTCGTGCTGGGCCACCTGGATCGCGGCGTCTAAGATCTCCGAGTCGTCGGTCGCGACGGCACCGCCGTCGGTGTCGCGCAGCGCCTCGAGAATCCACGGGCTCGCGCCGGGATCGGGGATCTCGATGCCGCCGCAGATCGTGTCGGGGGTTTCGACCGGCTCGTGGACGTCGCGGCCCTCCTCGAACGCCTCGACGATGGGCGCACAGCCCGACGCCTGCGCGGCGTAGAAGGCGGGAAGTTCGTCGGTCAGGCCGAGTTCCCGGAACTCCGTCGCGGCCTTGTACATCCCGACGAGGCCGACGCCGCCGCCGGTCGGGTACGAGATCACGTCCGGCACCTCCCACTCGAGCTGTTCGGCGATCTCGTAAAACATCGTCTTCTTGCCCTCGTGGCGGTACGGCGTGACGAACGTCTGGAGGGGGTACCAGTCGTCGTGCTCCGCCAGCCCCTCCTCGAACGCCGCACCGGCCTCGCCGATCCGACCGCCGACCACGTTCATGTCGCCGCCGTGGACGTTCACCATCGCCTTGTTCGTGAACCCGGAGCGAGAGGGAAGGTAGACGTGCGACTCGAGGCCGGCCCGGCCGGCGTAGGCCGCCGCGGCCTGGCCGGCGTTGCCCGCCGAGGCGAGGGCGACGTCGGTCGCGCCGTGCTGGACGGCCGCCGTCACGGCGAGGGTCTGTCCGCGGTCTTTGAACGTCCCCGTCGG
Source organism: Natronococcus sp. CG52 (assembly GCF_023913515.1). Lineage (NCBI taxonomy): Archaea > Methanobacteriati > Methanobacteriota > Halobacteria > Halobacteriales > Natrialbaceae > Natronococcus > Natronococcus zhouii. The sequence continues at coordinate 2,767,124 of NZ_CP099391.1, forward strand.
ATTCCGGCCCTCGTCCTTGATGAGAACGCGCTCGACACCCATCTCGTCGGCCAGTTTGGAGCAGTCGACCAGCGGCGTCGTCCCCTCGTCCATCGTCACCGCGGACTCCCGCGGGAAGGGAAGCAGTTCCTCGTAGCGCCACAGCGAGTCGAACGGCCGCGAGGCGAGCGACTCGCGGTCGAGGTCGACGGCGTCGTAGTCGTAACTCGGGTCGAGAATTCCACCGCAGTCCGGACACCGGTGGCCCTCCGCGTCGGCGTCGACGGTCGATCCGCAGTCGACACACTCGAGGCCGACGAAGGCGGCTGTCGTCTCCATAAAAGAGTGTTCGCGGCCCCGAACTAAGGGTTGTCCATCGGGTGGCGGAGAAACCGTAACCGCCGCGTCGTCGGCCGTCGCACGACTCGAGCGAGCGTTCGACGCGAACGAACCGGTCGCCGACTAGATCGCAGACCGCTCGGGCGACGGCTCTCCGCCGGTCTCGTCGACGGAGACCGGATGGAGGTCCTGCCAGGTGTGTCCGATGACGTAGTACGCCGCGACCAGGGCGTAGAACGCGACGATGGCGCCCAGCACGGTCCCGATGAACGGAATGGCGTTGAGGATCCCCGAGACGAACGATCCGACGACGACGATCCCGACCGCCAGCAACCACCTGGCTGCGTACGTGCCGGTCGAGAGGACGGGGCGAAGCGTCTCGATGTCGAATCCCGCGCCGATACGTCGGTTCTCCGCAAAGTTGGCGAGCGCTGCGGGGGAGACGTACGCGGCCGCGACGAACAGCGCAAGGGTGATCAGTCCGGCGAGGACGAATCCGGCCGCACCGATCGAACCCGGCGTTCCACCGGTGGCGAGCCACATCCCGCCGAACAGTATCCCGCCGACCACCACGGGGACGAGCGAGTACGCGAGGAGGATCACGAACGCCTTTGCTCCCTCGATGGTCAGTTCGCCCCACTCCTCGAAGACCGGAGCCTCGTCGTCGCCGCGTGCGGTCCGGTCCAGCACTCGGACGACGTATCCCCAGACGAGAAAGAGCGGGATCAGCAGGAAGCTAAACAGCAGGAGGACTCCGCCGATGATGCTCGTCTTCCACGCCTCGTCACTGTTTTTCAGGTACTCGATTGATTCGGTTAACATGGTCTCTTCCTCGACCGACTGCCGTTGCTCACGGCTCGATCAAGAGCGTATACGGCTGATAGCTATATAATCGTTTGTCAGCCATAATCGTTTGTCAGCCTCGAGCGCCCGCGAACAGGGACGGTAGCGCAACGATCGGACCGACGGACTGGTTCGAGCGACGGCCCGGTGTCTCAGTGCGCAGTCGCTGCGCTCGGCGTGAAAACAGCGTGTCGTGCGAAGCGCAGAGAGAACTCAGTTGTCGCCGGTCTTCGACTGCCACTCGTAGCCGCGGCGCTTGGCGGACTTGCCGAAGCCGCACGACGAGCAGACCTTCTTTTTCGTGTGGTAGGACTTCTCTCCGCAGCGACGACACTTGGTGTGGGTCGTCTTGTTCTTCTTTCCTTGGCTCGGGGTTCCTGCACCAGTCATGGAGTGATCGAAACGACGTTGTCGCCGCGTATAATCGTTGTGTCTTCGACCGGCGCCTCGTCTTCCACTTCGCGCTCTCTGGCCATCGATACGTCCTCCAGCACGAGATTCATGTGTTGATCGTAGCCGGCGAGATCGCCGACGTACTCGTCGCCACTCTTGAGTCGTACGGTAACGCGTTCGCCGAGCGACGCCTCGAGGACGTCCAGCGGTCGTCCACTCATACGAAACACCGCAAGTGATGCACACTTAATCGTACCGGTCCCGATGCCGTCCGTACCGCTCTTCGACGCGGCCGTCACACCCGTCCAAGCCAAACGGCTAAGTGGACTCTCGTCGATTTCCCCGTATGGGAGAAAAGAAGTTCACGCTCATCGAGTTGCATCTGGACGGCGACACGCAGTTCGGACCCCGAGCTATCGACGACGCGCTTCCGTTCGGCGGGAAGCGCGAGTCCGACGAGCTCGAGGAGGAGTTCGTCGAGGAATCGGGCGAAGAAACCGCGGACGAGGACGACTCCGGCGGCAAGGGCGCCATCGGCGCGCTGCTCGCGCTCGTCTTCCTCGCCGCGATCGGCGTCGCCGTCAAGAAGTACGCCGGCGACGACGAGGAAGAGGAGTTCCCGGAGCAGGAAGAGCCCGACGTCATCGTCAACTGAGACGATCGACCGGGCCGGGTCGCGTGCCGATCACTCATCACGGCCGTCGACGCCGATAACGGCCGAGACGTCACGCTCGACTTCGTACCGACCGTTACGACCAGATGGCGAGCCGAACGCTTTTGCGTTCGCCACTCGTACCGATACGTGTGAATCTCTACCGTAGCGCCCGCGCAGTCGCCCGAGCGTCCGGCGATAGCGTGATCGACTGGCAGTCGGCTGCCGAGGGTGCCAAGGCGGCGACCGATCCCGGCTCCCTCGACCTCGAGCCCGACGAGCGCGAGGCCTACGCTCGCGACGTCCGGGACGCTCGAGCGGCCGTCCGATCGGTCTCCGGTGCCGACTTCGACGTCCCCGAGACGATCGAGATCCAGAACCGCCACCACTGGATCGACGCCAACGTGGAGACGTTCGAACGGGTCATGGGCGCCCTGGAGACCCATACCGGGACGTTTCCCGGCGTCGCACGGACGATCAACACGGGGACGATGACGGTCCTGCTCTCGTTTCTCGGACGGAACGTCCTCGGGCAGTACGATCCGCTCTTACTCGCCGAGATGCCCGAAAACGACCACGCGCTGTACTTCGTCCGACCGAACATCCTCAGAGCCGCCGAAGCGCTCGACGTCGATGCCGACCGGTTCCGCCGCTGGATCGCCTTCCACGAGGTGACCCACGCCGCCGAGTTCGGCGCGGCCCCGTGGCTCTCGACGCACCTCGAGAACCGGATGCAGGACGGGATCGCCGACCTCTCGGCGGGATCGTTCAACAAGGAGGCGTTCCGCGAACTCGACGCGGCGATGACCGTCGTCGAGGGGTACGCGGAACTCCTGATGGACCACGCCTTCGACGACGAGTACGAGGACCTCCGCCGGAAGCTCGACGCTCGACGCCAGGGTCGCGGCCCGCTTCAGAAGCTGTTCCGGCGCCTGCTGGGACTCGGTCTCAAGGAGCGCCAGTACGAACGCGGGAAGAACTTCTTCGAGCACGTCGTCGCGGTGCGGGATCTCGAGACGGCGAGTCGGGTCTGGGACCACCCCGACAACCTCCCGACGCACGAGGAACTCGACACGCCGGGGCTGTGGATTCGACGTCTCGAGCGCTGAATCGGACGAATCGCTGCGGTAACGAGCGCGCTATTCCAGAATCCAGTACAGGTACCAGAGCAGTCCGCCGCCAGCGACGAGCCCGCCGAGGGTCGCCAGCCCGATCTCCGCGAGCGACGCGCCGCCCTGAAGCGCGATCAGTCCGCCCGAGAAACCGACGAGCAACACGAACGCGATCGCGAGACGGGCCGACGGCGTCGTCAACACACTGGCTCGCGAGGAACGGCGGGGTCCGCGGCTCATAGCTCGGCGGCCGTGCTGACGTGCATCGTCCGGAACAGCCACGCCGGATCGTCGGACTGTCCCGCACTCGAGTCACCGTTCGGCGTCCCGCGGCGAACCAGCGTTCCGCTCCAGCGCGTCTCGAAACGTCGCTCCGTGCCGTCTTCGGCGTCGGTCCAGGCCATCGTCACCTCGTCGGCGAACGTGGCGTACTCGCCGCCCTCCGCGACCGTGAGGCGGTCGCTCTCGACGGTCCAGTCCTCGGTCGTTTCGGTCTGGCTCCGGAGCGCATCCGCGACGGCGTCGTAGCCGAACAGGGCCTCGCTGATGCCGAACTTGACGGTGGACGCGTCCTCGAGGAAATACCGCTCGAGCGGCTCGCCCCGGCGGAGCGCGTCGTAGTAGTCCTCGACGACGGCCTCGGCAGTGTCACTCATTCCTAGCCTGATCTCTCGAAGCCCGTTCCCAAAGGCTCACCGGACGCAGACGCAGGTCCTTCCGACCGGCAGTCTGTGGCCCGGGTTCCGTCCGCGGGCGACGACTGTCACGCGCTCGAGAAGCGTTGCAGTTGCAGCCCAAACATCCAATGAAGCAGTTGTCCGGATTACGTATCGGGGCTGTTACACATGCCAGGGAACGCCGCCGGTTTTCGGAGAGTACGTAACGTATCGATCGCCACCGCCGCCGATCGCGAGGACCGGAGCTGCGGTGTCGAACGCACGGTCCGCTCCGGTGTGGACCCCACAATCGCCACCGGATCCGAGCCATGACCGCGGACTCCACGAAGCACTCGACCGACGAGCGGTCGGAAGCAGAGCGCGTACCGACCGACGGGCGCTCGAGAACGAACGTCAATCGATGGGAACGAGCGGCGTCCGCGGCGATCGGCGGCGCACTCCTCGTGCGCGGTCTCAGACGCCGCTCGCTCGGCGGCGCGGTATCGGCAGCCGCCGGAGCCGGGCTGTTGTATCGCGGTGCGCGCGGCCACAGCCGCCTCTATCGGGCCCTCGAGATCACTACCGCAGACGGCCGCGCGGAACTGGACGCCGGCGCGACGGCCGGCGAACCGACGGTGAAGCGCTCGATCACGGTCGGCCGGCCGGCCGACGAACTCGACAAGTTCTGGCGCGAACCGAAGCAATTGAGCCGTATCCTCGGCGAGTTCGCTGCGGTGTCCGGTGTCAGTGAGAACAGTTATCAGTGGCACGTTCGCGGTCCGCTCGATCGGCGCGTCGAGTGGCAGACTCGGACCGTCGAGGACCGGCCCGGCGAACTCCTGCGGTGGGAATCACTCGACGGCGCGGTGGTCCCGCACGAGGTGACGATCCGGTTTCAGCCGGCGCCCGGCGATCGGGGGACGAAAGTCACGCTCGAGGTCCAGTACGATCCGCCGGGTGGCTCGCTGGGTAACGCGGCGATGGACCGCCTCGGCGTCGTCCCCGAGACGGTCGCCAGGGAGGTGCTCCACCGGTTCAAGAGCCTCGCCGAGACCGGCGAGATTCCGACGATCGAGCGGAACCCGTCCGCTCGCGGCAGGGGAGATCTGGTCTGAGAGCGCCCTGCTGACGCGAGTCGACGACCTGTGCGTAAGTACCCTCCCGGAACCGCAGGTCGTCGAACTCGAGCGGGAAGCCAGTCTCGATGAGGACCGCGTGGTCGCCCCTCGACCATCGGCTGGGGGCACGGTGGCCGCTACCGGGTGGTTGCTGGTCGCGCTGTGAGATCACGAGCCGAACGAGTACGGGGTCGACGCCCGTTTTACATGAAGCCCCGATCGACCTCGTCGGTCTCGATCAGGTCGTCGAGTTCCGCGTTCAGCAGTTCCTCGGCTTCCTCGAACTGCTCGGAGAGGTCTTCGAGTTCTTCGGGTCGGTCGTACTGGTCGTACTCCATCGGCCCGAACGCGGGGCTCTCGACGGCCTCCATCACGTCGTCGAAGAGATCCTGCGGCCGGGTCGGCGCGTCAGAGTGCGTCTCGAGTACCGTCTCGAGGCGCTTCGAGACGGTCTCGGCGTGGTCCTCGTCCTCGGGTGGGGACTGGACCGCAAAGCGACCGCCGGAGTCGCGTTCCGGCATGAACGAGCCGATCTCGTCGTCGAGGCTGCGGGCGACTTTCGTGCCGACGCCGCGAACCTCGAACGGGTTCTTCGCGTAGGTCTTGAGGAAGAAGACGCCCGCCCGAGGGTGTCCGAGGTACATGTCCTCACCGACTCCGCCGGCGCGGTCGCCCGCGACCGCGCGCCAGTCGTCCGGGTCCACGTCCCGTTCGGTAACGTCCTCGAGGATGTCCTGCCACTCGCGAATCCGCATAGGTGAGGGTTGTCCCGCGGACAGAATGAACGTATCGATTGGAACGAACGCCCCAGAAACCGACGTGATCGGCGTCGCTACCACTCGCCGGCCGGCTCGAGGTCGTCGTAGTGTTCGTTGAACGTCTCGAGGATTACTTTGAACGCCCCGACGATGACCGGACCGAAGAACAGCCCCATGAACCCCATGAAGTACATGCCGCCGATGACGCCGACGATGATGATGCTCGGATTCACGTCCGCGCGACCGACGATCAGCGGTCGAAGGAACTCGTCGGAGGTACCCACGACGACCGCTCCGTAGACGACCAGCGCGACGGCAGCGACGGTCGATCCGGTGGCGGCTAACCATACCGCAGCCGGTGCCCAGACCGCGAACGAGCCGATCAGCGGGATTAGCGAGAGCAGGATCATCACGAACGTCCAGAAGACGACGTTCGGAACGCCCGTCGCCAGCAGGCCGAGTCCGGCGAGGACCCCCTGGATAACCGCTACGGCGACGTGGCCGACCAGTACCGCCCACGTTAGTCTGTCCAGTTCCGAAAAGAGCGTCTCCTGGACCTGCCGGGGAAGCGGGATAATTTCACGGGTCCAGACGAACAGGCGATCGCCGTCTTTCAGCAGGAAGAAGAGGAGAAACGCCGCCAGTCCGATCCCGATCAGCGCGTGGACGATCCCGCTAAAGATGTCGGGTGCGCCGCCCAGCAGTCCCTCGGCGGCGGTCCGAGCGCCGTCGGTCGCCGTGTCGGCGATGTTTACGTTCTGCCCCGTGCGTTCGCTGATCGCCGTCTCGATGCGACCGACGCCAGGCCCGCCGCTCTGGAGGTTCTGGGCGAACCGCGCTACGTCGGTCGCGATCAATCCGATCATCGCCACGAACGGGACGATGATCGCCAGCGTCGCCCCGATTACCAGCGAGAGCGACGAGAGCGACGCGCCGATTCGCGGCTCGAGGCGCTTCTGGAGCGGGTAGAGGACGTACGCCAGGAGCACGGCGAGCAACACGTACTGGAGGAACGGCCACACGAGCGCGAGCGTCAGCAGGGACGAGATCACGACGAGCAGGAGGTAAAATCCCTTGCTAACGTTCATCGGATCTTCAACTCCTGATCGATCATGCTGCACGTATCGTACCCCCGCCCAAAAGTACGCGGCCGGCAGAGTGCGCCGGTGGCGTGTCGGCTACGGACCTCGTAACGTCGTAGCCGAACCGAAAGGAATACGATAGCTGACTCGACAGGGAGAGTAACGTCGCTTGATTATGGCCGTCCGACGACCCGCCTTTCTCGTGGAACTGTTTCGTGCCGCACCGGCGAAAAGTACGCTGCTCGCGGTCGGACCGCTCGTTCTGGCGGCGGGACAGCTCGCAAACGGGTACGTCAACGGCGTTTCGCCGATCGTTTCGATCGGCTTCGCGGTCGCGATGGTCGCGTTCGCGGCCGTCGCGACGGATCATCACGCCGCCGAACACCGGCGGCGGCGACTCGAGGCCGAGATCGAACCGTAGCTACTCCGGTAGTCTCAGGGCGTCCCCGGTTCGGGCTCGGTCGCGACCGAACGGGCTTCTCGAGCCTCGTAGGCGTTGTACCCCGCCAGTCCCGCGATGAGCATCCCGGAGACGAGCGTGCTCCAGAAGCCGTTGACCATCTCGAGCAGCGCCGGGGCGATGATCAGCCAGATGCCGAGCAGCGCGACCAGCGAGGCGACGCCGACGCTGAGCGGGGCGTCGTTCACCAGACGATAGTAGTTGTAGGTGCCAGCGACGAAGACGACGCTTCCGACGAGGACGTTGTTCCAGAACGAAGCCGCCCCGAAGTCGTAGACGAGCACGGAGAGTGCGACCCAGGCCCCGATCGCGGCGATGATCACGCTGATGAACGGCGTGTTCCGCCGGCGCTCCTCGTTCGCGACCTGCGTGGAGTCGTCGCGCGGATCGCGCCCGCGGTCGCCCCGGTCACCGACGCCGGTTCCCGAGTCGGTTTCGGTGGGTGTTCGACCCTCGGTCACGTCGGGTTCCGAATCAGTGCGACGGTCGCCACTGGTAGGGTCACTCATAGCAGTTCCCGGTTCGCCACGAAGTTCCAAAAGGGCCGCGGCCGTTCCGCTGACAAAACTGTTGACGCCGGAGGAAACGCGGGATTACCCGCGAAACCGCGGCGGCAATCCCGGGCTGGTCCGCGACCGATAGCGTTTTTGATGCCTCGGCCCTGACGATAGCCGTGGACGTACGCGGAACGGTCGCCGACGAGGTCGAGGTTCGGTCGGTATCGACGAGCTACGGCGAGAGCCAGCTCGCCGAGGTGCCGCTGGTGCTCGCGGACGATCACGAGCCCACGACGGTCGTCTGCTGGAACAAGTGGACCGAGTCGGCCGAACTGCTCGAGCCCGGCACGGAGCTGCTGGTCACCGACGCCGAGCGAGAGGAGTACCAGGGCGAGACCCAGTACAAGACGACGGGGGAGTCCTACGTGGTCGTCGAACCGAGCTTCCTCGTGAACGTGACGGCGATCCGGAACTGGACGGAGTGTCCCCGACTTTACTACCTGAACAAGCTCTCCGGCGTGCCGCTGAACTACCCGGTCGTCAAGGGGACCCTCGTTCACGAGGTGTTCGGCGACCTCCTGCGCGGCCGCGACCTCGAGGATTCCATCGAGGCCCGCGTCGACGAGCGCGGTCTTCAGCTCGGTCTGCTCGGCGAGTCACCCGACGCCGTCGCCGAGGACGTCCGGGAGAACGCCGCGGCCATCGAGGGCTGGCTCGAGCAGGGTCGCCTGACGGAGGAAGACAGCTGGCGGTCGGAACAGCTCATTATCAGCGAAACCTTCGGGATCCGCGGCCGGGCCGACGCCGTTCGCCGCGGCTCGCCGGTGGAGCTCAAAACGGGGAAGAACCTCAAGAAGGAACCTCGGTTCAAGGACAAGGTCCAGGCCGCCTGCTACGCGCTCCTGCTCGAGGAACACGGCGGCGACGTCGATATCGGGACCCTGCTCTACACCAAGAACTCGGCGCTCGACCGCAACGAGGAGACCGGCGACCTCACCCCGGCGAAGGAGTTCACGATGGGCGACGGCCTCCTGAAGTACGTCGTTCGGCTGCGCAACGAGATCGCGGCGGCCGAGATGGCCGGCGACGTGCCGACCGGCTACGAGGGCAACGCGAAGTGCGAGTACTGCTTCGAACAGGACACCTGCATGGTCGTCTCGGGTCGGCTCGACCAGGAGTCGAAGGCCGGCCAGATCGGCCAGCCCCTTCCCGCCGAGGAGCGGGAGTTCTTCGAGCGGTTCTCCCGCGCGATCGAGGAAGAGCGACGGGAGGTTCACCGCGAGTACGCCAAACTCTGGGAGCAGGACGCTCAGGAGCGGGCCGACGACGACCGCGCGATGATCGACCTCGAGTTCGAGGAGAAACGCGAACTCGAGGAGGGACGGTGGGAGCTCGCGGCGCGTCGAACGAACGGTGCAGCCTCGAAGCTCCGCGAGGGCGATCTGGTGCTCGCGAGCGACGGGCATCCGGTTCGCGGACAGTCCGAACTGGCGCGAATCGAGCGGTTAGACGAGAATCGAGTCGTCCTGACGGCCGACGAGGCCGTCGAAGTAACTCGACTGGACGTCTACCCCTCGGAGCTGACGACCGACCGACTGCTCGTCGCGCTCCACGACATGCTCCTGAAGGGCGACGAGCGGCGCAAGGACGTGCTGTTCGACCGAGCCGAGCCGGAATTCGAAACGATCGACGAGACGTTCATCGACAACAATACGGCCCAGAACGAGGCCGTCACGATGGCGGTTGGCGCGGAAGACTGCGCGCTGATCCACGGCCCGCCGGGCACGGGCAAGACCTACACGATCGCTCGCGCCATCCGCGCGATGGTCGAACGCGGCGAGCGCGTGCTGCTGTCGGCCTTCACCAACCGGGCGGTCGACAACGCCCTGGAGGCCCTGCTCGAGCAGCTCGAAGACGTCGTCGATGATGACCGGATCGTCCGCGTCGGCTCCGAGAGCGGCGTTCGCGAGGATATGGAGCCCTACCGACTCGAGCGGGCGGGCGATCCCGAGGAGCGGGTCGCCGAACTGCAAAACGCGCAGGTCGTCGCCGCGACGACCGCCACCTGCGGGTCGCGAATCATGAAGGAGCAGTCCTTCGACGCCGCGCTGGTCGACGAGGCGGCCCAGCTCACGGAGCCCGGAACCTTCGCGGCGATCAACCTCGCCGAGCGGTTCGTCCTCGTCGGCGACCACGAACAGTTACCGCCCGTCGTGCGAGCCGAAAACGACCTCACCGAGTCGCTGTTCGAGCGACTCGTCGAGCTCCACCCGGACGCGGGCGTGATGCTCGACCGCCAGTACCGGATGAACCAGCGGATCCAGTTCTTTTCCTCGCGGGAGTTCTACGACGGAACGCTCCGCCCCGCGACCACCGAGGTCGCCGGCCGGACGCTGGACGACCTCGAGGGCGTCTCTCGAGACGCCCTTCCCGAGAACCTGCGGGATCCGGTCGCGTTCCTCCACGTCGAAGGGGACGGCGGTCGGTACACCGACGGCGAGGAGGCGGCCCGCATCGCCGAACTGATCGACGTCTACGAGGCCGCCGGCGTCGATCGCTCGACGATCGGCGTCATCGCCCCCTTCCGCGCCCAGGTCTCGGAGATCTCGAGTCACGTCCCCGAGGACGTCGCGGTCGACACGGTCGACCGCTTCCAGGGCTCGAGCAAGGAGGTTATCGTCGTCTCCTTTACCGCGACGGGAAGCCTCGAGGGACCCATCTTCGAGGACTACCGCCGGATCAACGTCGCGCTCACCCGACCCAAACGCGCGCTGGTGCTCGTCGGCGATAGCCAGGCGCTCGGCTCCGATCCCGTCTACGGACGGATGCTCGAGTGGGCGGCTCAGTGACGACCCTTCGTCGACCCCGCGCCGTTCTAACAGCAACGTTTACTATTCGGAATTAGAGAGTATCCCGGGATGCGACTCGAGGCCGAAAGCGAAACGATTCGAGAGAGCGTTCCGGCGGAGTACGCCGACCTCGCGGTACTGGTCACGGAACTCGGCGGGACGACCGTCCTTATGTTCCTCCTGGCGATCCTGTTCTGGCTCTCGAGTCGACGGCGAAGCGCGCTCGTGATCGCGTACGCCCTCGTCGGCTTCTCGCTGTTGCTCGCGACCAAGGCCGCGCTCGGGATGCCTCGCCCGCCGGAGGAGGTCTTTCTGAAACCGCTCAGCACCGACGAGTACGGCTTTCCGAGCGGCCACGCGTTCGCCGCCGTCGTCGTTTACGGCGGCCTCCTCTCGGCGTACGACCGCGTCCGGGACTATCGGGCGCTCGTCGCCGTCGGAACGCTGATCGTACTGATTTCGCTCTCGAGAGTCGTCCTCGGCGTTCACTACCTCGGCGACGTGATCGTCGGAGTCGGCCTCGGGATCGTCTTCCTCGCCGGGATGGATCCGGTGACTCGCGGCGAGCCGAGACGGGCGTTCGCGGTCGCGGTCGTCCTCTCGGTTCCGGCGGCGTTCGTCGTCGGGCCGTCGGCCGACGCACTGCTCGGCCTCGGCGGGTCGATCGGCGGATTCCTCGCATCGGCTCGAGTGGACGACCTCCCTCCGGTTCGCTCGAGAGCCGAGGGGGCCGTCCTCGTCCTCGCCGGAAGCGGCTTCATCGCCGTGGTGCTGGCGATCGAATCGGTCGTCGTAACGACCGAAGCGCTGGCCGCACCCCGCTACGCGCTTCTTCTCGCCGGAACCTTACTCGTCCCTGCCGTAGTCGGCCGGTTCGAGTTCGGCGGACGCGACACCGACGCGTTCTGAGCCGGTCCGTCCCGAATCGCAATCGCGTACCGTTATATGTCGTCGCCCGCAAGATCGGCTTATGTCGCAGGACGTTCCGGTGAAGACCACGGATCTACTCGTCCTCGTCGTCGTCTCGCTACTGGGCGGCCTCGTACTCGCGACCTGGACGCTGTCGCCGAGACTCGCGCCGGATTTCGCCGTCTCCATCCTCGCCGGAACCGTGACGCTGGCGTTTTTCCTGTTCATTCCGGTGATGGGCGTACGGCTGTTCCTGGACGAGCGAAACGAGAATCGGTGAGATCGACGCCGGTCGAAGAACCACCGCCGCTTTTTACGGCTCCGATCGAATGCCGCTCGTGAACGTTCCACTGGGTTCCGGAACGATCGACGTACGACTCCCCGACTGCGAGGTGACGGTCGCCGATCCACCGGGTGGCGACTCCGTCGACGTTCGCGCGGCCGCCGAGCGGGCGCTCGAGGTCCCCCTCGGCCCGCCGCTTTCGTCCCGCGTCGATCCGGACGGCGAGGTTGCAATCGTCGTGACCGACGTGACGCGCAAGGCGCCGGACGACGTGTTACTCGACGTGCTACTCGAGCGCCTCACCGAACTCGGCGTCGCCCGCGATCGGATCACGGTCGTCATCGGGCTCGGTCTTCACCGGCCGATGACCGACGACGAGATCGCGTCGATGCTCGGACTCCACGCCGATCTGGCGGTGAATCACGATCCGGAGTCGGTCCGCGAGGTCGGGACGGTTGAGGGCGTCCCCGTCGAGATCGGCGACCCGGTCGCCGACGCCGAGACGGTCCTCTCGACGGGCGTCGTCGAACCCCACCAGTACGCCGGCTTCAGCGGCGGCGCGAAGACGGTCGTGATCGGCGCGGGCAGCGAGTCGCTGATCCGCTACACGCACGGTCCCGAGATGCTCGCCCGCGAGGAGGTCCGACTCGGCCGCGTCGAGGGGAACCCGTTCCGCGAGACGCTGGACGAAGCCGGCGATCTGGTCGGCGTCGACTTCTCGCTCAATCTCGCTCACGGTCCGAGGGGCGCGCTCGGCGTCCGCGCCGGGGAGGGACGACGGGTCGTCCGCGAACTCGCGGCGGTAGCCCGAGACGCCCTCTCGGTACCAATCAAGCGCGAGTTCGACGCCGTCGTCTGCGGCGTCGGCGCGCCGAAGGATGCGAACCTCTACCAGGCGACCCGCGGCGCGACCTACGTAGCGCTGGGCGATCGAAATCCCCTGAAACAGTCCGGCCGACTCGTCGTCCCCGCCGCGCTTTCCGAGGGTGCAGGCGAGGGGACCGGCGAACGGCGGTTCCACCGCCGACTCCGGGAGGCCGACGACGCCGAGTCGCTGTACCGGGAGATGTGCGACGGGTACGAGCCCGGCGCACAGCGGGCGTTCGTCGTCGCGCGCGTCCTTCGGGAGCACGAACTCGCCGTGACGAACAGTCGGGCCCCCGAGATCGTTGCGGAGTGTCTGATGCGCGCCGAGCGCGACGTCTCGGACGCTATCGAACCCGGCAGCGACGTGCTGGTCGTTCCCGACGCGCTGAACACGCTGCTCGTCGAGTGAACGGCGACGGCGCCGCCCCTCTCGCTATCGAATCGAGGTGTGGACCGGGCTAGGTCGACGAGTAGTTCACTTTCCCTTCCTCTTCGCTCATCCGGATCCAGTACAGCCGGGTGTACGGCAGGTGGATGTAACTCGCGTCCTCGAGTTTGATCCGGATACCCTGGACCTTTCCCGAGTCGGTAATGTTGTCGGCGCTTATCGTTTCCTCGGCCGTTCCGTCCGGACCCTCGTACGCGACTTTCGCCATGGTGCTAGCTGCACGCCTCGGTCAATAAGTGCCAACCACGCGCACTCAGACTTCCGACGCGGACGAACAACGCGGTAGCGGGACGCGGCGAGGATTTACCGCCGACGGCGTGGTTTGGACCGTTATGCTCGAGCGCCTTCCCAGCTACCGGCCGGGCGGCCGCGTCGCCGTCTGGATCGTCGTCGCGGTCGCCATCGCGTCCATCGTAACGGGCGTCGTCGCCATCCTCACCGAACCGGCCCTCGAGACCGCGGGGCCGCTCGGAGCTCTCCAGACAGCGGCGGAGTTCAGCGGGACGGTCGTCGGCTTCGCACTGCTCGTCACCGCGTGGGGTATGCACCGCGGCTACCGGATCGCGTACATCACCGCGGCGGCGTTCGTCTTCCTCGCGGCCGCTCACGGGGTCATCCAGTACCGCCTCTTCTCGGTGCCGCTGGTCGTCCTCTCGATCGGCGGACTCGTTGTCCTCGTACTCACCAGCGAGCGGTTCACGCGCTCGAGCGCCCTCGACTCGACCCAGCTCGGCGCGCTCGTGGCCATCGTCGGCGTCTTCTGTTACGGCACCGCCGGCGCGTACACCCTCCGGGCCCAGTTCGACGAACTCGACACCGTCATCGACGCGGTCTACTTCACGCTCGTCACCGCGAGTACGGTCGGCTACGGCGACATCCACCCGCTGACCGAGACCGCACGCCTGTTCGCCATCAGCCTGGTCGTACTCGGGCCGATCACCGTCGGCGTGGCCGTCGGCAGTCTGTTCGGTCCGGCCCTCGAGAACCGACTGGCCCGAACCGGTCGGCGGGCAACGAGTCACCACTCGCGATCCGACGGAGTCGAGGGCGGACGAATCGCCGTACTCGGCTCCGACCAGTGGACCGCTGGACTCGCCGAAGCGCTCTCCGGGCAGATCCCCGTCACCGTCGTGACGACCGAGGAGGGCACAGCGCAACGGCTTCCCGACGCCGTCGAGATCGTCGTCGGCGATCCAACCGATACGCGCGTTCTCGGGCGGGCAGAGGTCGACGCCTGTGATGCAGTTCTCGTCACGACGGCCGAAGAACTGGACGCGACGGACGCGTCGCTCGCCGCGCGAGCCGTCACTGACGCTCGAATCGTGATGATTGCGGATCGAGACGCGAACGAGCCGGTCGAGGACGGCGAGGCGGACGCGGTCGTCGATCCCGAGGCGGTCGTGGTCGACGCCGTCGTTCGGGCGGCGCTCGGATCGGACGAATCGGCCGATCAGTCGCCGTCGTCGGCGGCTTCCCAGAGGGGATAGAGATCGTCCCGAATCGGTTCGACGATCGTCTCACTGCCGAGTTCGAGTGCGGGCTCGCCCGCCGTTTCCGAGGCCCGTGGCGCCTCGCCGACCGTCCCGATCTCGGCGGCGTCGAGCCCGCCGGCCTCGAGCGCCTCGAGACAGTCGTCGATTGCATCCTCGGGAACGGTCGCGAGCAACGCACCCGAGCCGAAGATCCGGAGCGGATCGACACCAGCAGCCTCGCACAGCGTCTCCGTTTCCGGGCGAACCGGAACCGCCTCCCGGTCGACCTCGAGTCGAACGTCCGACGCCCGTGCGAGTTCGAACAAGCCGGCCGCGACGCCGCCCTCCGTAGGGTCGTGCATCGCCGTCGCGTGCTCGCGGAGGACGCGACCGTCGGGGACGACGCTGATCTCCTCGAGGAACGCCGCCGCGCGATCCTGGACCTCGGGATCGACGTCGAACTCGTCGCCGAAGTCGGCCGCGAGGATGGCCGTCCCCTCGATTCCCGCCGCCTTCGTGAGGACGACCCTGTCGCCGGGCTCGGCGCCGCCGGTCGGGACGAACGCGTTCGTCGATCCCATCGCGGTCAGCGAGACGAGCGGGCGCTCGAGCTGATCGACGTACTCCGAGTGACCGCCGACGATCGACGCGCCGATCTCGCGGGCGGCCGCGTCGATATCCTCGGTGATCGTCTCGAGGCGCGCGCTCCGATCCGGGAGCAGGATGACGGCGGTGAGCCAGCGAGGATCGGCACCGGAGGCGGCGACGTCGTTGCAGGCGACGTGCACGCCGAGCCGTCCGACCTGCGAGGCCGCGAGCGAGATCGGATCGGAGCTGACGACGAGCGTTCCCTCGCCGTCGGGCCACGCGATCGCCGCGGCGTCCTCGCCGTCCGCGGGCCCCTGAATCACCGACTCGTCCGCGTTCGCGGTCCCCGTTCGGCCGAACACGTGCGCGAGCAACTCCTCCGGCGGCACCTTTCCGGGCATACAACGAACTGTGTCGATACGCGGCTTGTAGCTGTCGGCAGCGCTCGAGGTCGGGACCGTCTCGGGAGACGTAGCGCTCGGTAGGTCGCGGTATCGGACGGTACCCCCGTACCTGTCTCGTTGAACCCCCCTTCTTCAGAGATAGTTCGTCTGAAACAGCCGTTACGTGCGGATGCGTACTGGACGCCGAGTTCTCGTCGGGCAAAGATAATGTTCAGCGAGCGGTACTGAACGGAGGGTGCACATTCGGCACGGGGTTTCCTCGAAGCTGGGTCGGCTACTTTGGTCGATAAAGGGGAGGATGTGGCATTCCGGGCGGTGATTTTCCCGGTATTTGTCGAGAACGACGTGCTGAATTCACGCCTTTTCCTCTTTATACATGACTGTTGTTGTGTTAGTGATTTCAGGAGTCGCCTTCATCCCCCCGGGACTCGTAATTAAGAACGATGACCACTCAGCAACAACAGCAAGCACAAGAAGCGTGGGACGCGATCGCGGCGGGCTACGACGAGTTCGTCACCCCCACACACGCGGACGTTTCGAAGGCGGCCCTGGACGCAGCAGGCCTTCAACCGGGAATGCGGTTCCTGGACGTGGCGGCAGGCACCGGCTCCCTCAGCCACTCCGCGGCCCGCCTCGGCGCGGAGGTGGTAGCGACGGACATCTCTCCCGCTATGGTTGAGCACCTTGAAGCGCGCACAAAGGAGGGAGGCTTCTCCAATGTAGAGGCGCGGGTCATGGACGGCCACGCTCTCGAACTGGAAAACGACGCCTTCGACGTCTCCGGCTCGCAGTACGGGGTCATGCTCTTTCCGGACCTCCCTCGGGCGCTCGAGGAGATGGTCCGCGTTACCAGGCCCGGAGGCCGCATCTTCATTGTCGTGTTCGGCGACCCGAAGGAGGTGGAGTTCCTCGAGTTCTTCATGCGCGCCATGCGCGCTGTCGTCCCCGGCTTCGAAGGGCTCCCGTTGGACCCCACGCCGCTTCCGTTTCAGGTTGCGGATCCCCGGAAGCTGCGCCAACGGCTCCGGGAGGCGGGACTGGAAGAGGTGCACGTAGAAACGGTCACCGAGGAGCTAGAGTTCTACTCCGGGCGACAGCTGTGGGACTGGCTCATGAACAGCAACCCCATCTCGGGGATGCTGGTGACCGAAACCACCGACGAGCAGCGGATGGCTGCCCGGAAGGCGTTGGACGAGATGCTCCGCAAGCGCGCCGGGGGGAGCGGTCCCGCCGTTCTCACCAACCCGGTACACATCGGTATCGGAACGAAGTGATGGATCGATCCGCTATATTCAGCACGCCCGCTCTGACAGCAACTCGGTAGTTTCGGTAGGCGGTGCTGAATACAGAGCGCGAACGTGGCAACGAAGTAAGAATCGATCTGCGAAGGGCGATGATCGGTCAGTACAGACTGTAGAGGGGACGATGCTCGAGCGGTAGATCGCGTTTCAAAAATATCGAAACCGAGGCGCCGTTCAGGCCGGATCGGAGTTCGGCGCCAGCGCGGCCATCGTCGCCTCGATCTCGTCGGCCTCGGCGCCACGCGGGAAACTGACGGCGACCGCGTCGGCGCCGTCGACAGCCTCGAATCGCGCGAGCCGGTCGCGCGCGGTCTCCGGATCGCCCGCGGCGCAGAGGTCCTCGAGCAACTCGTCGGAGACCGCCTCGAGCGCCCGTTCCCGATCACCGTCCTGCCAGGCGTCGTGGATCGTCTCGGCCTCGTCGTACCCCTGCCGAGCGAGCGCGTCGCGGTAGAACGTGCCCATCCCGCCGACGTAGAAGGCCGTGTGCTGGCGGGCGAGTTCTCGAGCGCGGTCGGCGTCCTCGAGCGCACAGCAGGTGACGCCGACGGTCACCGCGACGTCGTCCGGCTCGCGGTCGCCGAGGTCGGCGCCGCGCTCGAGATCCTCGAGGCGGTCCCGAAGCCCGCCGGGCGTGAGCATGATCGCGTGCCAGCCGTCGGCGAACCGGCCCGCAAGTTCGACCGCCTTCGGTCCCATGCCGGTGACTTCGACCGGCGGCGCGGGTTCGGGAACGTCGCACCGGAGTCGAAAGCCGGCGAGCGAGAACTGATCGCCCTCGTAGTCGACAGTTTCGCCCGAGAGCACCTGCCGGACGACTTCGACGGTCTCGCGGGTGCGCTTGAGCGGGTTGCCGTACTCGAGGCCGTGCCAGTTCTCGATCACGACGGGGCCGCTCGGGCCGAGCCCGAGTCGGAACCGGCCGTCGGCGACCTCCTGCAGCGTCGCGGCGGTCTGGCCGAGCAGCGCGGGCGAGCGCGAGTATGTGTTGACGATGCTGGTGCCGAGCTCGACGCTACTGGTTCGCTCGGCGATCGTCGTCAGGACCGTTACCGCGTCCCGGCCCCAGGTTTCGGGAAGCCAGACGCAGTCGAACCCGTCCTCCTCGGCTCGCCGGGCGTAGTCGGCCAGCGAGTCAACGCTCGGCTGGGCCGCGACCGGGAGGTGGACGTCCCTGTCGGTCATACCTCGGGCGACTCTTCGATGCGGGGCAGTCCCTGCGCGGTGATCGTCTCGCCGACGACGTACGAGGAGGCCGGACTCGCGAGGAACTGCGCGAGGTCGGCGATCTCCTCGACGGTTCCCATCCGGCGTTCGACCTCGGTCCGGTCGACCTCGTCGGCCGAGACGCCCATCTGGCTCTCGACGCCCGCCGTCGCGACGAATCCGGGGGCGATACAGTTGATTCGCACGCCGTCAGCGGCCCACTCGTAGGAGAGCGTCGTCGTCAGATTGACCACAGCGGCCTTCGCCGCGCCGTAGTGGCTCATGTACGGCGAGCCCGTCTGTCCGGCGACGCTGGACAGGTTGATCACGATCCCGCCGTCCTCCTTCAAGCGTTCCGCGGCGGCCTGCGTACAGTGGTAGGTGCCGTGGACGTTGATGTCGACGATCGTCTTCCAGCCGTTCTCCGAGATGTCGTCGAAGGTGGCCATGAACGACGCGCCGGCGTTGTTCACCAGCACGTCGAGGCCGCCGAACTCCTCGACGGTCGCCTCGACCAGCGCGTCGACCGCCTCGCGGTCCGTAACGTCACATTCGACCGGAAGTGCCCGCCCGGAACGCTCGCTCCCGTTGATCTCCTCCGCGACCGGGTCGACGTTGTCCCGCTCGCGCGAGCAGATCACGACGTCGACGCCGTCGGCGGCGAACCGCTTCGCGATCGACTCCCCGATACCGCTCGAGGCCCCGGTGACGATCGCGACGTCGCCGTCGACGCTGAACTGTTCGGTACTCATCGGCGGTCACCCGTCTCAGCTGCGAGAATTGTTACCATTGTTAGGTGCAGTAAACGATATGCAGACACTGTTAATAAAGATGGGTCCGTCTCCCGTATTGTTAAGGCGGTGGGAGGGCACTGTCAGCGATACGCACACTCGGGCGGCGAGCGCCGCTCGCACAGCACTATGACAGGAGAAGACACCGGATACGGGCCGGATCGACAGGAAGCAGTCTACCGACGGGGCATGCTCGAGGGCGAGCCGCCGGAGTTTCCGGTCGCTTACGAGGATCTCGAGGAACGCGCCCGGGAGGAGCTCAGCGAGGAGGCGTTCGCCTACGTCGCGGGCGGCGCGGGCTCGGAGTCGACCGTCGAGGCGAACGACCGCGCCTTCGACGAGTGGCGGATCGTCCCGCGAATCCTGCGGGACGTCTCCGACCGAGATCTCGCGGTCGAACTGTTCGGTCGAGAGATTCCGGCACCCGTTCTGCTCGCACCGATCGGCGTACAGTCGATCCTCCACGGCGAAGCGGAACTCGCCGTCGCCCGCGCCGCGAGCGATGTCGGCGTGCCGATGATCTCGAGTTCCGTCTCCTCGTACGCGATGGAGGAGATCGCCGGAGAACTCGACGCACCGGGCTGGTTCCAGCTCTACTGGAGCGCAGACCGAGACGTCGCGGCCAGCTTCCTGGAGCGCGCCGAGGACGCCGGCTTCGAGGCCGTCGTCGTCACCCTCGACACGCCGAAGATGGGCTGGCGAGAGCGCGACATCGAACTCGCCTACCTCCCGTTCCTCGAGGGGCAAGGGATCAAGAACTACTTCGAGGACGACGCGTTCTGCGACCGGCTCGAGGCGGACGATCCGTGGGCCGATCCCGAGGCCTCCCTGGAGTCGTTCATCGACTGCTTCGGCGACGCCTCGCTCACCTGGGACGACCTCTCGTTCCTGCGCGAACGCACCGACTTGCCGATCGTTCTGAAGGGCGTACTCCACCCGGACGACGCCAGCCGCGCCGTCGAGCGCGGAATGGACGGCGTGATCGTCTCGAACCACGGCGGCCGCCAGGTCGACGGCGCGATTCCCGCACTCGAGGCCCTGCCCGGCGTCGCCGATGCCGTCGGCGACGACGTTCCGGTCCTCTTCGACAGCGGGATTCGGCGGGGCAGCGACGCCGTTCGCGCGGTCGCGCTGGGCGCCGACGCCGTCCTGCTGGGCCGGCCCTACGCCTACGGGCTCGGGATCGGCGGCGAGGACGGCGTGCGCTCCGTCCTGAAGAACTTCCTCGCGGATCTGGACCTGACTGTCGGGCTCTCGGGCTGTGCCAGCATCGACGAGGTCGATCGGTCGACGATCCGACGGGCGAAGCGATGAGTTCGAATTCTCCGCCCGAGGACGGCAGCGGCGCGGAACCGGCGGTGTGGGAGGCCGCCTTCTGGGACATCGGCGGCGTCATCCTCGACCTCGAGTCGGCCCGGGCCGCACACACCGCGTTCGTCGCGGACCTGCTCGAGCGCCACGACGTCGACGCGACCGTCGAGGAGGCCATCGCCACCTGGCGAAGCGCCGTCGGCGATCACTTCCGCGAGCGCGACGGAACGGAGTTTCGAGCCGCCCGCGACGGCTACCACAGGGGTATCGAAGCGATCGTCGGCGAACCGGTTCCGCGAGCGGAGTGGAAGCCACCGTTTCGAGATGCCGTCCGATCCTCGATCGAGCCCGTGCCGGGCGCCGTCGAGACCGTCGAGCGACTCGCCGCACGAGACCTCCACGTCGGCGTCATCAGCGACGTCGACGACGAGGAGGGCCGGTGGATGCTCGAGCAGTTCGGCGTCCGCGAGGCGTTCGACTCGATCACGACCTCCGAGAAGGTCGGCCGGACGAAGCCCGATCCCGCGATGTTCGAGACCGCCCTCGAGAAGGCCGGCGTCGCACCCGACCGGTCGCTGATGATCGGCGACCGGTACGACCACGACGTGAAGGGCGCCGACGAGGCGGGGCTACGCGGCGTCGCCTTCGGCGCTGAAAACGGCCCCGCCGTCTCGTATCGCATCGAGTCGCCGCTCGAGGTCCTCGAGATCGTCGACGGCGAACGAAACGAGTGAGGCGGAGCGAGCGGTCGACCGTCTACGCCTCCGATAGCTGTTCGTTTCGAAGACAGTCGATTCCCGATAGAGGTCCCGAGACTTGTAAAATTTGGCGTATTCAGGCTCAACCTCTTTTTATCCGCTGGGCGGATACAGACGTGAGTCCACGGCACTCTCGTCGCGCGCGAGTCGGGCCGAAGCCGTTTCGAACCATGAAATCAGCCAATCGGGGCGCATCGCGGGTAACGATCCGCCGGTTCGAGCCCGGCGACCGAGCCGCGTTTCTGTCGCTATACGAGACCGTCTTCGGACGCGACCGCCGCACCGACTGGTTCCGGTGGAAGTACCGGGAGAACCCGTACGTCGATCACGTCCCGATCGTCGTCGCCGAGCAGGACGGCGAACTCGTCGGCTGTCGATCGCTGTTCGCCCAGGAGATGCGAGGGTACGGAACGGTGCAGACGGCGTTCCAGCCGTGCGACACGATGGTCCACCCCGATCACCGTCGGCGCGGGCTGTTCGGCCGGATGAACGAACGGACCCTCGAGCGCTACGCCGACGACGGCCCGTCGTTCTTCTTCAACTTCCCGAACGAGGCCTCGATGCAGGGCAACCTCAATCACGGCTGGCGCGAGATCGGGACGGTACCGCTGTACTATCGGTTTCAGGACCCGATCCGCGCCCTCGAGCGGTGGGCCGGCGACGCCGAAACGGCGAGCGATTCGGCGGAGTGCGTGAGGGAGAGCCGCGCGGCAACCGCGCTCTCGAAGTCGCTCACGGACGCGATAACCGGTTCACACCGGGCAGGAGATCGGCTTCTGGCCCCCGACGCCGACGTTCGACTCGAGCGCTACGAGACGCCGCCCGCGGAGACGCTCGAGCGGATCTATCGGCGGTCGATCCCCGACGAGATACACACGAATCGGACCGAGGAGTTCTACCGCTGGCGATTCGCCAATCCGCACCGGGCGTACACGGCGTACGTCGCGAGACGGACCGGGACACCGGCGGCTGCGCTCGTCGTCTCCGAGATCGGCGATCACGTCCGGATCGTCGAGACTCTTCCGCGAGCGGTCGATTCGGAACAGGCGGCGCTCAACCGGCTGCTCGTCGCGGTGCTCTCCGAGTACGAGAATCGCAGTTTCGTCACGGCGTTCGGCGAGACGCTGCCGACGCCGGTTCGCTACCGGTTCTACCCCGACACGCGACCGCCGCTCTCGACGGTCGTTCGACCGTCGGCGCGGACGTTGCTCGCGCGCGATCTCGACGCGAACGGCACAGTCGAAAACAGTTCGGCCGCCGACTGGACGTTCTCGCGGCTCGACCTTGACACGACCTGAGCGGGTCGCTACCCGCGGAATCGCGTCACCGGGTCGAGTTCGCTCTCGTCGATATCCTCGAAGGCGTCGCGGGCGATCACGCGCTTGTGGACCTCGTCGGCGCCGTCGACAATGCGGAACGCGCGGACGTTTTCGTAGAAGTCCGCCAGCGGCAGGTCCTTGCCGATCCCGTTGCCGCCGCAGCACTGGATCGAGAGGTCGACCGTGTCCTGGACAACGTTCGCGGTGAAGACCTTCGCCATCGACACCGGGATGCGCGCCTCTCTCCCTTCCGAAATCTCGCGCGCGGCGTGACGGACCATCGTCCGGGCCGCGTGAAGACGCGTTTCGGCGTCCGCGATATCGTAGCGCAGGCTCTGCTTGTCGGCCAGTTTGCTGCCGAAACCCTCTCGTTCGCTCATGTAGGCCTTCGCGACCTCGAGCGAGCGCTGTGCCATCCCCGAGTAGCGCATGCAGTGGGTGAGCCGTGCGGGGCCGAGACGCTTCTGGGCGATGGAAAAGCCGTCGTTCAGCCCTCCCAGCAGGTTCTCCTCGGGGACGCGAACCTCGTCGTAGATGATCTCGGCGTGACTCGAGCCCGTAAACTCGCCGCCGACGTGCGGGATGTCGCGCTCGTACTCGACGCCGTCGGTGTCGGTCGGGACGAGGAAGATCGAACAGCCCTCGTAGGGGTGGGCGGCCTGGTCGGTCCGCGCCATGACGAGCAGGACGTCGGCCTCGCTGCCCTGGGTCGTCCACCACTTGTGACCGTCGATGACCCACTCGTCGCCGTCTTTCTCGGCCGTGGTCTGGATCATCTTCGGATCCGAGCCGCCGCCCTGCATCGGCTCGGTCATCGAGAACCCCGAGTGAATCTCCGCGTCGACGAGCGGTCGGAGCCACTCCTCCTTTTGCGCCTCGGTGCCGGCCATCTCGAGGGTGTGCATGTTCCCTTCGTCGGGCGCGTCGACGCGGATCGCCAGCTGCCCGAGCAGACTGCGGCCGGCCTCCTCGAACGCCGGCAGGACGTCGCGGAACTCGAGGCCGAGGCCGCCGTACTCCTCGTCGATCTGGGGCGCGTAGAGGTCTCGATCGCGCGCCTTCTCTCGTAGTTCTTCGACGACGTCGTCCGGAACCGGACCGTTCCCGAGCCACTCGCGCTCGACCGGAATCACTTCGTCGTCGACGAACTCGCGAACGTCGGCGGCCAGTTCACGCGCTCGGTCGCTGTCGTGGTACTCCATGCCGTAACGTATGCGAACATTGTAAAATAAGGTTTCCGTCGTAACTATTTTCGTTAACCGGGCCGGGGATAGTACCGTACGCGACTATGAAACTCGGGCCACCCCTTCCGACGGATCCGGCCGTATCGAGCCGACAGCCGACCGAACGCGCCGAACGCGAGCCATGACCGACAGCTACTACGAGCGACTCGTCGACGAGGACGCGCTGGCGGCGTACCTCGAGAACCACCTGGGCGCGGCCGAGGAGTACGATATCGACCGGCACCAGGAGGGCCACTCCAACGAGACGCTGTTCGTCACCTGGGGCGACCGCGACCTGGTGGTCAGACGGCCCCCGCCGGGCGAGACCGCCGACACCGCCCACGACGTCCTGCGAGAGTATCGGGTGACGAACGCGCTCGTCGACACCGACGTCCCCGTCCCCGAACCGCTGCTCGCCTGCGAGGACCACGACGTCATCGGCAGCGATTTCTACGTGATGGAGCGGCTCGAGGGGCACGTGCTCCGGCTCGAGGAGCCCGACGAGTTCGCCGTCCCCGACGCCCGCGAGCGGATCGGCGAGGAACTCGTCGACACGCTGGCGGCGATCCACGACGTCGACTACGAGGACGTCGGCCTCGGCGAGTTCGGCTACCCCGAGGGCTACACCGAGCGACAGGTCGAACGCTGGGGCCAGCAACTGATGTGGGCGTTCGACCGCACCGCGGACGAGCGGGAGGTGCCGGACCTCTACGAGGTCGGCGCGTGGTTACAGGAGAACGCGCCGGACGAGCACCCACGCGCCCTCGTTCACGGCGACTACAAGCTGGATAACGTGATGTTTGGGCCAGCGGGACGCGACGCGTCCCGGAACGAGCGAGCGGACGACGTCCGCGAGCCGGCGACGCCGGAACTGGTCGGCGTCTTCGACTGGGAGATGGCCACGCTCGGCGATCCGCGGGCCGACCTGGGCTGGATGCTCTCCTACTGGCGCGACGCGAAGGATCCCGACCCCGCCGTGCCGGAACTCACGTCGACGTTCATGGAACGGGAGGGGTACTCGAGCCGCCGGGAACTGGTCGACCGCTGGGAGGACCGGACCGGCCTCGCGTTCGAGCACGAGCGGTTCTACCGCGCGCTCGCGGTGTACAAGCTGGCCGCCCTCGGCGAGATGTTCTTCCGGCGCTACCTCGAGGGGAACAGCGACGACCCGATGTATCCGAAGATGGAGGAACGCGTTCCCGCACTGGCCGCGCGGGCGATGCGAATCATCGAGGGCGAGGAGCCGCTCTGAGATGCGCTACTTCGAGGACATCGAGGTCGGCGAGACCCGCGAGTTCGGCGAGTACCACGTCACCAGCGACGAGATCGTCGAGTTCGCCGAGCGGTACGATCCGCAACCGTTTCACGTCGACGAGGAGGCTGCAGCCGAGACCATGTTCGGCGAACTGGTCGCCTCGGGCTGGCACACCGCGGCGATGTCGATGCGAATGCTCGTCGAAGGGCCCGACGACGAGGAGGACCGGGCGTCGATGGGTTCGCCCGGGGTAGACGAGCTTCGCTGGCACCAACCCGTCAGACCGGGCGACACGCTCTCGCTCCGAACCGAGGTGCTCGAGAAGCGACCCTCCGAGAGTCGCTCGGATCGCGGGTACGTCAAGAGCCGCCTCGAGACGTTCAATCAGGACGACGAACTCGTCATGAGCTGGGTCGGGAACGCGATCTACGAGCGACGAGAGCACGAGGAGTGAGCGGCTCCCGGCACTTCCGAAGAACGAGCGCCGTTCTCGGTGCGTCTGCCGGCGATCCGTCCGAACGTCACATCGACGAGGGTGTTCGTCCCGACCCGCAATCCCAGCGATAGTTACCGGCGTTTGTTCTACCGTCGGCGTGCTATACGATATACGGTATCTCCCCTACTGAATTAACAATGGTAACATGGTTCGGTGGAGTTAAGAGCGTCCCGGCCGACGACACGAGCATGTCATACGACACCATCGACCGCGTCGCCGTCCTCGGCGCGGGGAACATGGGACACGGAATCGCCGAGGTGACCGCGATGGCCGGTTACGACGTCGCGCTCCGGGACGTCGAGCCCGAGTACGTCGAGGACGGCTACGAGTCGATCGCCTGGAGCCTCGAGAAACTCGAGGAGAAAGACCGCCTCGGCGAACCGGCCGACGAAATTCTCGAGCGGATCGAGACCACGACCGACCTCGAGGCGGCCGTCGCCGACGCCGACCTCGTCATCGAGGCCGCGCCGGAGAACCTCGAGCTGAAACACGAGATCTTCACCGATCTCGAGCGTTACACCGACGAGGACGCGCTGCTGGCGACGAACACCTCGAGCCTGCCGATCACGGATATCGCGGAGGTCGTCGACACGCCCGAGCGCGTGCTCGGCCTGCACTTTTTCAACCCGCCGGTGAAGATGGACCTCGTCGAGGTCATCTACGGCGCCGAGACGAGCGACGAGGGTGCCGAAGCCGGCTACGAGTGGGTCGAGTCGATCGAGAAGACGCCGATATACGTCCGCAAGGACGTCCGCGGTTTCGTCGTCAACACCATCGTCGGTCCGTTCATCGGCGAACCGGCGTGGATGGTCTCCGAAGGAGATACCGACGTTCGACAGGCTGACGCCGCGATGACCCACGGGCGAGGCTACCCGATGGGGCCGTTCGAACTCGCCGACCTGACCGGGATCGACGTCGGCTACCACGTCCGCAAGGAGGCCGGCGACGACGTCCCGCCGATCACGGAGGAGAAGGTCCAGGCCGAAGAACTCGGCAGGAAGACCGGCAAGGGGTTCTACGACTACGAAGACGGTGTCGGACCCGACTATGAGTCCGGCGACGGAGAAGGGTTCGACACGCTCCAGGTCGAGGCGCGGATGGCCAACCGCGCGGCCTACCTGGTCGGCGAGGACGTCGCAACCCCCGAAGCGATCGACACCGGCGTCCGTCTCGGACTCGGCTTCCCCGAGGGGATCTGCCGCCGCACAGATAAGATCGGCCTCGATACGGTGCTCGAGAAACTCGAGACCCGGCTCGAGGAGACCGGCGACGATCGGTTCGAGCCCCATCCGCACCTGCGAGAGCTCGTCGAATCGGGGCGGACCGGCGAGGACGCCGGCGCGGGCTTCCACGAGTACGGCGACGGCGGGGAGGGCGACCTCGACTCCTACCGCTACCTGAACGCGGATCTCGAGGACGGCGTCCTCGCCGTCGAGCTCGACCGCCCGGAGCGGATGAACGCCCTCTCCGCAGACCTGCTCGGCGAGGTCGACGACCTGTTCTCGTCGGTCGACACCAACGAAATTCGGTGCGCGACGATCGAGGGGACGGGCGACCGCGCGTTCAGCGCCGGCGCGGACATCACCGGATTCGGCTCGCTCGAGCCGACCGACGCGATGGACGTTACGCCGGCGTTCGAGACGGTCAACAACTTCCCGCGACCCGTCGTCGCGAAGATCGACGGCTACTGTCTCGGCGCCGGACTGGAGCTCGCGCTCGCCTGCGACCTGCGACTCGCGACCGAGCGGTCGGCGTTCGGCGCGCCCGAGATCGGACTCGGCCTGATTCCCGGCGGCGGCGGCACGCAGCGACTGATGCGCGTGCTCGGCGAGACCCGCGCGAAGGAACTGGTGTTCCGCGGCAACCACATCGACGCCGAGCGGGCCGAGCAGTGGGGACTGGTCAACCGCTCGGTCGAGCGCGACGACTTCGAGGACGTTGTCGACGAGTTCCTCGACGACCTTCGCAACGGCCCGCCGCTCGGCCTCGAGGTCGCTAAGAAGGTGATGAACGAAGGTGAGGACGCCAGCCTCGAGGCGGCGCTGGCGATGGAGAGCCAGGGCTTCGGCCTGCTGATCGGCACCGACGACGTGCGAGAGGGAACCGCCGCGTTCGCGGAGGACCGCGAGCCGGAGTTCGAGGGCGAGTGAGATGGCCGTCTCGTTCGATGACCTCGAGGTCGGTCACGAGGTCGTCACCCACTCGCGGACGATCACCGAGGCGGACGTCCGCAACTACGCGGGCGTCAGCGGCGACTTCAACCCGCTACACCTGAGCGAGGAGTACACCGCCGACACGCCGTTCGGCGAGCCGATCGCCCACGGCGCGCTCCTGTTCGGTATCACGACGGGGCTCCTCTGGCAGTATCGCCACGAGCGCCCCGTGACGATCGCCTTCTACGGGGTCGACTCGCTCCGGTTCACCGAACCCGTTACGATGGGAACGACGGTCCGCGCCGAGTCCGAACTGATCGAGAAGGAGCCGCGGGATCACCCGGTCGCGAACGGCGTCGCTCGTTACGAGACGCGACTCGTCACCGACGAGGACGAGACCGCACTCTCGTGTGAGATGATCACGCTCGTGCGCTGACGGCCGTTCGACCCGTCGCTCGATTTAGCTACGCGCCAGATCGGCTTCGCTTCACCTCCGTCTCTCCGTGCTCGGAGACCGGCGGTCGGGGGCTCACTCGAGGTCGGCCTCCTCGCGCAGGTCCTCGTAGATCTCCGGATCGGTCTGGAACTTGAGGACGTTGTGGACGGCGGAGTTGCGGAGGTTGGCGATGACGTCGCCGTGTTCCTTGTAACAGTCGTGGATCCACCGAGAAATCTGCTCGCGATCCCGGAACATCATCACCGTCTTCCACTGGTACTCCCCGTCAGAGAGGAAGAAAAAGAGGGTGTGTTTGTCCGCCTTGATGTCCTCCATCGCCTCGCGCCAGTTGTCGGCGAAGTGTTCCGGGTTGAACTTGAACTCGAACAGCGCGAAGGTGTAGTACTCCTCGTTGGGGATAATCGCCTCCCGGAAGACGCCCTCGTTGCGCATCCGGCGGATCGACTCGCTGACGGTGACGTGGGAAACGTCGATGTCGTACCTCGACTCGAGCACGTCGGTGAGCTCTCGAGAGGAGAGCTGTGGGTCCTCCGCGAGTTCACAGAGGATCGCGATATCGCGATCTTTGAAGTCCCAGTTCGGCGGATTGGTGGCGGTCATACTGTCGTGAAGGTCGTCGTTCATTGCAAACGTTACGTATTCCGTTCCGTGAGGAACTCGCAGAGTTGGTCCCGGTACGCTTCCGAACGGTCTTCGGGCACCCAGTGGTAGGCGTCGGACAGCGGGGCGAGTTCGGCTCGTTCGAGGTCCGCGGCCAGCCGCTCGGCGTAGGAGTACGGCTGCATCGCGTCGTCTTCCCCCCACAGCAGCAGCGTCTCGGCGTCGATCGCCCCGTAGTCGAGTTCGGTCGTGTGATTCGTGTTCGTCGCGACGGCGTTGCGAACCAGCGAACGGTGCCCCTCGTCGGACAGCCACGGCGCCTTCATCCCCTCGACGAACGCGGGATCGGCCTCGCCGTAGGCGCCGTCGACGAATGCCGACTCCAGCCGCGCCTCGAGTTCCGATCGATCGAGGTCGGCGCTCGAAGGAAGTCCGAGTTCCGAGACGAACTCGACGGGCCAGGAGTCGTAACAGACCGCGTTCGAGAGCACGAGCCGCTCGACGGCGTCGGGGTTGTGCGCGGCGAAACGCAGGGCGACGCCGCCGCCGATGTCGTGAGCGACGATCGAAACCGTCTCGAGTTCGAGTTCCGCGAGCAGCGACTCGAGCATCGCCTCCTGCGCCCTGATCGAGCGATCGAACCCGTCCGCCATCGCGGAGTTTCCGTACCCGAGCAGGTCCGGCGCGACGGTTCGTCGCTCCTCGGCGATCGTCGGAACGACGTCGCGCCAGAGGTACGACCAGGTCGGAATTCCGTGGAGGAAAACGACGGGGGGTTCGTCGCCGGTCCGGGTCCCTGCCGCGTGGTACGCGACCTCGAGTTCGTGGTCGTCGACGGTGACGGTCGCCGTCGTCTGTCGCCCGCTCCACGTCTCGTGGTCGACCATCTAGAGGCCTCCACGGGAAGCCGCAGGCGGTCGCTCTGCCTCTCGTTCCTCAACGGCGGTAGTGTCCGAATCGCGACCCCGACCAGCGGACGGCCCGAGATCCGGTTCGACGACGATTCGTTCGCACGTTCGCTTCTGCAGCGTCATACGCTCCCTTTGCTTTCCAAGGTAAAGTTCGTTTGGTATAAACGGAACCGTTGTTAACCGAACGTCGGGTCGAACTCGATTCCCCTCGTTCGGCCCGGCTACTCCTCGGAAGCGAGTCCCCGCAACGCGCCCTCGCCGATCTCCTCGAGGACGTGCTCGTGAAACGCCTGCAGAGCCGCGCTCTCGTCTTCCGCGAGGACGACGTCGCTCGCGGAGAGTGTCGCCAGCCCGAACGCCCGCGGCGTCGGCGAGTCGACCAGTCGGCGCTCGACCGTCAGTTCGCCGGAATCGATCGCGCCGACGATCGCCTCGATCTCGTCGACGTTGAGTTTGTCCTCGAGAATCTCGCGGTAGGTCTCCTCGATCACCGCGAACTCCTCGAGATCCTCGGCGAAGCCGAGCAGCATCTCGCTCGAGACCTGCTGTTCGCTGGCGGACTTCTCGTAGCCCTTGTACCGTTTGAGGATCATCAGCGACCGGGTCGCGTTGATCCGGAAGTACCGCTGGAGCAGGTCGGTTCCCGAGATCGCCGATCGGAGATCCTCGCGTACCCGGTCGGCCTCGAGATCGTCGAGGATGCCCTCGAGGTCGACCTTCCGGTTCAGCGGCATCGAGAGCACGAAGCCGTTGTCCGCGACGGCGACCCGGACGTTGGCCGTCGCCTCCTGGGCGCAGCGGTAGGCCAGCAGCCGGGAGAACCCGTCGTTGACCTTTCGGCCGTAGTTCGAGTGGACGTAGTAGTGGCGCTCGTACTCCTCGCGGTCCCGCACGACCTCGACCGCGAGCCGTTCGTCGGTGCTCACGCTCTCGACACCCGCGTACCGGATCTGGTGTTCGAACAGGCGCGCGATCGCCCGGACGCTGTCGTCGTCGAGCGGAAACTCACGCAGCCAAGCGCGGACCCGCGACGGCCCGCCCGTCTCGTAGTGCTCGAGCAGGTCGGCCTGGAACGCGAGGATCTCGCAGCCGAGGTCGTAGGAGAGCGGCAGCCGTTCGGAGTACCACGAGGGAACGGTCGGACGAGCGCTGGTGTGGTCGACGTAGACTTTCGAGCCGCGCCGGTAGCGGTACTCGAAGTGGTTGCCGCCGAGGACGAAGACGTCGCCCTTCTCCAGGGTATCGAGGTAGTTCTCGTCGAGTTGGCCGACCCACTCGTCGCTCGCGCGGGTGTGGACGTCGCAGGTAAACGAGTCCGGGATCGTCCCGATGTTGGTCATGTAAATCACCCGGGCGAGTCGGCCTCGCTTGCCGATCAGCGGCTCGCCGACGGGGAACGCCTCGTGGTGGTGTTCGCCCTCGGGTGGGTCGTTCTCGTCGCACCAGATCTTCGCGTAGACGTTCCTGTCCTCGAGCCCGGCGTACTCGGCGGTGAGGTAGCGCACGAGCGACTCGTACTCCGCCTCCGAGTAGTTTCGGTACGGATACGCCCGCCGGAGGATCTCCTTCACTTCGGATTCCGGGCGAATCTCGGCGATCGCCATCCCGTAGACCTGCTGGGCCGCGACGTCCTGGGCGTTCTCGGGGATCGACACAGAGTCGACGAACCCGTCCTCGGCCTTCTTCAGCATCACCGCGCACTCGAGCAGTTCGTCCCGGTCCAGGGCGATCACCCGCCCCGCGACGGTCTGACCGACGCGGTGGCCGGCGCGGCCGACCCGCTGAAGGAGGGCGGCGACCGACTTGGGCGACCCCACCTGCACCACGAGGTCGACGTGGGGCATGTCGATCCCCAGTTCGAGCGAGGTCGAGGAGGTGACGACCTCGAGATCACCGCCTTTCAGCCGTCCCTCGATATCCTGGCGGACCTCCTTCGAGAGGCTGCCGTGGTGACAGCCCGAGTTCTCGTCGTCGTAGGCGTCGAAGCGCTCGCGGAGGTTGTGCAGGACGCGCTCGGCCCCCGACCGGGTGTTCGTGAACACGAGCGTGTTCGTGTGTTCCTGGACGTGCTCGTGGAGCATGTCGTAGAACCGATCCTGAACGACCTCCCGGGAGGTGTTGATGAGGTCGTCGGTCGGACACTCGAGTTCGATGTCGAACTCGCGGGCGAAGCGGGCGTCGACGATGTCGTAGGGTCGCGGCTCACGGGTCGCTTCGTTCCCCGTCTGCTCGCGGGCCTTTGGCCCGTCCGCACGGTCCGAGGAACTCGACGAGTTCCTCGCTACTCGCTTTTCCGAGGGGTCCGCAGAAGTGCTCCGGACTTCTGATGGGCTGCGAGAATCGCTCTGCGATTCTCGAACGCGCGACGCCTCGCTTGATCCTCCGCCAGGCTCCTGTTGCCCCACCAGGAACTCCGCCACCTGCGAGAGCGGTTCGATCGTCGCCGAACAGCCGATCCGCGTGATCTCGCGGTCGACCATCGCCTCGAGTCGCTCGAGGCTTACCGAGAGGTGCGTTCCCCGTTTCCCGCCGGCCAGCGAGTGGATCTCGTCGACGATAACGTACTCCACGGTTCGGAGCTTCTCGCGGAATTTGGGGGAGTTCAGCAGGATGGCGAGCGTCTCGGGGGTCGTGTTCAGGATGTGTGGCGTCTCCTCGAGCATCTGCTGACGCTCGTAGGAGTCCGTGTCGCCGTGGCGGATGGCGTGGCGGATCTCGCCCATCTCCTCGCCGCCGGCTCGCGGGCGATCCCCGCTCGCACCTTCCGCTGCACTACGTGCCGCGCGCTCGCCGGCGATCGATTCGATCCCCTCGAGGGGCACCTCGAGGTTGCGGTGGATGTCGTTGGCGAGCGACTTCAGCGGGGAGACGTAGAGGCAGTAGACGGAGTTCTCGAGCGTTTCGTCGAGCTCCCGGCTCCGCCGGTAGAGTTCGTTGATGATCGCACAGAAGCTCGCCTGGGTCTTGCCGCTGCCCGTCGGCGCACAGATCAGCGTGTTCGTCCCCTCGTGAATCTTCGGAATCGCGCCCTCCTGGGGCGGCGTGAAGAAGCCGTCGTTCTCGGGAACGAACTCGCCGAACTCCTCGAGCCACCACTCCTGGACCGCCGGCTCGAGCAGATCGAAGACGTCGCGATCCTCGATGGTGGCGGCGTCCGGATCGAAGGAGAGATCGTCGTCGGAGACCGGCAACTCGAGACCGTCGTTCCCGTCCATCACTCTGGTCTGCGGGACGACTATGCAAGAGGGTTTGGTCAGCGGAGTGGAAGTGAAAACGGGTTCGAGTGAGCGTTCTTCAGTGCCGGGTCGATCGAGCCGGGGATTGCAAGGCCGACGTTTATACTGTCGACCGGCGGGAGAGAGTTACGAACCGCCGCCAGGAACGAGTCGATACCGTAATCATCCCTCGTAGCGGTTCGTCCGCCGAAATCGTGCCCGTGGCACGTCGCGTGCTTTGATCGCCGCAGTCGTCGCTCGAACGTCGAACGGTCCGCGGTTCGACGGCACTCGGGCGACCGACAGGTCGACTCACGCAAACGCCCCCTGAGTAGCTCATGACCGGACTGACTCGTCGCCATCTGCTCTGCGGCCTCTCGCTCTTTGCCGGAGCGGGAGTCCTGTCCGCCGCGGCGCGAGAGCGCCGGCTGTTGGCTTCGAACTCCGATTCCGCCCCGATCGCCGGCGGATCCGGATTCGATCCGGCCGTCAACGGGTTCGGGTTCGACAACTACTCGAGCACGTTCGTCTCCCCGGAGCCGACCGAGTTCGTTTCCAAAAGCGATCTCAGAGACGCTCTGCTAGCCTACTGGAACGGCCGTTTGCAAGGACGGATGACGGTCGCGCTGAACGGCCGTCTCGAGCCCCGGATCGGAGCGATCGTCGACCGCCTCTACGCGAACGCTAACCGGCTGTTCGGAACGAAGGGGTACTGTTACGGCATGGCGGCGGCGGCGCAGTGGTACTTCGAGGACCCGGCTGCCCTCCCCATCGACCGCGATTCGGCGAACGAGATCGCACACGTGGACGACCCGCTCGATGATCGGTCCTCGACGCCCGTGCGAGACGATATCGAGCTGTTCCACCGGAGCCAGTTTCTCAACGCCGACTCGTGGTTACAGCGGTGGGTACTCCTTCGACCCGAGTGGATAGACTACCGATCGCAGGCGCGCGAGCTTCGTGCGACGATCGACGAGTTCGGTTCGGCGGGCGTGACGATCACCGGCGAAAACGTACTCAGGGGCCACTACGTGCTCCTCTACGACTACGACGTGACCGATAACGGCGTGACGTTCACCGCCTACGATCCGAACTACGCCGCCGACGAGTACGCGGCGACGGACGACTCGCGCACCATCGGGGTCGACGCGACCAGTTACGAACCGCTGCTGGGATCGTACGACGAGAAGTACGACCGGTTCCTGTTCAACCCGGAGGATCGATCGATCCGCGCTCGAGCCAGATCCGACCGAGTCCAGTAATCCGCGCTCGCGTCCACCCGTCTTCCCGAGCGAGCCGAACGGTTTCGTTCCGCGAGTCGGCGCTACAGCTCCGTCACCACCTCGACGCCTCGAGTGTCGTACTCGGACATCGCCGCGAGCCGATCCGAGACGTCCTCGAGCCCGACCCGTCGGGTCACCAGGTTCCCGGGTTCGAGTCTGCTCGACTGGATCATTCGGAGGAGTTCGTCGTATCGAGAGGGCGGCATTCCTCGGGAACCGACGAAGGTGACGTCCCAGCGGGTCATCTCGTCGATCGGCAGCGAGACCTCCCCGCGCTCGGCCGCGGTGGTCAGCCCGATCTGGACGTGGGTTCCTCGAGTGCGGAGACAGTCGAGGCTGTTCCGGCAGGTCTCCGCGCGGCCGAGGGCGTCGACGGAGGCGTGGGCTCCCCCCTCAGTCACCGCCTCGATTTCGGTCGGAACGTCGACCTCGCCGCTCGCGTTCGCCGTCGCGTCGGCGCCCAGGTCGGCCGCCATCGAGAGCGGCTCATCGCGGACGTCGACCGCCACGACGTTCGCCCCGAGCGCACTGGCGATCTGGACGGCGGCGAGGCCGAGACCACCGCAGCCGTGGACGGCGACCCAGTCGCCGGCCTCGAGGTCGGCCCGGTGGGCCAGCGCGTGGAAGGCCGTGACGTAGCGACAGCCGAGCGCGGCCGCGTCTGCCGCGGAGACGCCGTCGGGGAGCGAGACGGCGTTGAAATCGGCGTGCGGAACGTGGACCTGCTCGGCGAACGCGCCGGGGACGCTCTCCTCGAAACCCAGCGCGTAGCCGTCCTCGCACACGTTTCCGTGCCCGTTTCGACACTGCGGACAGGATCCCTCGCCGAGGTTGAACGGGATCGCGACGCGGTCGCCGACCGCGAGTCGGTCGACCCGGTCGCCGACGCGGGCGACCCGTCCCGCCGGTTCGTGGCCCAGGATCTGTCCGAGCGACACCTGATCGTCGGCCCACTCGCCGTGGCCCTGCCAGGCGTGCCAGTCGCTCCGACAGATTCCGCAGGCCTCGACGTCGACGATAACGCCGTGTGCGGCGAGTTTGGGCGGATCGATCGATCGAATCGCGAGCGGTTCGCCGTAGGCCTCGAGTACTGCAGCGCGCATACGTACGGCTCCGGCGCCGGCGAGTTAACTGTTGACGGACGCGGCGACTGACGAGCAGCCAGCCTTATCGGGAGGGACGTCACACAGAGGCGTATGCGCGTTACCTTTCTCGGCACGGGCAGTGCGATGCCCACCGGCGAACGCTTCCAGACCGGCCTCCTCGTCCAGGAAGACGGCCGAACCCTGCTAGTCGACTGCGGCTCCGGCGTCCTTCACCGCCTCCAGCAGTCCGGCGTCGGCTACGAGAACGTCTCGACCGTGCTGCTCACGCACCACCACCTCGACCACGTCGCCGACCTGCTGCCGCTGATGAAAGCCCGCTGGCTCGCCGGCGAGGACCACCTCGAGATCGTCGGTCCGCAGGGAACCAAGTCACTCGTCGACGACCTCCTCTCCGTTCACGAGTACATGCAGGGCAAACTCGACCTGCAGATCCGCGAGGTCGTTCCGGGGGAGTTCTCGGTCGCGGGCTTCGAGGTTTCGGCCTACGAGACGCGTCACTCGCTGCCCTGTCTGGCCTACCGCTTCGGCGATCTGTTCACCTTCAGCGGCGACAGCGAGGCGTTCGCCGGCCTGGCGAACTTCGCCGAGGGGTCGGCGATCCTCCTCCACGACTGTTCGTTCCCCGACGACGTCGACGTCTCGAACCACCCGACTCCCGAGACACTCGGGCGCGAACTGGCCGGCCGAGAGATCGGCCGCGTCTATCTCACGCATCTCTATCCGCACACCGAGGGACGCCGCGACGAGATGCTCGAGTCGATCGGCTCCCACTACGACGGCGACGTTCGGTTCGCAGAGGATCTCAAGACGATCTCCGTCGAGTGAGAGGCGATCGGTCAAAACCGACAACCCGCCGTCAAATTCACGATAATTGTGATGAACGGTCTGAACTCACCGGGACGGTCGCTTCGTTCAATACACCCCCATCCTGTAGAGAGATGTATCGTGAAGAACAGAGACGAGGGGTGGACGAGCAGTTCCGACGGTCACGTACCCACGCTGCCGCTCGAGAACGACGGACGGCGCTCACGGATGGCCGACGGATGACCGCTGACGAGCGGGAGAAATCGGTCGCGATCTGCGAGGGGTGCGGGACGGTCTGTGCCGTCTGGGTGACCGGTGACGGCGACGTGATGCCGGTCAGTTCGACGAGCAACTGCGAGTGTCACGAACCGGCACTTCGCGTGCTCGACGCAGAAACGATCGGGTGAACGGAGGAACGGTACCTCGCGCAGCGTCACGTTCGCTCGGGTACTGCCGTTCTCACTCCGAACGAGAGGCTCTCGCGAGCGATCGGAAAGGATCAGTCCGATCCGGACGCCTCGCCGAGCGCTTCGAGGGGCGGAACGACTCCCAGTTCCTGGAACAGTCCGAGCGCGTCGTAACTCGTCCACATTTCGACGATCCGTCCGTCTTCGACGCGGTACATCTCCATTCCCGACACCGAGACGCGCTCGCCGGTCGGCTCCAGCCCCAGAAGTTCGCCCTCGTGCGTGCCCCGAGCGGTGTACCGTAACGCGGCGATATCGTCCTCGGCGATCACGGTCTCGACCGCGTACTCCAGGTCGGGAAACGCCGCTCGGTAGGTCTCCACGTACTCCCTGTAATCGTCACGTCCTCGCGGTTCGCCGGTCGAAGACGGATCGTGCAGGACGAACGATTCCGCGAAGAGGTCGTCGATCGCGTCGAGGTTTCCGTCGGTCCAGATCTCCTCCGGGTCGCGTCGGACGAGTTCGTTGATTCTCGTTGTCATATAGTTCTCGCCGCCTCGTTATCGTGTTCTGCCGAGTCCAACCGGCTACTCGCGCGGACTCGAGTCCTCGAAACGGCTCGGAGAGCTACGACGAACTGGCTTGTAAACCTGGTCTGCGCCTCCGCGATCGACAGCCCTCGAGTACACCTGTTAGTACCAAACTAACAACAGCTATATCCCGAGCCGTTAGTAATCTCCTTACAACAGATGACGCCGCCCCTCACGCCGACGAACCCGCCGGGTGATCCCCGGTGAGCCTTCCCGACCGCGTCGCCAATGCGATCACGGCGAACGCGAAGATCGTCCTGCTCGCGCTGCTGTTGACGACCGCACTGGTCGGCGCGGGAATGCCGATGGTCGACGACGACTCGTCGCTCGATCAGTACGAGAGCGACTCGGAGGAGGGGGCGGCCCTCGAGTACAGCCAGGAGAACTTCACGACGGACGACGCCGAGGACACGACGACCGTCCAGTTGATCGTCAGGGGTGACAACGTCCTGACGAAAGAGTCGCTCGTCTCCTCGCTCGAGTTCCAGCAGGAGATTCGCAGTAACGAGTCGATCAACGCCACGCTCGCCGAGGACGATCCGATCGTCGGCGTCGAGAATCTCGTGGCGACGACCGCGATCCGCGAGGAGCAAGCTGCCGAACTCGAGGAACGCGGCGCCGACCTCGAGCAACGGAGCGCAGAGCTCGAAGCCCGGAGCGAGGAACTCGAAGAGCGCAGTTCCGAACTCGAAGCCCAGAGTGAGGAACTCGAGCAGCGAAGCGCGGAACTCGAACAGCGCAGCGAGGAGCTCGACGGGACCGCCGCGGAGCTCGAGGCCGGGCTGAACGAGACCGTCGAGATCGAGACGGAGTACGCCGAACTGAACGCCTCGCGCGATGCGGATGAGATCTCCGACGAAGAGTACGAACAGCGGTCCGCTGAGCTCGACGAACAGCTCGAGAGCGTCTTTGCGGAGGCGACGGCCGACCTGACCGACGAACGGGCGGCGCAGTACGACGAGGCGATGGACGACGTCGGTGCGATTCAGTCGGAGCGCGTCGAACTCGAGCGGGCCAACGAGGCCGGTGAAATCTCCGACGAGGAGTACGAGCAGGGCCTGGCGGAACTCGAGGAGGAACGGGAGGGGGTCTTCCTGCAGGGGACCCAGGGTGTCCTCGAGGACGAGTACGCGCAGCTCGAAGCCGAGAGCGAGGCGCTGCAAGAAGAGAGCGAACAGCTCGAGGGGGAGAGCGAGGCCCTCGAGGAAGAGAGCGAACAGCTCGAAGCCGAGAGCGAAGCACTCGAGGACGACTTCGAGCAGCTCGAGGCCGACCAGGAAGAACTCGAGAACGCGGACTCACCTTCGATCGACGAACAGATCGAACAGATCGAGTCGATGAACGAGTCGACGTACGAGGAGACGCTCACGAGCGTCCTCGGCGACGACGATGGGGCGGGCGGCAACCTGGCGCTTCGCCTGATGCCGAACGACTACGACCCCGGTTCGACGAGCGCCGAGTCGCGGATGATCTTCGTCACGCAGTTGACCGACGGCGGCGACTTCCAGGGACCTGAGGGCGGCGACGACGAGATCACGGCGAGCCAGCTCGAGCTACAGGAGCTCGCACAGTCCCAGGACGACGAGATGCTCGTCTTCGGCGCGGGTCTCATCACCGACGAGATCGACCGCTCGATGGCAGACAGTCTCGCCATCGTCGGCCCGCTCGCGCTCGCGTTCGTCGTCGTCGCACTGCTGGTCGCCTACCGCGATCCGCTGGATATCGTCCTCGGCGTCGCGGGCGTCCTCGCCGT
Organism: Natronococcus sp. CG52; assembly: GCF_023913515.1. Classification (NCBI taxonomy): domain Archaea; kingdom Methanobacteriati; phylum Methanobacteriota; class Halobacteria; order Halobacteriales; family Natrialbaceae; genus Natronococcus; species Natronococcus zhouii. The sequence goes on from NZ_CP099391.1 coordinate 2,805,772, forward strand.
GCTGGTCTGGACGTTCGGCTTCATGGGCTGGGCGGGGATCGCGTTCAACCAGATGTTCGTCGCCATCCCCGTCCTGTTGATCGGGCTCTCGATCGACTACGCGATTCACGTGTTTATGCGTCATCGAGAACAGCGCGAGGACGACGGCGTCTCCGGGACCGTCCGCGGCTCGATGACCGTCGCGCTCGCCGGCGTCGGCGTCGCACTCGTCTGGGTGACCGCGACGACGGTGATCGGCTTCCTCTCGAACCTCGTCAGTCCGATCGGCCCGATCCGCGAGTTCGGGATCGTCAGCGCGTTCGGTATCCTCGCGGCGTTGATCGTCTTCGGCGCGATGATCCCCGCCGCGAAGGTGGTGTTCGACTCCTGGCTCGAGGGCCGGGGCATCGATCGACACAAGCGGGCGTTCGGCACCGGTGGCGGCCGACTCGGTGACGCGCTCTCCGTGGGTGCGATCGCCGCCCGAAAGGCGCCGCTGGTCGTCCTCGTCGCCGTCCTGCTGGTGACCGCGGGCGGGGTTTACGGCGCGACGCAGGTCGACACCAGCTTCGAAGACGAAGACTTCCTCGCCGACAGTCCGCCGGCGTGGACCCAGAACCTCCCCGAGCCGTTCCAGCCCGGCGAGTACACCGCGAAGGAGAACCTCGAGTACGTCGACGAGAACTTCCAGCGCCAGGACTCGGAGGCGCAGTTGCTGATCAGGGGTGACGTGACCGACGACGACACCCTCGAGCGGATCGAAGCCACGGAGGCGGACGCCGCCGACAGCGACGTCGTGTACGTACTGGCGAGCGGCGAGGCGGACGTCCGCAGTCCGCTGGCGACGATGGAGAGCGTCGCAGCCGAGAACGAGTCGTTCAACGAGTCGTTCCAGGCGGCCGATACGAACGGCGACGGCGTCCCGGATCAGAACGTCGAACAGTTGTACGACGAACTGTACGAGGTCGACGCCGAGGCCGCGAGCGACGTCGTCTACCGAACCGCCGATGGCGAGTACGAAGCCGTTCGAATGATCGTCTCGATCCGGGGCGACGCGCCGAGCGAGGACACGACCGACGAGATGCGGGCGCTCGCCGCCGACTTCGAGAGCGGTGGACCGTGGTCCGCCGTGGCGACCGGCGATCCGATCGTCGGCCACGTCGTCGAGCAGGACCTGCTCGATACGGTGCTCGAGAGCCTGCTGATCACGCTCGTGGCCTGTCTGCTGTTCCTGACGAGCGCCTACAAGCTGACGGGCAACAGCGCGACGCTCGGGGCCATCACCCTGCTCCCGGTCGCGCTCGCGGTGAGCTGGATCCTCGGGACGATGTACCTGATCGGGATGCCCTTTAACGTCCTGACCGGGATGATCACCAGCCTGACGATCGGTCTCGGCGTCGCCTACAGCATCCACGTGAGCGCCCGGTACACGCTCGAACTCGAGCGCCAGGGCTCGGTCTGGGACGCGATGCACACGACGGTGACCGGCACCGGCGGCGCGCTGCTCGGCAGCGCGGCGACCACCGTCGGCGGCTTCGGCGTGCTCGCCTTCGCCATCCTCCCCGCGCTCGAGCAGTTCGGCGTCATCACCGCGCTGACGATCGTTTACGCGTTCCTGGCGAGCGTGATCGTCCTGCCGACGCTGCTCGTCCTCTGGACGCGGTACTTCGGTCCCGACGTCTCGTTCGAGTCCTCGCCGGCGAGAGCCCCGGCGGCGAGCGACGGGGGAGTTCCCGACGACGGAGCGTCCAGCGAGGGAGGTGAAGATCGATGACACCCAGCGAGGCCGAAGCGCTCGAGGCGTTCGAGCGACTGGGACTCACCAGCTACGAGGCGAAGGTGTTCATCGGCCTGCATCGCATCGGCTCGGGGACCGCCCGGGACGTCGCCCGCGTGGTGGACGTCCCCCGATCGCAGGTGTACAGCGTCGCCGAGAGTCTCGAGGAGCGCGGGCTGCTCGAGGTCCAGCAGTCCAGTCCCATCCGCTACCGGCCGGTAAGTATCGAAGAGGCCCAGAACACGCTCGAGGATCGGTTCGAGCGCGAGCGGGACCGCGCGTTCGACTACGTCTCGGCGGTCAAACGGGAGCCCGACGGCGAGGAGACCCAGGAGGACATCTGGACGGTCCGCGGACGCAGCCGCGTCGACGACCGCATCGCCGATATCCTCTCCGCGGCTAACCGGCGGCTGGTGTTCGGGACGCGGCTTCCGGAACTCGTCACGCCCCAGATCGAGCAGGCGCTCGAGGAGCGCATCGCCGCCGGCGTCGACGTCAGCGTCGTCAGTAGTAGTGCAACGGTCCGCGAACGGCTCGGCGCGCTCGAGGGCGTGGCGGTCAACGCGCCGCCGCCACACCGCAAGAGCGACCAGCGATCGGGCCGGATCGCTCTCGTCGACGACGACAGCCTGCTGCTGAGCGTCGTCGACGACGACGGCAGCGAGACCGCCATCTGGAGCGCGGACTCGCTGTTCGCCTCCGTGCTGATCCAGCTCATCGAGGCGAGCGACGAGACGATCGAGTCGACAGATTGAGCACGAACCGTTCCGCTGACAGGCGGGGGTGATTATCGTCCTGGGGCCACACCGAGAAACTTTTACTCATCCCCGAGTAATTGATTTTGATGATGTGGCAAGACCTCGTGTTTCTCGCCGGAAGCGTCCTCTCGATCGTCTTTCTCGCTCCGACGATTCGAGATGCGACTGCGCGAATCCCGCTCGGATCGAGCGTCCCGTCGATGACGATCGGTGCGGTGTACGCGTTTACGTACGCGACGATGGGAATGACCTTCTCCGCACTCGGCTCGCTGGGCGTTGCAACGATGTGGTCGCTGATCGTGTGCTATCGCTCGCCCCGATCGCGGACGGGGCCCGGGAATATCGTTCTCTTCGTCACGGAGCTATTTCAGCAGGGCCGCCAACTGGTGACTAACGCCCGTACGGACCGACAGCCCGCACAGTCCGACGGCCACCAACCGGCCGACTAGTCGTTTTCGAGGCGCGCGGCGCAGCGGCGGATACCGGAACCGATCGTCGATAAGCGACGAGCCGAGAAGTCGTTGCTGTCGAGGTGTCCCTCGATCACGTCAGTGGGAGTTCTCTTCCACCGCGCTCGGTTCGCGGTCCTACCGAGCGGCTGTTCCACCACCGATGCCGTCCGAAGAAGAGTTTTTAACGGGGCGTTCACTCGAGCCGGTAGCGAAGTAGCGCCGCGATTCCGCCCAGATTCGACAGCTGCTGGCCCGGCGGGAACTCGCTCGAGAACACCGTCACCTCGCCGCCTTTCTGCTCGGTCGTGCGGACGAGTTGGTCGATGTCGACGGCCCACTCCCCGTCGGGACCGCGCTCCTTCCGGAGTCGGTCGTCGAGCACCAGCAGGCGTTCGATCGCGCCGTACTCGGCGGCCTGCTTCACTTCCTCCGGACCGTACGCCGCTTTCGCCCCCTGCGCGATGCGCTGGGTGAGGTCGTCGATGTACTCGGCCTCGCTCTCGATCCGGGTCTCCTGCTGAACGTCGGCGACGGCCCCGCGCTTGAGTACCTCGTGGACCCCGCGGTCGCCGACGCTGGCCGTGTCGACCATCGTGATCAGCTCTGCCACCTCGGGTTCGTTCTGTTCGATGTACTTGTAGGCGTCCTGCTTCGTGAAGCCTGGACCCGCGAGGATGATCGCGTCGGCGTCCTGTCGCTCGAGCACGTTAGCGAGCTCTGCGAACAGCTCCGATCGCCCGCGAGAGTACTCGCCTTTCCCCGTCGTGCCGGTGATCGTCGCTCGCTCCTCGGTGCCGTACTGGGCGACCGTGTGGACGTGGGCCTGCCCCTCCTCGACGGTCGCGATGGCGACGTCGGGGTTCTCGGTGGCCTCCTCGGCCTCCTCGAGGCGGGCCTCCTGGTCCGGTTTGAACCGCTTCTCGATCGACAGCTCCTCGCGTTCCTCGACGTTCAGGGTGTGGTGAAAGCCCAGCTGGTCCTCCCGCGAACAGGCGACGATCTCGCCGCCGACGCGCAGCCGGTTGGCGAACTTGTGGAACTCGATGTCGTCGACGGCGATGGCGACCCACATGGGCTCGCGCTCGCCGCCCGTGTCGCGCATCTGATCGTCGTTGCGCTGGATCCGCCGGGTCGTGTCGCCCGCGACGCGGTCGCCGGGCTCGAGGACATACTGGAGGTGCCAGAGGTCGTCCACGCTCTCGGGGACGACGGTGAGGCGCTCGCGGCCGCCCTCGATCCGTTCCCGGTCTTTGATCTGCATACCCGTCAGTCCGGGAGGGCGGCTAAAAGGTGCTGTTGTTCGCGGACTGCGGAGCCGACTCGTCCGGTAGGACTCCGATCTCGATTCGCAACCGCGCGTTCGACGGCGAACCGCTTCTCGAGGAGCGACGGAAACGGGTCCGGCTGTCGACACTCGTCTTTACCGGAAAGAATGGCGGCTATCTCGGTTCGAGCTATCGGCGGCGTCCTGATTCCCTCGAGCGGTTTCCGTTCGAACCGTCGTCGTCTCACCGGTAAGCATTGCCCGGGTCAACGGACAGAGACCCGTCGCCGACCAAACGGTCGTATGACGATCGCAGTACGAACGCTCGACGACGGCGCGTGGATCAGCGTTAACGACAGCCGACAGGTGAGCGTGAGCGACGTCTGGACCCTCTCTCGCGGCTCGTTTTGCGAGTGTGAACCGGCGTACGTCCTCCTGGAAGGATTCTTCGGCGTCGACGTCAGCGGATCGGTCGTCGTCGCGGACACGGTCGGACGGTGTCTCGAGTGCGGTACGCAGGACTCGATCGAGCGGTTACCCGTCGGTCGGATCGTCGACGGCGAGTTCAAACCGTACAGCCCCGAGGGCGTCCAGTCGATCGTAGAGCCCGGTCCCGAAACCGAGTGAAACGGTAGTGGCAAAGATAGCCGGGATACGCGAGAGCCGGGGAGAACTGACGACAGAACGAGGGGCTTATGCGGACGGTACATACAACGGGTATCAATGGCGAGTGACGTCGAGCAGTGGAAGGACGAACTCTACGGTACCGATATTCGCGCGGAAATCGAACGATTCGCCGAGGAAGGCTGGGAAGCGATCCCCGACGACGAACACGACGCCTGGTTCGAGCGCTTCAAGTGGTACGGGCTGTACCACCAGCGCGCCGGCCAGGAGTCGTACTTCATGATGCGGATCGGCCCACCTGGCGGCGTCCTCGAGCCGGGACAGTTCCGGCAGATCGTCGAGATCGCGGACGAGTTCTCCCGCGGTCCGGCCGAGAATCCCGAGTTCGGGAACGGCTGGATCGACGTGACGACCCGACAGGCGATTCAGCTGCACTGGATCCGGATCGAAGACGTCCCCGAGATCTTCGACCGACTCGAGGAGGTCGGTCTCTCGACGGTCCAGGCCTGCGGCGACTCCTGGCGAAACATCGTCGGCTGTCCGGTCGCCGGCAAGGATAAACACGAGCACGTTGACGCCGACGCTCTCGCGACCGAACTGCACGACACGTTCAAGCAGAACGAGGCGCACTCGAACCTGCCCCGGAAGTGGAAGGTGTCGGTGACCGGCTGCGACGAGGGCTGCGGTCAGGGTGATATCAACGACCTCGCGTTCGAACCCGCCGAGAAGGAGATCGACGGCGAGACCGTCACGGGATACAACGTTCGCGTCGGGGGCGGCCTCTCGCGCAACGAACCGCGCTTCGCCCGCAACATCGACGTCTTCGCCACGCCGGAGCAGGCGGTCGACGTCGCGGGCGGCATCTCGGCGCTGTTCCGCGACAACGGCGACCGCGAAAACCGGTACAACGCCCGTATCAAGTTCCTCGTCGACGAGTGGGGGCCGGAGAAGCTTCGTGAGACGCTCCAGGAGGAGTACGTCGACTTCGAACTCGAGACCGCGGGCGACGACCTCCGCGAATCGTACTCGTACAACGCGGGTGAGGCCGACGGCAAGCACGACCACGTCGGCGTCCACGAGCAGGTCGACGGCGACTACTACGTCGGACTGAACGTCCTGGTCGGCCGAATCGGCGTCGACGAAGCCTACGATCTCGCCGACGCGGCCGACGAGTACGGCTCGGGCGAGGTCCGACTGACCCAGCGCCAGAACATCATCTTCACCGACGTCGACGAGGAGAGCGTCGACGACCTGCGCGAGGTGCCGGTTCTCGAGAAGTACAGCCCCGATCCGCACCCGTTCCAGCGCGGCTCGATCGCCTGTACGGGCACCGAGTTCTGTTCGCTCTCGATCGTCGAGACGAAGAACCGCCAGGTCCGCTACGCCCGCTGGCTCAAGAACAACGTCGAACTCCCCGAGGGCGTCGAGAACTTCCACGTTCACCTCTCGGGCTGTACGGCCTCCTGCGCCCAGCCCCAGATCGCCGACGTCTCCCTGCGCGGGATGAAGACGCGCAAGAACGGCGAGCCGGTCGAGGCGCTCGACATCGGCCTCGGCGGCGGTCTCGGCGAGGAGCCGCAGTTCGCCTCCTGGGTCGCAGAACGAATCCCGGCCGACGAGGTCCCCGGTGCGATCGCGAACCTGCTCGAGAACTTCGCCGAGGCGCGCGACAGCGAGGAGCAGAGCTTCCGGGAGTTCGTCGCCGACCGGGACGACGACGAACTCGCCGAGCTGATCGAGCCGGAGGAGACGGACTACGACGATCCGTTCATGCACAACACGAAGCGGACGTGGTATCCCTACGCCGAGGACGACGACCTCGACGCGAGTCCGGCCCCCGCACAGGAGGACGGAACGCCGATCCCGTCCGACGACTAACCGGGCACCGGGTCCGATAGACGCGGACCAGAACTGTTGTTATGACGTCTTTCGAAATTCCGACCGAGATGACTGCTCTCGAGCGCAGCGAGATCGATCGACGGCGGCTGCTCCGGGCGGCGGGAGCGAGCGCGCTGGTCGCGATCGCAGGCTGTGCGGGCGACGACGGTGACGACGCCGAAGGCGAATCGGACGACGAGGAGGACGCGGACCCCGAATCGGTCGACGTCCCGGAAGACGCAACCTGGCGGACCGCTTCGCTCGTGGACGTCTCGACGGACGAGGAGTTCCGCATCGCGGACCTCGATCGGCCGGCGGTGGTCCACACGTTCGCGCGGGGGTGTGCGGTCTGTCACGCACAGCAACGCGAGTTCGGCGAGTTCTACGCGACGGCCGAGGGCGACGTCGAAATCGTCGACCTCACGATCGATCCGAACGACGACCCGGACGAGATTCGGGAGTACGCGGAGGAAGACGACTTCGGCTGGCGGTTCGGGACCTCGCCGGAACCGGTCACGGGCAGCCTCGTCGACAGCTTCGGCCAGGACGTGACCGTCAGCGCGGCCTCGCCGGTGGTCCTCGTCTGTCCGGACGGCGAGGTGTACAGTCTCGAGAAAGTCGTCGACGGCGATCAACTCGAGTCGATACTCGCGGAGGTCTGTTGAGTTGCGATCCGTCGAACCCGATCCGAGGAACCCGTGATATCGACCGTCACCGCGCTGCTCGAGTTCTTTCTGATCGGCCTCGCGACGCCGCTTACGGCCGCGTGCGTCCTTCCGCTGTACCCGTCGTTCGTCGCGTACCTGGTGTCCGCCGGCGACGGCGATCGGCGAACTTCGGAAGCGGTGCTCGGCCTCCTCGTCGTCGCCGGGGTGATCGCGTTCATGGCGGTCGTCGGACTCCTGTGGACCATCGTGCTCGGTGCCGGGATCGCGGACGCCGTCCAGCGCCTTTCTCCGATCGCCTTCGGCACGTTAGCGGTCGTCGGCGCGGCGCTCGTCGTCGCGCCGAACGGCTTCGCCCGGTTTCCGACGATCGAACCGCCACACGACAGGTATCCGACGCTGTCGGCGTTCGGCTACGGCTTCTTCTTCGGCGCGATCGTCATCCCCTGCAACCCGGGGTTGATCGCGCTGTTTTTCGCTCGGTCGACGGTCGCCTTTCCGCGGTTCGACTCGCAGCTGGAGGTCGTGCTCGGCTTTCTCGCGTTCGGGCTGGGAATCGGCGCGCCCCTGCTCGCGTTCGCGCTCCTCTCGCAGTCGTTCGGCCGGCGGGTCACGCGGACGCTCGCCCGACACAGTTCGCCCCTGAACCGTCTCGTCGGCCTCGTCCTTCTCGCCGTGTCGCTGTACTACCTGCTGTTCGTCTTCTCGGTCGGTCCCGGAACCGGCGGTCTCGAACCGCCGATCGGTTCGGCGGCGATACCGTCGGTCGGCGCTCTCCGAGTCGTCTCTCCCGCAGTTCGTCCGGCAGTATAAGTACGCCCGAGCGCTCTATCGGACTAGACAGATGGCAGACCGACTGATGAAAGTCAACGCGTACACGACGCTCGATCTCGCCGACGCCGTCGCGAAGGGACACGACTTCGAAACCGAGTCGCTCGCCGTCGTCAACGCGACGGCGGACAGAGAAGAGCCGGACTACGTCCGACTCCAGTTCGAACTCGACAACATGACCGAGGACCACCTCCCCGCACACATGGAGGAGATTCGGCTCACGCCCGACGAAGCGCGGTCGATCGCGACCGATCTCGAGAAACACGCCTCCCGCGTCGAGCAGGCGGACGGCGTTCGAGAGTAAGCGCGGGCGGCGCTCACCGAAGCTCCTCGAGTTTGTCCTTCGCCTTGTCGACCGTCGAGTCGAACGTCTCCTCGAGTTCCTCGACGGAACGCTCGACGTGGTAGACGCGTTCGCTCGGGACTCGCCGGACGACGTCGTTGCCGTCGTCGTCGGTCCCGTACTCGAACAGCCAGTGATCCTGGAAGTAGGCGATGTGGTCGTTGTCGACGGTGGCCTTTTCGATCTCGCCGGACGCCGTTTCGTAGACGATGGTCGCTCTACCGAGTTCAGCCATACCGTGTTCCACTGTGCGAAGCGGGGAAGACACTGTCCCGGCAGATGCAATCTTCGCCTCGGGGAGGAGTTCGGAGCGGGGCAAACCGCCAATGTACACGAACAATTGTCGTTGTTAGGCTTGCTCGGTATTACCGCTACGGTCCTATCGGTGGTATGAATCTTGGACACATAGCTCGACTCGAAGACTTCGGCAAGCGATCGCTCGTAACCCACGCGATCATGGCGCTCTCGTTCGCCGGTGCGATCGTCGCGGGGCTGTTCGTCGAGGGCGAACTGGGACTGGTCTCGTTCGTCGCCCTCCTCAACTTCACCGCTGGGGTGTGGGTCGCCCAGTCGATCCACTCGCTCGGTCACGGCTCGCGCGGTGGCGAGTACAACGGTATCCTGAGCGAAATCGTCGACTTCACCGATACGAAGAGCAGTTCCGGGCTCGACACCGGCCGGCTGGCTCGCCTGTTCACGCTGATCGCCGCCGTGACGGCAGTTTCGCTGCTGACGTCGGCTCAGGTCCTGGTGGGGCCGCTGTTCTCGATCGCCGTCGTCGCCGTCGGGAGCGTCGCGCTCGTGACCGCGATCGTCGGGTTCCTGATCGCCCTCGGGACGTCCTACGACGAGTCGATGCACCACTGGGAAACCGAGGTCGAGCGTCAGAGCGGTGCGCCCGGTGACCAGAAGTAGCCCTTCGAATTCTCCTCACAGGGAACGCGGGTGCTCGACGCCGACACAAGACCCTGCTACTCGTTTTCGGCCGAGTTAGAGCCAACACTCGACGCGCAAGCGTCCGATTCCGCGGTTGAACGGGGCTACTCAACGTCGTTCCGATCTGGATCGTCCGCCCGGCGACGAATCGGTCGGCAAAGGCGGCGCCAGGCGCCGAGCCTATATACTCGTCGCCGGAAGCACGACTATGCAGACGGCGCTCCGGGCCGACGGCTGGACGCGGATGGACGGCGTCGCGGTTCGCGGCCGCGCGTTCGAGGGCGAGAGACTGCTCGAGGGCTCCGCGCTCGCGTCCCGGTTCGCCGACGCTCGGGGCACCGACGAGCCGACCCTCGAGGCCGTCGCCTCCGTCGCGGCGACGCTCGAGGGCTTTTTCGCCGCCGCCGTCCGCGGTCCGGACGCGACGCATCTCGTCGCCGACGGCGCCCGCTCGATCCCGCTGTACTACGACACCCGGGGAACGGTCGTCGCCGATCAAGGGCAGATCGTCCGCGACGCGCTCGAGGCGAGTCACGATCCGATCACCGAGAGCGAATTTCTCCTCACGCGGTACGTGACGGGACCCGAAACGATCTGGTCGGGGGTCCGTTCGACCCAGCCCGGAGAAGTCGTCCGCGTCGGCAGTGAGGGCAGTACTCGCCGCACGTACCGCGACTACTGGCCGGCGAACTCGGCCGACCGGCGACCGGACGCGTCTCGAGCATCTCCGGGTCAGTCGCGAGCGCGGCTCGAGTCGGCTCTCGAGACGGCGCTCGATCGGCTCGAGCGCGTCGCCGGCGACCGCCCCGTCGTCGTCCCGCTCTCGGGCGGCTACGACTCCCGGCTGCTCGCGTCGGCGCTCGTCGAGCGCGGCCGCGAGGTGATCGGCTTCACGTTCGGTCGCTCCGGCCACCCCGACGTCGAAGCGAGCAGGGAGATCGCGGCCCGACTCGGAATCCGGTGGGAGTTCTGTGACTACGACGAGTCGACGTGGCGCGAGTGGTACCACGGACCGGCGGGACGAGCGTACAGGCGGCGAGCGTTCGGCGGCGACGCCCTTCCCTTCCTCGCGGAGTGGCCCGCGGTCCGGCAACTGGTCGCCGAGGGGCGACTACCGACGGACGCGCTGTACTGTCCCGGCCACACCGTCGCGACGCCGAGCGAGCGGCTTCCGCAGTTCGCCGGTGAGCGGGACGACGACGCGCCGTCCTCGAGCGTCGGCTGCGGACCGGCCGTCGACGCGGATGACGACGTCGACGATACGGACGACAGAGAACGGGTCGAGCCGTCGCTCGAGGCCCTGACCGACTACGTCCTCGAGCGCCACTACGCGCTGTGGGACTGGGACGACGCAACGTTCGAACGGGCGGCCCGCGAGCGTATTCGGCGGGGGCTGCTCGGCGACCGCGATCCCGGCGCGGTGACCGATCCGGAGAGCGCGGCCGCGGCCTACGAGCGCTGGGAATGGCGCGGACGGATGGCGACGTTCACGAACGGCGACCTCCGGGCGTACGAGGACGCGGGCCTCGACTGGTGGCTCCCGCTGTGGGACCCCGCGTACGTCCGCGCCTGGGAGCGAGTACCGCTCGAGCAGCGGCGAGGGAAGGGACTGCACGCGGATCTCGCGCTCGAGTACTACCGTCGCGCGGCGGACGTCCCTCGGGACAGGGTCGGGGTGACGGACCGATCGCTCTCGCCGATCGATCGCCACCTCGCGCTGGTTCGCTACACACCGACTCGGCAGTTCACCGAGCGAGGCGGGGACTGGGAGCCGCCGTTTCTCGCGCCGCGGTCGGCCTGGAGCGAACCGGGAAGTCATCCCCTGTCGTGGTACGAGATCCTCGACGACGACCTGCTCGATCGACTGCCGCCGTTCCGGAACCTCTACGCGCTGCGAACGCTGGCCGCGACGGGCCGCCTCGGGATCGCGGACCCGACGGGGCCGGTTCCGGACGGTTCGACCCTCGAGCTACCGATCGAGGACCGCGACTGAGCCCGATCGAAAACGCGGCCCTTACGTACCACCGGTTGTGACCACTGGGTAATGAGACGGCGAAAGTTTCTCACGTCGGGTGCAGCGGTCGCCGGAGTCGGTCTGGCTGGATGTATCTCTCGGGAAGGGGAGAACGGCGGAACGACGGGCTCTACCGACGACGAGGACGACATCCTCAAAGTCGCGACCTACAACTCGTTCGTCGACGCGCCGAGCGACAGTCCGGGCGAGTGGATCGCCGACGAGTTCGCCGAGCGCTACGACGTCGAATTCGAGTGGCAGACGCCCGAGCAGGAGCTGAATCACTACATCGAGCGCCACAACGAGGGCGCCGAGATCGAACCCGAACTCTACCTGGGGCTCAGTCCTCACGAACTCGTCCGCGCGGACCGGGAAGTCGAGGACGGTCCCCTCTTCGCCGAGACGGACGAGGACGCACTCGAGAACGTCGCCGACGTCGAGGAGGAATACTACTTCGATCCGCACGACCGGGTGATCCCGACGTACAGTAGCTACTGTGCGATCGTCTACGACGGTCGGAACGTCGACACCCCCGAGACGTTCGAGGATCTCCTCGGTCCCGAGTACGAGGGCGAAATCGGCGTCTCGAACCCCCAGCGCGGGACGACCGGGCTGTTGTTCCTGCTGTGGACGATCGACCGGTTCGGCGAGGACGGCTACCTCGAGTACTGGGAGAAGCTGATGGACAACGACGCGCGCGTCCTCGACTCCTGGAGCGACGTGTACGCGCAGTTCGAAGAGGACGAGATTCCGGTCGTCGTCTCCTACTCGAACGACCGCGTCTACGCCGATCGCTTCGACAACGACCTCGAGAAACACCAGGTGTCGTTGCTGAACGACCAGGCCTACGCCAACGTCTCCGGCATGGTCCGCTTCGCCGACGGGACCGACAACGAACTGGCCAACCAGTTTATAGACTTCGTCCTCGACCCCGAGGTGCAGGCGGTGATCGCCGAACGGAACGTCACCGGGCCGGTCAACGAGAAGACGGAGCTCCCCGAGGTGTACGAGGAGCACGCCAAGGTGCCCGACGACACCCCGTTCTTCGACTACGAGGACCTCGACGCCAATCTGAGCGGGTGGCTCGACGAGTGGGAGCAGACGGTCGCCGGTAACTACTGAGTCCCGATCGACCAGTGCATTCGATCGACGCGAACGGACGGATCGCCACCGCGGGCCAGCAGGCGACCGGAGCGGCGTCTACGTTTCACTCGCGGTCGCTTCGGGCCTCGCGGCCGAGTTCCGTCTCGACGGCGTCGACCTTGTCGCTCGCGGACATCGACTTCTCGCGCTTGTCGTCGACCTGGACGAGCGTCTGTACCTCGCCGGCGTCGACGGCCCGGTGGGCGGCGGCGCACGCCGCGAACAGTTCCTCGACGTCGTCGGCCTCGAGGGTCGTCGCCATGGGCGACGTCTCGTACTCGACGTCGTACTCTTCGAGGGCCTCGACGGCGGCCGCGACGTCCGCCGTGACGTCCTCTCCGGTGATCGGCGTCACGCGAAGGAGTGCAAAGACGGTCATAGCCGTCCGTTCCCGCGGTCGCCGGATAGAGATTTCGATCGGCGGTACCACCGGGTGGTCCGGCGTCGATAGGAGCCGACGAACGGCGGCGAGAACGGCCTCGAGAACCGGAGTGGTCCCGTGACCGATCGGAATTCCGCACGCGAGCGGGACGGTCCACGAACCGACGGCGGGGCGACAGCGCCGGTCGGCACTCCCGACCCCGCGTCAGGGGAGTCCGCTCCGACGAGTGAGCCGTCGGATCGACGGCGTGCGCGCGGCATCCGGAACCGCCTCGAGCGGCGAGCTATCGCGCTGTTCGGCCTCGGAACGCTTGTCCTGCTGCTCGTGCTGTTCTACTACCCCGTGGCGACGGTGTTCGTCGAGGCGATCGTCGTCGAAGGCGCAATCACGCTCGCCGTCTTCGTCGACCTCCTGCGCGATCCGTTCTACTTCGGCGACCTCGCGCGGCTGTTCGCCGGGGAGTCGCCGCTGGCCGTCGCCGGGGATCTGCTCTCTGCCGACCGACGGCTCGGCGTCGTCGGTTTCACGGCCTATCAGGCGGCGCTCTCGAGTCTGCTCAGCGTCGCGCTGGGCGTCCCCGCCGCCTACGTGCTCGCACGCTACGAGTTCCGCGGACGGCAGACCCTCCGCTCGCTGACGGTGCTGCCGTTCGTCCTGCCGTCGATCATGGTCGCCGTCGGCTTCGTCGCGACGTTCGGGCAGAGCGGCACGCTAAACCGGGCACTGGGACTCGTCGGGCTCGGACCCGTAGAGATCATGTACTCGCTCGAGGCGGTCCTGATCGCCCACGCCTTCTACAACGCGCCGCTGGTGGCGCGGGTGACGACCGCCGCCTGGGAGTCGGTCGACGCGAGCGCGATCGAGACCGCTCGCAGCCTCGGCGCGAGCCCGTTCCGGGCGTTCCGGGACGTCGTCGCTCCGCAGCTGTACCCCGCCGTGTTGATGGGTGCCGCCTTGACGTTCGTCTTCACGTTCGGCACCTTCCCGATCGTGCTGGCGCTCGGCGGATTCAACCTGGCGACGGTCGAGGTGTTCGTCTACCGGCTGGTCCAGGACTTGAACTACACCGAGGCGGCCGCGCTGGCGATCGTCGAACTCGTCGTCTCGTTGGGTGTCCTCTACGGCTATCTGCGCTACGAGGCGAACCACGTCGTCCGTTCGCGCGGCGTCCGGCCGCTGGCTCGTCGACCCCTTTCGCCGCCGTCGTTCTCGCTTCGCGAGTTGGTTCCGCGAGCGGGGATCGCGGTCTACGCGGCGATCGCGCTCGTCGTCTTCGTCTCGCCGATCGTCAGCATGCTCTACGCGAGCGTCTCCGGGCCGAACGGCCTCACCCTCGATCACTACCGGTTCCTGCTCAAGCGCCAGCAGACCGCGGCCGCGTTCCAGGTTCGACCCTGGCCCGCTATCAGGAACTCTCTCGTCTTCGCCGCCGGCGCGCTCGCGCTCGCCCTGCCGATGGGCGTCGTCGTCTCGGTGCTGACGACCAGACGGTATCGCGGCCGAAAGCTCGTCGACGCCGTCGCGATGGCGCCGCTCGCGGTATCGGGAATCATCGTCGGTATCGGACTCCTTCGCGGTCCCGTCTTCGGGATCGAGATTTCGGGCTGGCGGTTCACGATGGGCGGGTCGATCGCCATCGTCGCGGCCCACGCGGTGTCGTGTTACCCGTTCGTCGTCCGCACCGTGGCGCCGGGACTCGAGTCGGTCGACGGCTCGCTCGTCGAATCCGCTCGCGCGCTCGGCGCCTCTCGAGCGCGGGCGCTAATCGACGTCGAGTTGCCGCTGGTCTGGCCGGGCGTCGTCGCCGGCGCGGCGTTCGTCGTCGCCATCTCCATGGGAGAGTTCTCCTCGACGGTCATCCTCGCGACGGGAACCGACCAGTACACGATGCCGATCGCGATCGAACGCTTCATCGGTCGTCGGCTCGGACCCGCGACCGCAATGGGCGTCGTCCTGCTCGTCGTCACGAGCGTCAGTTTCGTGATTATCGACCGACTCGGGGGTGAGAGCTTTGGCATCTGAGGAGCCCGAACGCTCGAACGCGTTCGAACGGTCGGCTCGCAGTACGGACGCCGTCTCGGACGACCTCGAGGATCGACCGGTCGCGCTCGAACTCGAGTCGGTCGCGAAGCGCTACGCCGAGACGACCGCCGTCGACGACCTCTCGCTGTCGGTTCGCGAAGGCGAGTTCTTCACGCTGGTCGGCCCCTCCGGCTGCGGCAAGACGACGACGCTGCGGCTGATCGCCGGCTTCGAGTCGCCGACGGACGGCGTCGTCCGGTTCGGCGGCGAGGACGTCACCGGGGTTCCACCCGAAGAACGGAACGTCGGCGTCGTCTTCCAGAACTACGCGCTCTTTCCGCACATGACCGTCGGCGAGAACGTGGGCTACGGGCTCAACTTCGCCGAGTCGCCGGGCGACGTCTCGGACGACGAGCGGGTCCGAGAGCTGCTCGAGTTGGTCGACCTCGAGGGGATGGCCGGGCGCGAGCCGGACCAGCTCTCGGGCGGCCAGCAACAACGGGTGGCGATCGCCCGCGCGCTCGCACCAGGTCCCGACGTCCTCCTGCTCGACGAGCCGATGAGCGCGCTGGACGCCCGGCTCCGCGAGCGGCTGCGCGTCCAGGTGAACGAGATCCAGAAGGAGCTGGGGATCACGACGGTCTACGTCACGCACGATCAGGAGGAGGCCCTCGCGGTTTCGGATCGCGTCGCGGTGATGCGAGACGGGACGCCCGAACAGGTCGCGAAGCCTCGAGAGATCTACCGGCGGCCCGAGACGCGGTTCGTCGCGGAGTTCGTCGGCGATAACAACGTCTTCGCCGGAACCGCGGTCTCAGTGGACGACTCCGGGGAACGAACGCTCGCGACGGTCGACGCCGGAGCGGAGACGTTTACCGTGAACGTTACCGAGCGAGAGGTCGCCTCTGGCGACGAGATCACCTTCTGTGTCAGGCCCGAGAATCTGCGGATCGGAGCCGGCGTGAACGCGACGATGGCGACCGTCGCCAGCGCGGAATTCCTCGGAGAGACGACGCGAGTCCATCTCGAGTGGCAGGGTCGAGAACTCCTCGTGCGAACGCGCGATCCGTTATCGGGCGAAGTCGTCGTCGGGTTCGATCCCGACAGTGCGCACATCGTCAGGGTCGACTGAACCGCGTGACCGTTTGTCTCAGATCGGATTGAGACTGTTCCAAACCGATGGAAACGGCGTTACGTGTAGATCAAGCGGGTAACGGAGCGGCAATCGAGTTCACTGATTGCTGTCAAAAACAGCTCGTTGAGTACAGAGGATGGATTCAGTACTCGTGACGACGTCGAAGCCGCCGGCCAGAGCACGCTGAACGGGTGGGCTGCATCTTGCTCAGATGCAACCGCTCGACTCAGTGGACTGTATGCCGAGGGCTCAATGACTAGGTTCAAAGCCAATCGGCGGGGAGTTCGTCGGTGTGGTCGCGCATCAACTGTAATAGCGCCCGGATCTCGTCGAATCGTGGCCCTTTCCGGACTTCGTTCGTTTCCCGGTCCCAGATGATGAATCCCGCGTCCTCAAGCTTCGGCAAGTGCCTGTGAACCATCTGGATCTTGAGGTTTTCGAGATCTTCATCCTCGACGTGGATGTCGGGAGGGATCCGTGCGTCGTTTTGGGGAGTGTGGTCCAGCAAGGAAATGAGCAATCTTCGACGGTACTTGTTCGCCAGGATATCCAGATATCTATCCAATGACCCTGGTCCGTGAGTGGTTTCCTCGATCATGCTTTGGACTGCCCACCCTTGTGAGTAGGAGTCCTCGGACCGCTCTTGGTCCGAGGCGGCTCGACAGCTACTCCTGCGGCGTACTCGATGAGGTCATCCACGCTGATCGAAGTATCTTGCTGAAGAAGGTACTCCAGTATTCGCCGGTTGTGCTGCTGGCTCAGCCCACTGAGCATCTCGGATAACGACGCTGGTTCGGCTGAAGTGTGTGCTGGCTGTGCGTCGTTTCGTGGATTTCTACCGTCCATATCGGAGGTCACAGTCACAACTGGAGTTGCGTGGGAAAGAATCGCTTCACGGAGATATGAGAGGTCGTTCACGTCTAGCTCGCAACATTGCGGTTTTCTCAGCGAATCTGGTCACCGGCGACCCTCAGAACCGGTCCAAGAAATACGCTAAAACGTGACTCCGTGAGAAATACGTGTACACCTGAGTATCTGGATGGGAAATCGAATATACGCAATAATGGGATGCAACCACGATTAGGTTGCAGTTTGTACAGGCTCGAATACTAGTTCGAAAAGTGTGCGTTGGGCTCCACGGAGGTGGTAATTAAACGTCGACTGGGAGATGTCCAGCGCCTCGGAGAGTTCCTTGCCGGTCTGAAGGCGTGGTGATTCGAAGAACCCACTCCGGTAGGCTAATTGCAGGACCTCCTGCTGGCGAGGCGTGAGCCGCTCCTCGAAGGTCGTCTGTAAGGTGAGGTCCGCCTCCAGCGACCGCGTGCGGGTTCGTCTGGCCAGAAGTTCGAGATCCGGAACGGGCGTTCGAACCGTGGTGAGGAACGTCGAGACCTCCTTCGTATCCGGGAGGTCGACGACCGCGGTCGCCGTTCCCGCATCGATAGACAGTGTGCACACGCTCGCGCCTTGTTGGATGAGCAGGCCTGCGAGCGTCGGTTCGGCCAGTCGTGCCTTGTACAATCCGCCGTCGTCCCGTTCGTCGAGACGAACGATCTCGTCGACGGCGACCGACTGCTCACTGGCAGTCACGAACTCGTCCGGATCAATTCCCGTCACGGTGAAGAACACGGTCGTGGGACCGTCCACACCTGGGACCTGCCCCTCGAACTCGATCACGCAGTCAGTGGTCCGAGAGAGGCGACACAGCGGCGGTTCCGCGGTCGTCGACTGGAGCGTGAGTTCGTAGACGGCGTCTGTCCGGAGAGAGTCTCTCGTCTCGACGGCGTGGATCGCGTAGGCGATCGTCCGACCGAGTTCCGCCAGCACCTCGGCGTCACGCGCTTCCTGCTGGGGCGTGCCCCCGTAGACCGTCAGCACGCCATAGACCGAGTCGTCGTACACGAGCGGGATGCAGAGACAGGACCGGCCACCGCGCTCGAGCGTATCTTCACGCCACGGTGCAGCCCGGGCATCAGTCGCGACGTCGACGACCACCTGTAACTCTCCAGTTCGGACGGCGCCCGCGAAGGGACTCCCGTTCGCCTCCGAGTCCGGAACCCTGGTCGCGAGGCGGTCCAGATAACCGCTGTCCACGCCCGCCCACGCTCGAGGTTCGACGGTTCTCGTCTCGGCGTCGTATTCGCCGATCCAGGCGAACTCGTAGAGCGCGGACTCGGCGAGTCGCTCGCAGACGGCGTCGTCGATCGTTTCGACCGTATCGGCTTCCACGAGCACTTGGTCGATGCCGCGGATGAGCGCGTTGAGCCGATCGAGGCGCGTTAGCTCCTCGTTCCGCCGTGTTAATTCCTGTTCACTCTCGGCGCGATCCCAGGCGGTTTCGACGGTCGCGGCAACTGTCTCCGCGAGGTCGATCGTTCGGTCGTCGAACGTGTCGGTCCGCGTCGACGCGACACAGACCACCCCGTGTCTCCCCAACGGAACGAGCACGAGACTCTCCAGCGTGGACTCCGCGGACCTACGCTCTGGCACAACCAGGTCGGTCTCGATGTCGGTTTCGTCACCGATGAACGTCTGCCAGACCTGCTCGGAGAAGTTCTCCGGGAAGTTGACTGCATCAACGTCGACTCCATCGGCGGTGTAGCTAGCGTACTCGTCGATTTCGCCGGTCTGGTCGTCGTAGGACCAGAGGCCAGCGTACTCGACGTTGAGGACGTCCCGGGTCAGTTCGGCAGTGCGAGCAGCGATCTCATCGGTCTCGGCGTCGATCAGATCGGCACTGGCCGAGTTGAGCCGTTCAAGCGACTGGTTCGTTCGCTTTAACTTCTCCTCGGCCTTCTTGCGCTCGGTGATATCGAGTGCGGCACAAGTCAATCCGGTGACTTCTCCGGATTCGTCCTGGACCGGGGAGACCGTGAGGTCGTACGTTACTTCGCCGCTCGGTAACTCGTAGGTCAGTTCCTCGCGGACAGCCTCGCCGGTTTCCAAAACGGTCCGCTTCGGCGCCAGTAGAGTCTCTGCCGCCTCGGGTGGCAACAGTTCGTCGTCTCGCTTTCCCAGCATGTCCACGTCCCTGAAATCTGGATCGGGATTTTTGAGCCACGTGTACCGCAGATCGGTATCCATTCGGAACAGGACGAGCGGCGAGTTCTCCACCGCGATGTCGAGTTGCTCTTTCTCCGTTTGGAGTTCTCGTTTGAGCCGCTTGCGCTCGGTGACGTCGATGACGAACTCGACGTACTCGTCGTCCAGTTTCCGCGATTCGAAGAGGCCCCACCACCGGGACCCGTCGGCGTGATAGTACTGTTTCTCGTAGGGTACCCCGCTGTCCGTTTCCTCGACCTGTTCGATGTGTCGCTTCGAGTTCACGAAGAACTCCTCGGGGGTGAGGTCACGCCACGACGTGCCGAGCGCCTCGTCGTACTCCAGGCCGGACATTTCCAGGAAGGCGTCGTTCGCGTCGCTGATGGCCAGATTGCTCCCCCAGACGATGACACCGACCATCTCGGAGTCGAATACGGGGTGGGAGCGAATCCGTTCTCGCGGTCCGTTCGAGTTCCCGGTCCCCTCCGGTTCACCGCTAACGGGTCGCCACCACACCCGTCCGCGCGCGCCGACCTTCTTCGTCTCGAGTGGCCCGTCTTCGACGAGCGCCTCTAGTTTATTGTAGACCGTTCGGTGTGTACAGTCGAACTCGGCGGCGACTTCCGGAGTCGTCAATGGCGTACCGGGCGGCTCGAGCGTGTCGACCACCTCCAGCACTTTGGCCGGTAAGAGGGTGGAAGAACTCATACACCTAGGAGGCCCGATGGGAACAAAAGGGTTCTGTTGACAGAAACGATGTTTGAATGTCGCGATGCACGTGCCGAAAGACCATCGTTTGCCGGGCTCGTACGGCGAGGCTGTTCAGCCCTCGGCTCTCGATGGGGAAACACGGTGCTGAACGGTCGGCGGGCCTACGCGACTGCCCCTGTCCGCCACTCTGCCGGCGCCATCCGAACGCGGCGCCGTGTAAGATTCGCGCACTGTAGTCGGCGCGGCTTTTGAAACCTCTCACCGATTGAGTGTTTCAACAAGGCCCTTTGATCCTAATGCCGTCGTTCGATTCGTCTCGTTTGGATTATCGGCCCCCAGTATGGTGACCACGTTATCATACGCGTTCTTCGTCGTGATCCTCGTTGCTGGAACTACCTGATACTATGAAAATTTGTTATGGGTCTCGTGTTCTGTTCGCATCTGCACGTAACGAATCGGCTAACTCAGATTCAGAACCAAGGTCGAATAACGAAATCGGATCACCGACTGCTGTTACGTAGAGAGTGCGAACTGATTACTGCTCTTGTGCCAGTTTGCAGCGATGAACTCGGCCAATGATCGAGGTTAGAAGCGTAGAGGTGTCTATCAGTCGTGAGGTCGCTCTTCGACGATAACTATCGGATCGTACGCTCGATGAACCTGTCCAATCCCGGGGCCTGCGACGAGTTCCCAGTCGCCAGCGACCGTCGCTTCAAACGACCCAGTGGTGAAAAACCTCGCTGCCCCGGAAGGGATTTCGTCATCCCCTTCAACGACGATGGCAGCCGTCTGAACGTCCTCTCCTTCGTTCGGCGGGACGAGTTCGACGCTGACTTCACCGGTAATGGATTCGCCACCGGCGTTTCCGAGAACGACACCGATTTCAAATGTGTCGCCAACAGTGACGCCGCTCGGTTCCTGCGGCTGATTCCGAAGGAGAATGAACTCGCCGGGTGCGTCTTCGTCGACCTTGAAATTGGGCGCATCAGAGCCGGTATCCGTTTCGGTAGTAGACTCATCATCAGCGCTAGTACCACTCAAACACCCAGCGATAATGGGCACGCCGACTGGGAGGCTGGTGAGGAGGGCACGGCGGCGCATATTTAACAGACATCTCGGAAGTGCATAAACATTGATGGTTTCTCTCCCCGGTGATTCACCCGTCACCGATACGGAATACCGCCGACGAACGTGTCAACACAGCGATTTTCAACACCGCCGAGTACTATGCCGGTGCTGTTTCTGGATTCACGTCCGTCAGCGGCAGATCGACCTCGATGGAATCGTACCAGACTGTCGGTTTCTTCGACCGGCCGGCGTGCTCGAACTCGAGCGGATGGAGCCCCTCGAACTCTTCGAGGTTTCGATGGACCTGTCGGATGTCACGATCGACGAGTCGCGCGGTCGAGCACGAAGCGTCTCGAGCACCCCCTGCTCGTCGCCGTTCCGGAATCGGATGTGCATCGTTCGCTCGTCGTTTGTCTTGCTTTTGGCAGAATTCGCCATTATCGTTCACCTCTCGTTTGAATCGTTTGAACAGCGGTTCGAGACCGTCAAACTCGACGGTATTGATGCCGTCAGGATCGTCCGAGCGATGCTTGTGGCGCCGACCAACACCGGGATGATCGGGGAAGCTATCGTACCGGATGATCGTCTCATCATCCTCGTTTCCGTACTGGAGTGAGTATTTCACTCCGTCCTGGTAGCGGTCTGACTCCGGTACCGACCGCGCTCCGACTTCGACGTATGTGTCACCGAAGTCCTCGGTTATAGCGTTAGAAGGCGGTCGCACCATCATCACCTTCGGCCATCAACTGTCGTTACTCGGCACAACGGCATGATCGTCGTTACCAACCACAACAATAGAGCGCCGATTTCGTGTTCGTGAATATCGCGAATACTATTCCTCTGCGAGACGACTGCCGCCCGGCGGCATGAAGTGCTGGATCCGGTCCGGACTGGCGATCTTCCGTACGAACGACTCGTCCTCGAATCGCTCGCGGAACTGCCGGTACATCCGCTTGGCGGCGTCGGCCTGGGCGTACCGACCCGGCTCGAGTTCGATCGTCGTTTCGGCCTGGCCCTCGATCGCCGACGCCGGACCGCCGATGACCCGGGTGTACGGCTCACACTGGATGCCGACCGCCGCGCCGACGGCCGTATCGCGGTAGTAGGTCCGGTCTCCGCGGATGGCGAACCCGCCCTTCTCGAGGTACTCGCCGCTCTCGGGCGTCTTCGTCACCTGATCCGAGTCCACGGCGTAGACGTCGCCCGCGTAGCGGCCGTCCTTCCAGACCGACGAGTAGGTGACGGCGAACTGGGCGGCCTCCTCGACGCTCGAGTCGGGCAACTCGATGTCCGAAGAGGAAGCCTCGCTGGGGTCGGTCGCCTTCAGGACCGTGACGGGGCCGCCGTGGGCCTGGGTGTGCAACACCTTGTCGCCGGGCTCGAGATACTTCTTGACGAGCTCCTCGTTCTGGTCGGCGTTGCGCCCGCCGATCACGAGGTAGCCGTCGCTGGTGTGGAACCAGCGGAATCGGTCGAACCAGGGCTCGTTCTCGCGGATCGGGATCGAGGGCATCTCGAGCCAGTTCCGGTCTTCGGTCTCCTCGTCCTCGTCGTCACCCTCGTCGCCCTCGTCTTCGGCCTCCCACTCGTCGCGGCGGCGTTTGGCCTCCTCGAGGTCCTCGCGGGTGTTCTCGATGGCGGCCAGCGCGCCCTCCTTTTTCTCCTCGATGCGCTTCGCCTCGGTGTACAGTCGGTCGGCGTTCTGTTCGACGCCGTCGTGGGCGACGAGGTCGATTCGCTCGCCGTCGATATCGACGGTGACGATTCCCTCGCTCCCGTCGACGTCGACGACCGCCTCGGCGGCCTCGATGTCGCGTTCCTTGCCCTCCTCGAATCGCTCCTCGATCTCGTCCCAGGGGCGGTCCTGGGCGCGGGCGTTCTGGATCGTCGAGAGAATCTCGTCGACCAGTCCGTAGCGGGCGTAGAGTAACTCGGCGTTCTCCCGCTGGGCCTCGGCCTGCTGTTCGAATCCCTCGATCGCCCCCTGCTGTTGCTCGATGATCCGCTCCTGTTTAGCGATCTCCTCCTCGAAGTCCGGCCGTTGCTCGGTCGGATCCGGCTCCTCGTCCTCGAGTTCGAGCCGGAAGAAGTAGTCGTCGAGCGCGGCCAGGAAGCTGTCGGCGGCCTCGGCGGTCAGGCCGGCCTCCTTGTGCTCCTCGAGCGGGAACGGCGTCGCGTCGACGACGCGGCCCGCGTTCGAGTCCGCGTCGTCGGCGTCCTCGCCGTCGTCCTCGGGCTCGCTCTCGAGGTAGAGCCGGGGGTCGAAATTCTCGTTCCGGACGTCGATCGCGAGGCGTTCGATCGCCTCGTAAAGCCGCCGATAATCGTCCTCAGCGGCGTCGCCGATGTCGAGCGCCTTCTCGACGCCGGCGCGGGTACAGATCTCCTCGGCGTAGAGTCCCCCGAGGTTGAGCTGGGTCGCCAGCGTCCGGACGACGTCGGTGTCGGAGTCCTCCATCTCGTGGTCGAACGCCTCGCGCGAGACCGACAGCGGGTTCGTCCGCGTGTCGGGGAACTCGTACCGCGAGCCGGGAACGACGGTCCGCGATTTGAGGCGGACCGTCTCGAGGCAGTCGATCACCTCGTACTCGCCGTCGGTGACGGCGATGTTCCCCTGACCGAACAGTTCGACGATGATGCGGGTCGTGCCGTCCTCGCGCTCGAAGACGAACTCGAGGATGCGGTCGAACTCGAACTGTTCGACCCCGGCGAAGTCCGCGCCGGAGAGTCGGTTCCGGAGCATCATCGCGAACTGGGGCGGTCGGCCGGGGGCGTCCGGGACGCGCTCCGGCGCGACCGTGTGGGCGCGCTTGACCTCGCCGACTTCGATCATCAGTTCGAGGCGACCCCGGTCGAAGTCCCGCATCTTGAGCCGGAGGAGATCGTCGCCGTAGAGGTAGGCCTTGTCGACCTTCGCTCCCTCGTAGGCACCGAACTCCCCGACGAGGGCCGCGAGGTCGACGCTTGTAAGCTCCCGCTTCGGATCCATGTGCTACACTGCCCGGCCCGGTCAAAAAGGCGTGTCGCTCCGACTCGAGCGAAGTCAGAACGCTAATCCGTGACACCGCCCTCGAAAACGGTATGAGACGCGTCTCCGAACCGCCGTGCGACCGTCCGCGTTCCCTCCACGGAGGTCGTCGTTACCGATGAGTGCGCCCGCCAACACTCCCTGGTCCGACGTCTACCAGCTTTCGTCGTTCCTCGGTCAACTCGAGGCCGCGGGCGGGGTCTCGGTTCGCACGCTGGTCGACGAACTCGACGTCGACCTCCCCGTCGACGGCATCGCCTACCACGACCGCGGAATCCGGGTTCCGGGCTACGACGCGACCTTCGTTCACGAGCCGACCGGTTCGCGGGGTCGGCCGGCGTTCAGCGTCGAGATCGACACCGTCGGCCCGCGGAACGCGTGGGCGGTCTTCGACAACACGCTGTCCTGGGACGTCTACCTCCTTCGTACCGAGGGTATCGCGGCTCTCGCCTGGGTGAGCGACGAGGAGTACCGGATCGAGGAGGCGGACCAGTTCTCGTCGAAGCGCGACGCGCTCGCCGCCGGTCGGTTCTCCTTCGGCGTCTTCCTCTACGGCGAGGAGGACTGGAACGAACAGGTAGAGATGATAGAACGCACGAACTCGCCGGCCTACCTCATGGGCGAGGACGGCAAGTCCATCGTGCCGAACACGCAGTCGGAGTTCTACGACTACGTCGACTCGACGGTCACGGAGTTCCGGACGAGCGGCGCGGCCCCGGACTACCTCGGGCTACTCGAACTCGAGGTAACCATCGACGGCTGACGGCCGTCGCTTCCAACCCGTCACAGCGAGATCGCCGCGATATCGGTCGAGCCGCAGCACGGACAGTCCGTCGCGTCTCTCGAGAGCGTTCGGCCGCATCGACGACACTCGACGTGAACCTCGGTGCGATCGAGGCCGTAGTTGACTCGATTCAGGAGGTCGCCGAGTGGCGTCATCGGATAGGCTACCGTGCCCGCGGACCCAGTAAATGCTTTTTGATCGGTCGAACCGGAACTGCCGACGACGGATGCCGAGTACCGAGAGCCGTCTCCGCGGACACGAGCCGACTTTTTGCCCCTCGAGGGAGACGTGACAGTCGTAATGACGCTCGCTACTGTCGTGCTCGTCGCGCTGCTCGCCGGCTGTGCGACGGGGATCGGTGCCCTCCCGACGCTGGCTACCACGCGCGTGAGCCACCGCGTCTACGACGGCGCGATCGGCCTCGCCGCCGGGATCATGGTCGGAGCGGCCGTCTTCGCGCTGATCGTCCCGGGCCTCGAACTCGGGACGCCCTGGGAGGTCGTCGCCGGACTGCTCGCCGGCGGCGCGTTCATGCTCGTCACGAACGCGCTGCTCCCGCATCTGCACCTGCACTTTCGCGACGAGCACCTCGAGGGAACCGCCGTGGTCGACGAGGCGTCCTTTCCCGATCGACTCGAACCGGCCGACGAGGACGACGGTGCGCTTCGACGGGCGCTTCTCGTCGGCAGTGCCGTCACGATCCACAACGTTCCCGAGGGGCTGGCGGTCGGTATCGCGTTCGCCAGCGGCGAGACGGCGCTCGGATTTTCCATCGCGACCGCAATCGCCGTCCAGAACGTCCCCGACGGGTTCGCGATGGCGGTGCCAGCCGTCCGCGCCGGCGTCTCGAAACCGAGGACAGTCCTCTATACGACGCTCTCGGGCGGTGTTCCCGAACCGATCGCCGCCGCGGTCGGCTTCGCGCTGGTCGCCGTCGTCACGGGACTCTTTCCCGTCGCCGCCGGGTTCGCTGCGGGCGCGATGATCGCGGTCGTCTTCCGCGAACTCGTCCCCTCGAGTCACGGCCACGGCTACGCCGACACGGCGACGGGGACGTTCGTCTGTGGGTTCGCGATTATGCTCGTCGTAGATACGGTGCTCGCCGTCTGAAACGGATTGCGTCGGAGTCAAGAAGCGAGATCACAGAGCGCGCCGTCGCGGGCCACTCGAGGGGGGAATCGAGCGGGGGATAGCGACGGCGCGCTCGAATGAGGTACAGCGGGTGTGGCGCTGGTTGTCTGGGGGGAGTGTGATCAATGCCGACGTTCGTCGGCAGCTAATGCTTTTCCACCAGTATGTATAAAAATTTCGGAACTGCAGCCGTATTTTTAGTGGCAGGACCTACCGATTGATCGGTCGATCGGCGACTCGAGATCGCCGACACCGATCCGATCTCGCGGCTCTCGAGCGTTCGCGTCGCTCGAGGACGGTTCAAGACGAAGGCATCGGGCGTCGAGAACGGTTCCGACGGTCGCGGCCGCTACAGTCGTTTGCTCACGTACGGACCGTCCTGGTGATAGCCCAGCTTGTTACGGTAGTACTCCCGGGCGCCGATACCCGAGATGACGCTCAGCTTGTCGTAGCCGGCGTCGGCGGCGAGCGACTCGGCCTGTGCCATCAGCCGACGACCGTAGCCCCGGTGCTGGTGCTGGTCCCCGTCGCCGTCCGTGCCGACCGTGACTTCGGAGCCGTAGACGTGGAGTTCGCGAACGAGCGCGGCGTTCTCGAGTTCCGATCGAACCGGATTATTCGGGAACCGCAGCCGGCAGAAGCCGATCAGGAGGTCCTGATCGAAGTCCTCGATGGAGATGAACTGTTCCGTGCCGCCGCAGGCCTCGTAGGTCATGACGTCGAGTTCGATCTCGTCGGGCTCGGCGTCGTTCATTCCGACCTCTCGACAGCGGATACACTCGCACTCCCAGCCGTGTTCGTCCATCCGTTTTCGGGCCAGTTGCCGCAGGTTCGACTTCCAGACGCCGGCGTCGATGTAGTCCGCGGGAATGTCGCGCTGGACGCGCTGGAGGCGCGTGTACCGCGGGATCATGTCCTTGATTTCCGCGACGAGGTCCGCGGCCTCCTCGTTGTCGAGCGGCTCGTACTCCCCTTTGTGCCACCAGTCGTAGGTCGCGGTGCCCCGAACGATCAGCGTCGGATAGATCTTCAGGTAATCGGGCTTCCACTGCTCCTGCTCGAAGAGCCGCCGGAAGTCCTCGAGGCACATCTCCTTGCTCATCCCGGGCTGACCCGGCATCATGTGGAACCCGACCTTGAACGCCGAATCCCGCAGTCGTCGGTTGGCGTCGATCGACGCCTGGGCGCCGTGACCGCGGTGCATCTCCCGGTTGATCCGCTCGTAGGTGGTCTGGACGCCGACCTCGACCTTCGTGCCGCCGAGGTCGAGCATTCGGTCGATCTGCTCGGGGTCGCACCAGTCGGGTTTGGTCTCGAACGTCGTCCCGATGTTGCGGATGTCCGCGGTCTCGTTCTCCGCGATGACGTCCTCGAGGTACTTCCACTCGTACTCCTCGGGGTCCTCGGCGAAGCTGACACCCTCGGCCGGTTCGGGCTCCTTATCGACGTCGTAGTCGTTCATCGCCTCGAGCGCGCGCTTGACGAACCACTCCTGGTAGTCGTGGCTGCGGGCGGTCATCGTCCCGCCCATCAGGATCAGTTCGACCTTGTCGACGGGGTGGCCGATCTCGCGAAGTTGCTCGAGTCGCAGCGTCACCTGTCCGTACGGATCGTACTCGTTCTGCACCCCGCGAGCCGCGGCGGGCTCCTCGCCCGTGTAGCTCTGCGAGGAGGAAAATTCGGAGTCGGGACCGCCGGGACAGTAGAGGCACTTCCCGTGGGGACACCGCTCCGGCGACGTCATGATCGCGACCGGCGAGACGCCCGAGGCGGTCCGAACCGGCTTGCGCTGGAGCACCGTCTCGAGATCCTCGCGGTGCTCCTGGGGCGCGTAGTCCAGTAGCTCGGAGTTCTTCGGCACCTTCGGCGCCGAGTGTTCCGAACACGCCTCGAGTTTGGCCTTCTCGACCTCGTCGCGGTCGATCTCGCCCGCGAGGATCCGCTCGACGAGCGTCTTGCAGACCTTCTCGAACGCGTCGGTTTCGGTTGGTTCGGGCGTCTCGGTACTCACTACACGGGTTTCGTCGCGCGTCGCGAATAAGCGTGTCGGACTCGCTACTGCTCGTCGTCCCGCCATCGTGACGAGCGGCGCCGTCGCCCGGCAGCCCGCCGGACACCGACCGGACGACGGCGGTGCCTCGTCGAACCGATCGTTCGGGTTACCGACGGAGACTGTCCGAGACAATGCGTACGGATCTCGATACCGAACCTGCACCTACGCGTGACGTACGAGGTCGAAGTCTCGTACGTCGAGGTGCCACCGTACGAGGGGATCGTCGAACGCCGGACTTCCCGCTCCGTTCTCGAGTACGCGGACGTCTACGAGATCAGTAGTACGGACGACGCTGTCCGGTGAAACTGACCGTCAATCGGCCGGCCGTCGTTGAAACCGCTCTCAGATGTCGACGAACTCCGAGATCTCGCCCGACTCGGCAACCGTGTAGATCGTCAGCGGGTCGTCGCCGGGTGGCCCCATCCCCGGCGAGTGCTGGGGCATTCCCGGCGCCGTAATGCCGAGAACCGCGGGTTCCTCCGCGAAGAGCGTCTCGACCGCCTCGAGCGGAACGTGGCCCTCCACGAGGTAGTCACCGAACTCGACCGTGTGACAGCTCCAGGCATCCTCCGGAACCGACAGATCGCGTTTGACGGACTCCATATCGCCCGTCTCCTCGACCCGGACGTCGATCTCGTGGTCGTCCAGGTACTCGACGTACGCCGAACAGCAGCTACAGTCCGGATCGTGGTGCTGGACGACGGTTTCGACCGGAAGGGAGCCGGCCCACGTCCAGTCGTTGCCGTTCGGTCCACCTGACTCCGCGTCGGAGCCGCCGAGACAGCCGCCGATCCCGACGGATGCGAGCGCCGCTCCGGCCGAGCACAGCCGCCGCCGCGAAATCGTCATGGGCACAGCTAGCGGGTTCGAAGTGATATAGCGTCCGGTCGGATCTCGTCGGCCACGAGAGAGGTCCGGGCTGGCTCGCCGCTGTCGATCTCCCGACCGGCCGAAATCAGGTTCCTCGATCGAAGCGACGGTGTAGTTCGACCGCGAGCGCGAGGATCGATATCCCCGAGAGTCGCGCATTCCGGCCGAACCGTTAAGCCATCCCTGTTAGTAGGAATAGTGGATTGAATGACCCCGGAGCTGCCGATCGTGGTGCTGGCTGTCGCATTGCCGTTCGCGGTCGCGGGTGCGACGCCGCTGCTATTCCGCGCGCTCGGCGAGCGCACGGGTTACGCCGGAGCGGTAGTCGCGGTGACCTGCTTCGGACTGCTCGGCACCCAGTACGGAAGCGAGGGCGCCGTCCACCTCACCTGGATACCGTCGCTCGAAATCTCACTCCGGTTCTACGTCGATGGGTGGGCCCTGCTGTTTGCGCTACTGGCGAGCGGTATCGGTGCCCTCGTCTTCCTGTACTCGTCGGCGTACATGCACGGCGAGTCCGGGCTCGCCCGGTACTACGCGGCCCTGCTCGCCTTCATGGGATCGATCGTCGGCATCGCGCTGGCCGCCGACCTCATCGCGATCTTCCTCTTCTGGGAGCTCACCAGCCTCTGTTCGTTCGTCCTGATCGGCCATTATACGGCCGACGACTCCTCGCAGTACGCTTCCCGGATGGCCATGCTCGTGACGGTCGGCGGCGGGCTCTTCCTGCTCGTCGGCTTCCTGCTCCTGGCGCTGGTCGCGGGAGACGCTCTCGGACCCGCGTCGGCGTTCGACCTCGCTGCTATGCTCGAGAACCCCGACGAGATGCAGACGGCACTGCGCGACGAGGGGCTGTTCCTGCCGGTACTCGGGCTGCTCGCGATCGGCGCGGGAACCAAATCCGCACAGGTCCCGCTGCACTTCTGGCTCCCTAACGCGATGGCCGCTCCCACGCCAGTCTCGGCCTTTCTTCACTCCGCGACGATGGTCAAAGTCGGCGTCTACTTCGTCGGCCGGGTCCGGCCGCTGTTCGCGAGCCTCGAGTGGCTCGTCCTGTTCGTCACGCTCGGCCTGACGACGATGACCGTCTGTGCGATCCTGGCGGTCGCGTCGACGGATATCAAGGAACTGCTGGCGTACTCGACGGCCAGCCACCTCGGGCTCATCATGGCCGGCTTCGGCTTTACGTCGGTTCTCGGGGCCGAAACCGGCGTCTTCCACCTTTTCAACCACGCCCTGTTCAAGGCGGCCCTCTTCCTCGTCGCCGGAATCGTCGCCCACGAGGCGGGTACGCGGAGACTCGAGGACCTCGGCGGGCTCCGCCACGATCTCCCGATCACGGCCGTAATCACCGTGATCGTCGCGCTCAGTATGGCCGGCATCCCGCCGTTCAGCGGCTTCTACTCGAAAGAGCTGCTCTTCGAGGCGGCCGTCGAGGCGAGTCACGTCCACGACATTGGCGTGCTGGGCTGGCTCTACCCGGCCGTCGCCGTCTTCGGGAGCGTCTTCACCGTCCTCTACTCGCTTCGATTCCTCTCGCTGTTTTTCGGCGGGCGACCGGACGCGCTCGAGCACGTCCATCGACCCTCGTTCGCGTTACTCGCCCCGCCCGCGCTGCTGGCTGTGCTTACGGCCATCGTCAGCGTCGACCCCGAAATTGCAGTCCACGCGATCGTCCAGGGCGGCGTCGACGCGACGGCCGTCGACACCCACGAGATGCACGTCGGGCTTCCGACCTCGTACTCCCCCGCAGTTGGAATGAGCGCCGTCACGATCGGAAGTGGCTTCCTCGCGTATCCGTTTTACGGGCGCATCCACGGCGGGATCCGTGCGATTCAACGAACGCGCCCGTCGCTCAGCGCGAACTGGTGGTACGACGCCGTCGTCGGCAACCTCACGGGAAGCGGCGTGTGGCTCGCCAGCCGCGTCCACAACGGGTTGCTCAGGACCTACGCCACGTGGACCCTCGGGACCACCTGCGCCCTCGCGCTCGCGGGGTTCGCCGCGACAGCCACTATCGTGCCCGCCGAACTCGTCGACATCGACGCGCCGGCCGCGATCGCACTCGTCCTGCTCGTCGCGGTGATGGCCGGTATCGCCGTCGTCCTCTCGACCTCGCACATCGCCGGGATTCTCACGCTCTCGATCCTCGGCTTCATGATCGCCATCTTCTACATCCTCGCTAGCGCGCCCGACCTCGCGCTGACCCAACTAGTCGTCGAAACGCTCGTGCTCGTGATCTTCCTCCTCGTGATCGAGGAGATTCCCGAGTACTACGAGGTCGGTCTCGGCAGAGTCGCCCGCGACGCGGCTCTCTCCGTCGCCGTCGGTGCGACCGCGTTCGTCACCGTCCTCGTCACGACCGACGCGCGTCCGGACGGGCGTACGGCCATCGCCCGCTACTACGCCGAGCGAGCCGTCCCCGAGGGCGGCGGCACGAACATCGTCAACGTGACGCTCGTGGACTTCCGCGGCTTCGACACCCTCGGCGAACTCGTCGTGGTTGCACTGGCCGCGATCTCGATTCTGACGCTCATCATGATGCGTGAGGGAGGGGAAGACGAATGAGCCTGCTCGGGACTCGAACTCGAGGTGAGAGCCGGTGACGACGGTCATCATGCGCACGACCGCTCGAGCGGTCGTGCCGATCATCTTCGTCGTCGCGGCCTCGCTGTTCGTGGAGGGGCACAACCTCCCCGGCGGCGGCTTCATCGCCGGCGTGCTCACGACGACCGCGTTCGCGATCATCTACCTCGCGTTCGGACTCGACTTCCTCGAACGCGGGGTTCTCGGCCGCGACGTCGATCTCGGAAAGGAGACCTCGCGGGATCGCGTCGTCGTGGCCTATCGGCGCCTGTTCGAGTACGGACTGGCGATCGCCGTCACGAGCGGAATCGTCCCGCTGCTGTTCGATCGTCCCTTCCTTACGCAGACGTTCGTCGAGTTCGAGGACGTGCCGATCTATCACCACGTAGAGATCGCGAGCGCGCTCGCGTTCGACTTCGGCGTCTTCTGCGTCGTCGTCGGCGGACTCCTGACGATCCTCTCGGTGGTGGGTGCCGAATGACGGCGTTCGTCCTCGCGCTCGTCGTCGGCGCGCTGTTCGCGCTCGGGACGTTCTTGCTCCTCAGACGCGACCTGATCCGGGTCGTCTGGGGGCTGGCCATCATCAGCCAGGCGGCGAACGTCTACCTGCTGGCGATGGGCGGGATCGTCGAGGGAACCGCCGATACGGTGCCCGTTCTCGCGGGACACGGCGAGCACGTGCCGGAGACGGCCGATCCGCTGGTTCAGGCGCTCGTCTTGACCGCGATCGTCATCGGCTTCGGCATGACCGCGTTCGCGCTCGTGCTGTCGTACCGGGTCTACGAGGAACACGACACGTTGGACGTCTCCGACTTGGGTGATCGCGAATGATGGAACTCCCGCTGGCCGCGCCGCCGATCGGCACGGAATCGCAACTCGTAATCGCACCGATACTGGTCGTTCTCGTCGCGGGCGTCGGCAGCCTGCTGTTCGGTCGGTGGCCGCGGGCGCGAATCGGCGTCAGCCTCGCAGGTGGCGCGGCCTACGCGGTCGTCGTCGCGGCGATCGACTGGTACGTCGTCCTCGCGCCCGACGCACCGGGGATCGCGACCTACCAGCTCGGAGACTGGCCGGCCCCGTTCGGCATCACGCTCGTGGCTGACGGCCTCTCGGCGTTCATGCTGACCATGGTCGCGATCCTCGGGATCGCGTCGCTGGTCTTCTCGACGCGCGTCCTGCCCGAAATCGATCGCCGGAGCTACTACTTCCCGCTGTTTCACTTCCTGGCGCTCGGCGTCACCGGCGCGTTCCTCACCGGCGACCTGTTCAACCTGTTCGTCTGGTTCGAGGTGATGTTGATGGCCAGTTACGTCTTCGTCGCCTACTACGGCGGCCCGCAGCACACTCGCGCCGCCTTCTGGTACGTCGCGCTCAACCTGCTCGCGAGCGCCGTCTTCCTGCTCGGCGTCGGCGGCATCTACGCGACGACGGGCACGCTCAACATGGCCGATCTGGCTCGGCGACTCGCCGAGCCGGCGGCGTACGGGATCGACCCCGGCCCGGTCGTCGGCCTCCTCGCCTTGCTCCTCTCGGTTTTCGCCATCAAGGCCGGCCTCGTCCCCTTCCAGTTCTGGATCCCGACGGCCTATCGCGCCGCGCCGCCGCAGATCTCCGCCCTGCTGGCCGGTGCGACGAAAAAGGTCGGCATCTACGCGATCATCCGGCTCTCCTTTACCGTCTTCGGCGATGCGCAGGTCGGGGTCGACCTCGCTCTCCCCGGACTCGGAACCGTCGTCGCCGGGAACTCCCCGACCGCGTTCGTCGGGGCCGCCCTGTTCGTCATGGCTGCCGCCAGCATCCTCGTCGGCGGGATCGGCGCCGTCGGTCGCGAGTCCATCGAGGGCGTCCTCGCGTACTCGAGCATCGGCCAGGTCGGCTTCATCGCGATCCCGGTCGCCATCGCGGCGACGACCGGAAGCGCCGAGTTGCGCCACCTCGCCATCGTCGCGGCGCTGGTCTACGCCCTCAACCACACGCTGGCGAAGGGACTGCTCTTCCTCGCGGTCGGCGCGATCAGATCGTCGACCGGGACGAGCCGACTGGCCGACCTCGGCGGGCTGGCGGGGCGATCGCCACCGATGGCCATCGCCTTCTTCGTCGGGTCGCTCGCGCTCGTCGGTATTCCGCCGCTGTCGGGCTTCTTCGGCAAGTTTCTCGTCTTCGATGCCGCGGCTCGAGCGGAATTGATTCCCGTCCTCGGCCTGCTGCTCGTCGGGTCGCTGCTGACCATCGCCTACGCGACCCGGATGTGGAACCGGAGCTTCTGGGGCGCGCGAACGCCCGCCGTCGAGAACGCGGCCGTCGATTCCGTACAGGTCGGCGTCCTGATCGCGCTCGCGGCGGCCATCGTCGGAGTCGGCATCGGGTTCGAGCTGGTCTACGAGTTCGCGGACGCCGCCGCGACGGCCGCGCTGGACGCCGACGGATACGTCGACGCCGTCGATCCGACCGACCCGGAGGAGATCGAGGGGCTCGAGGGAGGTGAGCACGAATGAGAGTCAGAACCTGGCCGCTCGCCGGCGTCGCCTTCGCCGTGCTGTGGATCTTCGTCCGCGGAATCGAACTGACTCTGGCGGCGCTGGTCGGCCAGTTCCTCCTCGGCCTCGCCGTCGGGTTGCCGACGGCGTTCGTCTTCCGGCGGCTGTACGCCAAGCACGTCGATTTCGCCCGCGGAGTTCGCGCGCTCCCCTACGCCGGCCTCTATCTCGCGACCTTCTCGTGGGAGATCGTGCGCGCGAACGTGGACGTGGCCTACCGGGTGCTCTCGCCCGGGATGCCGATCGAACCCGAAGTGATACTCGTGCCGCTGCGCGTCGAGACCGACCTCGCGATCACGACCATCGCCAACAGCGTCACGATCACGCCCGGGACGGTCACTCTGGACTACGACGCGGAAACGAACGCACTCTACGTCCACGCGATCGAGGGTCGCGATCCGGAGGCGATCGCCGCACCCATCCGGACCTGGGAGGACTACGCCCTCGAACTGTTCGACGAAGCGGCCTCGCCCGACGATCCGCCGCGAGAGATCGTCATCTCCGGCGGGAAACGGAAACGACGATACGGTCGCGATCCACGAGGTGATAACGATGAGTGAACTGGTCGGTCCGGACGTCCTCGAACTAACCGTTCGCGCGGCGCTGGTTCTCGTCAGCGGGCTGTGCGTGCTCTGTAGCTACCGCGTGATCCGCGGACCGACGAATCCGGACCGCGTGGTCGCACTGGACGCGATCGCGACGAACGTCGTCGCGATCGCCGTCCTCTTCGCCATTCAGACCGACCGCGGTCTCTTTATCACCGTGAGCCTCGTACTCGCGATCATCGGCTTCATCGCGACGGTCGCAGTTGCGAAGTTCGTCATCGAAGGAGAGGTGATATAATGATCCGGACCGCTCTCGTCATCGCGCTGATCGTCGTCGGCGGCTTCTTCCTGACGGTCGGTACGGTCGGCCTACTTCGCCTGCCGAACGTCTACAACCGAATGCACGCGACGAGCAAGCCCACGACGCTCGGCACCGCCGCGATCTTCCTCGCCGGCTTCGTTCACTTCGGGCCGGGCAACGAGGGGCTCACCTCGCTTATCGGGATCGTCTTCCTCTTCCTGACCGTCCCGACGGGCGCGCACATGATCGCTCGCTCCGCCGAACGGATCGGAATCCCGTTTCTCGGGAGCGTTACCTGGCCGGACGAGTCGATCCTCGAAGGAGACCGGAAGGAAAGCGACGAAAGCCGATCCGACGGCGATTGAGTTACGAGCTTCGCGGGACGAGTCGATCGCCGTCGTCGATCGGCTGTGCGCCCGCGAAGACGAACCCGGCGACGGCGAGCGCGGCGATCGCACCGCCGAGCAGCAGCGGCGCGTAGCCGGTCGTCGCGGCGATCCCGGCGAACGCGACCGGGACCCAGCGTGCGGCCGAAAAACGTCGTACTGTTGCGGAGGCTCAACGCACCGGCCAGGTACCGGCTGGCGACCCGATCGCTCACCTCGGCGTCGACCGACGGCAACACGAGTCCGATGCCCGCGCCGGTGATCGCGGTGGCGACGGCGATCACCAGCACCGAGGTGGCGAGCCAGGCGACGGCGAAGCCGGCCGCCAGGCAGACGAATCCTGCCCCGACGAGCGTCGAATTCGTTGCCCGTCTCGCGAACCACGGGGAGCGTCGGGCTCACCAGCGGCACCCCGAGCGGCGCCAGCAGCGTGCTCAGGAGGACGATGCGGACCGTCGGCGAATTCCAGGGAATGCGCGTGTGGGGCGGATTCGGAGGGTGGAGGAGTAGTGGTCATCGGTGGAGCCGGTAGAACCGGAAGAAGAGGTTCTCGATCGGCAACACCTCGACGCTCGAGAAGCCCGCCTCGCTCGCGTACGCCTCGAGCGTCTTCGGACGCATCACGGTTCCCGTTCCCGTCGCCGGGTCGTCGACCATACCGACGGGGAGACAGTGCAGGACGCTGAAGCCGTACAACAGCGGCTCGATCTCGTTCCCGTCCGGCGTGAACGCCTCGCCCGCGCGTTCGTCCACGATGAGGACGGCGCCATCCTCACCCGCGAGTCGGCGCATCGTCTCGAGGACGGCGACCGGATCCGAGAGGTCGTGGACGCACTCGAGCGCCATCACGAGGTCGTAGTCGCCGTCGATAGCAGGATCCCCCGCGTCGCGGTTGTGGACGGCGACCCGATCCTCGACGCCGCGCTCGGCGGCGTTTTCGTTCGCCCGCTCGACCGACGCCGCGTCGAGGTCGTAGCCGTCGACGACGGTCTCGGTGTAGTGCTCGGCGACGCCGATGCTGGACCAGCCGTGCCCGCAGCCGACGTCCGCGACGCGTCCGCCCGCCCGAAGCGTCGCGTCCACGTCGGGGATGCTCGCCAGCCACTCGGGACCGAGCTGGGTGACGAACGCGGGCCGGTTCATCGCCGCGATCCCCTCGTGACAGGTCTCCCCGTAAGCCGAGAACGGGACGCCGTCGCCGGTTCGAAACGCCGAGATGACGTCCTCGAGGGGCGCGCCGACGCTGGCGACGAGGCTCGCGAGCGGCGCGAGGTAGTTCAGGCTCTCCGGTTCGCAGAGAACCTCGACGTAGCTCGCCGGAAGCGCGTAGCGTCGACCGGGCGCCTCGGCGTCCGGGTTCTCGACGGATAACACGCCGGTGACGGTCTGGTGTTCGAGCCACTCGCGTGCGTATCGTTCGTCCGTTTCCGTCGCCGCGGCCAGTTCCGCCGCGGTGAGCGGTCTCGTCGCCAGTACGTCGTAGTACCCCAGTCGGTCGCCGATGTACATCCCGAACAGCGACATGGTATCTGCGGCTCGCTCGAGGAAGGCTTCGGTCTGCTCCGGGTCGATCCGTGTGGAACTCGTTCCCATAGTCGGGGAGACGGCACCGAAGGCGCTATACTTACTTTTCGAGAGGGATATCAGCCGGAGAGCGCCGTTTCACGCCGTGAGATAGGGTTAAGCGGACGAACATCGTACCAATCGGTAGCGAGTGACATGACCGAGCGAACCGCCGGAACGCGGCACATTCTCGACGAGCTCCTCCGGTACGACCTCGACTTCGGCGGGGCTCGCGAGCAGTACGAACGGGGTGATTCGTTCCCCGACACGGACGAGATGATCGACGTGATCCGACACGGGCCGCTGCTGCGAGCGCTGCTCGCGGGGCCGCTCGACCGACGCGATATCGAGTCGACGCTCGGGGTGTCGAAGGCGACGAGCCATCGATTCGTTCGCTGGCTCGAAGCTCGGGGCTACGGCGAGCGCGTCGACGGCCGGTACCGGCTGACCGGACTCGGCGAAACCGTCGCCTACGGCGTCTCGAAGTTCGAGACGTACCTCCGGACGGCCCACCGCCTCGATCCGCTGTTCGACTACATCTGCGAGGACCACGACGAGTTCGTCATCGAGCCGTTCGCCGACGCGACGGTCACCGTCGCCACGCCCGCGGATCCGTACGCGCCCGTCGCGCGGTTCCTGGAACTCTTACGCGAGAGCGAGCGCTTCCGCGGGTTCAACACCACGCACATGATCCCGCCCGGACTCGACGCGATCGCCGACGGGGTACTCGAGAACCGCTCGGTCGAACTCATCTACCGACCCGACGCCGCCGAGACGCTCCGCGACGATCGGGAGACGACCCTCGACGACGCGATCGACGAGGGGAACGTCGCCATCCGAACGCGGGACGCGCTTCCGTACGGACTGGCGCTGTTCGACGAGCGGATCGGCGTCGGCGGCTACGACGAGGAAACCGGAACGATGCGCGTGTTCGTCGACACCGACACGACGATCGCGCGCGAGTGGGCGACCCGCGTCTTCGAGGGGATTCGGGCCGACTCCGAGCCGCTGGCGGCGTAACCGAGTCGGCCGTCCGGAAGCTGGTATCCGCGGCGATGGCGGCAAAGCGAGTGCTGCTGGTCGTCTAGCGGACAGCGGAGAAGGGCGCGTCTTACTCGAGCGTCTCGCCGAGTGCTTCGATCGCAGCCTCCTGGACGGCGTCGCGTTCGCCGGGCAGGAACTCGATGTGACCGTCCCGACCGCCGAGGACGTGGACGCCAGCGTTGGGCGCGCGTTCCGCAATCGCGTCGCCGAGGTCGCGGACGTTCACCGGCTCGGTCGCGCGGACGTGGAGTTCGTCCTCGCCGACGCCGAGCGTGACGACCGGCGGTTCGTTGTGCTCGCGTTCGCGCCGGTGGAGTTCGTCGAGCAGCAGGATCGTCGTCGGGAAGTTGTAACGGTGGGTGAACGCGTCGGTGTCCAGCAGCGCCATCGTGACGTCGCCG
The DNA here is from genome assembly GCF_023913515.1 of Natronococcus sp. CG52. Taxonomy (NCBI): domain Archaea; kingdom Methanobacteriati; phylum Methanobacteriota; class Halobacteria; order Halobacteriales; family Natrialbaceae; genus Natronococcus; species Natronococcus zhouii. Next base: position 2,844,025 of record NZ_CP099391.1, read on the forward strand.
ACGTCGCGAACCGAGAGGTTCTCCCGGGCGGTCTCGAGTTCGGTCTCGAGTTTGTCGCGGAACTGCTCGGAGACGTGAGCCGCGAGGTCGCCCTCTCGAACCGTCCCCGCGCCCTCACCGTCCTTGAACAGGAGGTCGGCGACGAGTTCGCGCTTGTCCTTGTAGCTCTGGTAGTAGGCCTCGAGCGCGACGGCCTCGCGGCGCTCGGAGATTCCCGTCTCGTCGTAGCCGGCCTCGCTCGCGAGGTCGGTGTAGGCCTCGGGCGTGTCCTCCCAGTAGCTGACGGCGGGGAGGTGCTCGAGGTCGGCACGAACGTCGTCGTTGACGTGTGCGGCGACGTTGGCTGCGAGCGCCGTCGAGGTCAGGTCGGCGACGTCGACGCCGGCGAGCGACGGGGTGACGGCGGCCGTCACCGCATCGGTAACTTCCTCGTCGGCACGGCTGTCGTCGATGACGAGCGCTTCCGCACCGTACAGCGAGAGCAGTTCGTAGCCGTCGACGGACTCGACCGTCGATCCGGCACCGACGAGCACGACGAGCGGGAGTTGCTCGTCGTGACGGTCGCGGGCTTCGAGCATCGAGGTGACGTCGTTCGTCGCGGCGTCCATATCGTAGACCCGCCCCTCGAGCGGTCGGCGCTCGAAGTAGTGGTACTCCGCGTCCTCGCGGGTGTGCTTCTCGCGGATCAGCGGGAGCACGGCGCGTTCGATGGCGGCGCCGGCGACGTAGCCGTCGGCGGTCGCGGCGTGGCGGACGACGACCGGACGGGCCTCCATGATGGCCCGTCGGATCGACGTCGCGGCGTCGACGAGTTCGTCCTCGACGGCGGTGACCGCGTCGTGGTCGGCCAGCAGCGAGACTGCCGCCGGTCGGGCCTCGCTCTCGATCGCGCTCTCGAGGCGCTCGACGACGGTTTCGCGGGCTTCGTTCTCGAGCACGTCGAGGGTCTCGGTCTCGACCTGCAGGTCGCCGTGGTGGCGCTCGATCTCGCCCTCGAGCGCGACGACGTCGTCGACGTCGACGTCGGGGTAGGCGCGGACGCCGGCTTCCTCGAACGCCGCACACTCGACAGTCCCGGTCTCGTCGCGCAGTTCGAAGACCGTCGGCCCGGAGGTCTGTCGGACGCCGGTGATCTCGCCCTCGAGGCGGACGACGCTACCGACCTGGTTCTCGATTGCGGTGACCGTCGTTCGCTTGAGCGCCGGTTCCGATTCGGGTTCGGCGTCGGCGGCGTCGTCGGTCGTCGGCGTCGACGTCGCGGCCGTCTCCGCTGCGACGGAACCGCTCTCGGCGGCGACGGAGTCCGCGCCACCCGTTGCGGGCGAGCTCTCGTCGCTCGGACCCGAGTCGTCGGCGCTCGCTCGAGGGCCGGAATCGTCGGCACTCGCGCTCGGACCGGAGTCGTTCTCGGACTCGCCGGACTCGCCGTCCTCGAACTCCTCGGGGAGGAACTCGTCGTCGGCCGTCTCGATCAGCTTGCCGCGGAACTCGCGTTCGCGCTGGCGGATCGACCAGCCGAGGTCGACGTTCCCGTTGTCCCGGACGTCGAGAACCTGGACGTAGACGTCGTCGCCGGGCTCCCAGTCGAGACTCTCGAGCCGTTGGTCGAGTTCGCTTCTGTGCAACAGACCGGTGACGTGATCGCCGATGTCGACGAACACTCCGAAGTCGGCGTAGCCGTCGACGGCCCCGCGGTAGTACCGACCGGGGGTGAGCTGCGAGGCGGACGTGCCGTGGAATTCGAAAACGGCATCCTCCTCGTGACTCTTGCAGATCTCGCCGTCAACAGGCGTACCGCAGATGATACAGTTACCCATCTACTCGAACAAAGCAGGTTCGTCCTAAAACGGTTGTCGAAATGCACTCGCAGCGGTATCAGTCACCGCGTGTGCGAAACGAACGGTCGGAATCGGCGGACGCTCACTCGAAGACCGGCGAATCGTCCTCGAGCGCCTCGATATCGTCGGCGATCTTGCGGACGTCCTCGGGGAACAGCGAGACCTGAATTTCGTTGTCGTCGTCGTCTTCGAAGACGAGTTTGACGCGCTTGTCGCCGAACTCGCGCGCCTCCGCGGAGTCGACGTCGAACAGCTTGACCGTCGCCGACTTGTTCGTCGGGCCGACGTTCTTGATCGATCCCTCGTTCAGCTCTACCATGAAGTCCTCGAGTGTCAGTGCGAGCATAGTCGCCGTACGGCTCCCGCATAAAAAACGTCACGGCATCGGGGTCGGCTCGCTCGCCGACGTTCCGTTTACGGAAAAGCGCGTCGGGATACGATCGTCCCGACCGCACCGCATGCGTGGTGTGTCAATCGCGTGCGGCGTTCGTTTCTTCCGAGACGACCCCCATAAGTATGGGGAAGTTCATCCGGCCTTAGCCGTCGAATAAACCGATGCAGGCGGACGACTCGACGCCGAACGTCGGCTGGCGGCTTTCCTGCGCCGCGCTCTACCCGAAGACGTGACGGTCCCCTCGACCAGTTTTAAGGCACCCTCCGACTAACGGTTCACCCGCTATGCAAGTCACCTGGCACGGCCACTCGACGTGGCACGTCACCGTCGGCGACACCGACCTGCTGATCGACCCGTTCTTCGACAATCCGAAGACGGATCTCGAGCCGTCAGACGTCGACACGCCCGACTACGTGCTACTGACTCACGGTCACGCCGATCACATCGCTCACGCGGGCGAGTTCTCGGACGCGACGCTGGTCGCGACGCCCGAACTGGTCTCCTACTGCGAGGAAGAGTTCGGCTACGAGGACGCCGTCGGCGGGATGGGGATGAACATCGGCGGCACCGTCGAGTGCGGCGACGCCTTCGTGACGATGCACCGCGCCGACCACACGAACGGCATCATGACCGAGCACGACGTCGACGCGGGAATGCCGGCCGGCTTCGTCATCTCCGATACGAAACCCACCCAGGTTTCCGACGAGGACTCGACGACGTTCTACCACGCCGGCGACACCGGGCTGATGACCGAGATGCGCGAGGTCATCGGGCCGTACCTCGAGCCTGACGCGGCCGCGGTCCCGGTCGGCGACCACTTCACGATGGGACCGTGGCAGGCCGCCGTCGCGGTCGACTGGCTCGACGTCGACCGCGCGTTCCCGATGCACTACGACACCTTCCCGCCGATCGAGCAGGATCCCGAAGACTTCGAACGGGAAGTCGAGGCGACGGGCAGTGGCGCCGAGGTCCACGCGCTCGAGGCCGACGAGCCGTTCGATCTCGAGAGCTAACGCGATACTCGTCGCCGCCGTCGTCGATCCCGCGCCGGTACTCGCGACCGTTTTCGTTCTCGATACAGACCGTATTGACCGCGAGAACAACGTTTACGGCACCGGCTGTGGATGTCTCGACTGCTATGTCGAAACAGGTTACCACCGTCTCCGAGGAGGGCTTCAGCGCGACGAACGAGATCCGCGACTTCGAAACGACGATCGATTCCAACGGGGAGGACGGACCGGATACGCTCGAGAGTCTGCTCGCCGCCTACGGCTCCTGTTACGTTCCGGCACTGCGCGTCGGCGGTCAGCAGCGCGGCGTCGACGACCTCGGCCAGATCGAGATCGAGAGCACGGGCGAGCTCAACGACGACGACAAACTCGAGTCGGTCCACTTCGATATCCGCGTCGAGGCTGACGTCGACGACGAGACCGGCGAGAAGATCGTCGAACGCGGGTTCGAACTCTGCAAGGTTCACGACGCGCTGAAAGAGAGTCTCCACGCCGACACGAGTTTCGAAGGCGGCGCGTTCTGACGCCGCATCAGATCCGTACTCTCGTCCGCCGTTTTTCGCCTCTCGAGTCGTGCAGGGGCACCGCTGGCGCCGGACTGTAGAACGTAGTGATTGTAACGCCTTCTGACCACTCCCAATTCACATACGTTCGGCACGCTTCTGACCGGACATGCGACGAGCGCTCGTGGTTCTGACGGCCGTCGGACTGGTCGCCTTTGGCGGTTGCATCGGCGGTGTGGGTCTCGGGGAGGACTCCGAGGACGACGAAAACGTCGGAACGGAGAACACCGGAACGGACGGCGAACTCGAGATCCACCACATCGACGCCGGACAGGCCGATTCGACGCTGCTGATCACACCCGACGGCGAGACGATACTGATCGATACGGGCGACTGGCGAAACGACGGCCGGGACATCATCGACTACCTCGAGGCCCAGGATGTCGACCGGATCGACCATCTGATCGCGACGCACGCCCACGCCGACCACATCGGGGGTCACGCCGCCGTTATCGAACACTTCGAGGAACACCACGACGGTGTCGGCGCAGCCTACGACTCCGGCGTCGTCCACACGAGCGCGGCCTACGACGACTACCTCGACGCCGTCGAGGAGTACGAAATCAGACTCTTCCAGGTCGAGGAGGGCAACGACCTCCCGCTCGAGAGCGGGACCGTCGACGCGACCGTGCTGAATCCGGCCGAGGGTGATTCGGGCGACGGACTCCACTACAATAGCGTGGCGCTGGTCGTGGAGTTCGGCGAGTTCTCGTATCTGACGACCGGGGACGCCGAACGGGACGTCGAGCAGCGGCTCGTCGACGACCGGAGCGACGAACTCGAGGCGGACGCCTATCAGGCCGGCCACCACGGTTCGTCGACCTCGTCGACCGAACCGTTCCTCGAGGCCGTCGATCCGCAGGTCGCAGTCATCTCGAGCGCGGAGAACTCCCAGTACGGCCACCCGCACGACGAGGTGTTCGAGAGCTTCGCCGACCGCGAGATCGAAACCTACTGGACCGCCGCCCACGGCGACGTCGTGCTTACGACCGACGGCGACGAGCTGTCCGTCGCGACCGAGCGGGAGGCCCCGACAGATCCGGAAGCCCTGCTCGAGTGGAAACTCGAGGCGACCGCGGCGTCGGTCGACGAAGGGGTTGCGATCTACCCCTCGATTGATCCCGCTCGGGCTCGTCTACCCGGATAATGAGTGACACCGCCACAGCAGTACTCGATCGCATCGTCGACGGCACCACGGCCGTGTTGCTGCTCGAGGAGAAGGGAGCGATCGTCGACGAGTACGCGCTCGACGTCGAGCGGCTTCCCGAAGACGGACGCCACGAGGGAGCCGTCTTCGCCGCCACGCTCGAGGACGGGACGCTACGCGAGATGGAGTACCGCCCCGACGACGAACGTGATCGAAAGGCGTCCGCACAGGATCGGTTCGATCGGCTCTCCGAACGACTGCCCGACGAGTGACGTCTCTGACCGGGAGCTTCGAAGAGAGAAACGAAAGTGGGGCCGGACCCCCCTAATCAAGGTGACTGTCTTGGGTGGAACGGAAGCGGGGTCGAACCCCCCTGATCGAAGGTGGCTGTCTTCGGTGGAACGGAAGTGGGGTAAACTTCCTGGGGTCGAAGATGGGGCCTTCGTTACGGCAGCGGTCTGCGGATGTTTCGAGTATGTCCGTCCGCTGCCTACTCACACCAACTGCGGGGATTGCATTAGAACTACTCCCAACACACGTTGGTATTCGAGAGTTCCAGTGTCGGTGAACCTTCAGAAACGGCAGAGACTCGATCAACGCGTAGATTCAAGCGCCCCTCTCGAGAGGGAACGAGTATGCTTCGCTCGTTCGATGGGACCGAACCCCGGGTTGCTGACTCCGCGTACGTCGACGAGACCGCAGTCGTCATCGGCGACGTCGTCGTCGAAGCCGACGCCAGCGTCTGGCCGAACACCACGCTTCGAGGCGATCACGGCCAGATCGTCGTCGGCGAGGGAGCGAACGTACAGGACAACGCCGTCCTGCACGAGGACGCCGAATTACGACCGTCCGCGACGGTCGGCCACAGCGCGATCGTCCACGACGCGACCGTCAGTGAGGGCGCGCTGATCGGCATGAACGCCGTCGTTCTCGACGGCGCCCGTATCGGAGAGGGAGCCGTCGTCGCGGCCGGTAGCGTCGTCACGGAGGGCACCGACGTCCCTCCGTCGACGCTCGTCGCCGGATCGCCAGCCGAGCCGAAAGCCGAGGTCGACGATCCGCGTCTCGAGGCGACCGCCGACCGGTACGTCGAACTCGCGACTCGCCACGAGAAGACCTCGGAACGGCTGGACTGATCGGCCGGAGATCCGGCGAATCCACCATGCTGACCTACAGCCGACAGTATAGTCGAGGGAAACGCTGATACAGCCACCGACTCAACCGACTGTCATGAGTGACAACTCGTGGACGGACCGGATCGTCGGGGAGCGGATGACCGTCGATCAGGAGTTCTCCTCGCGCATCGCAGAGTCGCAGTTCTCGAGCCAGCAGTGGAGCCTGGTCATGACCGCGACCGAGTTCGAGATCGAACACCCCGACGACCCCGACCGGGCGCGGATCGTCGCCAACACGGAGAAGGTCGACCAGATCCTTCCCGAACTCGACAACCTCGACGCCCAGATGGGCGCGATGGGCGGCCGGGGCGGCGGTGGCGGCTCGAGTTCCTCCGGCGGCGTCGTGAGCAGCATCCTCGATGCGCTCGGCCTCGGTGGTGACGGGGACTCACACGAAGAGCAGCGGCGGGCGGCCGAACGGCTTACCCAGGAGTACGCGGACGAACTTCAGTCGAAACTCGAGTCGAACGGCCGGTGGAACGCCGTTCGAGAGGACGTCGCCGACGGCTGAATCGTCCCGGTAGGACTCAATCGCCGGCGTGAAAGAGCGTGTACTCGCTGGCTTCGTAGATGCTGATCAGCTCCATGACGAGCTCGTCGTAGGACTCGTCCTCGATGCGGAGTCCGTCCAGGCGTTCGATGGTTTCCTCCTCGAGTTCGATGCTAGGCATACGTGACCAGTGGTCACGGAGTGGCAAAAGTGTCGTGGCGCTCTCGTGCCGGCCACGCGACGACGCGCCCGAGCCACAGCATCTTTACGCGTACCACCCGATCGTACGGGTATGACAGACGAAGTCGAAACGATCTCGATCTCGATCTCGACCGACGACGGCGCGACTGACGACGTTACACTCCCCGCGGAACTCGTCGACCTTCTCGCCGAGGGCGACCAGGACGCCGCCGAGACGATCGGCGACATCACCCTCCTCTCGTTCGCCAGTCGCGCTCACCACTTCGTCCACCACGGCGACGAGACGGACGAGAACCTCGAGGCCCAGGAGGAACGCGTGATGGAGCTGTTCGAGGAGCGCTTCGGCGTGACGTTCGGCGAGGCGACCGGCCACCAGCACTGACGATACCGACTCGGGAACGGTACTCGAGAGGTGCCAGTATCGCGACGATCGAATTCTCAGGTTCCTGCAGAGAACAGCGCTCTCGCTACGAAGCGACTGCTCGGTTGCTGGCAGCCGGATCGTTCGCCGATTCGTTGTCGGGGTCATCAGCGGGATCAGCTGCCGGATCCTCGGTCGACTCGTCCGCTGGGTCGTCCGTCGGCTCGTCCGCAGGATCCTCAGCCGGGTCACCCGCGGGCTCCTCGGCGGGATCGCCTCCTGATTCGTCGGTCGGATCCTCGGCCGACTCGTCCGCTTCGACGGGTTCCTCTTCCTCCTCGACAGGGTCCTCGGCGGGCTCGTCCGGGGCTGCCTCGATCACTATCGGCGTCTCCGCGGCGTCGTCTTCGCTCGAGACGGTCGCCGTGTACTCGCCCGGCTCGAGATCCGCGGTGTCGGCTACCAGCGTCGCGGACGCTGATGCGTCGGGCTCGAGGCTGAGCGTCGTGGAGTCGACCTCGGTACCGCCGACCGCGAGCGCGATCTCCTGCGTTCCGTCCTCGTCGCCGACGTTCGCGAGGTCGGCGGCGACCTCGAGCGGCTCGCCCCGTTCGACGGGCGAATTCGTCTCCGTGATCGAGACGGCGAACGTCGCGGGCTCGGACGGATCGAGCTCGCCCGCGGACGGCGTCTCGGCGGTCAGCGCCTCGTCGTAGTCGTACTGCGAGAGGTCCACCTCCCAGACGAGTCGTTCCTCGTCCTCCTGAGGCGTCCACTCGACGGTGAACTCGCCCTCGCCGGAGTCGAGTTCGGCCGGCGGCTCGTCCGCGGTCGTTCCCTCGACGAACTCGCTCCCGACGACGAGGGGGGCGTCGTTGGGGTTCTCGTAGCCGAAAGTTACGTCGATCGCGTCCTCACCGACCGCCGTATCGGCGACGAATATCGACGGTTCTGCCGGCCGAACGGCCTCCAGACACGCCTCTCCCTCCGGGTTCGGATGGTCGATAGTGGCCGTCGGGATCGCCGTCGGTGAGCTAATTCCGGAGACGTAGGTTCCGTAGGGTCCGTACTCCGAGACGCCGACGGTTATCTCGTCGCCCGTGAACTCGTCTTCCGCCCCGACCTCGAAGACGATCGTCCCGGTAAACGGCGCTTCGACGTCTTCGCCGACGGTGATCCAGTCCTCGATGATCGTGTTTCCGAACCCGCCGGCGTCGTAGAAGCCGGTGCTCGCTGCGACCTGATCGCCGTCCTCGAGCGAGGCCGTAACTTCGGCCCTGGTGCAGTCCACGAACTCGACGTCGAAGGCGACGTCGAACGCGTACTCGATCGTCTCGCTCGCCAGCACCTCGCCGTCGGCGTCGACGACGGCGACCTCGAGCGTCGCGTCTTCCTCGAGCGGCGGGTCGAGCGGGATCGACTCGTTCTCGATCGTTTCGTTCGCGTCGAACGGGTCGGTTTCGGCGAGCTGTTGGCCGTCCTCGTCGGTAACACTGAGTGCGTACTCGACGGCTGCGCTGGCCTCCTCGACGGCCAGCGATTCGCCGTCACCCTGTTGATCCTCGACCGAGAGCTCCGCAGTGGGATCCGGATCGGGCTCCTCGATCGCGTACTCGACCGTCTCGCTCGCCAGCACCTCGCCGTCGGCGTCGACGACGGCGACCTCGACGGTCGTGTTCTCTTCGATCGGCGGCTCGAGATCGAGTTCCAGTCCCGTGACCGTCTCTTCGGCCTCGAACGCTTCGCTCTCGACCGTTTCGCCGTCGTACGACGCAGTGACGGTGTACTCGACGGGTGCCGACGCCGCGCCGACGAGCAGACGCTCACCGCCGGCCTCCTGATCCTCGACCTCGAGGATCGTCTCGGGCTCCTCCTCGAGCGTCACGAGCGTCTGGTCCATCACGGGAACGCCGCCCGCACCGACGTACGGAACGTCCTCCTCGCCGTCGGTGTCGACGTAGTCGAACGCCTCGTTCTCGTTCGTATCCAGGTGCGCGACCGCGATCAGCTGGCGCTCCTCCTCGAGCGGCTCCTCGAGGTCGATCTCGACGCTCTCGTGCTCGCCGGACTCGAGGGAGTCGGAGACGCCGCGGACGCTCTCCGCCGCCTCGCCCTCGAGGAACCGCTCGTCGTGGATCGCGACGAACCCGCCCTCGGAGAGCTCGATCGAATCGACGACGACCGTCTCGCCGTCGGTTTCCTGCTCGGGGAACGAGAGTCGCGCCTCGCCCTCGACTTCGTCGATCTCCTCGAGTCGCTGTTCGATCTCGATCCCGAGGTACTGGACGATCTCGGTCTCGCCCTCGATTCCCTCTTCAGCCGCGTAGGCGGCCGCGCCGGCCGCGCTCTCCTGGGTGAGCACCTGCAGCTGCGTGACGCTGATGCGCTGGTACTGGACGAGTCGCGCCGTCTCCTCGCAGGCACCCCTTGCCGCCGTCTGGATCTGTTCGACCGACGCCGTCTGGTGCTGCGAGAGCGAGCCGCTCGAGGCCCCCGCGGCGAGTCGCTGGACCTGCACGACATCGACGACCTGTTTCTGGACGACCGCACCCTCGCCCGCGCCGAAGGCGGCGGCCTGGATCTGTTCGACCTCCACGACCTGGTACTGGATCGCCGACTCGACCGCACCCTCCGCGGCGCCGACCGCGGCGTGCTGGATCTGGGTGATCGACACCTCCTGTTGCTGGGCGAGCGCGCCTCCGGAACTGCCGACGGCGGCCGACTGGATCTGCTCGACCGTCGCCTCCTGGCTCTGGACGATCGCACCCTTGGCCGCGCCGAACGAGGCCTCCTGTATCTGCGTGATGGTGATTCGCTGGACCTGTTCGATACGGACCGACTGAACCTGCACCAGCGACCCCTTCCCGGCTCCGCGGGCCGCGGCCTGGGTCTGCTCGACGGTCACCGTCTGTCGCTGGACGAGCGCGCCCTTCGCGGCTCCGGTCGCGGCCTTCTGGACCTGCTTGATCGTCACCTCCTGGCGCTGCTCGACGTCGACCTGCTGGACCTCCTCGAGCGCTTCGCGCGTGCTTCCCTCGAGCGCGCCGGCTGCCGCCCCGGCCGCGGCGTGCTGGACGTGCTCCAGGGTGACGTGCTGGCGCTGCTCGACCGTTATCGTCTGGTACTGCTCGAGGACGCCGTAGGCCGATCCCTGGGCAGCCTCCTGGATGACGGGGACGCGGTCGATGTCTCGCTCGCCGGCCTCGCTCGCGGCGCCCGCGGCCGCGCCGCGGGTTGCAACCTGGAGCTGTTCGACGGTCACACGCTGTTCCTGGGCGAGCGCACCGTGTGTTGCGCCCCACGTTGCACTCTGCAACTGGGTCGCAGTTACGGTCTGATGTTGTGCGAGGGCGCCGTCGGTCGCCCCGCCGACGGCGAACTGGACCTGTTCGACCTCGAGGCGCTGCTCCTGCAGCAACGCGCCGTGGACAGCCCCGCTCGTCGCCGCCTGGACCTGCTCGACGCTCGCCTCCTGGTGCTGTGCGGCCGACTCCAGGGCACCCTCGAGCGCCGCCGCGCGCTGCTCCTGTGTCACCTCGATTCCCTGAGCCTGAACGAGGGCGATTCCCTCGTCGACGCCGTCTTCGACGGCTTCCTCGGACTCCTGAGCGAGCGACGCGTCCGCGGGCGTTTCCGTACCTATCGCGACCGGCTCGAACGATCCCTCCGTCGAATCGATCTGAGAGGGCGCCGCAACTTCGGGATTCGAGTCCTGTCCCCCGACGTCGTCGACGGATTCGGCGGTACCGTCAGCGAACGGCGACCCACCGCCGAGAACTGGCAGTGCGACGACGCTCGTAATCATCAACAGGGAGAGCATCGTCGCGACGAACGCGGCGCGATTCATGGTCTCGACGCCCCGTCGGCCGTCTGCACCCTCGAGCGCTTCCTCCGTCTCCCACCAGTTGTGCGAAGTGATCGCATTCCTCTCCACAGCGCCGTCAACGCGACGAATAATCCCTATCGGTCGTTCCAGTTAGTCGGCAGAGACAATGTCGTGTTACGGAGACAGGCCAACGCCTTCGTCACCGATAATCGTTGCACGTCGCCCTCGAGCGCGCGACTCGGTTCGATCGATCGGACTGGAAGCGGACGGCGACGAACGTATCCGTTATGGCGACGTATACCCCGTCACACTCGGATTTCTGTCGGCGCGCGACCGACTCGGTAAACCGAAGTCTTGATCTTGGTTTACAGACGTGGTAGCGTATGGAAACAGAACGGAGCGACGTCGACCTAATCGAAGGTGACGCCGTCCACGCGTTCGCTCGAGCGGCCCTGCTCGCGGCCCTTCTCGGGGCAGTAGCACCCGTTGCGATACCGATTCCGCTGTCCCCGGCTCCAATCACCCTGCAGGTGTTGTTCGTCTTCCTCGCCGGGCTCCTGTTGGGTCCCGTGTGGGGTCCCGTCTCGATGTTACTGTATCTCACCGCGGGCGCTATCGGGATTCCCGTATTCGCCGGATGGGAAGCCGGACTCGGTATCCTGTTCGGTCACACCGGGGGCTACCTCTGGTCGTATCCGCTGGCCGCGCTGCTGATCGGCCTGATCGCCCATCGCGGTACCGATCTCCGGGATCCGGCCGACGTTCCGATCCCGGTCATCGTCACCACGCTCGTGATCGCAACCCTGCTCATCTACGCGATGGGCGTCGGCTACATGGCCTGGCTTCTCGAGTTGGAACTCTGGGAAGCAATCACGATCGGCGCGCTCCCGTTCATCCCCGGCGAGATCCTGAAGATCGCCGCCGCGGTCGTGATCGTCGAGAGCGGACGAATCGAGCCGATCCGGTCGTAGATCGAGAGCCGTGATCGAATTTCGTTCAGTTTCGTTCGACTTCGACGACGTGGGAGTGCTCGAGGACGTCTCCCTCTCGATTCCAGACGGCGAGTTCGTCGTTCTCGCGGGCGCCAACGGGAGCGGAAAGACGACGTTGCTACGTCACTGCAACGGCCTGCTAACCCCGGACGAAGGGACGGTCCTCGTCGACGGCACCGGCGTCGAGGACGACCTGATCGGCGCGCGCACGAGCGTCGGCATGGTCTTCCAGCACCCCCGCGACCAGTTCGTCGCCGCGACCGTCGGCGCAGACGTCGCCTTCGGTCCGGAGAACCTCGGCCTCGAGCGCGACGATATCAACCGCCGCGTCGAGAACGCGCTCGACGGGGTGAACCTGGCGGGACGCGGGGACGAGCGGATCGACCAGCTCTCGGGCGGCGAGCAGTCCCGCGTGGCCATCGCCGGCGCGCTCGCGATGGAGCCGACCCACCTCGTACTCGACGAACCGTTCACCGGTCTCGACGAGCCGGCCCGCAAGTCGGTGCTCTCGCGACTCGAGGCGCTCGCCGCCGACGGCACGGGGATCCTGATCGCGACCCACGACCTCCGAGACGTGCTCGGACTCGCGGACCGCGTCGTCGCGATGGCCGACGGACGGGTCGTCGTCGACGAACCGCCCGAGACGGCCGTCGAACGACTCGAACCCCTCGAGGTTCGCGTTCCTCGAGACCGGAGACCGGTTCGGTGAGCCGATGCTGACCTACGAACCCGACGACACGATCGTCCACCGACTCGATCCGCGGGCCAAACTCGCGGTCCAGATCGGCTTCGCCGCGACCGCGCTCGCGCACACGACGCCGCGCGCCCTGGTCGCCCTCTCCGGGCTGACCGCGTTCGTGCTGGTCGCCGCTCGAGTCCGACTGCGCAGGACGCTCTCCGCCTACCGGTTCGCGCTGGTCATCCTCGCGCTCGGTCCGATCGTCGCGGCGGCGACGCTGGGATCGCCGTGGATCGACCTCGATGCCGGTCTCACCACCGCGCTGGCGAGCTATCGGGTCTTGCTCATCCTGCTCGTCAGCGCGGCCTACGTCCGGACGACCCCGGTCCGTCACTCTCGAGCCGCGATCCAGCGGACGGTTCCCGGCAAACCCGGTCAGTTGCTCGGCACTGGCGTCGCGCTCGTCTTCCGATTCCTTCCCGTGCTCCAGGCGGATGTGCGGACCATCCGCGACGCGATGGCCGCGCGGCTCGGAACCGAACGGGGGGTCGTCGATCGCCTCACGACGCTCGGCCTGCTCGGTCTCTCGCGGACGTTCGACCGGGCCGACCGGCTCTCGCTCGCGCTCCAGGCTCGCTGCTTCTCGTGGAACCCGACCCTCCCGCCGCTGTCGTTCTCGCGGCGCGACCTGCCCGCGCTCGGGCTCTCGATCGTCTTGTTACTGACCGCGTTTCTGTGATGGAGGCCGGGTTCCGGGTCGCCGAGTTCCCACATCTCATTGATCTGACTTCGGCGTACGGCGGCCTGTAATCGCTCTGGACGACCTATATGCACTTTCGCTCGGCGATACGGTAGTCGACTAAGCGGGATCCGTCGGTCGCCCACCCAATTTGTTTTGGGGCTAAAACTAATCGGCAGTACTTCGATGCAACGAGATGCGGAGTACCGAGCTCCCAACTCTTCATAACCACCTCCGGACCCACACGACCAGAGCGGAGTCTCTGGTGCCGGCGTACCGAACGACCGTAGTCCCATCTCCCGCGGCTACTGCGGGGTACGAGTGATCGAACACGACACCTGCAGCTTGCTCGAGATTACGTCGACCCCTCTCGGAACGCACCGCGGCTCGCGGTACTGATCGACGCGAGAAAGAGAACGGAATCGGTGTGGAGTGCAGCCGGGGTGGTGGGATGCGAAAGCTGTACGGGTGGATCCTCTGCCCGTTCGCTCGGGCGGATCGCCCGGTGCCGTACCACGGCTACTTCTTTCGGGCACTCGGGGAGGCTCGAGGCATAGTGAACGCCGGGGTCGGGTCCTCGAATGAGGAACCGTTCAGGCGAGTTACCACAATTATCCGGTTACTCGGACCGTCGATCTCCGAGAACGGACAGCAGTTCTCCGGGAAGCAAGGAGCGGAACTGTAATGGAGCCCAGGGAGCATCGACGGAAGGTCACAGGACACTCCCCGGTAGCAGTAGCTCAGTCTCCGGTGCATATGATTCTTGTTATATATTTTACGTAACAGTAGAACAGCGATCGTGCTGGTCGTTAGAAGTCAACTCGAGCCACACCGACTGTAGCGTTTGCGACAGAATCGCCGGGGACGTCGAACGCTATAGTAGCCGCTGACAGTCAGTGCACTCCCGATCGCACAGCCGTCGTGCGATCGGTGTGTAAACCGTTCCGGTCGGTATTAGAGATCCGAGTTGCTGTAAGAAGCGGAATCGACGAACGTATCGCGTCCCGCAGATAGCAGTTTTGAACTGAAGCCGGTGGAGGGATTGCGAACCGCCTGAACTTCGGTCGCTTCGCTCCCTCGTTCCGTAGTTCAAATCCCTCCATAACGTATTTGCTGCTCACGGAGTTGTTCGCAGCAAAATAAGCCGGTGGAGGGATTTGAACCCTCGACCTAATCCTTACGAAGGATTCGCTCTGCCAGTCTGAGCTACACCGGCACGCTCGCTTTGCTCGCGTCCCGTGCATCGGCGACGGCCGTCGCCTCAACACCGGCGCTGAACGCGTTTAATGATAGGAGCGATAGCCGGCATAAGGATTGCGAATCGTCGCGGTGGTGTGACGGTGTTTCGTGGTGGGGGTTAGCGCTCGAGTCGAACGTCCAGACAGACGTTCAACTCGTGCGGCGCGTACGATCGAACCGTGTGACGCGTCTCGACGGTGACGTCGTATTCGGGTTCGGCGGCCTCGCGGATCGCTCGTTCTCCGGGACCGAACGGATCGTCCTCGTGCTGGATGTCGTAGTAGTGGAGCGCGCAGTCGTCGCCCGCGACCGTGACCGCGGACTCGAGGAACGCGTCGGCGCTGTGCGGGAGGTTCATCACGAGGCGGTCGGCCCAGTCCTCGTACTCGGGTACGACCTCCCGCACGTCGGCACAGATCGCGGTGATGCGATCTTCGACGTCGTTCCGCCGTGCGTTCTCGCGCAGGTAGTCGATCGCCGTCTCGTTGACGTCGACGCCGACGCAGTCAGCGCCGCGTTTCGCGAACGGAATCACGAACGGGCCGACGCCGGCGAACATGTCGAACGCCCGCTCGCCGGACGTAACCCGTTCGGCGACGCGGTGGCGCTCGGTCGCGAGTCGCGGCGAGAAGTAGACTTCCGCGAGATCGAGCACGAACTCGCAGCCGTACTCGCGGTGGACGACTTCGGTGTCCTCGCCCGCGAGGCGGTCCCAGTCGCGCACCCGCGTCTCGCCTTTCACTTTCGACTCCTTGTTCAGTACCGTCTCCACCGGGAGATCGGACTCGAGGATCGCGTCGGCGATCGCTCGCGCACGCTCGTCGTCGTCCTCGTCTATGAGCGCGGCCTCGCCGAGTCGTTCGTAGGACGGCTCGAACTCGAGCAGATCCGCGGGGGTCGTCTGCGTTTCGCGCTCGGTGACGGCGCGGTGAACGACCGCGTACTCGCTCGAGACCGCGTCGGGGTCGGTGACCGGAACGTAGAGCCAGCCGTCCTCGACGGTAATCTCGTAGTCGTCGTGGATCAGGTCCGCCTCGGCGAGGGCTGATCGAGTCGCTTCGCCTGCCTCGCGCTCGACGCGGACACACGGCACCTCCATACCGATAGTCGCCGCTACCGGGTCCTAACGCTGACGCTTCGAGCCGTCGGATCCGGCCTCGTCGATCAGCGCCGCTCCGACACGACGTCGGCCGATGCGCGGCGTTCGTGGTACTGCTCGCGCGCCCAGGCCACGGCGCCGGGATCGTCGTTGAAAATGACGCCGCACGGACCGCCGGCGTCGTACACGGTTAATCCCGCGTGCGTTTCCTCGTCACCCTCGGCGATCCAGATCGCGTAGGAATCCGAGAGCGACGTCAGCAGCAGTCGGCCGTCGCCGGCTTCGACGATCTCTCGAACCAGTTCCCGTTCTCGGTCGTCGAACGACTCGTACAGTTCCTCGTCGAGGACGAACTCGCACGTCAGTCCGCCGTGTTCGACCGCGTCCTGCAGATCGTCGAGGATCGTGGGGACCACGGTCGGCCCGGTCCCGAACAGCGAGTCCGCGGCGTTGAGGATGCCGCGGCTCGCCTCGAAGACCTTCCACGGAGCGCACGGCTCCGGCGTTTCGACGGTCGCGCCGCGGAGAAACGCCGCGTCGACCGAGCCCGGTTCGACCGCCTCGAGTACCGGCGCCGCCGCCTCGAGCGTTTCCATGTGCGACCGATAGGCTCGCCGTTCCTGCAGTGCGAGGCGTCCGATCTCGGTGAGTCGATAGCGAGAGTCGACGGGTTCGACGTAGCCTTCGTTCGTTAGCTCGGCGAGTCGGCGGTCGACCGTCGATCGAGAGACCGACGAGGCGGCGACGAGATCCGGTTTCGTGCGCGGCTGCTCGAACAGCGCCTCGAG
This sequence comes from Natronococcus sp. CG52, assembly GCF_023913515.1. NCBI lineage: Archaea > Methanobacteriati > Methanobacteriota > Halobacteria > Halobacteriales > Natrialbaceae > Natronococcus > Natronococcus zhouii. The sequence continues at coordinate 2,860,566 of NZ_CP099391.1, forward strand.
TATCTCGTCTCTGCTCTCGGATGTCGGCTCCATTATCCCGTCCCTCGTAGCTCTTCGTGCTGTATCAGTAACTGGTATCACATAGTTCCTGTCACCGGAGCCGAGCGACGAGACGTCGACTCGAAAGGTTATAGCGGCCGCTCCCGCTATCGGCGGCCATGCTTACGTTCATCGGCCTCGGCCTCTACGACGAGCGATCGATTACCGTCGAAGGGCGGGAGGCGCTCCGCGCGGCCGACCGCGCTTACGCCGAGTTCTACACCAGCAAACTGCTCGGAACGACCGTCGAGGAACTCGAGTCTACCCACGACGTGACGATCGAAGTCAGGGACCGGGCCGGCGTCGAGCAACACCCGGACGACATCCTCGAGACCGCCGAGCGGGAGGACGTGGCGTTCCTGACCGCTGGAGACACGATGATTTCGACGACCCACGTCGATCTCCGGCTGCGCGCACACGACCGCGGCATCGAGACGCGGGTGATCCACGGCGTGACGGCACAGACGGCCGCCAGCGCGCTGACCGGGCTCCAGAACTACCGGTTCGGCAAGGCGACGACGCTGCCGTTCCCCTACGCTCACGGGGCGGAGGGACTCCCGGCGAGCGTGACGGAGACGATCGACGACAACCGCGCGGACGGCCTGCACACGGTCGTCTACCTCGACATCAAAGCGGATCGCGACGAGTACATGACCGCCGACGTCGGTGCCGAACTCCTCGCGGAGGCCTATCCCGACCTCGTCGGCGTCGTCGTCGCCCGCGCCGGCAGTCCCGACCCGCTCGTCGCGGCCGGCACGATGTCCGATCTCGTCGAGCGGTCGTTCGGCGACCCGCTCCACCTGCTCGTGATCCCCGGCGAGTGTCACCTCCTCGAGGCCGACGCACTGGTCGAACTCGGCGGGGCGGACAGAGAGACACTCGATGTCGTTTGAGAGGGACACCCTCGGCGCCGTCTGAGACTACACGTACTCGGCGTCGCAGCGAAAATCGGAGCGTCGTCGAACCTCGGAGATAGATGAGTTGTCGCTTAGCAACGGCATAAAACCCGGTTCGGAGACCGGCTCGAGAACCATTTTGCCGCACAATACCGGTTTAACAACTCTATTAACAAGTACGCAGGCTGGCACGGTTACGACGAGCGACATGGATAACGGAAACGACGCTAATCGCGGATCTTCCAGACGGCGAATGTTAGCCGCGCTCGGCGCAACGTCGGCGACGGTCGCCGGCTGCCTGGACTTCCTCTCCGACGGCGAGTCCGAGGGAGAGGGAGGTGACGACTCCGGGGACGACGGCAACGAGTCGGAGAACGGCGGCGACGAGACGAGCACTGAGGGAGTACAGTGGCCCGCGATCGACGACGGCGAACTGCTCGAGGACTTCGAGGGCGACCTGTACCAGCGGTCCGGCGACGTCTCGCCGGCACCCGACGAGGCGCGGCGGGGCTCACAGGCCGCAGTCGTCGAGAACGAAGACGGCGGCGAAGCCGGCCTGAGCGTGTACTTCTCGGACAATCTCGATCTTACCGAGTCTGACGTCTCCGTCGCAGTCAAACCCGAGTCCGCAAACCGGATCTACGTCGAGTTCATCGCGCCCGGCCGGAGTCGACGTCTTACCACGGTCCGCGTCGTCCCCGACGAGTACACCGGCTGGCTCCGACTCGACTGCGGGTACGAACACAAGCCGGCGGACGAGCCGGATCTGTCGGAAGTCAGCGCGATCAACATCCTCGCGACTAACGGCGACAGACCGGTCAAGATGTACGTCGACGACCTTCGCCGAACCGAATCCGTCGACAACGGAAAGGTCATCCTCTCGTTCTTCGGCGGCTTCGACTCGCAGTACGAGATCGGGGCCGAGATGCTCGAGGAGCGCGGGTGGACGGCCGCGGTTGCGGTCAACCCCGAGGCGATCGGTGCCGGCGGACGAATGGGCGTCAACGAACTCCAGGATCTACAAGATCGCGGCTGGGACATCTGTTCGCACCCGCCGACGAGCAGCCCCCTGTCCGACTTGCCCGAGGATCGACAGCGCCAGATTCTCGAACACTACCAGGGGCAACTGGAGAACCAGGGCTTCGAAAACGGAGCGCGCCACCTGTACGTTCCCGACGACCGAATGGACCAGACAACCCACGAGATCGTCAGAGACGTCCACGAGTCGGCGTTCCTGTTCGGAGCCTGTACGAGCACCATGCCGCCGACGGGGAGACACATGATCTCTCACATCTGGGGTCCGGACCTCCACGGCGGCGTTCGCCGTCACATCAACCTCGCCGACCAGTACAACCAGCTTACCGTCCTTCGCCTGCCGCGGATCGTCGACGAGGACGAGGTCGAGGGGAACCGGATGACCCTCGACGACTTCGAACACCTGCTCAATCACATCGAACACCGGGGTCTCGACGTGATCACGCCCTCCGATCTGGTCGACGGGACGTACGAGCGCGACAACGACGACGAAGACGTGAGCGCGAACCGACCGGACGGAACCATCTTCGAGGCCGGGCGGACGTACGATTTCAACGGATCCGGATCGGGGACCACGTCGACGTTCTCGCTCGACGAGGGGGTCGCCACCGCGAGCTTTTCTCACGACGGTGATGGCGATTTCACCGTCGAACTGGCCGGTAGCGACGGTGACACCTTCGTGACTACCGCCGGAAACACCGCCGGCGAGTCGATCGCGATCGTCGACGAGGGAGCCTATCAGCTCGAGATCGAGGCCGACGACACCTGGTCGCTCGCGCTCTCCCAGCCGGAGATTCACGGCGACAACCTCAACGAACTGCCGATCGAGCGCTCCGGAACTGGCTCGTCGTTCGTCGGCCCGATCTGGACGGAAGACGACGTCAGCCTCTCTCTGACACACGACGGCGACGGTGACTTCATCGTCGACGGCCACGGCGCGGACGGCAGCAGAGAGTCGATCGTCAACCAGACCGGCTCGTTCGATAACTCGAGATCCTACGCGGCGAACGGAACCGTCTGGATCAACATCGAGGCCGACGGGGAGTGGACGCTCGAGGTCCAGGAAGGGTAACCTCGAAGCGCGTCGCTCGTTCGCCGAAACCGACTCGAGGCCCGACACCGCTCTCGGTTACCTCGAGTCGGTGCGCGTGACTGGTCGGTACGACGGTTTTTTCGAACGCGCTGTCCGCGCCAACGGACGCCTGTGAGCCGGTTCGAGCCGCCTGCTTTCGTACCGGGACCGCTCGTCGCGCGTACGAATCGGGACGGATACGGCGGACTGTCGCGGTATCTCCGCTAACTGATCCCTCGCGCAGCGCGTTTCGGTAGAGCTCCGTGAACAGTGTCCGTTCTGGTCGAAAATATCGACCAATTCAATCAGAAACAAAAGTGTTCGAAAGTAATTAAGCACGATACCGGAATGTTTCACACATGAAGCCGTTCAACGACGCTCCGATCAGCCGAAACGGAAAATCGCTCATTCTCGCACACGATCACGGCCTCGAGCACGGTCCAGCGGCATTTGCCGGCGTGGAGGACCGCCTCGATCCCGAGACCGTCTTCGAGATGGCAACCCACGACGCCGTCACGGCGCTCGCCGTCCAGAAGGGGCTCGCCGAGACCTATTACCCGTCCTACGAGGACGACGTTTCGCTGCTCGCGAAGTGTAACGGAACCTCGAGCCTCTGGGAGGGCGAGCCCTACTCGCCCCGGACCTGGTCGGTCGAAAACGCCGTCGAGGTCGGCGCGGACGCGATCGGGTACACCGTCTACCCCGGCACGAACCGCGAGCCGGAGATGGTCGAGGAGTTCCGCGCAGTTCAGGAGCGGGCTCGCGAGCACGGCCTCCCGGTCGCAATGTGGTCGTATCCGCGCGGCCAGGCGATCAAGGAGCACCGCAGCCCCGACGTCATCGCCTACGCCGCTCGAATCGGACTCGAGCTCGGCGCCGATATCGCGAAGGTGAAGTACCCGCGCAGCCGGGAGGCGCTGGCCCGCGCCGTCGATGCTGCCGGCGACGTCCGCGTCGTCCTCAGCGGCGGCTCGAAGACCAGCGACTACGAGTTCCTCTCGCTGGTCGAAGCCGCGATGGACGCGGGTGCGGGCGGGCTCGCCGTCGGCCGCAACGTCTGGCAACGCGACGACCCCGAACGGATCCTCGACGCCCTGGAACGGGTCGTGTTCGAGGGCGCCTCGGCTGACGGCGCGCTATGAACGGTGTCGGCACCGAACGGATCCTGGATGCGATCGCCGACGTCGCGTCGGACGTTCCCGCCGCGCTGTCGGACCTGCGCCGGGAACCCGAGGCTGCCGCCGGCGACGAGCGAAACCCGACCGGTGACGGCCAGTTGGCGGCCGACCGGTGGCTCGACGACCGGTTTCGGGGCGCGCTCGAACCGCTCGAGGCCGTGGGCGCGTACGCGAGCGAAGAGCGCGCCGACGTCCTCGACTGCGGGAGCGGTTACGGCGTCGCGATCGACCCCCTCGACGGCTCCAGCAACCTCGCCTCGAATCTGCCGATCGGAACGGTCTGCGGCGTTTACGACGCCGCGCTTCCGGCGCGGGGAACCGACCTCGTCGCAAGCGTGATCGTCGTCTTCGGGCCGTGTATCACGATGACGGTCGCGACCGACGGTGACGTCGTCCAGTACCGTCTCGAAGACGGCGAGCGGATCGATCCCTGTTCGCTGTCGCTCTCGAGCGACGCCGGAAGTACGGAGGACGTAAAAGAAGACAGCATCTGCGGATTTTCCGGCCGTCGAGGTGATCTTCCGCCTGCGCTTCTCGGACTCCTCGACGAGTTCCGCGACGAGCGACGACTCCGGTACTGCGGCGCAGCCGTCGCCGACGTCGGCGCCGTCCTCGAGCACGGCGGCGTCCTCTGCTATCCGGAAACGGAGCGCCGTCCGAACGGCGTCTTGCGTCTTCAGTACGAGGCCAACCCGATCGCGCACGTCATCGAAGCCGCCGGCGGCCGGGCGATCGACGGCAGTGGACGCATACTCGAGCGAGAACCGGCCGCGCTACACGAGCGAGTGCCGGTCTTCGTCGGCTCGACGGAGCCGATCGACCGGGTTGAAGCAGTGCTCGAGACGAGCGAGTAGCGCGCTCTCGATTTCTCTCGAATCGAACGGAAGTCGCCAAATCAACTACAGCGCCGCTGCCCGTGGTTCAAGAGAGGAGTCGTTTGAGTCGGGCAAACAGCCCTTTCGACGGATCGCCGCCCCGCTTTACGGCCTCGCTCGAGTCGTCCGCTTCGGCAGCGACGCCGCCCTCGGAACCGGGACCAGCCCGATCGGGCGCCGTCGCGTCGTCGTCGGCAGCCGAAGCGTCGGCGTCGCCACCGGCCGTCTCGATCGCCTCGTCGAGGAGCCCTTCGGCGTCGTTGACCGCGTCCTTTACCGTTCCGTTGACGAGCGGTTTGCCGCCGAATCGGTCCTGGCTGACCGAGGTGTCCGCGGCGATGATCACCGCGTCGGCGGCCTCGATGTCCTCGCTCGAGAGTTCGTTCTCCTGGCCCATGGCGCCTTGCACCTCGACGTCGATCTCGTGACCGTTCGCCTCCGCGACCTGCTCTAAGTTCTCGGCCGCCATCTGGCTGTGTGCGATACCTGTCGGACAGGATGTGACTGCGACGAATTTCATGTGTTAGTCTCGGTTGATGTGGTTCTGAACTGCATCTTTCGTGCTCGCTTCGGTCGCCCGGCTGGCAAGCTCCTCCGCATCCGTCGTCTCGGTTTCGGTGATAGTCGCTTTTACCGCGGGAATCGTGACGGCGCTCATGCTGAGTTCGTCGAGGCCGAATCCGACGAGCAGTTCCGTCAGATCGGGGTCGCCGGCCATCTCGCCGCACATACCGACCCAGGCGTCGCCCGCGTGGCCGGCCTCGACGGTGCGAGCGATCGCCCGGAGGACGGCGGGCTCGAGCGGATCGTGTAGCTCCGCGACGCGGTCGTCCTCCCGCGAGGCGGCCATCACGTACTGGGTGAGGTCGTTCGTCCCGATACTGAGGAAGTCGACGCGTTCGGCGAGTTCGCTGGCGAGAAATACCGCACTCGGCGTCTCGATCATCACACCGAGTTCCGGCATCGCGTACTCGAGCCCCTCCGACTCGAGGTCCGTGGCGACCGATTCGACCGTCCCGAGGGCCGTCTCGAGTTCCGGTACCGTCGCGACCATCGGGAACATCACCGAGAGCCGACCGTCGCCGTCCGCGGCCGCACGGAGCAAGGCCCGGAGCTGGGCCTCGAAGAGATCCGCGTCCGGACCGAGCGATCGGCGAACCCCGCGCTCGCCGAGGAACGGATTCTCGGCGTCGGGCTGCTCGAGGTAGGGGATCGGCTTGTCACCGCCGACGTCGAGGGTTCGGACGACGACGCGACCCTCGGGGAAGGCGTCGAGCGCCTCCGCGTAGACCTCGAGTTGCTCCTCCTCGTCCGGCGGCCCCTCTCGGTCGAGAAAGAGGAACTCGGTCCGGAAGAGACCGATCCCGTCCGCACCCTGTCGGACCGCGCCCTCGAGTTCCGCGAGCGTTCCGACGTTGGCGGCGACCTCGACCGCCTCCCCGTCGGCCGTCCGTACCGATTCGTCCCGGATCTCGACGTCGCGTTCGACGGCCGCACGCTCGCGCTGGTCCGGCGTCGGATCGACGATCACGGTCCCGTCCTCGCCCTCGACGAGGACGTCGGCGTCACCCTCGATCGCCGTGAGTTCGGATCCGACGCCGACGACGGCCGGAATTCCGAGCGAGCGGGCGAAGATCGCCGCGTGGGAGGTTCGTCCTCCCTCCGCAGTCGCGAAGCCGGCCACGCGATCGGGATCCAGCTGTGCGGTATCGCTCGGCGTGAGCCGTTCGGCGAGCAACACGCTGCCGGAGGGCAGCGCCGCGAGATCGACGCGGTCGCCGCCGGTCAGCACTCGAATCAGCCGGTCGCGGACGTCCCGGAGGTCGTCGGCCCGCTCGGCCATCCGCCCGTCCATGCCGGCGAACTGCTCGATCGGCCCTTCGAACGCCCGCCGGACCGCGTGTTCGGCGGGAAGCCCACCGTCGATGGCGTCTTCAACGCCGTCGGTGATCTGGGGATCGTCGAGAAACTGTTTGTGGGCGTCGAAGACGGCCGCCTCGTCCTCGCCGACGCGGTCGGCCGTCTGCTCGCGCTCGCGCTCGAGTTCCTCGCGGGCGCGGTCGCGCGCCTCGTCGAACCGGTCGCGTTCGGTCGCCGGATCGACCTCGGTCGGGTCGGGCGGCTCCTCGAGTTCGGTTCCGCTGCCGGGCTCGTACCAGACGGCGGTGCCGACGCCGGCGAGCGGGGTGACGCCGGTTCCGTCGTACGTTTGCGTTGCGTTTTCGTTCGTACTCATGGGCTCAGGCTTCCGATTCGGGCGTCGAGAGGACTTTCTCGAGAGCGTCGAGCGCGGCCGCAGCGTCCTCGCCTTCGGCGACGATCGTGACGTCGTCGCCGCTCCCGACGCCCAGGCTGGTGACCGCGAGCATGCTCGCCGCGTCGACCGGGTCGCCGTCGGTCGGAGCGACCCGGACGTCGGCCTCGTACTCGTTCGCGGTTTCGACGAACTTCGCGGCGGGTCGCGCGTGAAGGCCGTCCTCGGGAACGACGGTTACCGTTCGCTCCATCATGCGATCGCCTCCGTGATCGTCTCCTCGATCGCGGCCTTCGAGTCGGCCTCGTGGAGCCGCTCGCGAACGTCGTCGTGCATCAGCGCCCGCGAAAGCGAACTGAGCAGCGAGAGGTGTTCCTCGCCGCCTTCCTCGGGGACGAGCAGCATGAACAGCAGCGTCGCGGGCTTTTCGTCCATCGCATCGAAGTCGATCCCCTCGTCGGAGCGAGCGAAAACGATCGTCGGCCGAGAGACTGCACCGCTCTTCGCGTGCGGAATGCCGATTCCCTTGCCGACGCCGGTCGTCGCCTCCTCCTCGCGCGCGAGAAGGGCTTCGAGGGCGGCGTCGCGGTCGGAGACGCGTTCAGTCTCGACGGCTCGATCGAGCAGGAACTCGATACAGGCCTCTTTCTCTGCCGGAGGCTCCTCGAGCACGATGAGTTCGCGTGTCAGTACGGTCTCGATATCGGGTTGAGTCGTAGTCATTGTAGGTGGTCGAAGGTCGTGAGGGAATTAATCACTTGCCTGTGCGGGCTTCGCTCCGGCAACTCGCTCGTGGTAGTCGGGCTTGAGAAGCGTCACAACCGTGGCCGTGACTACCGTTCCGAGGAACAGGCAGCCGAGGAACAGCAGCATGCTGTTCGAGAGGAGAACGACGAAGATCCCGCCGTGGGGTGCGGGCATCGTCACGCCCAGCCAGAGCGCGGTTGCGCCGGCCGTCGCGCTCCCGAGGATGGCCGACGGAATGACTCGAAGCGGGTCGGCGGCGGCGTAGGGAATCGCGCCTTCGGTAATGAACGAAAGGCCGAGCGGGACGGCGGCTTTCGCGTTCTCGTACATCTCCGCGGAGTACTTTTGCGGGGCGATAAAGTTCGAAAGCGCGAGTCCGAGCGGCGGAACCATACCCGCGATCATCACAGCGGCCATCGGAGCGAAGATCTGGTCCGCGACGAGCACGGTCCCGAAGACGTACGCTACCTTGTTGATCGGGCCGCCCATATCGATCGCCATCATCCCGCCGAGGATCGCCCCGAGCAGGACGGCGTTCGTCCCCTCCATTCCGCGGAGCATCGTCGTCAGCGCGTCGTCGATGATAGCGATCGGAACGCCGAGTCCGAGGATGACGACGGGCGCGAGAAACAGCGTCGTGAAGACGGGGATCACGAGAATCGGCATCATCGGTTTGACGGCCGACGGCACCGGCCACCCCTTCATCCAGCGTGCGGCGTACCCGGCGAGCAGCCCGGCGACGATCGCGCCGAGAAAGCCCGCGACTGCGCCGTCGGCCTCGAAACCGATGACGAGACCGGCCGCTTCGATGATCTGCTCCTGCTGGATCGCCCACGAGAGGATGAATCCGGGTGCGAGTCCGGGTTTATCCGCGATCGCGTAGGCGATGTATCCCCCGAGTATGGGGATCATCATCGTGAGGCCGAGCACGCCGATTTCGGCCATGTACCACGCGAGCGATCCGGTCTCCTCGAACACCGTCTCCGTATCTCCTGCGGTGAACGGGAGCTCCGCGATCATAAAGGCCATCGCGAGGAAAATCCCGCCGATCGTCACGAAGGGGATCATGAACGACACGCCGGTCATCAGATCCTCTTTTACCGATATCAGGTACGTACGCAGTTGGCGTTCTACATCGTCTTTCATTAGTCTCGTCCCTGGCACTATCCATCAGACCCGAATGCAAAAGTGCTTTCGAATATGTTTGTTTCGTATCGTAATTCCTGTACGTTATTCTGTGACGGAAACTCGTCGGCTGAGCCGGAAACGATGCTAGTATGCCGAGACGGCGATCGACTCTCGATCGTCTCGAATGCCGGCGAGTGACGGCGCACGAGTTCCCGAGACCGAAACGACCCGAGATGCGACGGCGATCCCCTGGCTGAGCGCTTCAGCATCGGAGTCGCCGCGCAGGCGCGAGGCGAGGACGCCGGCCAGCAGGGCGTCACCCGCTCCGACGGTGTCCACGACCTCGATCTCTCGAGCGGGCGCGTGCAACGACTGCTCGGGCGTCGCCATCACCGCTCCCTCGCCGCCGAGTGAGGCGACGACGCTGTCGAACCCGTCCGCTCGAAGCTCCCTCGCTGCCCCCAGCGCCGACTGCACGTCGTCGATCCGACGGTCCGTCGCCGCTGCGAGTTCGTCGACGTTCGGTTTACAGAGAGCGTACTCGGCATCGAGGGCCGACAGCGTCGCGCCGTCGACGTCGACGACCGTCTCCCAGGGACCGGCCTCGGCGAGCAAGTCGATCGTCTCCGGGTTACATCCCGGCGGTAAACTCCCCGCAACGACCACCCGCTCCGGACCGTACTCGCGCAGTCGATCGACGAGATCCTCGACCGCGATCGCGGGTACGTGAGGACCGTTCTGGTTGATCTTGTACTCCTCAGTCGGCTCGAGAACCGTCGTGTTGAGTCGCGTCTCGCCGTCGATCTCGACGAAGTCGGCGGCGATTCCCTGGGCCGAGAGCTGCTCGAGAAGATACTGCCCGAGAAAGCCGCCGGCGACGCCAGTCGCGACTGTTTCGACGTCAAGGCCGACGAGGTACTTCGAGACGTTGATTCCCTTGCCGCCCGCGTCGTACCGGTGGTCGGTCGCTCTGGCGACCGTTCCCGCCGCGAGCGACTCGGAGAGTTCCACCGTGTAATCGACGGCCGGGTTGAGCGTCACGCTAGCGATCATCCGGTTCCTCCACGCCGACGGTTAGGTCCGCCGCCTCGCACGCCTCGGCCAGTTCGCCGGTCGGTTCGGCGTCTGTCACCAGCACGTCGACGTCCTCGAGCGAGGCGAACTGGACGAAGCTTCGGTCGCCGAACTTCGTCTGATCGCCGACCAGAACGACGCGCTCGGCGTTCTCGACCATGAGCTGTTTCATTCGCGCCTCGTCTTCGTTGGGCGTCGTCAGCGCGCCGTCGTCGATTCCGTTCGTTCCCAGAAAGAGTAGATCGAAGTTCGTCCGCTCCATGAACGACTCCGCGCTCGGGCCGACGAGCGCTCGAGTCCGGTGGCGAAGCGTCCCGCCGGTGAGTTTCACGTCGTTCGCGTTCTTGCCGAGTTCGAGCGCCAGCAGCGGCGAATTCGTTACCGGAATGAACGAGGTGTCCGACGGCACCTGCCTCGCGACCTGTATCGTCGTCGTTCCCGAGTCGAAGAAGACGACCTGTCCGTCGTGGATCTCTCTGGCGGCTCGAGAGCCAATACTCACCTTCGCCTCCAGATTCTGGACTTCCTTTTGGATGTACGTCTGTTCGCGCCCGACGGCCGTCGCGGGAACGGCACCGCCGTGGGATCGATCGACTAGCTGTTCGTCCTCGAGTTCGGAAAGATCTCGCCGAATCGTCGCTTTCGATACGTCGAGTTCGTCGGCTAACTCCTCGACGGAGCACCCGTCCCGTTCCGAGACGTGTTCCACGACTTTTCGTTTTCGCTGTTCGGGTAACATGATGTTCGAGGGGAGCCTTCATTACGGACTGTGTTCTGCATGTTCTTATTTGTTTATCTCGATTTTATGATTGTTTCCGATTGTTTGATGCGTATTTATTACGGCCTCGTTCGCGGCCGCCGACCGTGACCGGGAATTCGAAGATAGAATTTCAGCTATCTGATCCGTTTTTCGTCCGTTTTCGTATTACTCTCGTGAGTAGTTTACTAGTATGCAGCCGTCTCAGAACGATCAAAAACGAACTCAGAACGATCGCAACGTGAGGATACCGCTTACACGCGATCGATAATCGCGTTCGTCACGTCCTCGGTGCTCGCGTCGCCGCCGAGGTCCGGCGTTCGCGGGCCGTCCTCGAGCGTCGACTCCACTGCCTCGTGAACCGCGTCGGATTCCTCGTCGTAGCCGAGGTACTCGAGCAACATCGCGGCGGAGATGATCGTTGCGGCCGGGTTCGCGATCCCCTCGCCGGCGATGTCGGGTGCGGTCCCGTGGACGGGTTCGAACAGCCCGCGCTCCGGGCCGACGTTCGCGGAGGGAAGCAGGCCGAGCCCGCCGACGAGTCCCGCCGCGAGGTCCGAGAGGACGTCGCCCGCGAGATTCGGACAGACGACGACGTCGAACTGCGTCGGATCGAGACACACCCGAGTTGCGAAGGCGTCCATCAGCACCTCGTCGGCCTCGACGCCGTTCTCGTCGGCGACCGCCGCGACCGTATCGCGGAAAACGCCGTCCGTCTCCCGCATGACGTTCGCCTTGTGTGCGATGGTGAATCCGTCGTGATCGCTCTCGGAGACGTACTCGCAGGCGAACTCCGCGAGTTGACTCGAGGCCGACTGGGTGACGACGCGGGTGAGCGTCGCGACGTCCTCGGTCAGGCGATCCTCGTGGCCCGCGTAGACGCCCTCCGTGTTCTCTCGGAGGAAGACCAGATCCGTCTCGGGGCGGACGGCGTCGATACCCGGGTACGCCTTCGCCGGTCGAACGTTAACGAAGGAATCGACCGCCTCTCGAAGCGGGAGGATGACGTCCGCGGCGGTCTCGCCGGCCGCACCGAACAGCGTCGCGTCGGCCGACGCCGCGAGGTCGTACGTCTCCTGTGGCAGCGCCTCGCCGGTCTCTTCCTGTACCGCGTCGCCGGCGTCGGCCTCGACGAACTCGAAGTCGATCTCGAGCGCGTCCAATACGTCGACCGCTGCGGGCGTGACCTCTCGTCCGATTCCGTCGCCGGGAACGACGGCGATCTCGTGAGTCATGCCAGACCCTCGCTCCCCGGAGGAAAAGAGGGTATCGAATACCACGAGTACTGCCCGACGGCCGCGCCTGGCCGTCGGATCCGAAAATCGCGTGACGACGAGCGTCAGGATCGAGCCAGACGCGCGACACCGCCCGCGACCAACGCGAACGTCGCCGCCAGCGCGCCGAGATGCGACACCGACCCGCGGGTATCCGAGAGCGAGACGGTGATGGCTCCCGTCGATCCGGTACCGACCGCGCCGGACTCGACGACGGTCGTCTCGAACTCCGGAGCCGATACCTCGATCGAATAGGATTCGTCTGTCCCGGCGACGACCGCCGTAAGCGTGCCGTTCTCGTCCGTTCGTTCGTCCGGTTCGAGTGCGGATCCGGACGAGCGCTCGAGCGTGACGGATGCGTTCTCGACTGGTTCTCCCGCCTCGGTTTCGACGCTGAGCTCGAGCGTCGCGTCGCCCTGCAACTCGAACGACTCCGTGAGCCGGTCCCGAGCGCCGGCCGTGACGACCCGTTCGCGCTCGACGTAGCCCGGCGCGTCCGCGCGGAGGGAGTACTCGCCGACCCCGGGAACGTGCTCGATCCGGTACGTGCCGTCGCCGACGTACTCGGCCGAATACGTCCCGCGCGTCCCGTCCGCGACGACCGTTGCCGTCTCGAGGTCGTCTCCGAACTGCGCGTCGGTGAGCGTGACTGCGATCGACGCGTCGCCGGCGAGTGATACGTCGGTTCTGGTCGTCTCGTCCGCCGGGACCCGCGTCGTCTCGGTCTTCGATTCGTAACCGTCGCGTTCGACGGTAACGTCGTATGCCCGGTCACCGCGGAGTCCGACGAACTCGAACGACCCGTCGGATTCGGTCGTCGTCTCGCGTTCGGTGCCGTCCGCCGCGGCGCTCACGACCGAGGCGTTCGCGAGGGGATCGCCCGTCACCGTATCCGAGACCGTCCCCTCGAGGGTCGCGTGCTCGCCGGCCGCGTCGATCGCCGCCGCGGCGTCGACGACGCCGTGTCCGTACCGGACGTCACCCTGCCCGTCGTCCGGCACGGTCGCGGACTCGATCAGCGCGCTCTCGAGTTTATCGGGCCCGAGGCCCGTCGCCGTCGCCGACTGAACGAGCGCGGCCGTGCCGCCGACGTACGGGGCCGCCATGCTGGTCCCGCGCTTCGTCTCGTAGCCACCACCGGGGATCGCGCTCTCGACGTCGACTCCCGGCGCGACCACGGTCGGAACGGTGTACGACGCCGGCCACCGGTCCGGTGCGTCGGACCCCCAGACGTCGCGCGTCTCGATCGTTTCGCCGCCCGAAAAGTCGGGAACCGACCCCGACTCGTCTACCGCGCCGACGCTCACCGCGTCGTAGACGTTTCCCGGCGACGTGGAGTTCCCCTCGCCCCGATTGCCGCTCGAGGCGACGACGACCGTACCGGCGTCGTTCGCGTTCTCGATCGCGTCGATCATGGCGGGACTGTACCCGTTCCAGCCGAGGCTCATCACGATGACGTCGGCCTCCTCCTCGACGGCCCACTCGATCCCCGCGAGGATGTGGCGCTCGTATCCGACGCAGCGGTCCCGCCGACAGTCGGTCATGACGGCCCCGTGGTAGAGGTCCGCATCTGGTGCGACGCCGATCTGCGTTCCGCTCTCGTTCCCGCCGGCGACGACCCCCGAGACGTGGGTTCCGTGGTCGTCGTACGCGGTCGGTTCCGCCGCGGGGGAGTCGCCGAAGTCGTTCCACTTCGCGACCTCGAGATCCGGATGACTCTCGTCGACGCCGGAGTCGAGGACGGCGACCGACGCGCCCTCGCCCCGCGTGCGGTAGGTGTCCCAGGCCGCCGGGACGTTGCTCTGTTCGAGTCCCGGCGCGTACGATCCGTTCGACGAATTGCCGTCGTCGCCCGCGCCCCGTGCCCCGTTAGCCGTGGAGACGGTGATCTCGCTATCCGCGCGAATCGCGGTCACGGCCTCGATATTCGCGAGTTCTGCGAGCGCCACTCGATCGGTATCGACCGTCACGAGCGCGGCGTTCGTGATCCAGAACTGTCGCTCGAGCGTGATCTCGTCAGTCGCGTTCGCGTACTCCTGGAAGGGACGGTGGGACGTCCCCGCGTCCTTCGGCCGGGCGGCCGGGTCGTCGATCGGATCACTCGAGTCGTCCTCGAACCGTACGAGTACAGCGACCTCACCGCTCGCGTCGTCGAGCGATGGATCGATCGGTGTCCGTTCCGTCCCGTTGACCCCGTCGGTACCGTTCTCTATCGGCGCGTTCCGGTCCGACGAATCGACCGCACCGGGAGCGGCGACGGTCGACTCGTCGGAGACTGCCGCAGCCACCCCGGCCACGGGGAGGAGCGAACAGATCAGCACGACTGCCAGAAAAAGAGCGAAGGCCCGGCCCCGACGAGACAACCCCAGAGACATTATCTAATTCGAGATAGTATCCTGAAGCAAATAAAGTTACTATCTATCAGAACAGTAGAGAAGAACAGCGAAGACGGAGAGGGGGCGCTTTAGGCACCTATGCGAGCGATTTGTGCCAATATACTGTCCGTATCCGATTCTCGGTACGTTAGTGTAAGATGTAACGAATTACTCACTGCGTTACTCCGCCTCGAGAATCGCCTCCAGCAGTTCCCGTTCCCGCTCGAGCGTTTCGTCGCCGATCGCCGACGTCTCCGTCTCGAGGTGGTTGCGGAAGCGACCGATCCGGTCGTCGTACGGTTCGGAGGCCGTCAACGGCTCCGACTGCAACTCCCACTCGCCGAACTGATCGTCTGCAGGCGGCCGATCGATCCCGTCGTTCGCGTCGACGAGCGCCGCGTCGCGTTCGTAAACGGCCCAGTTCTTCAGCAGGTCGGCGTAGCGGGCGAGCAGGACCGCCTTGCGGACGGAGGCGGTGCCGTACTGCTCGTCGTCGCCGCTCGGAAACGAGACGGTCTCGGTCGCGGACCGACGGTCGCCCGATCGGGTCTCCCAGCTCGCCTCGAGATTCAGCGTCGCTTCCTCCTCCGTTTCCGCGTCGCCAGTTCGCTCGACCTGCACGAGGACGACCCCGCCTTTCGCCTCGCCGTCGCTCCGCGGGGAAGGGAACAGCGTGTCGACGCGCATGAGTTCCCCCGTCGTTTCGTCGGCCGCAGTCGAGCCGTACACCTGACCGATCTCGTACCCCGCCGCCTCGAGTTCCAGCGAGAGGTCGTAGACGAGCGGCGTCACCATGTACTCGAACTCGTCGTCCGTGCGCCGCTCGAACTCGTCCTCCGAGTAGACGCTGTAGTAGTTCGCGCCGCGGACGCCGGTAATCTGATCGATCAAATCCGCGTTGAAATCCACGCCGACGCCGACGACCGTCGTGTGGTGGTCCTTCTCGGCGTTCTCCTCGAGACTTCCCCGGAGTTCGTCGGCGTCGGTCTCACCCACGTTGATCTGGGCGTCGGTCAGCATGATCGACCGGTTCTCGTACTCATCGCGGTCGGCCTCCGCGTACTCCGCCATCAGTTCCTCGCTCAACTCCATCGCGGCCGAGATGTCGGTCCCGCCCCGCGGCTCGATGCTCTCCTGAATGTGTCCGCGAATCGCGTCCATATCCGTCTCGCCGACCTTCCTGAGGGGCTTCGCCAGGTACGCCTCGTGATCGAAGAGCACGACGCCGAACCGATCCTCCGGACGCAGGTGGTGGGTCATCGAAACCAGGGCGTCCCTCGCGACGTCCATCTTCGGCCGCGACGTTCCGCCGTCGGCTTCCCGCTCGTTTCCGTGCTGGTCGTAGTAGTAGTCGCTGAAACTCGCGCCCATCGACCCCGAGATGTCGAGCACGATCACGAGGTTCAGCGCCGGCCGCTCGAAGTCCGACTGCGAGAGGCCGGAATCCAGGCCGACCGAGAGGTACCGCTCGGTGTCACCGGAGAACGGATCCGGCGTCACCGCAGGCGTGTACGTCGGGCAAAAAAGCGACTCGCAGGAGCCGTCGCCGCCCGTGTCGAAGTAGTACTCGTGAAACAGGCCTTCGTAGGCCATGCTCTCGGGAATCGGCAAGTACCCCTCGGAGACGTTGCGCCGGAACGTCCCGACGTCCGCGGCGCCGCCCGCCGCGAGGCCGATGCTTTCGCCACCGTCGGCAGCCTCCTCCGCCGTCGCCGCGTCGTCGGTTCCACCGAAGAGCCAGGAGTCGTCATCGTCGTCCGGGGGCGAGTACTGCCAGTCGTCCACTCGTCCGGAATTGCTCCCCCACAGACTCGAGCGCGTCGGCGCCGAGCAGCCCGCGAGCGCGCTACTGGTGCAGGCCCCACACAGTGCCAGAAACCGCCGTCGTTCCGAAGGCATGCCTAGCCCATCGCGTTCGCGCCGATAAGCCGTTCCGCAAGCTGAAACGACGATTGTAGCTACCGAAACGGGACGAAACCGTACCCGGAAGCGCTACTCCGCTTCGGGGATCGCCGCGTCCTCGACGTACGGGAGTTCCTCGGCCGTTCGCCGAACCGCGCTCGTGTTCGACTTCATCAGCGCCGTCGTGTCCCAGACGCCCTCGACGAGCGCCTTGCGCTGGGCGTCGTCGACGGTGACGTCGATCGTCTCGGAGCCGTAGGTGACGGTCTCCGCTTCGACGTCGATATCGATCTCTCCGTCGGGATTCTCGTCGACCCACTCCTGGAGTTCCCGTATCGTCTCGCTGTCGGCCGTCACGGTCGGAATGCCGAGCGCCAGACAGTTGCCCGCGAAAATCTCGGCGAAGCTCTCGCCGATGATCGCGTCGATGCCCCAGCGCATCAGCGCCTGGGGCGCGTGCTCGCGCGAGGAGCCGCAGCCGAAGTTGCTGTTGACGACCATTACCGACGAATCCTGGAACCGTTCCTCGTTAAACGGGTGGTCCTTGAGGTCGTCGTTCTCGTCGAACCGCAGGTCGAAGAAGGCGAACTCGCCCAGCCCGTCGAAGGTGACGACCTTCATGAACCGCGCCGGGATGATCTGGTCCGTGTCGATATCGTTGCCCCGAATCGGGACGCCCGAGCCGGACACGTAGTTGACCTCCGGAATGTCGACCGCACCATCTCCGGTCATGCCAGATTCACCTCTTTCAGGTCGCGCACGTCAGAGACCTCCCCGGTAATCGCCGCCGCGGCGACCATCCGCGGGTTCATCAGGACGGTGCGGCCGTCCTTCGATCCCTGGCGGCCGACGAAGTTCCGGTTCGAGGAGGAGGCGCAGGCCTCGTCGCCCTCGAGCTGGTCCTCGTTCATCCCGAGACACATCGAACAGCCGGCGTTGCGCCAGTCGAAGCCGGCGTCCTCGAAGACGTCCTTCAGGCCTTCCTCCTCGGCGGCTTCCTGGACGCGCTGGCTGCCGGGGACGACGAGCGCGCGGACGTCGTCGTGGACCTCGCGGCCCTCGACGATCCGGGCGGCCCGCCGCAGGTCGGGCAGGCGAGCGTTGGTACAGGAGCCGAGGAAGGCGACGTCGATGTCGTAGCCCTCCATCGTCTCGCCGGGCTCGACGCGCATGTGCTCCTGGGCGCGTCGCGCGGTGTCCTGCTTGCCCTCGGCCAGGTCTTCCGGCGCGGGGATCGGATCGGAGATGCCGATCCCCTGTCCCGGGGTCGTTCCCCAGGTGACGACCGGCTCGAGTTCGTCGGCGTCGATCCGAACGACGTCGTCGTACTCCGCATCGGCGTCCGATCGAATCGACTCCCAGTACGGCTTCAGTTCCTCGAACTTCTCCGGGTTTTCCTGGAAGTAGTCCGTCTCCTCGAGCCACTCGTAGGTGGTCTCGTCGGGGTTGACGTAGCCCGCTCGAGCGCCGCCCTCGATCGACATGTTACAGATTGACATCCGGCCTTCCATCCCGAGGCTCTCGATGGCCTCGCCGGCGTACTCGTAGACGTAGCCGACGCCGCCCTCGGTGCCGAGTCGGCGGATGATCTCGAGGATGACGTCCTTCGCCTCGACGCCGTCGCCGAGTTCGCCGTCGACCTGGATCTTTCGGACCTTCTGTTTCTCGAACGCGAGCGTGCCCGTCGCGAGCACGTCTCGGATCTGGGAGGTGCCGATCCCGAACGCGAGCGCGCCGAACGCGCCGTGGGTCGACGTGTGGGAGTCGCCGCAGACGATCGTCTTCCCGGGTTGGGTCAGTCCCTGCTCCGGGCCGACGACGTGGACGATCCCCTGATCGCCGCTGTTCGGGTCCGAGAACTCGATCCCGGCCTCGCGGACGTTCTCCTCGAGTTCGCTCATCATCTCCTCGGCGGCGTCCTCCTGGTAGGGGCGGGACTGGTCCGCCGTCGGGATGATGTGGTCGACCGTCGCGTGCGTGAGTTCGGGGTAGGCGACCTCGAGGTCGCGCTCGCGGAGCATCCCGAACGCCTGCGGGCTAGTCACCTCGTGAATGAGGTGCAGTCCGACGAACAGCTGATCCTGTCCGGTCGGTAGCGTCGTCACCTTGTGGCGGTCCCACACCTTGTCGTACAGCGTTCCCTCACTCATACGTCGCCTACTCCCCGCTCGGATTCGCGGTCGTGCTCGCGCCCGCGCTCGAAGACCTCGTTGGCGTCTTCGGCGCCGTTCGGCGGCGTGTGGCTCACGTCTTTCATCTGCTCGCTCGCGGTACTGTCGACCGGATCCGTCGCCGCCGGCTGACTGTCGGCGGCGTTGGAAGAGCCGCGGTCTTCCGACGTTCGCCTCGTTGCTCTCGGCTCACCGCCGTCGGCCACGACGGTCGAACCGCGGTTGAACAGGCGGCCGGCCGTCTCCCCGGTGTAGGGATTCGTGTGGCTGACGTCGCCCATCGACTGGTCGCTCGTGGTCTGTTGGTTCGATCGTGTCATGTTAGTCCGCCTGGACTCGGGTTCGTTCCTCGTCGTCTTCCTCTTCGGATTCCTGTCCCTCTTCCCACGCGAACAGCCCGCGGAGGCGCTCGCCGACTTCCTCGATCTCGTGGTTCTTCTCTGCCCGGTTGAGCTGCGTGTAGACGGGTCGGTTCGCCTGGTTCTCGGCGACCCACTCGGTGGCGAACTCGCCGTTCTGGACCTGCTCGAGCACTTCCTCCATGTTTGCTCGAGCCTGGTCGTCGATGACGGCCTCGCCGCGCGTGAGTCCGCCGTACTCGGCGGTGTCGGAGACCGAATCCCACATGCCGCCGAGCCCGTCTTCGTACATGAGGTCGACGATCAGCTTCATCTCGTTCAGACACTCGAAGTAGGCCATCTCGGGGCTGTAGCCGGCGTCGACCAGCGTCTCGTAGCCGGCCTTGATCAGCTCCGCGATGCCGCCACAGAGGACGGCCTGCTCGCCGAAGAGGTCGGTCTCGGTCTCCTCGCGGAACGACGTCTCGACGACGCCGGCTCGGGCGCAGCCGATCCCCTTCGCGTACGCGAGCGCGCGCTCCTTCGCGTCGCCGGTCGCGTCCTGGTAGATCGCGAGCAGTCCCGGCGTCCCCTCGCCGTTCTCGTAGTTCCGGCGGACGAGGTGGCCCGGGGACTTCGGCGCGATCATCGTCACGTCGACGTCCTCGGCGGGCTGGATCTGGTTGTAGTGGATGTTGAAGCCGTGGGCGAACTGCAGCGTGTCGCCGGCCTCGAGTTCGTCCTCGATCTGTTCGTAGACGTGTGGCTGAACCGTGTCGGGGACCAGCATCGAGACAACCTCCGCCTGGGCGGCCGCCTCGACCGGCGTCGTGACCGTGAGGCCGTCCGCTTCGGCGGCGTCGCGCGAGGAGGAGTCCTCGCGCAGGCCGACGACCACGTCGACACCGCTCTCGTGGAGGTTGAGCGCGTGCGCGTGGCCCTGGCTACCGTAGCCGAGGACGGCGACGGTTACGTCGTCGAGGTGGGATTCGTCTGCGTCCGATTCGTAGTAGATCTCGGTGGTGAATTCGTTTTCAGTCATCGTCTGCTGGTTGTGTGAACTGCTGGGTCTGTTTCGCCTCGGTGGCGGCCGATTCCGTCGGTGGCACCGCGGTGTCGTCGGTGCCGCGCGCGAGCGCGGTCGTTCCGGTTCGCGCGATCTCGCGGATGCCGAACTGGCCGAGCGTCTCGATCGCGGCCTCGATCTTCTGGCGGGCGCCGGTGATCTCGATGGTCGCCGTCTCCGGACTCGAGTCGACCGTCTTCGCGTCGTACATGTCCGCGACGGCGGCGACCCGGTCCGGACGCTCGGCGTTAACCTTCACGAGCGCCAGTTCCCGGCGCATCGCGTCGGGCTCGAGTTCCCGCACGGCGATGACCGGCAGCAGCTTT
This sequence comes from Natronococcus sp. CG52, assembly GCF_023913515.1. Lineage (NCBI taxonomy): Archaea > Methanobacteriati > Methanobacteriota > Halobacteria > Halobacteriales > Natrialbaceae > Natronococcus > Natronococcus zhouii. The sequence continues at coordinate 2,881,073 of NZ_CP099391.1, forward strand.
CGCAGCTGCTTCTTGATCTGGTCGATGCCGGGATCGGGTTCCTCGACGACGAGGGTGATCCGGGCGCGCTCGTCCTCGGCGGTCGGACCGACCGTCAGGCTCTCGATGTTAAACTGCCGCCTCGAGAACAGTCCCGAGACGTCCGAGAGCACGCCGGGCTCGTGTTCGACCAGCACCGAGATGACGGTGCGTCGGGGGTCGTGCTTCGCTTCGATCTCCGGATCGATGCGGATCCCTTGCTTGTTGCGCCGACCGGCCGGTGTCGGTCGCTCCTCCGGGGACGGTCCGTCGAGCCCTCGCGTCATAATTGGTCCTCCGTCAGCGCGAACTGACCGTTGTCGCCGCCGCTCGGCACCATCGGATAGACGTTCGCCTGCGGATCGATGTGGGCGTCGATCACCGAGGGACCGTCGTACGCCAGCGCGGCGTCGATGGTGTCGGCGACGTCGTTGTAGTCGTCGATCCGGAAGCCCCGCGCGCCGAACGCCTCGGCGAGCTTGTCGAACTCGGGCATCCAGCCGTAGTCCGACGCGGAGTGACGGCCGTCGAAGAAGGCGTCCTGCCACTGTCGGACCATCCCGATGTACTCGTTGTTGAGCACGGCGACCGTGATGTCCAGCTCCTCGCGGACGGCCACGGACAGTCCCTGCAGCGTCATCAGGAACGAGCCGTCGCCGTCGATACAGACGACCTCCTGGTCGTCGTCGGCCGCGAAGCGGGCGCCGATCGCCGCCGGCAGCCCGTAGCCCATCGTCCCCAGCCCGTGACTCGAGACCCAGGTCCGGGGCTCGGTGTAGGTCCAGTACTGGCAGGCCCACATCTGGTGTTGGCCGACGCCGGTCGTCACGACGGCGTTGTCGCTCGTCGCTTCGTCCAGGGCCTCGACGACGAACTGGGGCTTGACCGGTTCGTCGTCGGGCGTGTCGTAGGCCATCGAGTAGTCGGACTTCCACTGCTGGCACTGGGCGCGCCACTTCGTGATCTGCGGCGAGTCGTCGACCGCCTCGCTCAGCTGGTCGACGACCGTTTCGGCGTCGCCGACCAGCGGGTAGTCCGCGTGGATGTTCTTCGAGATCTCCGCGGGGTCGATGTCGACGTGGATGACCTCCGCGTCGGGTGCGAAGGTTTCGATCCCGCCGGTCAGGCGGTCGTCGAACCGGGTGCCGATCGCCAGCATGGTGTCACAGTGGGTGATCGCCATGTTGGCGTAGCCGGTACCGTGCATGCCCGCCATCTCCATGGATAGCTCGTGATCCTCGGGGAACGAGCCGATAGCGGGCATCGTCGTGACGACCGGGATCTCGTGCTCGATGGCGAACTCTCGACAGGCCTCGCTGGCCTCGCCCTTGATGACGCCGCCGCCGAGCAGCATGACGGGACGCTGGGCGTTTTCGATCCGCTCGGCCGCGGCGTCGACGATCTCCCGGTCCGCTTCCTCCTGCACCTCGTAGGTGTGGGGCACTGCGGGCTCGTCGGGTTCGCGGTCGGTCTCGGCGTTGGTAACGTCCTTCGGCAGGTCGACCAGCGTCGGTCCGGGTCGGCCCTCTCGGGCGAGTGCGAACGCCTCGCTGACGTCGGTCCCGACGCGATCCGGTTCGCTCGAGAACGTGTTGTCCTTCGTGACCGGCGTCGTGACGCCCGTCGTGTCGGTCTCCTGGAAGGCGTCGTTGCCGACGAACTCGGTCGGCACCTGGCCGGTCAGCGCGACCATCGGGTCCGAGTCCATGTCGGCGTCGGCGAGGCCGGTGACGAGGTTCGTCGCGCCCGGTCCCGACGTGGCCAGGCAGATGCCCGGCTCGCCCGAGACGATGCCGTAGGCGTCGGCCGCGTGCGATGCGCCCTGCTCGTGGGCCATCGTCACGTGGGTGATCTCGGAGTCGTAGAGGGCGTCGTAGACGGGCATGATCGCGCCGCCCTGCACGCCGAAGGCGTGTTCGACGCCCGCGTTCTCGAGCGCGCGGACGACGGCCTCGGCGCCCGTGGTGACGGGTTGTTGCTCGGTTTCGGACGCCGCTTCGGCGGTCGCGTCGGCGTCGACCGACTCCTCCGCGTCGCGAGCCGGCTCCTGGTCGTCGTGCTGTTCTTCCGTCGTGGTAACCGGTGCTGCGCGTTCGCTCATCGATTACCTCCTGCCGCGTGGGGGCGGTCCGTTGCTCTGGGTGGTGTCATCTGCTGGATTGCTGGTCGCTCTGAAGCCGATGCGACGAATACGGGCCGGAATCGAGGAAGGAGTAGGTGAGGGGCTAGTTGGCCCCTACAATACGAATGCGAGCGAGCGCGCTGCCGTCGGCTGCACGAGCGCGAGCCGATGGTGAAGCGCGATCCGTCATTACTCATCTCGTAGGCCCGCCAGTCGTAATAATAGTTCCGACCAGGGCAATGCTGGCGCAAACGCTGATGCGAACACTGCCGCGATAGCCGGGGCTCCCGGCCGGTAGCAAACGGGGCGGGCATCCCTCAGATTCGCACCTCCTCCGGCTCCTGCTGGCGCTCGATGCCAGCTTCCTCGGCGAATCGCTCCAGGTCGTCGACCGTGATCCGGCGCTTTTCCGCACCGTAATCCTTGACCTTTCGGGTGACCGCGCGCACCTGCTCGTCGGTGGGGTCGAATCCGGACTCGCGCAGTCGTTCGCGGACCGAGTGCGTCCCGGTGTGTTTCCCCATGACCAGTCGGCGTTTCGCGCCGACCATCTCCGGAGTCATGACGCCGGGTTCGAAGGTGTCGGAGTTCTCGATGACGCCGGCGGCGTGGATGCCGCTCTCGTGTGAGAAGGCGTTGTCGCCGACCACCGGCTTGTTGCCCGGCGTCGGGACGTCGCTTCGCTCCTCGACGGTCTCCGAGAGCTCCATGATCCGCGTCGTGTCGATTCCGGTATCGCACTGGTAGACCGACTCGACGGCCATCACGAACTCCTCGTAGGCGGCGTTGCCGGCGCGCTCGCCGATCGAGTTGACCGACACCTGGGCCTGGTCGGCCCCCGCTTCGATGCCGGACAGCGCGTTGGCGGTGGCCAGCCCGAAGTCGTCGTGGGTGTGGACGTCGACCCGCGCGTCGGTGTGAGCGCAGACCTTCTCGATCATGGCCCGGAACCGATTCGGCGTCGCGACGCCGCAGGTGTCCGGAATGTTGATCCAGTCCGTACCGGCCTCGCTGACCGCTTCGATCACCTCGAGCAGGAACGCCTCGTTGGTACGCGTCGCGTCCATCGGCGAGAACATGCAGGTCGCCCCCGCTTCCGTGATGCGTTCGACCGACTCGACGGCGCGCTCTACGACTTCCTCCCGCGTGGCGTGCATCGAGTCCTCGATCTGAACGTCGCTGGTGCTGACGAACGTGTGAACCATCTCGACGCCGGAATCCAGCGCCGCTTCGATGTCCTTGTCGACGACGCGGGCTAACCCGCAGGTAGTCGTCGACGTCGAGGACGCGATATCACGAACGGCTTCGAACTCCGCATCGGAGTTGACCGGGAACCCCGCCTCGATGACGTGGGTTCCCATCTCGTCCAGAATCGATGCGATGTGCCGTTTGTCGTCGGCGGAGAACGACGTTCCGGGCGACTGTTCGCCGTCCCGGAGGGTCGTATCGAAGACACGTGCTGACTCGATTTCGTCAGTGGAATCTAACGTGCCCTGGAAGAACTCGACCCCCCTGACTGGTGTCAGAGGTCGGGTTGCCTTGTGAAGACATTGTATCCGTTCCGAGGCTCGACGATGTATATAAACCTGGCGCTGTCTCAGGTGTGTCGTGACCTGTCAACCCGAACAGCAGTCGACCGCTGCTGGAAAATCGCAAGACATCAACGACCTATTATTGAGCAGAGATCCTATTACCATACGGGACGGCTGCCGAACGGCTACTTTATTTCTAATGACACCTCTATAATTTCTATTTTTATTTCCACGTAATTAATCTTGAAGCGCTGGCGCGCGCTCTCCGGTGGACACACGGTCACTAACAATTAGCACAAACTCGGATAATCATACGTGCATCCATTCACAAGATTTTTTCAGCACGAACGACCAGATACAATCGTCGTGTTAGGAAGATGCAGGGCTGTAGCCGAAGGAACTGCAACAGTGTTACAATCGGGCGCGCGTTCGATCGCCGCTCGTTCGAATCGGTAGTAACACCGATCACTCGAGCGCGTCGCGGTGGGACTCGTACCGGCTCACGTACCGGTCCTCACAGGAGGTACAGCAGAACGTCTTGACCTCGCCGTCGACCGACGCCGTCACCCCGTCGTTGGTGACCTGCTTCCCACAGACCACGCAGTCGAGTGCGAACCCCGTCGCCGCGAGGTCGGTGATCCGCTCCGAGCGGTTGCACAGCGCGACGTCGTAGCCGGTCAGCGTCTCGAGCTCGAGCTCCCGTTCGAGCCAGGATCGGGCGTCGGCGTCCGGGATCGCCGCGTGGACGATCACGCGGCCGTCCATCGTCTCGAAGACGTGTTCGACGCCCTCGAGGTCGCCGGCGGCCGCGTAGACGTCGTCGACCGCGTCGGGGGTCGGCTCCAGTTCGACTAACACCGGCACGTCGCCACGGAGCGTTCCGCGGTCGATGTCGATCGTAAAGCCCTGGATGATTCCCTGCTCCTCGAGTCGCGAGATGCGATCGGAGACGGCCGGCGGCGTCAGGCCGACGTGATCGGCGATCTCCCTGTACGGACGGCGGGCATCGGCCGCGAGGAGTTCAAGAATCTCGAGGTCTGTCTCGTCGAGATCGCGCATACGCGTCGATTTAGGGAGGGCCGGGACATGAGTGTACCGTGCGGGGGACGGCGTGTGAGGATTATACCTCCGCTCGTGGTAGACCGGGGCGCAATGACGAACGACGAAGTCACCGACCTGTTGACGGAAGCGTACATCGACGAACTCGAGACCGTGATGAACTACCTGACGAACGCCATCGTGCTGGACGGCGTCCACGCCGAGGAGGTCAAAGAGAGCCTCGAGACGGACGTCGACGAGGAACTCGAGCACGCCCGGTTGCTGGGAAACCGACTGAAGCAACTCGACCGGTCCCCGCCCGGCTCGGAGTCGTTCGAGGCGCGCCAGTCCAGTCTCCAGCCGCCCGAGGACACGACCGACGTGCAGTCGGTCATCGACGGCGTCCTCGAGGCCGAGGAGGAGGCGATGGAGACCTACCGATCGCTGCTCGAGGCGGCCGAGGAGGCGAACGACCCCGTCACCGAGGACGTCGCGGTGACGATCCTCTCGGACGAGGAGGCTCATCACACCGAATTCCGGGGATTCAAGAAGGAGTTTCCCCAGGACTGAGGCGTCTACAAACAGGTCTCTCGAAGCGAACGTTTTTCTCGTCGCGCTTCGAGTGAGCCCACATGAGCGATTTCGACCTCGACTTACGGACCGTCGAGGATGAGCACATCGCCGAGGAGTTCGAGGGTGAGATCGTCCTCGGCGTCCTCGACGGGACGACTCCGGCGGACAAGTGGCTCGAGACGGTCTCGAACGGCAGCGTGCTCGTCCTCTGCGTGGACGGGGAAGTCAACGACCTGGCGGCCGGCTTCGCGCGCGACGTCAAGGAATCCGGCGGTAGCCTCGTCCACTTCCGGGGCTTTCTGATCGTCGCGCCGCCGGGCGTCGACGTTAACAGCGACCAACTGTAAGAGGGGAGTAATTTCGCGCCGATACCCGCAGTTGTATCGGCCGAAACTCGATCGGCGCGTCGTCACAAAACGATTACCTCGGATGCGATCGTACCGACCGGTATGGGACGATACGGCAACCTCGACTACGCCTCCTTGGCGAAGACGGGCTTCCTCCTGGGACTCGGGCTGTTCGCGTTCGGTGCGGGTGCAGAGCTCCTCGGCCGCGCGCTCTACGATTCGCTTCCCGCCTGGGAACACGCGCTGTTCGTGTACTGTGAGGGAATCGGAATCGCGGTCGCGTTTTTCTCGCCGTGGATCTTCGGGGTTCTCCTCCCGCTGACCGAATAACCGCTCCGAGCGGATGCGAGGGATCTACGATCGAAACGTCAACCAGTGACCGTCTTGATCGCGCACGACGACTTCCTCGGCCGCGTCTTGCTCGATCCGGTCGACGCGATCACGGACTGCGTCGAGCGCCGCCCGCGGATCTTCGGTCTCGAACCCGAGGTCGACGTGGACGCCGCCGCGTGCGTCGGCGATTCCGAGGTGCGGTTCCCAGAGCTCGAGCGCCATCGGACCGTCCATCCGGATCCGCTTTCGGTCGTCGCCCACGTCGACCGTCTCGAATCCGAGATCGGTGTAGAACGCCTGGGCGCGCTCGAGCGACTCAACCTCGAGGACGACCTCGAAGATACCGTCGATCCCCGGCCCGTCGACGCCCTGCTGGCCGAGTTCGACGCAGTTGCCGTCGGGATCGTACAGGTACAGCGACTTCGCGGTGCCGAATTGGACCTCCTCGAGGTCGTACTGCTCGCTCAGGCGGGTCCACCAGTCGTCGTACTCGGCGGCCGGGATGGAAAAGGCGTAGTGGGTGTGGAGCCCGCCTCGCGGGAGTTCGTCTGGTCGTCGCAGAACGAGATCGGTCTCGCCTGCGGCCAGGACGCACTCGTCCTCGCGGTCGTCGCGGACGGACAGCGACAGCGTCTCCTCGTAAAATCGCCGTGTCTGCTCGAGGTACTTGGCCTCGAGCGTGAGCCAGGAGAGACCGGTGAGCATGGTCGTCCCTACTTCGGGTGGGGACATAGAAGCGTCGCCGCCCGTCCACGTTTATGAGCGGAGCGGACGTAGTGTCCAGCATGCCCTTCCGCGTCGACGAGCAGGCGACCGAGTTCGCGGAGATCGATCGCTTCGACGGCGGCGTCGGCTGGATCGCCCAGCCCGAAGAGAAGATGCAGCGCGCCAGCCACGCCCTCGAGCGGGACGGCGAGGTGTGGCTGTTCGATCCCGTCGACACCGCCGGACTCGACGAACTCCTCACCGAGTTCGGAGACGTGACCGGTGTCGTCGTCACGCTCGGCCGACACACGCGCGACGCCGAAGCCATCGCGAACCGTCACGACGTTCCGGTCTACCTGCCGGCGTTCTTCGAGGGCGTCTCCGAAGGGATCGACGCGCCGGTCGTCCGCTTCGGCGACGAACTCGCGGAGACCGGATTCAAGACCCGGATCGTCGTCGACAACCAGTTCTGGCGGGAGGTCGCCGTCTACGATCCCGACGGGCGAACGCTCCTCGTCTCGGAATCGCTCGGGACGGCCGACTACTACCTCGCCAGGGGTGAACGCCTCGGGGTACACCCGGTTCGGCGGGCGGTTCCGCCGCGCGACCCCCTCGGCGACCTCGTCCCCGATCGGGTGCTCGTCGGTCACGGCGCCGGTATACTGAACGACGCGCCGACCGCACTCGAGACCGCCCTCTCCGGGTCGCGAAAGCGAGCGCCGCTGCTGTACGCCAAAACCGGACGAAAACTGCTCCCGATCTGAGGGACACAACTAACCTCGCACCCCTCGTACGATGACCGTGGTATACGTCACTCGCGCGCTGGTCGACGTTTTGCTCGAACTCGCCAGCGACGCCGATCCGAACCGTGTAGCGACGGGCGTCTCCGTTACCCCTGCCAGCGAACTCGAGGGGGGCGACGAGATACCGCCCGAAACGCTCGTCTTCACGGATTTCCTCCTCCCGGATTCGGGTAACGCGGTTAACGCGGTCTTCGGCGTCGATCTCTCCACGCCCGTTCGCGAGGCCCAGGGGCAGTTCGTCTCTCATCCCGTCAGGGAACTCGAGGTGACGAAACGGGACGATCTCGCGGAGGTGATCTTCGTCGCGGTCCCGCCGTGGAAGATCGACGACGCGTCGTTCGCCGCCTTCGATCGCGCGGGCAAGCGCCAGCCGCTCGAGATCATCGATGCCCGCGCGCCGGAGGGGTCGCTCCAGGATTGAACACTCGACGACAAGACAAAATAACTCGAGAACGATGCTATGGCGGCTCAGCGGCCGGCTGCCGACGGCCAGCTTCCGTCGTCGAGGATCCGGTCGACGATGCTCCCGGAAGGCTGTTCTCCGTCGTCGGATTCGTCGGGAGAGGGGAAGTTTGGCACGTGTGGCATGCACCTCGACCTCCACGAGCGGCTAGCGTCTCGAGACGGAAAATAGCTCGGCCCGTCCGGCGACTCGGGAGCCCAGTTCGGCCTCGCGAGGGGCCGAAGGGAGGTTCCGACGTGGGAGCGGCCGTCGGATCGGTCGCCTCGCCGCGCTCGCTTACTCGAGATACCCCAGCCCGCGGAGCTGTTCGGCGATTTCTTCGAACTCCGCCTCGGTGAGTTCGCCCTGTTGCTGGTGCTGGATGACGATGCTCCGGAGCAGGAATCGGACCAGATCGCTGGTGCTCTGGAAACTCGTCCCCTCGATCGTCTCGTCGACGCGGTCGGCGAGGTCCTTCGGGATCGAAACCGTGGTGTACTCGGTCATACACGATACTCCGTCGCGCCCCTCAAAGACGTGTCGGCATTCGAGAAGGGGTCGGCGATCGTCTCCGTAGCGGTTTTGAGATGTGGCGCCCTACACACGACGCATGGGAGTCCGGCCACCGTCGAACAACGACGACGATAAACCCGACAGCGTCGACTTCGGCATCGCTGCAGTCGACGCTCGTCTCAGGAACACCGATCTCGCGTTTCCGGCGACGAAAGACGATGTCGCGGCCGAGCTCGGTCACGAGCACATCTCCTACGACGTCCACGGCAACGACGTCCCGCTCGGGGAGATGCTCGAGGAGACCGACCGCGACCGGTTCGGATCGCGCCAGGAGTTGCTGAACGCGCTCCACGAACCCTTCGAGGAGTACCGCCGACAGCACTCGAACGGCGTCGTCCAGCAGGTGCGGTCGATGCTACCGTTCTAGTCGTCGTCTCGCTTGCGTTCGCTTCGCGTAATCTGCTCGAGACGTCGCCGCTGCTCGCGATGCAGCGTCACGAGCATGTCGGAAAGGACGCCGAACATGAGTAACTGGACGCCGAGCAGGATGGCGGCCGCCGAGACGATCGCCATGATCTCGTGGCCCTGCTGGTACTGGACCCACTGCCAGAGGACGTACATCGCGATGACGCCGCCGGACGCGATACCGGCCGCGCCGAGACTCCCGAAGTAAAACAGCGGATTGTTCGTCTTCGCGAGAGAGTACAGCGCCAGAATGATCGTTCCCCCGTCTTTGAGCGGGTGGAGGTTCGTCTCCGACTCGTCGGGCCGAGCGCTGTAACTGATCGGAACCACGGCAGTGTCGATCCCGTGTTTCACGCACTCGACGGCGAGTTCGGTCTCGATCGTGAACCCGTCCGAATCCAGCGCGAGCCGGGCGAACGAGTCGGTCGTGAACGCACGGTACCCCGAGAGGACGTCGTCGTACGCCGCTCCGTGAATGAACCGGAACGAGCGGTTGATTAACCGATTGCCGAACCCGTTGAGCGCGGCCATCGCGTCGTCGTCCATGTCAGCGAACCGGTTGCCGATCACGTGCTCGTACCCGCGCGAGAGGGGTTCGATCATCGCGTCCGCATCCGCCGGATCGTACGTTCCGTCGCCGTCGACCATCAGCACGTACGGGACGGTAATGTACTCCAGCGCCTCGCGGACAGCCTGTCCCTTCCCGTCACCGGACTGGGTAATTACCTGCGCGTCGTGTTCGCGCGCGATCTCCCGCGTGCCGTCGTCGGAATCTCCGTCGACGATGACGACGTTCGTGTATCCGCGTTCGTGAAAGCCCTCGATCACGTCGCCGATCGTCGCCGCCTCGTTCAGGGTCGGGATGAGGACGCAGACCTCCTCGGCCGAAATTTCCCGCGTCATCTCGGTCATGACGAGAACCTCCATCTCGCGCTCGACCGCGTCCACGCGGGCCCCATCGTTCTCCATTGTACGTGACTCCCGTGTCGGTATTCAAAAGAGTGCTGATCAGCTACCAGTCGCCGTTCGTGCATTTCGCTCCGTCGCAGACTCTCCCGGCGGCGTCCGCCGTGTGACCGTTCTCGTCGGGCGCGCTCGAGCGCAGGGTGTGAAGCCACGGACATCGCTACGTCTCGACGATCGAAAGGAGGTGCTGGCGCATCCGCCCGTCGATCGGGATGTTGGCACACCGATCGTCGAGTCCGATCGTCTGGAGGAGCAGACTCGAGTCGTCGAGCAGGGAGAGTTGCAGGTACGTTCCCTCCCGGTAGCCGTCGCTCGTCCGGGTCATATCGATGATCTTCAACGTCTCGTACTCTCGAAGCTGGTCGGTGATACGCTTCTTCCCGAGGACGTTCGCGTCGATCGCTTCGGCGAACGCGCGGTAGACGCGGTACATTTCCGTCGCCTTGAACGCCGAGCGGTCGGTGAACTCGTCCATCGTCGCGAGCGCCGCGATCGCGATCTTCGCCTGGGTCGGACAGCCGCGTATCAGATCCTGGATCCGGGTCACTTCGGCGTCGTCGTTCGCGACGCGAACGTGGTTCTCGGTGACTCTCCCGGCGTCGTTGTCACGGGCGACCTCGCCGGCGAGCCGAAAGAGATCGATGGCTCGCCGCGCGTCGCCGTGTTCTTGCGCCGAGAACGCGGAACACAGCGGGATGACGTCGTCCGTGAGCACGTCCTCGCGGTAGGCGTCGCGTCGACGGTTGAGGATGTCGCCGAGTTGGTTCGCGTCGTACGCCGGGAAGACGATCTCGTCCGGTGAGAACGAACTCTCCACGCGGGTGTCCAGCCGATCGCCGTACTTGAGGTCGTTGCTGATGCCGATGACGGTGATGCTCGCCTCGACGTCGTTCTCCTCGCCCGCCCGCGAGAGTTGCATGAGGAGTTTGCTGTCGTCGGCCTCCTCCGGCGGGACGTTCTTGACGTCGTCCGGCGGGGCGAGCCGGTCGATTTCGTCCAGAACGACGATGATCGCGTCGTAGAGTTCGTCGATGACCGACCACAGGCGGTCGTAGTAGGCACCCGTTGCGATGCCGGAATGGGGGATCGTGATCCCGGTTTTTTCGGGATCGTTCAGACTCTTCGCGAGATGGATCACCGTCTGGACCTCCGAGCGGCGCTGGGCGCAGTCGATGACCGCTCGACCGATTCGAACGTCGTTCTCCTCGCCGCGTTCGACCACCTCCCGACTGACGTACCGCGTAACGAGGGTCTTCCCGGAACCCGATTTCCCGAGCAGGAGCGTTCCCTTCCCCGTCCCGCCGGAGATCGTCGGTTTGAGACGTCGGGCGACGGTCTCGATCTGGTTGTTCCGCCCGACGATCTTGTTCTGGTCGGGGACGTGGTCGATGCGAAGCAGATCCTCGTTCGCGAAAATCCGGTCTTCCTCGTCGAGGACCGAGAGGGGATCGTCGCGAGATTCGGAGCGAGAGTGGGCGACAGCGCCGTGCTCGGCCGCGTACTCGCCGAGCGTCCCCGTCCCCTCCACGTGCAAAGGCATACACCGCGTTTCAGATGAATTCTCCTTAGTTCTTTCCCTCCGCCGACGGCGGCCGATCGCGTCCGGACCGGAATTGCGCCGTGTCAGTCGGTTAACGCGCGATTCGCGACCGCCGCGGCCGCCGTACCGACACCGGGTTTCAGATGAATTCTCGAGGCCGAGAGGGAGCCGTCGAACGGGAACGGATTGCGGATTGGTATCGCACCCACACCGGATTTCAGATGAATTCGCGACTGAGCGGGCGTCGTCGGTCGAGACGACCCCCCCACCCACACCGGATTTCAGATGAATCGAGTCGCGAGTGCGGATCGGTTCGAGGGGAAGCGGTAATCAGGGGTTTCGACGCGAGACTGTGAGGATCGTTCGACGACAGCGACCCCGGACGTCGAGGCGTCTCGAGGCCAGTACCGCCGCGTATTCATTCGAAATCCGGTGTTGTCGCCGTTTCGTTCCGAACGCCGGTCGCGATCATCGTCTCGGTAGTTCGGTCGGACGAAATCACCGGGTGCGGGATAAGTGAGACGGAAAACGGGACCGAGTGCCGACAGATTGTCGTGAGACCGTGATAATCCGGTTCTTCGCAGCGTACTACTACTACTAGATTACCACTAGAGTAAAGTATATAATAACGGTACAGGTAGATCGTCGACTTTCCGGGAGCGAGAGCGGTCTGTCGGCGGTGAGTTGCTCCTTCCGCCCGATTCTTCGGGAACGGGCCTCCGTGTTTCCTCGGGGTAGACGAGAAACCCCACCCGCTCGTTCGGACGAAATCATCTGAAATCCGGTGTGGGGGTGAGGACGGCAGTTACCCTGCTTCCCGGGATCCCGGTCGATACAGCATCCGGTGACGAACCGCGACCGTAGTTCAGAGACATCCCGGAACCGCTCCGATCGACCGGACCACAGCGAACGACCCTCGTGAGATCGAACGCATCACGGAGCCGCTCTCACGGTATCGGTCAGTACGATCAGAAGACCTTTTTCAGCTACCGACGACCGAACTGTATGGATCTAACGGACGGCCGAATTCTCGTGACGGGCGGGGCGGGGTTCATCGGTTCACATCTCTCGGAGCGTCTCGTTGCGGACAACGAGGTCGTCATCGTCGACGACTTCTCGAACGGACGTGAACGATGGGTCCCTGACGGCGCGGAGTTGCTCGAAGTGGATCTCACCGACCGGGCAGCGGTCGCGGAAACTGTCGATTCCGATCTCGACCTCGTTTTCCACCTCGCCGCTCGAAAGGATCCCAACGACGACGACCCTCGCGGTCAGTTTGCCGAGAACACGACCATGACGCACTCGCTTCTCGAGGCGTGTCGTACCGCCGGTGTCGAGCGCTTCGCGTTCGCGTCGTCGTCGACCGTCTACGGGGAAGCGCCACGACCGACGCCCGAAGATTACGCGCCGCTCGAGCCGATCAGCGTCTACGGGGCGAGTAAACTCGGCGAGGAAGGGCTGGTTTCGACGTACGCACACTCCCACGGACTCACCGCGTGGACGTTTCGCTTCGCAAACGTCGTCGGCCCTCGCCTTCGCGGAGCCGTCGTTCCGGACTTCATCGAAAAACTCCGCGAGGACCCGCGCTCGCTCACCGTTCTCGGCGACGGCCGGCAGGAGAAATCCTATCTCCACGTCGACGATTGCGTAGACGCGATGTGCCACGTAATTGCAAACGCCGGCGCCCGACACGCGAAATCGAACGCGGGTTCGATGCACACGTACAATCTCGGGACCCGGACGACGACGTCGGTCGATCGAATCGCCGACATCGTCAGCGACGCGCTGGAGATCGATCCGGAGTACGAATACACGGGAGGCGACCGAGGGTGGACGGGAGACGTGCCCCGAATGCGACTGTCCATCGAAAAGCTATCCGCACTCAAGTGGGAACCGACGGTAGAGAGCGACGACGCCGTTCGTCGAGCGGCGGACGAACTGATCGGCGAGCTATAAGCGACAGGGCGGAAGCTCCCCTCTCGTTTCATCCCCGTTTTGCTTTTAATTCACGAGGCAACGACGCTAGCGGTGTCGAACGGCTTTTGATCGCACCCCGGATAAGATCCCTACATGCACGATAACCGGATTCTCGTGACGGGCGGCGCGGGATTTATCGGCGCTAATCTCGCCAACTCGCTGGCCGAGCGAAACGACGTGATCGCGCTCGACGACTGCTACCTCGGAACTCCCGAAAACCTCTCGGACGACGTGACCTTCGTCGAAGCGAGCGTGCTAGACGACGATCTCCCGACGGACGTAGACGTCGTGGTTCACCTCGCGGCCCTCTCCTCGTACGCTATGCACGAGGACGATCCGCGCCGAGGCGTCCGAGTAAACGTCGAAGGGTTCGTGAACGTCGTCGAGCAGGCGCGGCGAGACGGCTGTGAAACCGTCGTTTACGCATCGACATCGTCGATCTACGGAACGCGAACGGAGCCGTCCCCGGAGGATATGGACGTCACCGTGAATACCGGTTACGAAGCGTCGAAGGTCGCTCGAGAGCGCTACGGAGAGTACTTCTCGAACCACTACGGGCTGTCCGCGTGTGGGATGCGTTTCTTTTCGGTCTACCAGGGGTACGACGGGGCCGAAGAGCACAAGGGAAAGTTCGCGAACGTGATCGCGCAATTCGCCGACGACGTTGCAAACGGCGACTCGCCGAAACTCTACGGCGACGGGACCCAGACGCGAGACTTCACGCACGTCACGGACGTCGTTCGCGCCCTCGAACTGGCCGCCGAGCGCGAACTCGACGGGATCTACAACGTCGGAACCGGCGAGCCGTATTCGTTCAATACGATCGTCGACCTCCTCAACGAAGAACTCGACACGAGCGTCGAACCCGAGTACGTCGAGAATCCGATCTCGGATGCGGTCTACGTTCACGACACGTGCGCCGACGCTTCGAAGCTACGGGCGGAGACGGGCTGGGAGCCCGAGATCAGCCTCGAGGAGGGGATAGAACGGGTGTGTGAATCGTACAGATAACGATCCGGCCGATCGCAGTTCGGTTGTGGGACCGTCCCAATGCCAAAGAGGTTTTTATCTAACACAGTCAACGCCGCCACATGAACCTGCTCGCGGTGGCTACCGTTTCGCTTCTTCTGCTGACGGCCGCACCCTACGTCTGTTACCTCGCGCTTCACGCGTGGATTCGTCCGCGGGGATCGCCGGCGGACAAGCGGCCCGCAGAACCGACGGTTAGCATCGTGCTTCCGACGTACAACGAAGAACGGATCGTCGAGACGAAACTCGACGACCTGCTCGAACTCGACTACCCGATGGAGAAAATCGAGCTCGTCGTCGTCGACTCGTCGACCGACGACACTCGGACGATCATTCGCGAATACGTCGCTGACCTGGACGCCCCCGAACTGGTGCTACTCGAGGAAGACGAGCGCCGCGGTCTCGCCGTAGCGCTCAACGACGCGTACGCCGCCGCGTCGAACGACGTCGTCGTCAAGACCGACTGCGATTCCAAACTCTCGTCGGACGTCCTCCGGGAAGCAGTCGCGAACCTCGCGGACGACGACGTCGCGGCCGTGACGGGACGAAACGCCGAGGTGCTCGGCGGCAGCGAAGTCGAGTCCGGGTACCGGGGTGTCCAGAGTCACATCCAGCAACTCGAGTCTCACCTCGACTCGACGCTCATCTTTCACGGGCCGTTCTGTGCGTTCGAGAACGACGCGCTCCTCCCTATCGACCCGAACTCGCTGGCCGACGACACCGAACTCGCCCTGAAGATTCGTCGGCAGGGCCAACGGGTGATCTTCGACCCCGCCGTGACGTACATGGAAGCGAGTCACTCCGAGTTCATGAAACGACGCACGCAGAAGGACCGCCGCGGGATGGGGCTGATCCGATTGCTGATCCAGCACCGCGACGCGCTCGGTCGGTACGGCAACTACGGACGTGTCGTCCTGCCGTTCAACTGGTGGTTCATGATCGTCTCGCCGTGGTTGCTCGCGGCGACGCTCGCCGTCGGAACCGTCGCGGCCGTCTCGCTGTTCGGCGTCGGCGGACTGGCGGCTCCCGTCGCCGTTGGCGCGTTCACGTATCTCGGCCAGCGTGATTTACTCGGACCGGTACAGCCGCTGTACTCGATCTTCGATACGCAGGTATCCTTGCTGCGAGCGAGTATCGCGCTGGTGATCGGCGACGCAGACGGAACGTGGGACGTCGACGCCGAGCTGCGGGAGGCGTTCAAGTGAAGATTCTGCTCGTCACGCACCGATACCCGCCGCACGCGGGAGGCGTCGAGACCCACGTTCGCGAACTCGCCACTCGTCTCGTCGACCGCGGACACGACGTGACGGTGTTTAGCGCGGACGCCGAACCGGACGTCGAACGACGCCACACCGACGATGGGGTGCGAATCCGTCGATTTGCGTCCGCGAGTCCCGGAAGTGCGTTCTACGCGGCGCCGCAGCTGACCCTCGCCGTCCGCCGTTTCGATGCCGACGTCGTTCACGCGCACAACTACCACGCGTTTCCCCTGTTTTTCGCCGCCCTCGGAATCACGGACGAGCGGTTCGTCGTCACGACCCACTATCACGGCGGCAGCGCCGACGGCGTTCGAGACGCGTTGCTGTCGCTCTATCGGCCGTTCGGTCGGTCGGCCCTTCGGCGAGCGGACGACGTGATCGCCGTCAGTGACTGGGAACGGAACCGACTGCGAACGGATTTCGGGGTCGACGCGACGGTGATCCCCAACGGCCTGCACGTCGACCGCTTTACGGCCGCCGACCCCGAGCGACGGGACGCCCCGTACCTCCTGTCGGTCGGCCGCCTCGAGGAGTACAAGGGCGTCCAGCACGCGATCCGCGCGCTCCCCGAACTACCCGAGTACGAACTGCTGGTGGCGGGGCGCGGGCCGTACCGGACCAGTTTGGAGCGGCTCGCCCGCGAGACGGGCGTCGCGGACCGGGTGACGTTTCTCGGGTTCGTCGACGACGATCGATTACCGCGACTGTACGCCGGAGCGGACGCGTACGTGACGCTGTCGGCGTTCGAGGCGTACGGGATGACGGTCGCGGAAGCCCTGGCAGCGGGGACGCCGTGCGTCGTCAGAGCGGCCGGCGCGCTGACGGATTGGATCGACCGAGAGGGGTGCGTCGGCGTCGCCGACCCGTCCCCGACGGCGGTCGCAGCGCGGATTCGCGACGCGGTCGACCGCGATATCGACGCGACCGAAGTCCCGAACTGGGACGACGTTACCGACCGACTCGTCACGCGATACGCGTGATCGGGTGATCGAGTCCTCACAACCAAAGGCACGTATTGTTTTGAGGGTCGCCCGACTTCGAGTTTACATGAACGTCCTCCTGGTGACCGTCGATTCGCTGCGCGCCGACCGGGTGAGTTCGAACGTGATGCCCGCGACCCGGTCGTTCGCCGATACCGCCCTGGAGTTTACCGAGTGTATCGCTAACGGCCCGTCGACTCCCGCATCCTTTCCCGCTATCCACGCGAGCCGGCACTTCGCGAGCATCGAGGGACTGGGGATTCCGCCCCGGAAAACGGACAACGGTGTTCGGACGCTGGCCGAGACGCTCTCCGAGGCGGGATACGCGACCGCCGGCTACACGGACAACCACTTCGCCAGCGGATCGTACCACTACGATCGCGGATTCGAGACGATGTACGACGCCAGCGGCAGGACCGAAGCGGGGCGACTCAAACAGTTCGTTCAATCGAATCTCGAGAAGGACGGCGCGCTGTTCAAGAGCATCGAGGCGGTGTACAACCGCGCCGACGCGCTCCTCGCCGAGGCGACCGGCGACGACAGCGAGTACGAGCGCGCGGCGTCGCTGAACGATCGCGCGCTCGAGTGGATCGACGATCGGTCCGGCGACTGGTTCGCGTGGCTCCACTATATGGATGCCCACCACCCCTACGAGGCCCCCGAGAGGTATCAGCGGCAGTTCCTCGACGAACCGCTCTCGCTGTCTCGCTGTCGCGGTCTCTCCCGCAAGGGGACCCACCATCCGGAGGACGTGACGGACGAGGAGTGGGACCTGATTCGCGGCCTCTACGACGCCGAGTGCGCCTACGCGGACGATCAGTTCGAGGCCCTGCTCGGCGCGCTCCACGAGCGCGACCTCCTCGAGGAGACGGTAATCCTGTTCACCGCCGATCACGGCGAACTCGTCGGCGAACACGGCCACGCCGGTCATCCGCCGAAGTTCTGGGAGGGTATCATCCGCGTCCCGTTCGTCCTCCACCACCCCGGCAGAGCCGCCGACGTCGTCGACGGGCAGATTCGACTCCTCGACGCGGCGCCGACGATCGCCGATGCGGTCGGGCGCGCTCCGTTCGACGGGTGGCAGGGAGCGTCGGCGCTGACGATCGCCGACGGCGACGTCGACGCGCGCGAGTTCGCCTTCGGTGACGTGGGGCGGCGGGTCGAGTACGGCCGGTGTTGCGTCCGCCGCGCCGACGGCTGGAAACTGCTGCGCCACGACGACGGCGAGTTCTGCTTCGACGTGACCGAGACGCCGGCGGAAGATCCCGAGGACGACCGGTCCGACGACGCGTCGACCGAGTGCGGCGAACTGTCGGAAGCGCTCGACGACCATCAGGAACGAATGCGGCGGCTTCGGGAGGGCGGCTCGGTCGGCGTCGCGGAGGACGAGCGAATGGTCGAGGAGCACCTGCGCGACCTCGGCTACATGGAATAACTACGGATCGACGTGGAGAGGCTACGGAGCGACGTGGAGCAGCTACAGATACCCCAGAGCGCCGAGTTTTTCCTCGATATCTCCCCGTTCCGTACCTGGCTCTCGCTCGGGAACGTAATTTCCGGTGTCGGTCGCACTCGTCTCGTACCACGGAACGTTCCGTATCGACTCGAGCGGGACCCGCGGATGACCGTACACGCCCCACTCGCCCGCCGCGTTTCCGTGATCTGCGCTGATAGCGACCCGTTCGGCGTCGAGGTTCTCGAGCAGCAGTTCTACGTCTTCGAGGACGTAGCGGAGGTTCTCGCGGTACGACGACCAGAGGGTGTCGCGGTCGAGATCGCCGCGCCGGAGGCGATGCCACGGCGAGTCCCATCCTTCGCCGTCGCCGAGCGTTTCGGCGTTCATCCCGTCGGTGAGCGGCTCGGGAACGGACGGAAAGTGCGGTTGCATGTAGTGGACGATGAGGCGATCGTGGTCGTTCTCTCGCCCCGCGGCGATCGCCCGGTCGGTGACGGCTCGCGCCGGAATCGTGCCCGACCCCTCGTCCCAGCCGTAGCGCCAGACCTCGTCGAGCGCGAGCAGGTCGCCGCCGGAGAGCACGCGTTTACTGAACGGATTCCCGGTGACGTACGCCGTCCCCCGCATTTCGTCCGCGTACTCGTCTGTAAAGGTGTTCTCGATCCACTCGATCGACGAACTGCCGACGGACGTCAGCGTCCCCGGATCGTCGAGAAACGGGTACTCGGCTGCGACCTCTCCGATCAGATCGATCCGACAGGCGTCCAGGAGGATCAGCGCGTCCCACTCGCGGTCGTACACGTGTTCGCCGCCGGAGTAGAACGCGTTCAACCGTCGGAGGCCACCGAGATAGAGTTCGTAGGCGCTATCTGCTGTGCCACCGACCGGGTCGCTCCGGATTCGTTCGGACGTGTCCGAGACCCAATCAGCGATCGTCATCGATTTTCGGTATCGGGATCATGCGGTTATCGAGCGGTCGATCCGCACGCAGTGGTTCGACCCGCAGAACTAATAATTACCGCCATCGGCGGTACTGAATCTGATCCGTTCGAATTCGGAGTCAACGCGGAGGGTTCACCGATATTCGGTGAACCGCCTTCGAATCGCCGAACGGTGCTGACCGCTGACCGGGAGGATTGCGCACCGCTCGCCGTCTCGAGACCGGCGGATCGACCCGACCACCTGTTATTAGGTCGACGAGCGGATAGTGGCTACCGATGATCGTTCTCGGAATCGACGCGGCCGACTATCGGCTCGTCAAGCGGTGGAATCTCGAGAATCTCCTCCTGGACAATCACGCCTCGCTCGAAACCTTTTCGCACTCGCTGGAAACGCCGTCGACGATCGAGGTCTGGCCGTCGATCGCGACCGGCCTCCCTCCGGAGGAGCACGGGCTCTCCGGCGGAAGCAGGGACAGACTCGAGTGGGAGAATCCGGCGCTCAAACTCGCCAGTCGCCTAACCAGTTACCTCCCGACGGAGGTCAGATACCAGCTCGGTCGGCCGTTTCGTCGAACGTCGTCCCTCGAGTCCGCGCGAATCGACGACTCCATCCCTCACCTGTTCGACTCCGGACACGTTCGGAACTGGCCGGGAATAACGCCCGCTCGCGAGTGGGGTCAAGCGAGCGAGTGGTTCGGACGGGTCTCACGGGGTGAACTCTCCGACGAGGAGTACTTCAGACTCGAGATGGGGAACGACGGCCGGATCATCGGCTGGCTCGAGGCGCAGGCGCTCAGCGGTGTTTCGATCGCCGGCGCACACACGCACGGGCTCGATCACCTCGGTCACGTGTACGCGAAGCGTCCCCAAAGGCTTCGAGAGGGATACGAACTCATCGATACGCTGGTCGGTCAACTCCGCGACCTCGCCGACGAACTCGTGATCGTCTCCGATCACGGGATGCAACAGACGCTGACGGACGATCCGGAGCCCGGAGTGCACTCGTGGCACGCGATGGTTTCGACGACGATGGAGGGAGACCTGCCGGACTCGGTATTCGACGTCCGGCCGTGGATCGAAGCGCGCCTCGGGAGCGAAAGCCGGACGGAGAACGACGCGGCGACGATCGACGCGCCGGCGGAGCACTTGCGGGATCTCGGGTACCTGTGACGCGCGGTCGTGCCACTCACCGCCCGGAGCGCCGCAGCCCGTCGCGGTCGTTTCGAAGTTGCCCCGATTCTATTCTAAGTACCCCAAGTCCCGGAGAGTCTCTTCGACCTCGGGACCGGCGTCGCGCCCGTCCGCTCCGGTCGCAGTCGGCGGCCCTCGCTCGGGCGATCGGTCCGCGGGGGCGCCGGTCAGAACGTCGAAGCACACCTCGCCGTCGACGTCTCGAGGGACTGGCGCGTCGAAGTAGTGGAGCAGCGTCGGCGCGAGGTCGTACAGCGAGAGGTCGAGATCAGTGCGCCCGTCGGCGACGTCCTCGCCCCACGCGGCGAACACGCCGGTTCGGCGGTGAGTCGCCAACCAGTCGGTCGTTTCGCCGAACACGTCGCCGCCGATCGACTCGGGAGCGTCGACGCCCGGCGCGTACTCCACGAGGAGGTCGGGACCGCGGAGCCGGTCGCCGGTGTACGCGTCCGCCGGGTCGTGGACGGCGGTCGCCACGGGACCGCCCGCGGGCGTCTCGAGCCCCTCGAGGTCCTCGGCGAGCGCCGTCGCGTAGCGTGCCGCGGCGTCGTCGCTCGAGAACGCGTCGCGGTTGACGTAGATCGGTCCGCGACCGAGCGAGACGGCTTTCGTCCGCTCCCAGTCGATGGCGGCGTCCTGGATCGCGACGCGCCCGCTCTCGCTCGGGAAGAGCCGCTGGACGGACTCGGGGACCAGCGACTGGGCGAGATTGACCAGCCCCGCCCTGTCGACGAGGCGCTTGAGCCGTTCCTCGGTGAGGCCGACGGTCGCCAGCAGGTCCCGCGTTTCCGAGTCCTCGATCGCGAGGTCGCCGCGCTCGAGCAGCCACTGGTTCACGAGGAATATTTCGTCGATCTCGACGAAGCCGTGGTCACTCATGAGGACGATCGCCTCCGCGTCGTCGCGCTCGAGCAGGTCCGCGAGCAGGTCGTCGATCCGTTCGTAGATCGTCCGCAGTTTCTCGGGCCGGTCCCAGAGCCGGTGCTGGAGCGTGTCGGTCGCGAACAGCGTGGTGTGGACGAGATCGCAGTCCTTCTCGTCGGCGAGCCACGTCGCGGCGCGGAACCGCTGGTCGAACAGCGCCGCCGCTTCGTCGACCAGTTCGTCGGGTGTCGCCTCGTCGAGTACGAGGTCCGGCTTGACGCGGTAGTCGGGAATCGCCTCGAGCAGGTCGTCCCCGAGCGACTCGGGCGCGGTAAACCGCTTCCGTTCACTGGCGGGACTGCCGGCGACGACGAAGAGGCCGTCGCCGTCCGCGTTCCGCCCGCCGGCGTCGGGCGGGTGAGTCGTCGGCATGTTGATCACGCTGGCGCGGAATCCCCGGTCGGCCAGCACGTCCCAGTACTCCGCCGACCGGAAGTCGCCGGCGTCGTTGGCGGAAATTTCGTCGGTCCGTCGATCGTACGCGAACCACTCGTAGACGCCGAGTTTTCCCGGCGTCTTTCCGGTCGAATAACACTTCCACGCCGGAAAGGTTACAGGCGGGAGGGTGCTCTCGAGATCGCCGGCGACGCCCTCGTCCAGGATCCGAGCGAACGTCGGGAGAGCTCCCTCCTCGATCCACGGCCGGAGTAACGACCAGTCGGCCCCGTCGAGACCGAGGACGTAGACGGTCATACCCGTTTACTGGATCCGGCGGCGCTAAAGTGCTTTGAGAACGTCGCGAAACGCGGTGCGGAACGCGGCTTTTCTCGAGTCGGGGTCGAATCGGGCGCCGCGCTCCCGAGCGAGAGCCGCGAGCTCCCGGCGCTCGCCGGGACGGCGCTCGAAGTACTCCCGGACGCCGCGGGCGAGCGCGCGCTCGCTCGGTGTCACGACGAGAGAGGGGTCGATCTCGCGGGCCTCGGAGCGCGTTCCCGCGGTCCGGGTGACGAGCGGGACGAGTCCGGCGCGCATCGCCTCGAGCGTGCTGACCGGGAACGTGTCCATCCGAGACGGCTGGACGAACAGCGAGGCGGGCGCGAACGCGTCGACGAGTTCCTCGACGTACCCCCGAACGCGGACGCCCGGCGTCTCGGCGTACTCCGCGGGGTGACCCCCTCCGACGACGTGGAGTTCGGCGTCCGGAACCGACTCGCGGACCCGCGGCCACGCGTCGACGAGCATGTCGACGCCCTTGTACTCCCACGGGCGCGCGACCGTCACCGCGACGTTCGACTCGAGGTCGGGACGCACGCCGCCGAGGGCGTCGTACGTCTCCCGCTGGATGAACGGGTGGGCGACCTCGATCGGCGTGTCCGGTCCGACGACGGGCCGAGTGAACCCCGCGGCGAACGCCGAGACCGCGACGACGCCGTCGATCCCGCGGCGTCCGACGGCGCGAACCGCCGGCGTTCCGAACCGCCCGATAACCGATTTCACCGCCGATTCGCCCTCGAAGTCGGCGTTTCCGAGCTGATAGAGGCCGTGGTCGGCACAGAGGTAGACGAGTTTCCCGCCGCGGGCGAACCGGCGCGCGAGCGCGGCGTACAGCGGCCGCGACCCTTCCACGAGGTACACGTCGTAATCGGGGGCTGCGAGCCCGTTGACAACGTCCTCGATAAGCGTTCCCTCCAGCGGGCCGAGCGCCAGGCGGTGATAGTCGACGAGATCGGCGCCGATCGCTTCTGCGAACCCGCGGTGCGCCGGATGCGGGTCCTGGTGGAGCATCGCCACGCGGACGGCGTCGGGATCCATCGTTCGAGACGGCGCACGGTGGACGCATAAATGTCGCCCTCGCGAACGCGGAGGGGAGAGTTAACTCGCCCAGGAGCATTGTACCGAGTATGAGCGATCACCCGAACGTCCTCCTGCTCGTTTTCGACGCGCTCCGGGCCGACGCGCTCTCGTGTGACGAAGCCGCGTTCGGCGTCGAGACGAGCGCCTTCGACAGGGTGGCAGAGCGTGGGACGGTATTCGAGAACGCGTTCGCAGTCGGGCCGTGGACCCCGCCCTCCCACGGCGCGATGTTTTCCGGAAAGTACCCCAACGCGACCGGTTTCGACGGCTCGTGGCCGACCATGCCCGAATCGATCCCGTTACTCGCGGAGTGGTTTTCCGAGCGCGGCTACCGGACGTACGGCATCCCCGGTCCCGCGAAGATGGGGTCCGCGACCGGTCTCGACCGCGGGTTCGAGTCGTACTACGAAGTGTACGAGAGAATCGCGGATCGACCGTCACTGGCGTACCTCGGGCAGATCGCGACCGAGCCGCTCGTTCGCAAGGACTTTTTGCGCCTCGTCGGTCGGGGGAACGACTACTACACCGAGATCAAGTTCGATACGCTCCGGGAGTGGCTCGGCGATACGCCCGAGCCGTTCTTCGCCGTGGCGAACCTGACGACGGTTCACGCGCCGTACGATCCGCCCCGGCCGTACAAGCGAGAAGCGACGCCCGAGCTCTCGCGGCCGCGACTCGGACTGCTCGAGGAACTGCTCGACTCCCCCTGTGCGTACGACGACCCCGCCGTCGACGACGAGCGGCTGTTCGCCGCGGCGGACGGCGCCGGCGCACAGAGCGTCGCGTTGCGGTACCGTGACGACCCCGACTTCCTCTCGGAGGTCGAACTCGACGTCCTCAGGCGGTGGTACGGCGCCTCCCTGCGATACCTCGACGACCGCCTCGCGGCGTTCCTCGACTGGTTCGAAGGGGCGGGACTCGACGAGAACACCCTCGTCGTGCTCACCGCCGACCACGGCGAACTGTTCGGCGAGCGAGACGCGCTGTATCACGGCAACTTCCTCTACGACGAGGTGACCCGCGTCCCGCTCGTGCTCGCCGGACCGGGTATCCCGAGCGGTGAGCGCCGAACCGACCTCGCGTCGCACGTCGACCTCTTCGCCACGCTCTGCGACCGCTGCGGGCTGGACGAACCGGAAACTGACGGCGATTCGCTGTTCGGGCCCCGTCGGCGCGACGCCGTCTTTGCGGCCGAAGCCCCCTCGAACCTGGGGGATGTCGATGCCGCGAGTACGGTGGCAGCGGATACCCTCGCGGAGTTCGAACTCGGCCGAAAGTCGGTGCGCACCGAGAACTACCGATTCGAGCGCCGATCGGACGGGACCGAGGTCCTCTACGAACTCCCCGACGAGTCGATCGTCGACGACCCCGACGAGTCGATCGTCGCGGCGCTTCGGGAGCGACTGGTCGGAACGCTCGGAGAGACGTTCGACGACGCCGGGGACGAGGCCGACGTCGACCTGAGCGCCGGAGTCGAACGCAACCTTCGCGAACTCGGCTACCTCGAGTAGCACCGTAGAAAACAGTTTTAAGCCGCCTCGTCGGATCGGTCGAGACATGCAGACCCTCTTGGTCGGCCTCGACGCCGCCTGCTTCCCGGTACTCCGACCGCTGTTCGAGGACGGCGAGTTGCCCCACCTCGAGGCGGTGTTCGAGGGTGGGGCCGCGGACCGACTGGAGTCCCAGATTCCGCCCTGGACCGCGAGCGCGTGGCCCTCGCTGTGTACCGGTGTGAACCCCGGCAAACACGGCGTCTTCGACTTCCTGCGCTTCGACGGCTACGACTGGGACATCGTCAACGCGACCGACGTGCGACGGCGCAGCCTCTGGGAGTACGCCGACGACGCCGGACTGACAAGCGTGGTCGTCAACGTCCCGGTAACGAGCCCGCCACCCGAAATCGACGGCGCTGTCGTTCCGGGCTACCTGGCCTCGGAGGAGCCCCGGTGTCACCCCGACGGCGTTCTCGACGACATCCGGGACGCGACCGGGGAGTACCGCGTCTACGCCCGCCGGGAGACGGACGAGCGCGCCGGGGAGGAGAAGTTCGACGACTACCTCGACCTCACTCGGATGCGCGGCGAGGCGTTTCGCTACCTCGCCGATCGGTTCGACCCCGAGTTCGGCTTCGTCCAGTTTCAGAAGACCGACGCAGTGTTCCACGACTTCCCGGGCGAGCGCGAGAAAGTCGAGCGGATCTACCGCGCCGTAGACGAGCAGGTGGGCGCGATTCTCGACGCCTGCGATCCCGATACCGTCGTCGTCGCCAGCGACCACGGAATCGGCGAGTACGACGGCTACGAGTTCCGGATCAACCAGTACCTCCGGGAGGCCGGCGTCGTCGAAACCACGACCGACGGGCAGGGCGTCCCCTCGTGGTTCCAGATAAAGGACGAGCGACTGACCGAGGGCGGTGACGGCGGTCGGTCCGGTCACCCGTTCCTCGAGCGCCTCGCCGCCACCGCGGCGAGCGCCGGCCTGACCTACCAGCGAAGCAAGGCTATCCTCGAACGACTCGGCCTCGCCGAGTTCGTCGGTAAGCGCGTACCCGTCGGAGCCGTGTTCGCAGCCAGCGACGCCGTGGATTTCGCGGCGTCGCGAGCGTACCTCCGCTCGCCGTCGGAACTGGGCGTCCGGCTGAACGTCGAAGGGCGCGATCCCGAGGGCGTCGTTCCCGCCGACGAGTACGAGTCCGTTCGCGACGATATCATCGAACTCCTGTCGGACGCCACGACGCCGGATGGGGCGCCCGTGTTCGAGGAGGTCGTCCGGCGCGAGCGGCACATTCACGGCCCCTACGCCGACGAAGCGGTCGACGCGCTCGCGATCCCGAACGACTTTCGACACTCCCTCTCCGCGGTCGTCGGCGAACGGTTCGGCGATCCCGAACCGTACAATCACAAGCGAGACGGCGTCGTCGCGATCGACGGGCCGAACGTCGACGTCGACGCCGACATCGGGGGTGCGCACCTGTTCGACGTCGCACCGACCGTCCTGGCGACGCTCGGCATCGCCCCCGCCGAGGCGATGGACGGCGACGCCCTCCCGGCGATCGACGCGCCGGAACCGAGGTCGTATCCGCCGTACGCGCCCCGCGACCAGACCGCGACCGAGGACGAGGACGTCGTACGGCGCCTCTCGGATCTCGGATACCTAGAGTAACCGAAACGGATCACACACCTTTTGCCGGTCGACGTCATCACGACGCACATGATCGTTCTCGGACTCGACGGGGCGACCTTCTCGCTCATCGATCCCTGGGTGGAGGACGGGCACCTCCCGACGTTCGAGCGCTTGCTCGACGAGAGCGTCCACGGCGAACTCGAGAGCACGGTCCCCGAAATCACGGTTCCGGCGTGGCCCGCCTTCGCCACGGGGCGAAACCCGCCGGAACTCGATATGTACGGATTCACCCACTTCAACCGCGACACTCGCGAGAACGACCTGAGCCACGACGAGTTCGTCCCCGGAAAGATGTGGGACGTCGTCGACGATCAAGACGGTTCGGCTGTCGTCTTTAACATCCCCGGCTCGTACCCGTGGCAGGCCATCGACGGCACGATCATCGCCGCGGCTCCCGAGTACAAGGAGGAGTACGCCCACCCGCCCGAGCGCTGGGACGAACTGACCGAGCTCGTCGACGGCTACAAACTCCGTAACGACGAACGACCGGGATCGCGCGCCTACGTCGATCGGAGTCTCGAACTGGTCGACAAGCGCTTCGAGGCGTTCGAGCACTTCATCCGCGCGGAAGACCCCGAGCTGGCCGTCGGGCTGATCAGAGCGACCGATCGCGTGGCCCACCACTACTGGGGGGAAGACAGCGTCCCGCCGGCGTCGCCGAGCAATCCGGTGTTCGAGGTGTACCGCCACGTCGACGAGCGACTCGGGGAGTTCCTCGACGCCCACGAGGACGACGACGTCGTCGTGATCAGCGACCACGGCTTCGAGAAGGTCCGCGAGAACTTCGCGGTCAACGTCGTCCTCGAACGCGCCGGCCTCGTTTCCGTGCGGGATTCCGGCGACGCGACCAGAGCCGCGCTGGGATCTGTTCGCGACGTCGCCAGCGATGCGCTCGGTCGGATCGGGCTCCTGACGCTCGCCCGAAGGATGATCCCCGAGAGCGCCCTGACCGGCGTGCCGTCCGGCGACGCGCTCGGGCTCGACAACGCCCTCAGCACCGGCCGGATCGACTGGACGGAGACGCGGGCGCTCGCGGACGTCGGTCAGAAGACCGCGATGATCTACGTCGTCCGAGACGATCCCGACGAGATCGCTCGGATCTGTGACGACGCCGAAACCGCGCTTCGCGAATCGGCCGAGCGGGAGGGGATGACGGTGCGGTTTCTCCGACTCGAGCGGGGCGGGCCGCACACGCCGGACCTCTGCATGGTCATCGAAACGCCGGAAGTTCACGCCTCCTCCCGGTTCGACGTCGAGGACGCGGTGTTCGAGATCGACACCAGCGGCCACGCTCGCGAGGGGATCTTCCTCGCCCGCGGCCCGTCGTTCCGCGAGGGCACCGTCGAAGGTGCCGCACTGACCGACGTCGCGCCGACGGTCCTGCACGCGTCGGGATACCGGGTTCCGGCGTCGATGTCCGGAGACCTCCTCGACGTCTACGCGGGCGGTACCGATCCCGCCGAGCGCGAACCCGAGTACTACGACTTCATCGGAGCGGACGCCGTCACGGCCGGCGGAGTCTCCGACGACGAGAAGGCGTCCGAGGTGAAGGATAGACTCCGCGAACTGGGGTATCTGGAGTAATGAAAGTCGGTGCAGAAACGTCGAAGCGGTTCGTCACGAACGTTCTCGGAACGGTCGCGGGGTTTCTGGGAACGGTCATTTTTACGCGCGAACTCGGCTTCGAGGGCATCGGCGCGTACGCGATTTTCTTCAGCCTTCAGATGGTGGCGGCGAATCTCGTCAGCTTCGGACTCTACCCGACCGTCGTCAAACGGGTGAGCGAGAAGAACCGCGAAGCGCGTCAGTTCACCAGCGGCGGTCTGATCCTCCTCGCCGGCGTCGTCGTGGTCGCCGTGGCGTCGATGGTCTTCCGTGACTGGATCAACCAGTTGATCGGCGTGGATGCCGCGGCGCTCGTTCCTCTCAGCGTTCTCTCGTGGGGGATGTTCCGGCTCTCGGGATCGTTCCTGGAGGGGAAACAGCGGGTCGCCCTCGTCGGCGCGATAGAGAACGGACGATACGCGCTCATCGTGCCGATTCAAGTCGCGCTGATCGGCGCGGGACTCGGGGTCGTCGGGCTCATCTGGGGATTGATCGCGGGGCAGTTCCTGATTTTCTTGATTTCGTACGTCGGATTCGCACGCGTCGTCCCGGCCTGGCCCTCGATGGAACTGTTCCGGGAGTTCGTTAACTACTCGAAATACGCGTACGTCCAGAACGTCTCCAGCCAACTCTTCAAACAGGCGGATTACATACTCCTCGGCTACTTCGTCGGCCCCGGGCCGACCGGAGTCTATCTGAACGTCTTTCGAATCACCGAAGCGTCGATGCTGTTTTCCTCCGCGCTGTCTCAGGTGGCCTTCCCGCAGTTCTCGGCCCTGACGGAGAGGGGAGACGACGAGCGAATCTCTCGTCTGCTCGCCAGCGTGTTCACGTACGCCGGGCTGTTCGCGATTCCGATGATCGGCGGCGGTGCCGTCATCGGGAACGCGCTCCTGATGACCGTCTACGCGAACAGCGCGGGCACCCTCTCGCTCCCCCTCGTGGGCGTCGTCGGGATGGCAAACGCGTTGCTCCCGGTACTCGCGGTGGCGAACCTGCTCAACGGGTACCGCGAGGGACTGGAAATGTTCTTCCTCGGAACGGATCAGCCGCGAGTCTACGCGGTTAGCGGGCTCCTCCTCATATTCGTCTACACCCTGTTGTCGGTACCGCTCACGGTGCTGTTCGGTCCGTGGGGCATCGCGTGTGCGACCGTTCTCGCGTTCGGCGCGAGCGTCGTCATTTTGCTCGTTTTTCTCGACGAGCAGATACCGGAATCGGCGTCGATCGACGTCGGCGTACAGCTAATATCGATGCTGGGTATGACCGCCGTCGTGTACGCGCTCAAACTGCAGCTGGGCGGTGCTCTCGGCTGGGCGCGAATCACGATCCTGATCGGCGTGGGCGCGGGGACCTACTTCGCGGGGCTGTTGCTGCTCAGTGAACGGATTCGTCTCGACGCTATCGGCGTCATCCGCGACCTCCGTAACGAGGGGCTTCTGTAGAACGATCCGTCGTAACACTGCCCGATCTGGACGTAACGCGCACTCGAGGACTACGGAGCGCAATCCGGGTTTCGAACGCTCGAGCGGTTTCGTCCCGTGCGCGTCCCGAAAGTGTCGGAAGTACATGACAAGGCTTATTCTTGGCTTGGGTCTGGTGCAAGCTAATGAGTACTGACACTGAACACGTCGAGGAGGGGACCGAATCGTCCCTCCTCGAGACGTGGCGGAGCTGGTATCACCTCCCCGTCGTCGGGGTCGTGATGCTGTTTATGGTCTGGGTGCGCACCCAGTCGTACGAGAAGTTCGTCACCGACGACGGAACGCCCGCCCTGGCGGGCGTCGACTCGTGGTACCACTGGCGGACGATCCAGTGGACCGCGGAGAACTACCCGCGGACGATGCCGTACGAGGTCTGGACCGGTTTTCCGACGGGTAACTACGTCGGCCAGTTCGGCACGCTGTTCGATCAACTCATCGTCACCGCCGCGATGATCGTCGGCCTCGGCGATCCGTCGACCGAGACGCTGTACACGGTCTCGCTGCTCGCTATTCCGGTCATGGCCGCGCTCGTCGCGATCCCCGTCTTCTACGCGGGCCGCCGACTCGGGGGCACGATCGGCGGTATCGTCTCCGTGATCGTTCTCGCGCTCGCGCCCGGCCAGTTCCTCGCTCGCTCGACGGTCGGGCAACTCGATCACCACGTCGGCGAAGTCCTGTTCATGGCGATCGCGGTGGTCGCGATGATGGCCGCACTCCGCGCGGCCGAACGCGAGAAGCCGATCTACGAACTGATCGTCGACAGGGATTGGGACACCCTTCGGGCCCCGACGCTCTACAGCGGCCTGGCCGGCCTCGCACTCGCGCTGTACGTCTGGGTGTGGCCGTCGGCGATCCTGTTGATCGGGGTATTCGGCGTCTTCTTCGTCGTTCAACTCCCTCTCGATTACCTGCGCGGCGTCTCGCCGGACCACGTCGCCTTCGCGGGCGCGGTGAGTCTCGGCGTCGCGGCGATCGTAACGACGCTGCTGATCGAACGACCGGGTACCGGCGTCACGAGCTTCAGTTACCTCCAGCCGCTCACCGCGCTGCTCGTCGCCGCCGGCTGCGTCTTCATGGCGTGGCTCGCACGGGAGTGGGACGATCGGAACCTCGATCGCCGTTACTATCCGGCGACGATCGTCGGCCTCATCGTCGCGACGTTCGCCGTAATGTGGCTCGTCCTCCCGGACTTCTACGGCACGCTCGTCGGGAACCTCACGAGCCGCCTGCTCCCGCTCGATCCGGGTACCGGAACGCTTACCATTCAGGAAGCACAGCCGCCGTCGGACTTCACGGAGCACGTTTTCGAGGAGTACGGCACCGCCTTCTACACGATGCTCGTCGGCCTCGCCTTCCTCGTCGCCCGCCCGTTCCTCGGTCGGGAGTTCCGCGCCGAGTACACGCTGATCCTCGTCTGGTCGCTGTTCCTGATCAGCATGGCCGCGACGCAGATCCGCTTCGCGTACTACCTCGTGCTCGCGGTCGCCGTCGTCAACGCCGTCTTCGTCGCGGACGTCGTACGACTGTTCGATCTCGACCTGCAGCGCGGCGCCCGGTCGCTTCGGGAGATCGAGACCTACCAGATCATGGTCCTGCTCGTGGTCGTGTTGCTCCTGTTCGCTCCGCTGCTTCCGGTCGTCAACGCCGACGGAAACGCAATCGATCGCGGCGAAGTGGCATCCCCACACTCCGACGCCCAGGTCTGGGAGGGGTCGACGCACTGGCTCGAGTCCAACACCCCCGATCCCGGCGCCTACGGCGGCGCTGACAACGCCGACGAACTCGAGTACTACGGCACCTACGACCGCCCCGAAGACGGGGATCACGAGTACCCCGAGGGAGCCTACGGCGTGATGTCCTGGTGGGACTACGGCCACCTGATCACGACCCAGGGCGAACGCATCCCGCACTCGAACCCGTTCCAGCAGAACGCGCGCACCTCCTCGGCGTTCTTCACGGCCGAGTCCGAGGAGCAGTCGGAGCTCATTCTCGAGGCGATCGCCGCCGGCGAGGATCCGCTCGACGACGAGAACGACGTCCGCTCGAGCGAGGAACTCGAGGCCGTGGTCGACGAGGACGCCCACGAGCAGATGCGGTACGTGATGATCGACGACCAGATGGCCGGCGGGAAGTTCAGTGCGATAACCGCCTGGTCCGGCCCGGGCTACCGCCACTACACCACGCCGGCGGATTACGAGCCGAACGAGCAGATCGAGCGCGACGAGATCGAGGAGCGCTTCGGCGACGTGCCGTACCACGACACCACGCTCTCCCGGCTCTACTTCGACGACGCGAGCGGGATGGAGCACTACCGGCTCGTCCACGAGAACGACGACCGAACGGTTCAGTACATCAGCTACGCCCTCGTCGATCCGGAAACCGACCGGGTGATCCAGGGCGAGAACGGGCAGCCACAGGTCGCGATCAACCAGATGGTCGACCAGCGGACTCAGGTACAACTCGCCCGACTCCAACAGAACTCGAACGTCGACGTCGAAGAGTTCGACGTGCGTCAGGGTTCCGCCATCAAGACCTACGAACGCGTCGAGGGCGCGACCATCACCGGAACCGTCGACGAACCCGTCGGCGACGATGCGACGGTGATCGCCGACGTCGAACTCGATCCCGGCACCGAACGCGGCACGTTCAATTACACCCAGGAAGCCGAACTCGAGGCGGACGGCTCCTTCGAACTGACCGTTCCGTACGCGACCGACGACGAACTCGGCGTCGAGGACGGCTACACGAACAGCAGCGTCGAAGCGGTCAGCGACTACACCGTGACCGTCGTCGGCGACGAGACGTACCAGGGAGAAACCGAGGTGCCCGAAACCGCCGTCGTCGACGGCGACACCGTCGAGGTCGAGGGCCTCGAGGAGACCGAACTCGAGGAGCCGGTCGGTGAAGATGCCGACGACGGTGAGGAGGGCGCTGATGATGAGGACGCCGACTCTAACGACGGTGAGGACGCTGCCGACGAAGACGCTGCCGACGACGGTAACGAGACGACCGGCGACGAGAACGCGACCGATGATGCCAGCGGTTCGCTCGCTCCGGTCGCCGCTCAGGTGCAATAGCGCCTGACGCGTCGCCCCGAGTCGAACTCTCTTCTCGACGTTCTTCTCCGATCGTCTACGGACAATTCTTCCACGTCCGACGCGTCGCTACCGTTTCAGCGTACTCGAGCGCCGTTCTTCCGATCTCGGTTCCGCCTTCCGATCTCGAGCGTTCACGTGCGTCTACTCGGCCGTTCGTCCGAAACGAGTTCGTCCGTTCAAAATACGTGCGACACCGACCGTCGTTCACGACGGTCCGCGATCTACCGGACCGCTCACGACGTCACGTTCCCGTTCGGGCCGTTCTCGACCGGGCCGAGTGCCCGAAACGCGATCGTCGGGAACCGGGCGACGACCGTGCTGGGGCGGCGGCCGCTCCCGCTGACGGACAGCGGGACGCGTTCGATGACACCGCGATCCGCGAGTTCGTACAGAAAGCGTTTGACCGTTCCGGCGGTCAGCGACGATCGGTCTGCGATCTCCGCCGCGACGTCGCGAATGGGACGGTCGGCGGAATCGACGGCGATGAGGTCGCGGAGGACCTGTTGGCGCGTCTCGGAGAGTGCCAGCACCCGATCGACGTGGACGCCGTTCTCGGGAACGTCCGCCGTCGCCGCCTCGAGGTGGGTCCGTTCGATTCGATCCGCGCCGTCCTCGCCGGCGAGGACCACCGCGCCGAACAGCGCGGCGAGCGCGTCGTGTGCGTTGCCGTCGGCCCAGATCGCGACCTCGCGGACGGTTTCGTGGTCGAGGGCCCCTGGAGAGAGCCCGGTCGACGTCCGGTCGGTGACGACGTCGACGAGTTCGTGATGGCGGTAAGACGGGACCGTCACCGTCGGTCCGTCCCAGCCGTCGGGTTCGGTCTGCCCGACGGCGATCGTCGAGACGTTTTCGGCCGACGGTTCGACGAGTTCGCGAACGCGCTCGTAAGAGAGCGTCTCGGGTTCGTCGTAGTGATCGACAGCGATGACTGCACGCCGGTCCGGTCGCTCGAGCCGCGAGCAGAGTCGCTCGCGGAGATCGTCGGTTCCCACGCCGCTCTCGGGAACCGACTCCGCGGAGATCCGCGAGAGGACGGTCCGGTAGAACGCGAAGGCGCTCTCGACGCGACGCGCGTCGACGTAGACGAACCACGTCACCGGGCCGGTGCTGCCGGCCCGCGTCGTCGTCCCCATCGTGCGAGTGGTCTCGCCGAGTCGATCGTTCAGCGCCGCGAACAGCGACGTGACGATCGCTGAGGTTCCGGCACCCGCGGGACCGACGACCGCGACGGGCTCCGGAAGCGTGCCGTCGAACACCGCCTCGAGTGCGTCGAGCAGCTGCTCGAGCACGGGACCTCGACCCACCGGTTCCGACCGGTGAACCACCGGACTGAGGTGTTCACGGTTGACGACGATCCCGTTGTCGCGGCGCGCGGATCGTCGTCGAGCGATGCGTTCCTGGAGGTCCATTACGTCTCCTCCAGCTCCGTCCCCACGAGCGCGGCCTCGAGAACCTGCAGCGTGTGCTGGATCTCGTAGCCGGTTCCGTGCTCCATCTGCATCGAGCAGGTCGGACACTCCGTCAGCCCGGTCGTGGCCTCCGCGTCCTCCATGTGCTCGAACATTTCCTCACCGATCTTCATGGAGGTTTCGTAGTTCTCTTCCTTCCAGCCGTAGGTGCCGGAGATTCCGGAACAGGAGTCGCCGACGTCCTCGGCCTCGACGCCGTCGATCGCGCTCATCACTTCGATCGTCTGTCCGTCCAGCCCCTGATTTCGCGAGTGGCACGGGGCGTGGTAGGCGAAGCTGGCGTCGTCGACCCGGGTCCCCTCGAGTTCGCCCTCGAGGTCCTCGTGGACCCGGAGGTACTCGACGGCTTCCCAGGTGTTCTCGGCGACGCTCTCGGTGCCCTCGAAGTCGAACAGCTCCGGGTACTCCTGGCGGAGCGACATCGAACAGGAGGTACAGGAGGCGATGACGTCGGCGCCGTCTTCGATCGCCGCGGAGAGTTCGCGAACGTTCGTCTCGGCGGCCCGTCGGGCGTCGTCGAGCATTCCGTTGGCGAACATCGGCGTCCCGGAACAGGCCTGTTCGGGAATCATGACCTCGTAGCCGAAGCGCTCGAAGACGCGCACGAGCGCCTTCCCGACCTCAGTCGTGTTGTAATTCGAGTAGCAGCCGTGGAAGTAGGCGATGCGCTTCTCCTCGCTCTGGACCTCGGCGCCGCGCTCCGCTCGCGCTTCCTGCGCTCGCTCCCTCGAGGTGGCGTTGCCACCTCGCTTTGCCCACCATTCACGAAAGGTCGTCTTCGCGAACTCGGGGAACTCTCGCTCGCTGGTGATGCCGAGGACCTTCTCGCCCATCCACTGCGTGACGGAGAGGCCCATCACGAAGTTCGCCGTCCGCGGGAACGCCGACGCCAGCGGGGCGAGCTGGCGGTAGTTCGAGAGCATCCGGTTGCGCCAGTACTCGCGGGAGAACTTGCTCATGTTCTCCTCGACGTACTCGGCTCGCGCCGTATTGTGCATCTGCGACAGGGGTACTTCGGAGGGACAGGCGCTGTCACAGCGCATGCAGTTCGAACACTTCATCACCGAGTCGTCGATGTCGTGGTCGTCCTGACGCTTGAGCCGCCACTGCTCGGGTCCCTGGAACTTCGGGCCGGGGAACTCGTCGTCGACCTCGGCGACCGGACAGTTCGTGTCGCAGGTCGAGCACTTGTAACAGTTATCGGCGCCCGGTCGGAGGTCCATCTTCTCGGCCTCGGGGAACACCTGGATCGGTTCGAACTCGTCGTCTCCTGGAACGTGGTCGTCGGTTGGTTGTTCTGCGTCGCTCATCGAATCACCGTGGTCGATCGCTCGCTCGAGTCAATTGCAGTCACTGTTAGGGTTGCGTTCATCTGCTCGCCTCGGTTCCGGCCCGCCCGCCCGCGACGTAGCCCGTCGCGAGCGAGACGCCGGCGCCGGATTTCTCCGCCGCGTAGTCGTAGCCGCCGAGCACCCCACCCGCGGCGCGCAGGTTCGAGAACTCGGGTTCGTCGTCCTCGTCGAGCGGCCGCAGTTCGCGGTCCGGAACGAGTCCGAACCGGGCGTAGGGCTGCTCGCCGAAGACGTCCTCGACGAACCAGTCGTAGCGCTCCGCGGCGTGGGGGACGTGACAGTCGAAGACGGGTTCGAACACTCGATCTCGCTCGCTCCGGACGCCCTTTCCGACGAGCCCGCCGGTCGCGAGCACGTACTGTTCGGCCCGGTACGGAACCTCCTGCCCGTGACGGTCGACGACGACGTGATCGATCGCGCCGTCGCCGTCGCTCTCGTAGTCGATCACGGGAACGCCCGACGTGACTCGCACGCCTGCGTCACTGAGCGCGTCGTACAGCAGGTCCTCGAGGCGCATTCCGGGTAGACTCGGCGGTCCCATCGGGACCTCGAAGACGTCGACGCCCAGCGCGTCCTCGAGGTCGGCCCGGACCTCGTCGGAGTGTTCGTCGCCCAGAATCGCCGGGAAGCCGACCCGCGACTCGTCTTCGAGGTTGGCGTCGACGGTCGCCGCGAGCGCCTCGCGAGCGGACGTCTCGCCCGCTCCCGCCTGGACGGTCTCCTCGTGGTCGAGCAGGTGGGCGTAGCGGTTGATCTTCGCGTCGTCGCGAACGATTCCGGGGAACGCGACGGTGACGCCGCGAGCCTCGAACGGCGCGCCCGCCGCCTCGAGGTGAGACGCCGCCAGCGGCGCGTCGAAGTCGGTCAGCGTCTCGAACCCGACGAGCAGCGTGTCCTTCGGGACGGTCGCCAGGCCGGCGGCCGTCGAGACGGGGTAGCGCGCGGTCGGCTTGACGGTGCCGCCGTGGGTCGGAACGAGCGCGTTCGACGCCGTGTGGCCTCCCGCGTAGGCGTCACCGGCGATCTCGTCGAAGAACGAGAGCGCGTCGCGCACCGCCTCGGTGCCGACGCGCTCGTAGGGATGGCCCTCGGGGAGAGCCGAGAGCGCCTCGAACGGATCGACGATCGGTCCGTCTCCCCCGGGCGTGTAGCCGAGGATATCGATCAGGCCGCTCGCGTGCCGGAGGGTGCTCTGCTTGTACGTGACCAGTCGGACCTGGACGCCTTCCTCCACCGCGGTGAGCGCGGCGGTCGCACCGGCCAGCCCGCCGCCGATGACGAGGACGTCGTCCTCGATCGCCATCTCACCGCACCCCCGTGTCGAACGCGCCGTAGTCGACGGGCTCCGCGGCGCTCGCGGGGTCGTTGTCGCGGTTCATCGTCGTCGCGTGCAGCGCGTAGTTGAGCATCGCCTGGGAGAGCTGTTCGCCCCAGAGGGCGTGGCGTTCGCCCTTCCAGCGCTCCTGGAACAGTTCGTCCAGCGCTTCCCGGGTCGTCTCCTCGTCGTACTCGGGGTGGAGTTCGCTGGCCATATTCTGACAGCAAAAGCCGCCCTGACAGTTGCCCATCGAGGCCCGCGTCCGGATGCGGACCGCGTTCAGGTCGGATCCCGACTGGGAGATCGCGTCGCAGACCTCCGCCCGCGTGACGCCCTCGCACTGACAGATGACCGGATTGGCCTCGTCCGTCTCGAGCACCTCGGGGGAGCGACTGCCGAGTCGCTGCTTGCTCCGGCGGGCAATCGGCGAGCGAAGCCCGAAGTCGTCCATCCCCTCCTCGAGCACCTCGAGGTTCTCGCTGCCCGGGAGCGATTCCTCCGCGGTGGCACACGAGGCGGTGACGCCGAGCTGTTCGCAGACGTGATCGGAGATCTGCTCGGCCATCGCTCGGTAGGTGGTGAACTTGCCGCCGACGATACTCGACATGCCGGCGACGTCGTCGCGCTCCTCGTGGTCGAGCAGGAAGAAGTCGCGCGTGATGTCCGTCGGATCCTTCGTGCCGCGTCCCGGGGGCTCGTACAGCGGTCGGACGCCCCAGAACGAGCGGATCGTCCGGGCCTTCTCGAGGATCGGAACGAGTTCCGAGAGCGTGTCGATCATCATGTCGACCTCCCACCCCTCCTCGGGGTAGTCGTCCGGATCCTCGACCTCTTCGTCGGTCGTGCCGAGGATGGCGGTCGTCTCGTGAGGGACGACGATATCGGCGTCACCCTTCGGTCGACACCGGTTGACGACGGTGTCGACCTGTCGGACGTTCATAATCGTCATCACGCCCTTGGAGGGGCGGACTTCGACGTCGAGGTCGGCCATCGCACCGATCTGGCCGGCCCACGCGCCCGTCGCGTTGACCACGTAGTCGGCGGTGATCTCCTCGGTCGTCCCCGGCGTCTTGTGCGTCCGCTTGCCGGGCCCGGAGTCGTGTCGAACCTTCACGCCGTAGATATCGTCGCCGTCGCGCAGGAGGTCGACCACCTCGGCGTGGGTCTCGACGCGCGCGCCGTGGCGTTCGGCGTCGATCGCGTTCGCGACGCAGAGTCGGAACGGGTCGATCGCCCCGTCGGGAACCTGAATCGCGCGCTTGACGTCCTTCGCGAGGTAGGGCTCCACCTCGCGAGCTTCCCTGCCGGAGAGGGCCCGCGCGGGAATCTTACACTCGCGACAGCCCTCGAGTTTCTCCTGGAAGTAGTCGTCGGGATCTTCGGGGCGCTGAACGAACAGCCCGCCGGTCATCTCGACGCAGTGACCGGCGATATCCCGGAGAATCTTGTTTTCTTCGATACACTCGGTCGCACTGGCCTGGTCAGAGACGGCGTACCGTCCGCCGCTGTGCAAGAGGCCGTGCATCCGGCCCGTCGTCCCGTCCGTTAGATTGCCTCGTTCGACGAGGGTGACCTCGAGGCCGCGCATCGCCAGGTCTCTGGCGATGCCACAGCCGGTCGAGCCACCGCCGAGTACGAGGACCTCCGTATCGTGTGCCATCCCTTCGTACGTACCTAGCCGTCCCCCGTCTTTATTTTATCGGCGCTTCCCGAGCGGCCATAACAAACGGATAGAACGCTGGTTAGTGCGGCACGAACGAATATCAGAGAAACAAATACGACCGCCAGGAAAGTGGACGTTTGGCCGCATATAATGTACGTTCCGTAGATTGTCGAATTACCAAGCACGAACCGCGATATCAGATTTTCGATATTTTTGGTAACGTTTATAATGATCGTAGGAAATGTTTATCAGTAGAATGCGATCGTCAGTAAAGACGGCGCATGGGACAATCTGGGGCGACTACCAATGACAGCAAACACGTACGTCGGCGCAGTTGATCAGGGAACGACCGGAACTCGGTTTATGGTCTTCGACCACGGAGGACAGGTCGTCGCGAACGCCTACGAAAAGCACGAACAGTACTACCCGGAACCCGGCTGGGTCGAACACGATCCGATGGAGATCTGGGAGAACACGAAGAGCGTCATCACGACAGCACTCGGAAAGGCGGGGATCAGTCCCGACCAGCTCGAGGCCATCGGCGTCACGAACCAGCGCGAGACGACGCTCCTCTGGGACGCGGAGTCCGGTCGTCCGGTCCACAACGCCATCGTCTGGCAGGACCGACGGACGACGGACCGGGTCGAACAGCTCGAGGAGGACGGGATGGTCGGCACCATCCGCGCGAAGACCGGGCTCGAGGCCGACGCCTACTTCTCGGCGACGAAAGCGGAGTGGCTGCTCGACAACGCCGACCCCATCAAGATGGAGCGGGCCCGCCCCGCGGACATACAGGACCGAGCGGCGGAGGGCGAGGTCCTCTTCGGGACGATCGACACCTGGCTGATCTACAACCTCACGGGGAACCACATCACCGAGGTCACGAACGCCTCGCGCACGATGCTGTACAACATTCACGACCTCGAGTGGGACGACGAACTCCTCGAGGAGTTCTCCATCCCCGAGGCGATGCTGCCCGAGGTCCGCCCCTCGAGCGACGACGAGACCTACGGAACGACCGACCCCGAGGGCTTCCTCGAGGCGGAGGTACCCGTCGCCGGCGCGCTGGGTGACCAGCAGGCGGCGCTGTTCGGCCAGACCTGTTTCGACGCCGGTGAGGCCAAGAACACCTACGGCACGGGCTCGTTCTTCCTGATGAACACCGGCGACGAGGCCGTCGAGAGCGACCACGGGCTGCTGACGACGATCGGCTTCCAGCGCTCGGGCGAACCCGTCCAGTACGCCCTCGAGGGGGCGATCTTCGTCACCGGCGCGGCGATCGAGTGGCTCGAAGACATGTCGCTGATCGACAACCCGGCCCAGACCGCCGAACTCGCCCGCAGCGTGGACTCGACCGACGGCGTCTACGTCGTTCCCGCCTTCACCGGCCTGGGAGCACCCCACTGGGACCAGCGCGCCCGCGGCACCATCGTCGGGATGACCCGCGGCACGCGCAAGGAGCACGTCGTCCGGGCGACGCTCGAGTCGGTCGCCTACCAGACCCGCGACGTCGCGGAGGCGATGGAGGCCGACTCCGGCATCGAGATGGCGGATCTCAAGGTCGACGGCGGCGCGGTCAAGAACAACTACCTCTGTCAGCTCCAGTCCGACATCATCGGCTCGGAGATCGTCCGCCCGAAGGTCGACGAGACGACCGCGCTCGGCTCCGCGTACGCCGCGGGCCTGGCCGTCGGCTACTGGGGCGACATCGAGGGGCTTCGCGACAACTGGCAGATCGACCGCGAGTTCGAACCGGAGATGGACCGCGACGAGG
This sequence comes from Natronococcus sp. CG52, assembly GCF_023913515.1. NCBI lineage: Archaea > Methanobacteriati > Methanobacteriota > Halobacteria > Halobacteriales > Natrialbaceae > Natronococcus > Natronococcus zhouii. The sequence goes on from NZ_CP099391.1 coordinate 2,920,967, forward strand.
CGGACAAGAAGTACGGCCGCTGGAGCGACGCCGTCGAACGGTCGCTCGACTGGGCGCGGGACGGTGACGGTGAATGATCGACGCATTACTCGACCTCGCTGAGATCATCGCCGCCTTCGGCGGTGGCGCCTTCGGCGCCGCACTCGGGCCGCTACCGGCTTTCATCTTCACCGGGTTCATGGTGATCGCGGGCGAGTCTGCGGTGCTCGTCGACCCCGAGGCCCTTGAGATTACGAACTCGGTCGCCTTCGGACCGCCGTTCTCGCCGGCGATCAGCTTCGCCGGCGGCGTGGCGGCGACGGCCTACGCCGCTCGCCAGGGCTACATGGATACCGGCTTCGACTACCACGAGGCGAAGAACATCGCCTTCGCGCTCGGCACGAAGCCCGACGTGCTCGCCGTCGGCGGCGCGTTCGGGATCCTCGGCTACTGGCTGACCGTGCTGTCGGCGGAACTCGGCATGCCGTACGACCCCATCGCGATGGGCGTCGTGCTCTCCGCGTTCGCCCACCGGCTGATCCTCGGCTACAGCATCATCGGGAAGGTCCGGGGGTCGAATATCCTCGACATGAGCCCGTTCGAGCGCGAGGAGACGCGCGTCATCGGCAAACCCGCTACCAACGGCGGCGAGCAAACCGATGGCGGCGAAGCGCAGGCGGCTGCCGCCGCGACCACTCAGAAGGAACGGTTCAAGGTCGAGCCGTGGCTGCCCCACCAGTACAAGTGGGGCCACGTCGCGATGATCGGTCTCGCGGCGGGGATCCTGGGCGCCTACGTCGGGGTCAGGACCGGCAGCGCGTTCCTCGGCTTCGGAATCAGTGCAGCTTCGCTCGTCTTCCTCAACTGCGGGGTCGAGAAGATCCCGGTTACTCACCACATGACCTTACCCGCCGCGACCGCCGCGCTGGCGGTTTACGTTCCCGCCGACGGCGGTGTTGCCGAGGCCGCGCCGGTCGCCTACGATAGCGGCGCGCTCCTCGCGGGCACCGGCGTCGAGGTCGCGTTGATCGTCGGTCTCGTCTTCGGCGTCGTCTCCGCACTCTTCGGCGAACTGTTCCAGCGGATCTTCTACGCGCACGGCGACACGCACGTCGACCCGCCCGCTGCGGCGATCGTGTTCGGGATCTTCCTGGTCGCGGTCATGTACGCCCTCGGCGTCTTCCCGACGACGGTCTACGTGCCGCTGTTCTGATCGGCGCCCGACCGATCCGTTTTGCCGTTTTTCATACCCTCGTCCCAAACCGACGGCTTTAGGCTGCAGGTCACGGATCCGAAGCTATGACGACAGACCCGCCGCTCGTGCTCGACATCGACGGCACGCTCACCCGCCCCGAGGGCTGGGGGATCGATCCGCGCGTCTTCGACCCGATCCGCGACTGGGACGCCCCCGTCGTGATCGCCACCGGGAAGGCCTTCCCCTACCCCGTCGCTCTCTGTCACTTCGTCGGCGTGCCGGAACTCGTCGTCGCCGAGAACGGCGGCGTCGTCTACACCGGCGACGACGTCTTCTTCACCGCCGACCGGGAGGCCGCCCAGGCCGTCGTCGAGGAGTACCGCAGTCGGGGCTACACGCTCGGCTGGGGCGAGGAAGACACCGTCAACCGCTGGCGGGAGACCGAGGTCGCCGTCAACTTAGAGCAACCCGTCGCCCCGCTGCGCGAGATCGCCGCCGAGCACGGCCTCGAGGTCGTCGATACCGGCTACGCCTACCACGTCAAGGACGCTGACCCGAACAAAGGCGACGGCGTCGAGACCATCGCGGAACACGTCGGATTCGATCTCGCCGACGCCGTCGCCGTCGGCGACTCGATCAACGACGTCTCGACGTTCGAGCTCGTCGGCCGAAGCTTCGCCGTCGCGAACGCCGATCGCGCCGCGACTGAGGCCGCCGACGAGGTGCTCGAGGCGGTCCACGCCGACGGAACGCTGTCGGTGCTCGAGCGGGTTCGGGGCTCGTCGTAATTCGACTCGCCACGCGGAACGCTTTTGCGTGTCCCGGCGAACCGCCACGTATGGACGGAACCGCGGTCGCAATCGCGCTCTTCGGTCTCGTCGGAACGGTCGCGATCTTCGCGCTCACCTATCGGGACGCAATCCGACAGGAAATTCCGCGGCCCCGGCTGTGGGCTGCGATCGCGGCGATCCCCTTCACGGTCGGAGTGGGACTGTACCTGTTCGCTCCGGCGCCGATGACGGGCGTGATCATGACCGCCAACACCGGCCTGGTGCTGTACACGTTCGAGCGGGAGATCGCGAACGAGGACGACGAACCGGCCGAGCCGGGACAACTGCCGTACGGACCGGTCGGAGACGGGAGATCCGGCGAATCGACCGACTCGAGCACGAAGTAAGACTCCGCTCGAGTTCGTCGACGGAGTACGACACCACACGGCTTTTGCCCGCGCCGATACAACGCACGCCAACATGAGCGACTCCGCGGATTCCGGGACGGCGAACGCCGACGGCGAGGACGACGCCCCGGCACAGGTCTCGAGCCCGGACTACCACAGCGAGAACCACACCGCGGCCCAGACCTGCGGCTGGACGGCGAACGCCCTGCGCGGCGAGGGGAAGTGCTACAAGTACATCTACTACGGGATCGAGTCCCACCGCTGTATCCAGATGACGCCCGTAGTCAAGTGCAACGAGCGCTGCGTCTTCTGCTGGCGCGACCACAGGGGCCACGCCTACGAACTGGGCGACGTCGAGTGGGACGACCCCGAGGCCGTCGTCGACGCCTCGATCGAGCTCCAGAAGCGGCTCCTTTCGGGATTCGGCGGCAACGAAGAAGTCCCGCGCGAGGTCTTCGATCAGGCGATGGAACCCCGCCACGTCGCCATCTCGCTCGACGGCGAACCGACGCTGTACCCCTACCTGCCGGAACTGATCGAGGCCTTCCGCGACCGCGGCATCACCACCTTCCTCGTCTCGAACGGGACCCGACCCGAGATGCTCCGGAAGTGCGACCCGACCCAGCTCTACGTCAGCGTCGACGCCGCCGAGCGCCACACCTTCGATCAGGTCGTCGGCGCCATGGAGGACGACGCCTGGGAGAAGCTCCTCGAGACGATGGAGGTCCTCGCCGAGAAGGACGAAACCCGCACCGTCCTGCGGACGACGCTCGTCGAAGGCGAGAACATGCACCACCCCGACTGGTACGCCGGCTTCTACCAGCAGGCGGATCCCGACTTCATCGAACTGAAGGCGTACATGCACGTCGGCCACTCCCAGGGCCGACTCGACAGGTCCTCGATGCCCGACCACGAGCGGGTCGTCGAGTTCACCGGGGAGGTCCAGGAGTACATGCCGGAGTTCACCGAACTGAAGGACGTTCCGGCCTCGCGCGTCGCGCTCCTGTCGAAGGAGAAAGACACCTGGGTGCCGAAACTGAAGAAGGGCAGCGAGTTCTGGGAGGACGATCCGCTCGTCGCCGACTATTAGGTCGCCTCGAGGAGCGTTTCGAATTCCGGTGGGTTTTTCCGCGGACTCGCCGATGAACGGACGACGCCGACAACGCTGGTGAATTGCGTAACAGTTCCGTTACGCATGCCACATCCGGTATGCTTTTATCTCGGTGCACCAAACTCACTGCTATGTCAGTGACAGCGGAGTCCACCGTCGGCCACGACGAACTCGCCGTGCTCAAGCTGCTCGCCCTCGAGGGTGGGCTCGAAGGCGACGTCAAGATTTCCTGTTCTCGTCTCGCGGATCGGCTCGACGCGTCGAACCAGACGGCCTCGAGACGTCTCCAGCGACTCGAGAGCGCCGACCTGCTCGAACGCGACACGGTCAGCGACGGCCAGTGGGTCGCGATCACCGACGCCGGCGAGCGGGCGCTCCACACCGAATACGAGGACTACCGTCGCATCTTCGAGACGGACTCGGAGGTCGAACTCGACGGCACCGTCACGAGCGGGATGGGCGAAGGTCGCCACTACATTTCGCTGTCCGGCTACAAACGTCAGTTCGACGACCGACTCGGCTACGAGCCGTTTCCCGGCACGCTGAACGTCGACCTTCGCGAGGACAGCGTCCGCCGGCGCAGCGCCGTCGCCTCGCTCGAGCCGGTGCCGATCGACGGCTGGGAGGACGACGAGCGCACCTACGGACCCGCGGTCTGTCACCCTGCGACGGTCGAAACGGTCGACGGCGAGCGCTACGAGGAGGCGCACATCATCGCCCCCGAGCGCACCCACCACGACGAGGACCAGCTCGAGGTCATCGCCCCCGACAAGCTCCGGGAAGCGCTCGGTCTCGAGGACGGGGATCGCGTCACGGTTTCCGTGGGTGATGGCCGATGACCGGACGTCACGCCAGCGCGAACGCCAACACGGGAACGGGAAGCGGCGCGTCCGCCACCGCGTTCGAGCGCGCGCTCGAGGCACTGTGGGCGGGCGAGCCGGTGCTCGTCCACGACGCGGCCGACCGCGAGGGCGAGACGGACCTCATCTACCACGCCGACGCGGTGACTCCCGAAGCCGTCGCCCGGATGCGCAACGACGCCGGCGGACTGATCTGCCTCGCGCTGAGCCACGAGATCGCGGAGGCGTTCGACCTCCCGTTCTACACCGACGAAGTCGACCACCCCGCCGCGGCCGACCACGAACTCGGCTACGACGAGCGCTCGTCGTTCTCGCTGACGGTCAACCACCGGGACACCTACACGGGTATTACGGACGCCGACCGCTCGAGAACGATCCGGGCTCTCGGCGAGGCCGCCGCGGCGCCCGAGGAGACGGAGTTCGCCGCCGAGTTTCGGGTTCCCGGCCACGTCCACCTGCTGAAAGCTGCACCCGACCTGCTCGCCCAGCGCGAGGGCCACACCGAACTCGGCCTCGCGCTCGCCGGCGCCGCCGACCTCCCGCCCGCCGTCGTCGTCTGCGAGATGTTAGACGACGAAACCGGCGAGGCGCTCACGCCCGTCGACGCCCGCGCGTACGCCCACCGGCACGACTTCGTCTACCTCGAAGGACGGGACGTCCTCGACCGACTCGGGTAAACGCGCGTCTCGCGATCTCGCTTCTCGTCCTCAGTCTCCGTCGGTCCCGAGCGACGTCCGTTCGGCGCCCGGACCGCTCCGGTACACCGCGTAGAGGACGAGAACGGCGATCGTAAAATCGACACCGTGCTCGACGAGATGGTGGATCGTCATCGGTACCAGCCCGAAGACGGTCCCCAGTCCGACCAGCGATCTGGTCATGAGCAGGCCGAGCACGATCGTAATCAGCAGATACCGCGTCGATCGCCGTCTGGAGTACGCGACGGCCCCGATACAGAACAGCACAGTCGTACCCGCGGCTGCCAGGACGATTACGGCGAGGAGGACGGGTGTCAACTGGGGATCCACCCATCCGACGTCGAACGGGTTCGTATGTTGCATCTCCGCGACACTAGCTCTGACGGAGCGTCACCTATGTGCTTCGATCGCGAATTCGGACGGTCCATCCCGTTCCCACCCGATGAGAACGAACGAAAGCCGTTATCAGAACGACTGCGCTATCTCACGATACCGTCCGCTGCTGCCCCTCAATAGATCCACATGACCGACACGAGACGACAGATCAGGACCCACGTCTACGGCAACGCCGGCATCCACTTCAACGAACTCGTCAGAGAGTCGGCGTTCGCGCCGGGGCAGATCCAGTATCACGTCCGCCGGCTGATCGACGACGACGAACTCGTCCGCGGCGAGTTCTACGGCCGAACCCACTACTATCCTCCAGAGTACGACGAGCGAGAGCAGGCCGTGCTGGCGCTGTTCCGGCGCGAAACCGCCCGCGAGATCGTCGTCTACCTGATCGGGCACGAACCGACCGGCCCCGGGGAGATCGCCGACGCGCTCGAGATCGCTCGGAGTACGCTCGAGTACCACCTCGACCGACTGGTCGAGCGGGACGTCGTCGAGAAGGGGTACGACGAGCGAAACCGCGTCACGCTTCGCCTGGCCAGTCCCGAACAGACCGGTGAGTTGCTGTCGACGATCGAACCCTCGGTCCCCGACCGGTTGCTCGACCGGTTCACCCGTCTCGTCGACGGACTGCTCGAGAACGCGTCCGAATCGCGATAACGGGATACGAGCGGCGGTTCGGTCGCTCTCGCGGTTCCTGAATCGGCAGCGAACTGGGCGACATCGAACGGTTTCTCGGGGAGAGTCAGCGCACGGTCGCCGAGGGAAGAATCTTCACCCTGGCGACCCGTTTCGACGTTCGAACCATAATTTCGACGATTGGACCAGAAGTAAGAATATGCGACCGTGAGGAGAGCGGTGTATGAATCGACGCGTCAAGCGACGGCGTTTCGTACAGGTACTGGGTGGCGGTCTCACGGTCGGCGTCGCCGGCTGTACCGGCGACGACGACGATGACGACGAGGGTCACGACGATCACGACCACGACGAAGACGACGAGACCGACGGCGAAAGCGGCGAGGGAAGCGAGGGACTCGCCTACGCCTTCGGCCCGAACACGATCGCGCTCATCGATCCGTCCGAAGGCGAGGTCGTCGACGAGATCACCGACGGCGTCGACGGCTACGAGTACGGCGACGCGGTCGTGACGAACGACGGCACGCAACTGTTCGTCATCGAGGAGACGCTCGGACAGGTGCTCGTGATCGACCTCGAGGCGCGCGAGATCGCCGCCGAAGTCGCGATGGGGCCCGACGGTACCCACATGTACCACCCGAACGACGACGAGATGTGGGCACACTCCGACGCCGAAGGGACGTTCTACGTGATCGACACTGCGGAGCACGAGGTTATCGAGACCGTCGACGCCGGGCTCGAGGGCGAGGGCCACGGCAAACTGCTCTACCACCAGGACTTCGGCGACGTCGGCTACGGGACGAACGTCAACGACCCGACCGCGCACGTCATCGACCTGAACGAGTACGAGCGGACCGACTCTATCGAACTCGGCGAGGAGGGCGGGACCCACTACAAGGTCTACAGTCCGCAGAACGGGCTTGCCTACTTCGAGTACGAGGACGTAACGCCCGTCATCGACGTCGAGAGCGACGAGGTCGTCGACGAACTCGACGTCGCTGGCGGGATGTACCTCACGCCCGACGAGGAACGGCTCGGCATCGTCGCCGACGACGAGATCCACTTCTTCGACGCGACGAGCGACGACACCGAGGAGGTCGGGTCCGTCGCGGTCGAGGGCGGCCCGGACGCCCTCGAGTACTACGAGGGTGAGGACGGCATCTACGGGTTCACGGCGAACACGATGGACTCGGATACGGTGGTCATCGACGTCGACGACCTCGAGGAGGTCGATCGGATCGACGCCGGCGACATCGAACGACCCGAGGACGCCCAGCACCTCCACCGGTCGGGCGTCTCCGGCGACGGCTACTTTTTCACACCCGCGGAAGCCGACGGGACCGTCGCGGTGATCGACATGGCAGAACGAGAACTAATCGAACACGTCCCCGTCGAGGACGGCGTCGATACCGTCCAGTACGTTCCCGAATCGGTATGAGCCCGGATGGATCGCTCGAGCGCGAGTGCGGCGGACGCTCGGCGCGATACTGGACGCTCGTCGTCCTCGCCGTCGGGCTGCTCGTCCTCGCGAGCGTCGCGACGCCGGTCGCGGCCCACGCCTACCTGAGCGATTCCGATCCGGCAAACGGCGGACAGCTCGAGACCGTTCCCGACGAGGTGGCCCTTTCTTTCTCCGGCGACGGCGTTCAGGTCGCCGACGTCACCGTGACCGATCCCGCCGGCGAGGACGTCAGCGGTGACGCCGAAATCGACCCCGACGATTCCCAGACCGTTCGCGTCCCGCTCGAGGACGCGGCCGACGGCGAGGACGCCGACGGAATGTACACCGTCGAGTGGGAGATCCTCGCCGACGACGGCCACGCGGTCACCGGCTCGTTCTTCTTCAGCGTCGGCGACGAGCCGCTCGACCGCGACGCGGTGCTCGAGGCCTACGAGGACGACGAACGCGCCGACGAATCGGTTTCGCCGATCGAAACCGCGTCGAAGGGACTGTTGCTGATCGCGCTCGTCGGACTGCTCGGGGTTCCCGCGACCGCCGCGGTCGCCGTCTATCCGGTCGCCGGGCGATTCGAGACCTCGAGCTGGGTAGTCGACCGGCGACTCGTCCGACTGCTCGCCGGCCTCGGTGCGCTCCTGTTCGCAGCGACGCTCGCGCTCGGCCTGGCTCGCGCCGCGTCGCTCGGTCCGTTCTCCGCCGAGACCGTCGCCGAATTCGTCGGGACGCCGCTCGGACGGGCCTGGCTGGTCCAGCTCGCACTCAGCGCCCTTCTCACGGCCGTTCTCGTCGGTTCCGCGTTCGGCTCGCTCCGGCGTCGCGTCTGGCTCGGCGCCGCACCGGTCGGCGCGCTCGGGGTCGGCGCGACCGTCAGCTGGACGAGTCACTCGGCCACTGCGATCGATCGGCTCCAGGGCGCGGCGATCGACTTCGCGCACGTCGCGGGCGCGGGCCTGTGGATCGGCGGGTTGCTCGTCCTCGCGCTCGTGGTCCCGCCGCTGCTCCGCGACTCCGCGCCGGACGACCGTGCGGCGATCGCCGCCGGCACGATCCGGCGGTACTCCCTGCTCGCGCTCGCCGGGGTGACCCTCGCGGGCGCGTCGGGGCTCGTCCTCGCCGCGTGGCACGTTCCCGGACTCGAGTCCCTGACGACGACCTTCTACGGCGTCGCGCTCTCGACGAAGACGCTGCTGGTCCTGCTGGCGCTCGGTCTGGGTGGATTCACCCGGGTCGCCCTCCTCCGATACCTCGAGTCGTCCTCCGAATCTGGCACTCGCGGACTCGTCGATCGGCTGCTCGGCGGGAACGCCGACCCCGAGGTGCGCGAGGACGGCGGACGGGCGGGGAGCTCGATCACCGCGTTCGTCCGTGCCGTCCGGCTCGAGGTCGCCCTGCTCGTCCTCGTTCTCCTCCTCTCCGGGCTTCTAACGTCGGTTCCGACGGCCGCGGTCGTCGGCGGCGACGATGGCCCCGAGATCGCGACGATCGAACGCGAGGGGGACGTTGACGTCGAACTGACCGCCGTCCCGGCGAGCGTCGACGCAGGGGACGGTGACGACGAGAACGGCGACCGACTGCTGCTTCAGGACGGTGAGCCGGTCGTGCTCGAGGTCGCGTTCGCCGACGGCGGCGGCGAGCCGCTGGCGTCCGATCGAACGGTCCGGCTGCTCGCGAATTCGGATGCGGGAGAGACGTTCGAGGTCGACCTCGAGGAGACCGAAGACGGCACGTACGCGACCGTACGGACGCTGCCGACCGACGGCGACTGGGAACTCCGCGTCACCGGCGAACCGGACGGCGAGTTCGTCAGCGAGTGGTTCAACGCGCGCGTCGTTTCCGACGGTGACGGTCACGGTGATCACGACCACGAGCACGATCAGGACGACCGCCCCGCCGAGACGGACACCGGTTCCGCGTTCGCGACCGTACTCCAGTTCGGTGCCGTCGCGGTCGCGGTAGTCGGCTCCGTCGCCGTCGTCCTCGAGGTAGTTCGGTTCCGCGACCGCGAGCGGTGACGAACGCAGTCGGGTCCGCGACTCGCGGCGACCCGACGGTCGTTGCTCGTGCTCGACAATCGCGAACGTTCATTACGAAGGGCTTCGTCCCCCCGTCCATGGGCTTCGACGAGATGGACGTCGACACGATCTGGATGGACGGGGAGTTCGTCGACTGGGACGAGGCACAGATCCACGTGCTCACCCACGGACTCCACTACGGCAGCGGCATCTTCGAGGGTGTGCGCTGTTACGAGACCGAAGAAGGACCCGCGATCTTCCGCTGGGAGGAGCACTTAGAACGGTTCTATCAGTCCGCAAAGCCGTACGAGATGGAGATCGACCACACGCCGGAGGAGCTCACCGAGGCGACGCTGGAGCTCCTCGAGCGCCAGGACCTCTCATCCTGTTACATCCGCCCGATCGCCTTCTACGGCTACGACAGCCTCGGCGTGAGTCCCGGCGACTGTCCGACCCGCACCGCAATCGCCGCCTGGCCGTGGGGCACCTACCTCGGCGAGGACGCCCTCGAGAACGGCATCGACGTGATGGTCTCCTCGTGGCGCAAGCACTCCTCGAGCCAGATCCCGACGAACGCGAAGACGACCGGCCTCTACGTCAACAGTATGCTCGCCGGCGAGGAGGCGCGTCGTAACGGCTACGCCGAGGCGATCGTGCTGAACAAGGAGGGGCACGTCGCCGAGGGCCCCGGCGAGAACATCTTCCTCGTCCGGGACGACGAAATCTACACGCCCGGCCTCTCCGAGTCGATTCTCGACGGGATCACCCGCGACACCGCGATCACGCTCGCCGAGGATCTGGGCTACACGGTCCACGACAACGTCTCGATCTCTCGCGGCGAACTCAACACCGCCGACGAGCTGTTCTTCACGGGTTCGGCGGCCGAGGTCACTCCCATTCGAAAGGTCGACAACGTCACCATCGCCGACGGCTCGCGCGGTCCCGTCACCGAGGAGATCCAGTCGAAGTTCTTCGAGGTCGTCGAGCGCCGCACCGACGAGTACGACGAGTGGTTCAGGTACGTCTAACGGACTTTTACGCTGTCGTTCGGAAGACGCTCGGCGTCTTCCGTGACCGAGCGAATCGGAGATTTGCGAGGTCCGCGAAACCTTCGGTTTCGCTCGATGACGAGACGCCGGAGGCGTCTCGAACCACGTGCGGTCGCTTCGCGACTGCACTCGGTAAAATCTCGAGAGAGCTTCGCTCTCTCGGACAGCGAGAAACCTCTAGTTCCTCGAGCAGTCGGCGCGAAGTCGTTCGAAACGGCGAAGCCGCTTCGTGATACCGGAGGTTTTTGAGCACGCCGACGACCTCGCGGGATCTTCGATCCCGCTCAACTTCGATGAAAAGCACCCCTCCCTCCCCTGGCTCGCGGCTTTGCCGCTCGCCTACCCGCGGCGCATAGCGCCGCGCTCTCCGGGTCGGTCGCGGTACAATTGAGGGAGGCTCCGCCGCGTTCGGCGGGAACTGCGTGTATCTATGGCCGCTTTCGAGAACAAAACCAGAACCCTTTGAGTCGACAGCTTCCTGCAGTCGTGTATGAAACGACGAGCGGTTATCCTCGGTGCCTCGAGTCTCGCTCTTCTCGGCGGCTGTTTCTCCGACGACGACCGGGTCGACGCGCGCGGCGATATCGAGATCGTCGTCGACGGCTCCCCGGTCGATCTCTCGGAAGATCGGTACCAGTCCGAGCACGCCGAAAACGACTCGGCCGCGTTCCATCTTCACGAAGGAACCGACGACTGGTTCATGGAGGGCGAAGAACCCGTCACGTTTGCAGAAGGGATCGACCTGTTGCCCCACTTCGCGTTCGCGACCGAGGACGGCGATCGCGTCCTCGAGCACGACGGAACGACCTACGACGAGGGTGACGACGGCACCGTGATGATGTTCACCGTCAATGGCGACGACGTCGAGCCGACCGAGTACACGCTGCGTGACGGAGACGAGATGGTGCTCGAGGTTACGACGGACGACTGACACCGTCGATGTCGTTTTCAGCCCTCTTGGTTTTGCAACAGGGCTGAAGTGGACTCGAGTCCGTTCGAACGTATGCATTCTATCGACGATTCTGCGAGAGTGGTCGACTCCAGTGTCGGCCAGGCGGAGATCCGGGAACACGTAACCATCCACGATTCCGAACTCGGTGACGGATGCCGGGTTTACGAACGGAGTTCCATCAAAAAGTCCCGAATCAGCGACGAGGTCGACGTCAACGCGGGAACGTACGTCGAGAACGCGGAAGTCGGATCCAACGTCCAAATCGGTCCGAACTGTAGCATCGTCGGCGTCACGCACGACCTGAGCGAGCAGGGGATGGAGTTCCGAAACGACGTTTTCGAGCGGATTATCCTCCGCGAAGGAGTCTTCGTCGGGGCCGGTGCCGTCCTCGCGCCCGGTATCGAAATTGGCGAGCGGACGGTCATCTCGGCAGGGACGACCGTTTCGCAGGACGTCGGTCCCGAGAAGATCGTCCTCGGTTCGCCACCTACGCAGAAGATCGTGGATCTTCACGAGTGGACGAATCGATAACTCTTGCACGCTGCCGAAAAATCGATCTTGGCCGGGCGCGGGCTCGCCACATTATGGCGAGCCCGAAACCCGGGGGAGGGCAGGCTGCTCACCGAAATCCGCCGCGAGCAGCGTCGGCTGCGAGCGGGCCGACGACCGACCCGAAACGAAGTGGAGGGAAGGGAGGAGTGCTTTTGATCAACCTTTTACCGAGGGACGGCGCGCTGTGCGGCAGCTACGCTGCTGTCAGCGCGCAAGACCGCAGAGTAAAAGGTTGGTGTTAGTCGTCGTCTGCGTCCGCCTTCCCTCTGCCCGTCTCGTTCTCGCCGCCGTCGGTCGTCGCCTCGTCGACGACGTCGATCGAGACCCCCGCGTCCATGCCGCGGTTGCGGTTCGAGTCGCCGAACCCCGCGCTCAGCACGCGGGTGAGGGCGTCTTCGACGTCCTCCTCGAGTTCGGTGATCCGATCGGACTCGACCTCGATGACGAACCCCGTCGTGATGTTCGGCGACGTCGGCAAGAAGAGCACCTCGCGGCCGTCCTCGGTCACTTTGCCCGTCTTGAACGCGGTCATCCGGAGCCCGTCCCAGGTCTCGATTTTGACCGGCGTCTGGAGGGAGTCTTGCTCGCCGAAGGCGGTTTCGGCGGCCATCTTCGACGCGTTGTAGACGACCCGGATCACCGGAACGCGGTTAGCGATGTTGTCGACGAGCCGTTCGACCAGCCCGCCGACGGTCGTTCGCATGAGATAGCCCACCGAGAACGTGAGGATGATGAAGACGGTCAGCGCGACGACGACCCGGAGGAACTGTGCGATCTCTTCGCGCGTCTGCTGGGCCTGTGGGCCGTCGCCCGAGATGAGCGGCTGGAGGGCCGCCTCGTCGAGGATAAGACCGGGCGTGATCCCGGCGACGAGTCCGTAGAGCCAGTAGATGACGTAAAGCGTCACGAGGATGGGCCCGAGGACGATCAGCCCACTCGCGAAGTCCCGCTTCCACGAAGCCATGTACTCCAACTCACACTAGGGGCTAATGAGCCCTTTCCTTTAGCGACCGATAATCGCCCGAATCGCAAACCAGAGGTTCTCCTTGCGCTCCATCGCGCGCCGGTAGAAGTACGACTTCCAGCGGCCGCCGTAGGGGACGTACTGCCAGACCTCGTACTCCTCGGCGAGTTCGTACTGCGCGTCGTCGCGCACGCCCATGAGCATCTGAATCTCGAAGTCGGTTCCGTACTCCTCGTGGAGGTCGATCGCGCGGTCGATCATCGCCGGATCGTGGCTGCCGACCGCGACGCCGTCCTCGAAGTGCTCGAAGGCGTACTCGAGTAGCGCCTCGTACTCCCGGTTGACGCTCTCCTTGTCCCTGTACGCGAGTTCGGCCGGTTCGTCGTACGCGCCCTTGACGAACCGGACCTTCCCGGGGACGTCGGCGAGCCGTTTGACGTCCTCGCGGGTGCGTTTGAGGTTCGCCTGGACGCAGACGCCGACCCCTCCATCGTGTTCCCGTGCGAGGTCCTCGAAGGCGTCGAGCGTCGCGTCGGTCGTCGTGTGGTCTTCCATGTCGATCCAGACGAAGACGCCGTGGTCGGCGGCCGTGTCGACGATCTCGGTGAGTTCCTCCCGGAAGACGTCCTCGCCCAGGTCGAGACCGATCTGGGAGGGTTTGACGGAAACACAGGCCTCGAGATTCGAGCGGGCGATGTCTTCGACGAGTTCCCGGTACTCCACGGCGTCGGCGTGTGCCGGCTCGCGGTCGTCGTAGTGCTCGCCGAGCAGGTTCACGATCGCCTTGACGTTGCGGTCGTTCAGCTGCCGAACGTGCTCGAGCGCTTCCGCCGGCTCCTCTCCCGCGACGAACCGGCTCGCGATTGGCAGAATCATACCTGAATGATATGTTTCCCTCTTATAAGGATGTGGTGCTCTTCGCCGCCGGATACCGGACGCTTATTCGACGACCGCGAACCACCGCAGGTTAAGACACGCCAGTTCGTCCCGCCGAACATGGCAGTACTCGAGACGATCGTCGTCGCCTTCTGGGCGATGTTGCCCGCCTACGTCCCCAACAACGCCGCGGTGCTCGCCGGGGGCGGCCGACCGATCGACGCCGGCCGGACGTGGGGAGAGAAGCGAGTACTCGGCGACGGGAAGACCTGGCGCGGAACGGCGATGGGAATCCTCGCCGGCGTCGCGCTCGCGGGCGTTCTGAACCTCGTCGCGAGCGACGTGAGCGCGGCGCTCGGGTTCGAGGTCCCGACGTTCGTCACCCCAGCGGCGCTCGGGCTCGCGGGCGGAGCGATGCTCGGCGACATCCTGGCCTCGTTCCTCAAACGCCGGACCGGTCGCCGGCGCGGTGCGATGTTCCCGGGCCTCGACCAGCTCGACTTCGTCGTCGTTTCGCTCCCGTTAACGGCGCTGCTCGCGACCGAGTGGTTCTTCGAGGTCTTCACGTGGGGCGTCGTCGCCGTCGTCGTCGTCCTCACGCCGATCCTCCACGTGACCACCAACGTGATCGCCTACAAGCTCGAACTGAAGAACGAGCCCTGGTAATCGATGGCACTCGGGACGGCAACTGTTCGTCCGGAACGGTCCCCTCGTCGGTCTCGAATCTCGTCGTACTCGTTGAGCGGCCCTCGAGATGATTCTCCATCGCGGTCGACGGTTGCCCGACCCAGAACGGCAGTCGCGAGCCGATCTCGTGGCGACCGACATCGACCGCTACAGACACGGTTATCGTGTATTCCGCACTCGGTATCCGGTCTCGGCGCTGCTCCCGGATTCAGTTTCTGTGTACGTCCTATATGATTACTGTGAATAAACTATTTATCACTGTTTCACCTGGCCTTACGTATGACGGCAGGCCCACCCATCGAGGAGTTACACTACGAGGAGGCACCGAGCGTCGACACCGTTCCCGGTCCGCGGTCGCGGGAACTGCTCGAGAAGCAACGCGAGATCGACAGCAGTGCGGTCGCGTACCCCGAGGATATTCCGGTCGCGTTCGAGGAGGGATCGGGTGCAACGGTCCGCGACGTCGACGGGAACACCTACATCGACATGTTCGCCGGCATCGGCGTGCTCAACGTCGGTCACGCGAACCCGTACGTCCTCGAGGCCGTCCACGAGCAGGCCGATAAGCTCGTCCACACGGTCGACTTCCCGACGGAGGCCCGACTCGAGCTGATCGAGAAGCTCGACGAGATCGCACCCGCGGGTCTGCAGGGGAACCAGAAGGTCGTCTTCGGCGGTCCCACCGGCAGCGACGCGGTCGAGGCTTCGATCAAGCTCGCCAAGTACAACACCGGCGGCGACGGCCTGATCGCGTTCCGCGGGGCCTACCACGGCGCGACGACCGGCGCGATGAGCCTCACCGGTAACAAGAGCTTCAAGGAACGCTACTCGCCGTTGCTTTCGGACGTCGTCCACGCCCCCTATCCGGACCCGTTCCGACAGGGGAAGGCACCCCAGGAGGCGGTCGATCACGCGCTCGAGGAGGTCCGGGCGATCGTCGAGGATCCGTACGGCGGCCTCGCGAACCCGGCCGGCATCTTCGTCGAGCCGATCCAGGGCGAGGGCGGCGTCATTACGCCGCCGGAGGGCTTCCTGCAGGGACTGCGCGACATCGCCGACGACAACGATATCGTCCTCGTCTTCGACGAGATCCAGAGCGGCCTCGGCCGCACCGGCGAGTGGTGGGCCAACGACTGGGAGGGCGTCACGCCGGACGTGATGACCTCGGCGAAGGCGCTGGGCGGCGTCGGCTTCCCGCTGTCGGCGACGATCTACCACGAGGACCTCGATACGTGGGGCTCGGGCGACCACGCCGGCACCTACCGCGGCCACGTCGTCGCGATGCGGGCCGGAACCCGCGCGATCGAGTACATCCAGGAACACGATCTGCTGGCACACGCCCGCGAACTCGGGTCGTCCATCCGCGACCGCCTTCGCGAGGTCGCCGACGGGAACGACCGCATCGGCGAGGTCCGCGGACGGGGACTGTTCATCGGCGCCGAGTTCGTCGACGCCGACGGCGCTCCGGACGGCGACTTCGTCGACGCCGACGGCGCTCCGGACGGCGACTTCGTCGACGCCGTGCAGCAGTACTGTTTCGAACACGGCGTGCTCGTCTGGACGGCCGGCCGACACGGCAACGTCCTCCGACTCCTGCCGCCGCTCGTGCTCACCGAGGACCTCGCGGAGACGGCGCTCGACGTCGTCGCCGACGGGATCGAGCACGTGACGGCCGAGACCCAACAGACCGCCTGAACACCGCGACTCGACTATGTCCGACAAAACACCGATCAGCACCGACGGCGCACCGAGCAGCGACAACCCCTACTCCCAGGGCGTCCGCGCCGGGGAGACCCTCTACGTCTCCGGCTACGGCCCGGTCGACCCCGAGAGCGGCGAGACTGTCAACGGTGACATCCAGGACCGGACCGAACGCGTCCTCGAGAACATCGCCGCGGTCGTCGAGGAGGCCGGCGGCGACGGCCTCGCGGACGTCGTGAAGGTCACCGTCTACCTCACCGACCTCGAGGATTACGAGCGGGTCAACGAGGCCTACGGCGCGCAGTTCGGCGACGAACCGCCGGCCAGGGTCTGCGTCGAGGTCTCGCGGCTGCCCGAGGACGTCCGCGTCGAGATGGACGCCACCGCGTATCTCGGATAGAGAGACGAATTCGGGCTCGAACTCACCTACCCGTTTTCGCACTATCGAATCCAGTTTCCGTACGACTTGAACTCGGCGAGTTGCGACGCCGTCGCGTCTCCGTCGGTAAACGTCACCTGCCGGTAGGTCGGCGTCCCGAGTTCCTCATCGGAGTCGATAGAGAGCCAGTAGACCGGTCGGTCGGCACTGTGACTCGAGAGGAGCGATCGAAGCGCCGCGATCGTCTCGTCGTCGAGTTGATAGAGGACGTGTGTGCTGAACACGACGAGTGCGGCGTCGTCCGGCGCCTCCGAGAGTAGGTGGGGGAGCCGCTCGAGCACGTCGCCTTCGATTAGCGTCGGTCGATTCTGTCGAGCGACCTCGAGCGCGGCCTCGAGCCGTTCGTGACGACGGGTCCGTCCGGGGGAATCAACGCGTGGAGCCACCGCGCGTCCGCCTCGTCAGTTACGTCGAGCGGATTCAGGTCGATACCGCGCCGATACGCGACCGACGGGAGTTCTCGAGGGAGCGGCGGCCGGCGGTCGCTGCGCACCGCCGTCTCGATCGCGACGGGAGAATCCTCCTCGCCGAACCGCCCGATTCCCTCGAACTCGTACCGGTACCGATCCCAGTTGAGGTTGAGCCCCGCGCTCGTGCCGATCTCGATCTGCGCCACGGCGTCCGTCTTCGCGGTTCTGGCGACGCGCTCGAAGGCCGGAAGGAGGACGGCCGAACGGCCGACGTCGTTCGTCTGACAGCGGCGAGTCGCGATCACGGACCGCAACTGCGCTTCGTTCGCCAGACAGAAGTCCCGAAAGTGCGGGACGGGGTCTTCGTCGGGGACGTCTCCGTTACAGGTTGGATAGAACCGCTCGAGTGGATGCTCTCGTCCCTTCAGGAGGAGCGACTGCACCGCAGCGAGCAGGAGTTGGGGTTCGGTTTGTTCCGTTGACGCTTCGACGGCGATATCACGTATCCGAGGGTCGTCGGCCGCAGCGTGGGCCACTGCTGCGTACAACGGGGACTGATCCTCGACCCAGCTTGCGTATCTCGCGAACGTCTCGGCGATATCCATAGACCGATTTCTCACTCCGCTGTCATAAAACTCGCAGCACACTCATCGGTGACGAACGGTGAGCGGCCGGTCCGCTGCCTGTTACTGGAGTTCGTCGACTGCTCTCCGGCGTGAACAGTTCTCGTGTTTGAACCGAATACGATTATTGATTATCGTTAAGTGCAGCCACTCCCTACTGCCGCAGACGATGGTGCACGACGTTCGAAACAGGCTTTCCGAGATACGGCGCGATCTCCATCGCCACCCGGAACCGGGGTGGCGGGAGTTCCGGACGACCGCCCGCGTCGTCGAGGAACTCGAGCGGATCGGCGTCGACGAGATCGCCGTCGGCCGGGAGGCGCTCGAGACCGACGCGCGGATGGCCGTTCCCGAGGAAAGCGAACTCGAGTCCTGGCTCGAGCGGGCCCGCGAGGCCGGAGTTCGATCGGATATCCTGGAGCGCACTGCGGAGGGTCACACCGGCGCGGTCGCCGTCCTCGAGCAGGGGGAGGGGCCGTCGGTCGGTCTTCGGGTGGATCTCGACGGGATCTCGCTGCGGGAGTCCGACGAGGCGGGCCACCGGCCGGCGGACGAGGGCTTTCGCTCCGAACACGAGGGGTACATGCACGCCTGCGGCCACGACGCCCACGCGACGATCGGGTTGGGGGTCCTCGAGGCGGTGAAGGGCAGCGACTTTTCGGGGACGTTCAAGGTGTTCTTCCAGCCGGCGGAGGAAATTTCCGGCGGCGGGAAGGCGATGACCGAAGGCGGCTACCTCGACGACGTCGACTCCCTGTTCGCGCTTCACATCGGGTTGAACCACCCGTCGGGAACGATCGTTGCTGGGGTCGAGAAACCGCTCGCGATGGCGCACGTGACGGCCACCTTCGAGGGGGCGAGCGCACACGCCGGGAAGGCGCCCAACGAGGGGGCGAACGCGATGCAGGCGATGACGTCGGCGGTCCAGAACGCCTACGCGATCCCGCGCCACAGCGACGGGATGACCCGCGTGAACTTCGGTCGCGTCGAGGGCGGAACCGCGAGCAACGTCATCGCCGAGGAGATCACCGTCGAGGGCGAGGTTCGGGGCGAGACGACGGCGCTGATGGAGTACACGCGAACGGAACTCGAGCGCGTCATGTACGCCGCGGCGGAGATGCACGACTGCGACGTGACGCTCCGGACGATCAGCGAGTCGCCGCGGACGGACAGCGATCCCGCACTCCGCGAACTCGTCGGCGACGTCGCGAAGGGGAACCGACGCATCGAGACGGTCGTTCCCACCGAGGAACTCGGCGTGAGCGAGGACGCGACGTACCTGATGCAACGCGTCCAGCGGGGTGGCGGACTCGCGACGTACGTCGTTCTGGGAACGGATCACCCGACGAATCACCACACGCCGACGTTCGACGTCGACGAGGACAGCCTCGAGACCGGCGTCGACGTCCTCGCCGAGAGCGTGATCGAACTCTCCGCTCGCGGATCGTAGCGACGATCCGGACCGGGACGAGTGAGCGTGCGGTCGGCAATCGACCCGCCTCGCGTCCGGTGACCGCTCCGCTCGTCGGTACACGAAAACCGTATCACGAAGCTGATTCCCCGACGGAAATCGCGTTCCTAACTGGCACCGATCTGTCACTCTCCGAACGGCGGAAGAGATCGTTTCGACCGATATCGGGATGGAGCGAGTCGAAAAGTGTGCGGATAGAATCACGTTTGCCGGATCAGAAGGGTTAATTCGGGCCGTAACCGTGTTTTGTGTATGAGTCAGGACGACGTGCCGGAGTCACTACAGACCGCAGCGGACTCCGATCGGCCACGTGGGATCCTCACGCCCTCCGATCGCGACTTCTTACTCGGTCGGAAGACCGATTACACTGACCACTCGAAAAAACAGAAGCGAAACCGGATTCGACGCCGGGTCAGAAACGCGATTCTCGACTTCAGTATCCTCTTCGAGTACATGGAGGAACGGGATCGGAACACGGTCTTCGACCCCGACGACGAGGACCGGGACGACTACACGCAGGGGATCACGGACACGCTCGCCTTCCTCCACCTCGGAACGATGGGCTACTACACGCCGTTCAAGGATATGCTCTCCGAGGGCGTCGGCAAGGCCGAACAGCGACTCGCCGGTTCGAACTACCGGATGGTCAACGTCGAGTTCAACGTCGATCCCGTCGGGCAGATCGACGTCGACGAGGTCGTCGAGAAACTCGAGAACGAGGAGTTCGCCCAGCTTACCGACGAGGAACTCCGGGCGTTCGTCCGGCTGTTGACGATGTCCGACGACTTCTCGCCGGAGGCGACCCGCGAGGAGATCAAAGACCGCGTCGACGAGTACGCGAAACGGGTCAACGAGAGCGCCGAGACCCGCGAGCAGAAACTCGAGGAGCTGACGAACTGAGACGCCCGCAACCCGACTCCGGCACCGTCGAGAAACGAAGTCGGGGTGCCGCGATCGGTTCGAAGCGACAGTGTACGCTAGCGAGCGCTCTCGGCCGTACGCGCTTGCGGACCGAACGATGTGGTGTCCACGGGACGCGCTCGCCGTGAACGCTCTTTTTCTGCGTTCTATGGCTCTCAATAGCGGTTGTGAGGCCGGATAAGATCGGGTTCGGCTGATTTCGAGACGGGGTACGAGACGATCTTGATAAACGCAATTTGTATATACCAGATACGAAAAGGAAATGCTTAATATGTAGAGTAGCAACCGGATTGGTATGCTATCGCTCAGCATAGCGAGTGTTCGGTGGAAGGGGGGACAGAAACCGTTCAGCAGTCGCTCGATTACGGGGGTGACTGGGGATGAGTGAGTCCGACGCGGGGACGTTCGATCAGTTCTTCGACGAACTCGATCCGATCGTCTTCCTGTTCGGGGCGGGGATCACGGTCGGCGTGATCGCGATGTTCTTCATCAGTCCGACCACCGTCGAGAACACCATCACGGCGCTCAACGAGGGGATGCTCGAGTACCTGAACTGGGCGTTGCTGGCAATCGTGTTCACCATCGTCCTCTTTTTGCTGTTCCTGATCGTGGGCCCGTGGGGGAAGATCAGGTTCGGTGACGACCCGCCGGAGTACAGCTTCCTGTCGTTTTTCGCGATGCTGTACTCCGCAGGCTTCGCAGCGGGGGTGGTGTTCTGGGGACCGACCGAGGCGCTGTTCTACTACGACAACCCGTCGCCGCTGTTCGACGTCGGCAGTCAGTCGGGTGCGGCGATGAGCATCGCCGTCCAACAGACGCTCTTCCACTGGGCACTGCCCCAGCTGGCCGTGTTCACGATCATGGGGATCGCGATCGGCTACTTCGCGTACAACTACGAGAACGTTCCGCTGCGGGTGTCGTCGGCGCTCACGCCGATCCTCGGGAAGGAGAACCTGGACGGACCGGCCGCGAAGACGATCGACATCCTCGCCGTCTTCGCGACCATCGGCGGCGTCGCGACCTCGCTCGGGTTCATCGGGAGCCAGTTCGTCAGCGGCCTCAACTTCCAGTGGGGGATCGACCTGGGGAACACCGGAATCATCCTCGTGGTGACGACGATGACGCTCCTGTTTACCATCTCGATGGTGCTCGGGGTCGACAAGGGGATCCGGCGGCTCTCGAACTTCAACATGGTTCTCTTCTTCATCCTCCTGGCCGTGACCTTCATCGTCGGTCCGACGATCTTCCTGGTCCTGCTCGGAACGCAGGCGATCGGCGGGATGATCACCGACTTCATCTCCATGAGCCTCTTTACCGGTGCCGGCACCGAGGGTGGTACCCAGTGGGTGAACGACTGGACGGTGTTCTACTGGGCCTGGGCGCTCTCGTGGTCCCCGTTCGCGGGCCTGTTCATCGCACGGATTTCCCGCGGCCGAAGCGTCCGCGAGGTCGCGTTCACCGGCATCGTCGCGACCTCGGCGGCGACGATTCCGTGGTTCGTCTCGCTCGGCGGAACGGCCGTCTGGATGCAACACAACGGGATCGCCGACTTCAGTGAGGTCATGGCGTTCGAAGTCGGCGCGGAAGCCACCGGCTTCATCATGTTCGACGCGTTCCCGCTCGGGACCGTGTTCATGATCGCGTTCATGCTGCTGGTCACGACGTTCTTCATCACGTCGGCGGACTCCTCGACGCTCGCCGTCTCGATGATGACGACCGGCGGGAAGGCACAGCCGTCGAACATCAACCGGATCTTCTGGGGTGTGGTCCTCGGGATGACCGCAGCGATCCTCATGATCCTCGGCGGCGTCGACGCGCTCCAGTCGGCGGCGATCATCACCGGCGGTCCGTTCGCGTTCGTCTGCTTCCTCGCGATGCTCGGCCTGATCAAACACTTCGGGTCGAACCACGGGCGGGCGTTGCTCCAGGACGAGACCGTCCTCATCGGCTCGAGTGACGAACCGTCGACGATCGGCGGGACAGCCCAGACCAGCGAGGACGACGACTGATAGGGTCGGTTGTAACTGTTTACCGGTCATTCGCCGGAGCGGGTGTCGAATGACCGGAAATGACTTACAACCGATCCTATGAAACGGCGATCGTCCTCTCCTCGCGATCGACGGCGTCTCCTCGAAATCAGTCTCGTGCCGTTCTTCGGTCCTCGCTCGTCGATCGGAGTATCTCGACCGGCAGGCCCTGACCGCGCCGTTGAGAGGGATCCCCGTCGGTTGTGGCGGACCAGTTGCCGGAGAGACGAATCCCATTCCCACTCGATCTATAACAAGTTTTAATGTATGTGGTACACATTAACTGTGTATGAATAGGGACACCGCGGAACCCGACGCGGACGCGCTTCCCGGTCCGAACGCCCAGCAGTGGGTGGAGTTTCACCAGAGCTACTCGGCCCCCAGCGAGTACTCCCACGAGTTCGTCTGGGACATCACCCGAGAGGCGGACGGACCGTTCGTCACGGACGTCGACGGGAACGTGCTGCTGGATTTCACCTGTCACATCGGCGCGGCGCCGCTCGGCTACAACAACGAGAAGATCCTCGGGAAACTCCGGGAGTTCGACCTCGTCGAACCGATGAAGATCGCCGGCCAGGACATGTACTTCGGCGCCGGCCCGACCCCCGAGGAGTCGGACGTGCCGGGCTCGAGTCACCTGATGGAGCAACTCACCGAGGTCTCGAGCCAGTACGGGATGGACACCGTCTTCCTCTCGAACTCCGGCGCGGAGGCCGTCGAGAACGCGATGAAGATCACCCACGACCACCGGGCACCGTCGAAATACGGCATTTCGTTCGCGGGCAGTTTCCACGGTCGCACCTTCGGGACGCTCTCGATCACGAAGTCCAAGGAGGTGTACACGCGTCACTACCCCGAAATCAGCGGAATCGAGACGGTGCCGTTCTGCGCCGATCGGGGCTGTGACGCCGACAGCTGCGACTGCGGCTTCTTCGCCGGCGGCGGTTCACAGCTTCGCAACTCGCTGTCGCCCGAGGGCGGGCACATCAACCCCGACGAGATCGCGTTTCTCACCCTCGAGCCGATCCAGGGCGTCGGCGGCTACCGCTTCCCCAGCGAGGCGTTCATGCAGGAGGTCGCGGACGTCACCGACGAGTACGACATTCCGCTCGTGGTCGACGAGATTCAGTCCGGCGTCGGTCGCACCGGCGAGATCTGGGCCTCGGACCACTACCCGATCGAACCCGACGTCATCGCCAGCGCGAAGGCCCTCCGCGTCGGCGCGACCATTTCGCGTTCGGAGCTCTTCCCCGCCGAAAAGAATCGTCTCGGCTCCACCTTCGGCGGCGGCGACCTCCTCGGCTCGATGATGGGCGCGCTCACCCTCGAGGCCATCGAGGAGTACGACCTGCTCGAGAACGCCACTCGACGCGGCGAGCAGGCGAAGGAGTTGCTTCGCGACGACTCACCCGACCACGTCGTCGACGTGCGCGGGAAAGGCCTGATGCTCGCCGTCGAGTTCGACACCCCCGAGCGTCGTGCCGCCGTGGTGAAAGAATCGCTGAAACGCGGGCTGTTGACGCTGGGCTGTGGCAAGAAGACGATCCGACTGTTGCCGCCGCTGGACTCGAGCGAGCGCGAGATCGAGTTGGGGATCGGGATCTTCCTCGAAGCGATCGAGGCTGTCGGTCCGAACGCGAAAGCGGCGTAATCGATTTCTGTATTCGTAACTCGGTTTTCGCTTCGACGATCGTATAGCGCGAGTCGTACAGCGCGGATCGTATAGAGCGACCCCTCCACGGAGTACAACCGTCCACGTGCGGTGGCGTGCGCTGGGCCGCGATGAACGAACAGTGAATCGCGGGACGAAGCCGCGCGAGGGATGAGTGAGCGAGCGAAGCGAGCGAACGAATCGACTGGGGTGGGTGTGGAAATCCCTCGTTGCCAGCGCGAGTAGAACGTAGGATATGCGACTCACAAATCGTGGACACTAGGGATTACCACGTCCTCCCCAACCGATTCACTCACTCACTGCGTTCGTTTCGCTCATCCCTCGCGGTAGTCAAACCGCGACTCCGTCGCGGTTCAGCGCGCCAGCAGTGTCCTCGAGGTGGGTAGTCAGGCGAGTCGTACTCGGAGTGGGTGGTCGGAAGCGTCGTACTGAAACGAGTAGTTGAGAGCGTTCTACTGGAGTGGTTAGTCGAGCGAGCGTTCGACGACGGACACGCCATCGAGATCGGATAGCGCCTCGAGCACCCCTGCCAGATGTTCGGGCCCACTTCCCTCGAGCCCGATCGTCACCGGAACCCGATTCGGGTGATCGACGTTGCTCCGGCGGGCGCGCTCGAGGACGTCCAGTTCCGCACCCTCTGATTCGACGGTCTCCACCACGCTGCCGACGGTCGTCGGCCAGCCCGCGACGGCCAGTCTGGCCTCGACGTAGCGCTCGAGTTCGTGCAGGCCAGTCCGCGTCAGTTCGGCGTGCTCGGTGAGGTTGACGTTCCCGCCCGAGATCACGACGCCGACGTGCTCATCCTCGAGGTCAAGCTCCGCCGCCTCGGAAATGACGGCCGCCAGCGGAGCCGCGCCGGCGCTCTCCACGACGGTCTTCGCACGCTCGGCGAGCAACGTCACGGCAGCCGCGATCTCGCGGTCGCTGACGCTCACCACGTCGTCGACGACCTCGCGGGCGTTCGCGAACGTGGTCTCGAGCATTCGCGTGTCCGCGATCCCCTCCGCGACGGTGTCGACGTCCTCGAGTTCGTGGATCGCGTCGCCCTCGAGCGACGGTTTCGCGTGGGAGGCGCCCTCCGGCTGGACCCCGACGACTCGAATATCCGGATCGTGGGCCTCGAGCACCGTCCCGATGCCCGAAATGAGCCCGCCGCCGCCGATCGCGACGAGTACGGTGTCGATCTCCGGGTACTGCTCGAGCAGCTCGAAGCCGATCGTCCCCTGACCGGCGATGATCGCCTCGTCGTCGAAGGGGTGGACGAACGTCTCGCCGGTTTCCTCGGCGCGCTCGAGGGCGTACTCGTAGGACCGTTCGTAGATGTCGCCCTCGACGACGACCTCGGCGCCGTAGCCGCGGGTCGCCTCGATCTTGGCGGCCGGCGTGACTTCAGGGACGACGATAGTGGTATCGATACCGAGCAGTTGGCCGGCCAGCGCGACGCCCTGGGCGTGGTTGCCCGCGCTCGAGGAGATGACGCCCACCTCGCGCTCCGGGGGCGACAGTTGGGCCATCGTGTTGTACGCCCCGCGGATCTTGAACGAGCCCGTCCGCTGGACGTTCTCGAGTTTGAGGCCGACGGAGGCCGCGCCGCTCATCTCGGCGAAGGTTCGCGAGGTATCGAGCGGCGTCCGGTGAACGACGTCCTCGATTCGGTCGCGTGCGTCCTCGACATCTTCGAGGGAGACGAGTCGACTGCTCATTCACTGTCCTCCGCGTCCGCGACGTCTCCCACGTCCGTCTCCTCGTCGACGTGCGGAACCGGATGCCGGCGCTCGAGTTCCCGGATCGTCTCGACGAGGACGTCGACGCCGTGCTCGAGGCTGTCCTCGTCGACGTCGAACGTCGGCGTGTGGTGACTGGTGGGGTGGTCGGTGCCGACGATCAGGTAAGTTGCGAGCCCGCCGTCCCGCTGGACGCGCTCCATCAGGAACGTGGCGTCCTCGCTCGCACCGAAGTCGGCCGCCGGAAGGACGTGATCGACTCCGCGGACGCCGCTCGCGACCTCGCTCACGAGCGCCTGCAACTCGGGATCGCTGTCGGCCCGCGGCGACTCGCTGACGACCTCGACGTCGGCCTGACAGCCGTGCATCGTCGCGGCGGATTTGACCGTTCGCTCGAGTCGCTCCTTCATGTACTCCATCAGTTCGGTCGTCTCGCCGCGCGCTTCGGCCTCCATGTGGGCCTCCTCGGCGATGACGTTGCTCGCGGAGCCGGCCTCGGCGTAGCCGATATTCACCCGGGTCATCCCGTCGCTGTGACGGGGGATACCGTAGGCGTTCTCGATCGCCGTCCCCATCGCGTGCATCGCGTTCGCCCCCTCGTTGGGTGCCTTGCCGGCGTGTGCGGAGGTGCCGTGGATCGTCGCGTCGACGTGACACATCGCGAGGGGCTTTTCGATTCCGGCCACGACTTCGCCCGTCGGATGATCGAGGCCGACGTGGACGGCGAGCAGGTAGTCCAGATCGTCCGCGAACTCGCTCTTCGCCATCGGGCAGCCGCCGCCGCTGGTCTCTTCAGCGGGCTGGAAGAAGACGACGAGTCGGCCCGAGAAGTCGCTCTCTTTGATCGCCTCGAGGACGGCCAGCCCCCAGGTCATGTGGACGTCGTGGCCGCAGGCGTGCATCGTGCCGTCGATCTCCGAGCGAAAGCCCTCGGCGACCGGGTCGTGGTCCTCGTCGAGCGACTCCTCGATGAACAGCGCGTCGATGTCGACGCGCAGCCCGATCGCAGGCCCCACGCCGCGCTCGAGGACGGCGACCGCGCCGGTGTTGCCGCCGGCCATTCGATCGAGCAGGTCGGGGTCGGCACCGCGATCGCGTGCCCGTTTGTCCCACGACGCGAGTCGGCGGTCTTCGGGGACGGCCATCCGGTCGGCGGGATCGTAGGCGTCCGGGCCGACGGCCAACTCGTCGACGCCGATGGCTCGTATCTCCTCGACGACGCGAGCGGTCGTGTAGAACTCGCGCCAGGCTGGCTCGGGGTGGCGGTGCAAACTGCGCCGGAGGGACACGAGGCGGTCCCGTATCGGCTCGTTCATGACAGTCACTGACGTTCCCCACGGACTTAATTATACACAATCAGTGTTGACGCCGACTACACAAAAAGGATAAGAGAGAGGATGACAACCGTAGGGTATAGTTGCGTCGCAGCGGCGGGGATCCGTCACTGCAACGCAGGAGTCACCTACATGAGCACGAATCCAGACGTCGTCGTTCTGAGAGAGGGAACGGAAGGGCTGTCGATGGAATCGTACGCCGAAACGCTGCGCCAACGGCTCCCCGAGCACACCGTCGCGCTCGCGCGAACGCCGGAAGAGGAGCGCGAACTCGTCCCGCAGGCGCGAGTCGTGACGGGCATCACGATCGAGGAGGAACTGCTCGACTCGGCCGACCGACTCGAGCTGTTCGCGTGTACGTTCGCCGGCACCGACCACGTTCCGATGGACGCGCTGGTAGATCACGGCGTCGCCGTGACGAACGCGGGGGGGATCCACGCCCCCGGCATCGCCGAGCAGTCGATCGCCAACATGCTCGTCTTCGCGCGAAATCTCCACGAGGGGTGGCGGCGCAAGTCGAACGGGGAGTGGCGCCACTTCCAGTCCCGCGAGTTTACCGACAGCACGGTCACGATCGTCGGTCTCGGCTCGATCGGACAAGAGATCGTCCAGCGTCTCGAGGGCTTCGAGGTCGAGACGATCGGCATCCGCTACACGCCCTCGAAGGGCGGTCCGACCGACGAGGTGCTGAGTTTCGAGGAAGCGGACATCCACGAGGCCTTTTCGCGAAGCGAGTACGTCGTCCTCGCCTGCCCGCTCAACGACCTGACGCGCGAACTCGTCGACGAGGACGCGCTGGCGACGCTCCCGCCGAACGCGGTGATCGTCAACGCCGCTCGCGGCGGCATTATCGACACCGACGCGCTCGTCTCGGCGCTGCAGTTCAGCGGGATCCGCGGCGCCGCACTCGACGTCACCGACCCCGAACCGCTGCCGAACGATCACGAACTCTGGGACCTCGAGAACTGCCTGATCACGCCCCATACGGGCGGCCACACGCCGAAACACTGGGACCGACTGGCCGACATCGTCGCGCACAACGTCGGTGTGATCGAGGAGGATGGGAACGGTGACCTCGAGAACGCCGTCTACCGGCCGGAGTCGAACTGACGAATCACGATGGCCACCGACAACTCGCCTTCCACGACCGACCACAGCGACCAGACGTCCACGCCGGACGAAACAGATCTCGGGCCACCGTCGGATCCGCGTGCGGCGGACCCCGCGACGGATTCGCGAGCCGACTACGACTACGTCGGTGGCGACGTCGATCGTCCCGCGCTCGTCGCGGACTTACAGGAGCGAATCGACGGCGAGGTCCGGTTCGACGAGTACAGCCGGCGGCTGTACGCGACCGACGCGAGCGCCTACGAGATGACGCCCATCGGCGTCGTCCTCCCGCGGTCGACGGCCGACGTCGCGAGCGTCGTCGCGTACTGCGCCGAGAACGGAATCCCGGTGCTCCCGCGCGGCGGCGGAACGAGTCTCGCGGGGCAGGCGGTCAACGAGGCCGTCGTCCTCGATTTCACGGCGCACATGGGCGAGGTGCTCGAGATCGATTCGGAGGAAGGGCGGGCGACCGTCGAAGCGGGGGCGGTGCTCGCCGACCTCAACGACGAACTCGCGCCCCACGACCTGAAGTTCGCGCCTGATCCTGCGGCGGGAAATCGTAGCACGATCGGCGGCGCGATCGGCAACAACTCGACCGGCGCCCACTCGCTGCAGTACGGCAAGACCGACGCCTACGTCGAGTCCTGCGAGGTCGTCCTCGCCGACGGCTCCGTCGAGCGCTTCGGCGAGGTGACGGTGGCCGAACTGCGCGATCGGGACGATCCCGACGGCGACCTGCTCGGGCGGATCTACGACGCCCTGCGTCGCGTGATCGACGACGAAGCCGACTCGATCAGGGACGTGTTCCCGCAACTGAAGCGCAACGTGTCGGGATACAACCTCGATCGACTGGTCGCGGAGGCCTACGGGAGGCCCGACGCCTTCGACGAGAACGCTGGCGACTCTGCCGTGATCGACGACGACGTCGAACTCGATCCCGACGCGACGATCAACCTCGCTCGCGTCTTCGCCGGCAGCGAGGGAACCCTCGGCGTGATCACCGAGGCGATCGTCTCGCTCGAGTCCGTCCCCGAGACGACGTCCGTCGCCCTGCTGACCTACCACGACCT
Organism: Natronococcus sp. CG52; assembly: GCF_023913515.1. Classification (NCBI taxonomy): domain Archaea; kingdom Methanobacteriati; phylum Methanobacteriota; class Halobacteria; order Halobacteriales; family Natrialbaceae; genus Natronococcus; species Natronococcus zhouii. The sequence continues at coordinate 2,950,063 of NZ_CP099391.1, forward strand.
GCTCGAGGCGATGGCCGACGTCGACACCATCGTCCGGACGCACGATCCGGCGGCGATCGAGGCGATCGACGACGTGCTGATCGACCTGGCCGAGCGCACCGAGGAGTTCGCCGACCTGGTCGAACGACTCCCCGCGGGTACCGAGACGGCGCTGCTCGTGGAGTTCTACGCCGAGAGCGACGACGACGGCCGCGAGCAGGTTGCAGATCTGCTGGCGGATCGGTTGCCCGACGAGGACGTGCCGGATCCGACGGCCGACGACGCCGACGCGGACGACGAGGGCAACGTGACCGCGTCCGAGCACGACCCAGTCCGTGCTTTCGACGCACTCGAGGCCCACGACCCCGACGGCATCGCCGAACTCTGGAAGCTTCGAAAGAGTGCGGCGCCGATCCTCCTCTCTCGTACCTCCGACGCGAAACACATCTCGTTCATCGAGGACACGGCCGTCCCGACCGAGAATCTCGCGGACTACGTCGCCGACTTCCAGGCGGTGCTCGAGGAGTACGACACGTTCGCGAGCTTCTACGCCCACGCGGGGCCGGGCTGCATGCACATGCGGCCGCTGGTCGACACGAAGAGTGCGGACGGACTCGAGGAGTTCGAGGCCGTTTCGGACGCCGTCACGGACCTCGTCGTCGAGTACGGCGGCTCCGTCTCCGGCGAACACGGCGACGGCCGCGCGCGCACCCAGTGGAACCGCAAGCTCTACGGCGACGACGTCTGGGAGCTCTTTCGCGAGCTGAAGACGGCGTTCGATCCGGACTGGCTGCTCAATCCGGGGAACGTCTGCGGCGACCACGAAATGATCGAACAGCTCCGTTTCGACCCCGACTACGAGTTCGAGGCGGGGTTCGAACCCGCCCTGAACTGGGAGAACGAGAACGGCTTTCAGGGCATGGCCGAACTCTGTCACGGCTGTGGCGGCTGTCGCGGCGACCAGGAGACGACCGGCGGCGTGATGTGTCCGACCTACCGCGCGGCCGAGGAGGAGAGTCTGAGCACCCGCGGCCGGGCCAACATGCTCCGTGGAGCGATGAGCGGGGAACTCGACGTCGACGCAACCGACGCGGAGTTCCTCGCAGAGATCATGGACCTCTGTATCGGCTGCAAGGGCTGCGCCCGCGACTGCCCGAGCGAGGTCGATATGGCGAAGCTCAAGGCCGAAGTGGAGCACGCGAACCATCAGGAGAACGGCTCGAGTCTCCGCGACAGGCTGTTCGCGAACGTCGACCGGCTGAACGCCGTCGGCTCCGCGCTGGCGCCGCTCTCGAACTGGGCGAGTCGGCTCCCCGGCTCCGGCCTCGTTACCGAGAAGACCCTCGGAATCGCTCGCGAGCGCGACCTCCCGACCTTCGCCGGCGAGAGCCTCGAGGAGTGGTTCGAAGCGCGCGGCTCTCGAGTTCCGCTCGAGGAGGCCGACCGGAAAGTCCTGGTCTTTCCGGACACGTACACGAACTACAACCACCCCAGAGCCGGGAAGGCGACGGTGCAGGTCCTCGAGACGGCCGGCGTCCACGTCCGGATCCCCGACGAGGTGACCTCGACCGGCCGACCGGCCCACTCCAAGGGCTTCCTCGACGTCTCCCGCGATCGGGCCCGAACGAACGTCGGCGCCCTCGCGCCGCTCGTCGAGGACGGCTGGGAGGTCGTCCTCGTCGAGCCCTCGGACGCCGTCATGTTCCAGTCCGACTATCTCGACCTGTGCTCCGGCGTCGACGTCGAGGCGGTCGCCTCGAGCACCTACGGCGTCATGGAGTACGTAGAGCGGTTCGACCTGGCCGCCGAACTGCCGACCGCAGCGCCCGAAGAACGGCTGACCTACCACGGCCACTGTCACCAGAAGGCGACGAAGAAGGACGGCCACGCGGCGACGGTGCTCGAGGCCGTCGGCTACGAGGTCGACGCGCTCGACTCGGGCTGTTGCGGCATGGCCGGCTCGTTCGGCTACGAGGCCGAGCACTACTCGCTCAGCCAGCGGATCGGCGAGATCCTCTTCGAGCAGGTCGAGGAAAGCGACGGCGAGACGGTCGTCGCGCCCGGCGCGTCCTGCCGGAGCCAGCTGTCGGGGTACGACGGCTGCGAGGAGCCGCCCCACCCGATCGAGAAGGTCTCGGACGCGCTCTCGGGCGAGCCCACTCGCTGAACGTCGGTACCGCCAGCCGTTTCCCGTGGGCTACGCTTTCCGGTCCTTCTCAGTGACGGTTTCAGATTACACCGACTCGCTGAGAGAACCGAACATCACGGTAAGCTGACCACTCACAGTAGTATCTGAACACGGCCCTTCTCAATGGGTCGACGACACCACTCGGTCGTCTCCTCGTCCCGTACGACCGGTGAATCTTCTTTACGATTCGTGCGTAATGGTACCATATGTCTTCGACCGTACTGGACGACGTCGACAGGGAGATTCTGTACGCACTCCAGCAAGACGCTCGCAACACGACGACGAGAGCTATCGGTGAGCAGGTGGGCGTGACGGCGAGCACCGTCAGTAACCGTATCACCCACCTCGAAGCGGACGGGATTATCACCGATTACTACACCGTGCTGGACTACGATCGGGCAGGTTTCCCCTTGCACGTCCTGATTACGGCCACCGCGCCGATAGTCGAACGAGAAGCTCTCGCTCGACGAGCGCTCGACATCCCCGGCGTGGTGAACGTCCGCGAACTCATGGTCGGAGAGGGCAATATTCGACTCGAAACCGTCGGCCAGTCCAACGACGACATCACCCGTATCGTCACGGAGTTGTCCGAAATGGGCGTATCGATTAGCGACGAAGTCCTCGTTCGAAACCAGTATCGCCACCCGCTGGCCTTCCTCGAGACCGATACTGAGATCTGATAGTGATCTGGAACGTCGTTTACAACCTGGAAGGGGCTATTTAGGCGTCTACATATTTTCAAAGGATCTACCTGCGAACGTGTGAGAACAACTATCATCCGTCACCGCCTCGCTTTCCACCGAGGTCGGAATACCAATGAAAGCGTCTCCCAGCCACAGTACCGAGTGGAACGACGAAAAACTCGATAGCTCCCTCCGGATTCTGGCCAACTCCGTCCGACGACACCTGCTTTGGCAACTATCTCAGGAGAACGACACCGTTGCGACCATCGACGAACTGTGTGACGGACTCCTAGTCGATGGTAGTGAGAAACTGACCGGTGACGAAGCACGAATCGCACTCTTGCATACCCACCTACCGATGCTTTCCGACGCCGGGATAGTCGACGTCGACTGGGAACGGGAGACGGTCCGGTATCGGAGCGGCCACCGCATCGAATCTCTCCTGAGGCCGATACGCGCCACCACTGAGGCGTGAGGACTCGAGATTTCCCGACCGTAACGGGTAGAGTACCGGTCAGAAAGCGCGTATCGCGTCAGTGACCTGAACGGAGACGCTCGACTACGGCCAGAGGCCGCGCTTCTCCTTCGCCTCAGCGATCCGCGAGAGCGCGACGACGTAGGCCGCGTCGCGCCAGGAGAGCTCCTTCGCCTCGACCTCCGTCCGGACCTCCTCCCAGGCGTCGAGCATCTTCTCCTCGAGTTCCTCGTTGACCTCCTCGAGGCTCCACTTCCGGCGGTTGATGTCCTGGAGCCACTCGAAGTAGCTCACCGTCACCCCGCCGGCGTTGGCGAGGATGTCCGGAATCACGCGGACGCCGCGCTTCTCGAGGATCGTGTCGGCGGCGAACGTCGTCGGGCCGTTCGCGCCCTCGACGACGATCTCGGCCGCGATGCTGTCGGCGTTGTCCGCGGTAATGACGTTCCCGACCGCGGCGGGGATCAGCACGTCCACCTCGAGTTCGAGGATCTCCTCGTTGGTGAGGTGTTCCGGCGCGTCCTGCTCGAGGACTGCCTCGGGCTCCTCCTCGTGGGTCGGGATCGATCCGATGTCGAGTCCGTCCGGGTCGTAGATCGCGCCGTTGACGTCGCTGACGGCGACGACGGTCGCGCCCCACTCCTCGAGCAGGCGGGCGGCGTTCGCGCCGACGCTCCCGAATCCCTGGACGGCGACCGCGGTATCCTCGAGGTCACCGCCGTAGTAGTCGACGGCCTCGCGGGCGGCGATCGCCGTCGATCGACCGGGCGCTTCCTCGCGCCCGTAACTGCCGCCGATGACGGGCGGCTTCCCGGTGACGACGCCGGGGATCGTCTCGCCCTGTTGCATCGAGTAGGCGTCCATGAACCAGGCCATCGTCTGGGCGTCCGTCCCCATGTCGGGTGCCGCGACGTCCGTCGTCGGCCCGATGACGTAGCGCAACTCTTCGGCGAACCGGCGGGTGAGCCGCTCCCTCTCCTCGTCGCTCAGCGACTTGGGGTTGATGGAGATGCCGCCCTTCCCGCCGCCGAAGGGGAGGTCCATCACGGCGCACTTCCAGGTCATCCACATCGAGAGGCCGATACACTCGTCGGCGTTCACCTCGGGATGGTACCGGAGTCCGCCCTTGTACGGCCCGCGGACGTCGTCGTGCTGGGCGCGGTAGCCCGTGAAGACGTCGACGCTCCCGTCGTCGCGCTCGAGCGGGACCGATACCTGCTCGACCCGCGTCGGGTGTTTGAGCCGTTCGATGACTCCGTCGTCGACGTCGACGTGCGTTGCGGCGCGCTCGAGCTGCCGGCGGGCAGTGACGAGCGCCGAATCGAGTTCCTCGTCCGGCTCGGCTTCCTGCTGGGATGGTGGTGTACTCATCGAGAATTACGTAGTGAACAGTTTCCGCGGGAAGTCCGCAAGTGTTTCGGCTCCGTTGCTGGTGACGTGGAACGTCTCGCTGATCTCCATGCCGATCTCGTCCGTCCAGATGCCGGGGATCATGTGGAACGTCATGTCCTCCTCGAGCACCGTCTCGTCGCCGGGACGAATGCTCGCGGTGTGTTCGCCCCAGTCCGGCGGGTAGCCCAAACCCATCGAGTAGCCGATGCGGTCCTCCTTCTCGAGACCGTACTCTGCGATCTTATCGCGCCAGGCCTTCTCGACTGCCTCGCAGGTGACGCCGGGTTCGGCGACGTCGAGTGCAGCTTCGATTCCCTCGACGACGATGTCGGCGGTTCGCTCGAGTTCCGCGGGCGGATCGCCGACGAACGTCGTCCGGGCGAGCGGCGAGTGATACCTGTGACGGCAGCCGGAGAGTTCGATGATAACCGGATCGCCGTCCTCGAACGGGCGGTCGGTCCAGGTCAGGTGCGGCGTCCCGGTGTGGTCGCCGGAGGGCATCAGCGGGACGATCGACGGGTAGTCGCCGCCGAACTCGTCGGTGCCGCGGATCAGCCGCTCGTAGATCGCCGCCGCCGCCTCGTACTCGGGGACGCCCTCCTCGATCGCGTCGAGTCCCGCCTGCATCGCGTTCTCGGAGATCCGGGCCGCCTGGCGCATGTACTCGAGTTCTTGCTCGGACTTCTTGACGCGGACCCAGTTGACGAGCAGCGTCGTGTCCTCGAAGTCGGCCTCTGGAAGGTTCTCCTGAAGGCGCGTGTAGGATTTCGCGGTGAAGTAGGAGGCGTCCATCTCGAGCCCGATTCGGCCGCCGTCGACCTCGAGTTCCTCGAGCACGCCCGCGACGTAGTCCATCGGGTGGAGGTCGTACGGCGAGTGGACGTGATCGTCGCTGTAGGATCGAATGCTCCCCTCCGAGAGCCAGGTGGTCGCCCGCGCGCCGTTGGCGTCCATCTCGCGGCCAACCCAGACCGGTTCGTCGCGCTCGGGCGTGACCACGACGGCCTGGTGGACGTAGAACGACCAGCCGTCGTACCCCGCCAGGTAGTTCATGTTCGCCGGGTCGGAAACGACGATGGCGTCGAGTTCCTCCTCGCGAAGGCGCTCCTTCGTCCGCTCCAGCCGTCGTTCGTACTCTCGCTCGTCGAAGATATCCTGGGACATGATAACGGGTGCTGTATCCGGTAGGTTGCGCAGAAGCGCTAAAAGTTTTTCGTGTACAATGGTTACAGTAATTGTATACCTCGTGGAGGGGCCGGTCGGGCGCTGTAAATCGGCCCCCGCCGTCGATAGATCCGACGGCAGGAGAGTTACATAGCTCCGGACACCGTCTGATCACGTATGGCAGAGACCGAACTCGCGGACCGAGAGTGCGAGGCCTGTACCGGCGACGAGGATCCGCTCGAGGGCGAGGAACTGATCGACCTGTACGAGGAACTCGACCGCGACGTCTGGAAGGTGGTCGACGAACACCACCTCGAGGGCACCTACGAGTTCGAGGACTTCCGCGATGCGCTCGAGTTCACGAAGGCGGTCGGCGAACTGGCCGAGGAGGAGTGGCACCACCCCGACGTCCACCTCTCGTGGGGCGAGGTGGTGATCGAGATGTGGACGCACAAGATCGACGGCCTGCTGGAAGCGGACTTCGTCATGGCGGCCCGCATGGATCGGATTCACGAGGAGTACGAACCGGACGAGTAACCCGCGAACGGCGCGCGACTCGGCGTCGGAAACGGTTAGCGTGTGCGAATCGTTGCCCCGGTATGGGCATCGATGACACGCTATCGGCGCTCCCGGATCCCGGAGCCCACAGCTTTCCGGAGTACTCCCTCCCGCGCGGCGATCCGGTGATGCCGATCGCGCTCACCGGAGACGAACTGACGACGCTTCTGGACCTGTACGAAACTTTCGCGGCCGTCGACCCCACCGGGATCGATTCGAACCCGTTCCTCGAGGCGACGACCCGGTTCCTCGAGCAGACGTTCGGAACGCCGGTGTACCGGCCGGACGAGCAACTCGCCGACGACATCGCGGCGATGCTCAACGACTTCTCCGGCGACCTCGCCGGCGACTCACTGGGCGTCGTCGACGCGACGCCGAAACACCACAAGACGCTCTACTTCTTCCTGACCTCCTGTCGAGCCTACCGTTCGGCCGTTCACGTTCGGTTCGAGCCGGCTGAAGATGCGATCGACACGCTCTACCGGGTCTACGAGCGCGTCGTCGACCAGGAGATGTACCTCAAACGACCCCAGACCGTCCTCAAGTAGGAGCGAGCCACAGCCAGCCCTCCTCGACGTAGTCGGCGAGTTCCGGGTCGGCGTCTCGCCGGGTGCCGGCCGCTCGATCGAAGACGTCGGTCGCGCGGTCGGTCGCCCTCTCGAGGATCGCCTCCTCGTCGACGGTCCGGACCGCGCCGTCCTCGAGGACGATCTCCCCGTCGACGACGACGGTATACACGACGCCGGCGTTCGCCCCGTAACCGAGGTTCGGAACCGCCGTGTGCAGCGAAGCGCGTCACGCAGGGCGGCGGCGGAAGTTCCGCCTTCGGGAGTCGGTGTCGTCGGCTTTTCGAAGCGCGTTCCCAGAGGGCCTCCGGTGGCCGCTGTCCGCCAGTATCAGACGGTTTATTTCGATGGGGACCGCCACTCCCCACAATGGCGAACCAGGACCTCATCGACGCGCTGCGCGAGGCGGAGGCCGTCGAGTTCGGCAAATTCGAACTCTCCCACGGCGGCACGAGCGAGTACTACGTCGACAAGTACCTCTTCGAGACCGATCCCCGCTGTCTCGAGGCCATCGCCGACGCCTTCGCCGAGCGCGTCGATTCGGACGACAAACTCGGCGGCGTCGCCCTGGGCGGCGTTCCGCTCGCCGCCGCGACGAGCGTCGCCGCGGGCGTCCCCTACGTCATCGCGCGCAAGCAGCGCAAGGAGTACGGCACAGGTAACCTGGTCGAGGGCCGCCTCGAGGAGGGCGAGGAGGTCGTCGTCGTCGAGGACATCGTCACCACGGGGACGAGCCTGGTCGACGCCGTCGAGGCGCTGCGCGAGGCCGGCGCGACCGTCGAGCGCGCGCTGGTCGTCGTCGATCGACAGGAAGGAGGCCGGGAGAACGTCGAAGGCGCCGGCGTCGAGATGGAGGCGCTCGTGACCGCGGAAGAGCTGCTGGCCGACCGGGACTGACACGCGATCTCGATACGTGTGCGCTAAGCACCACGTAGCCGTCCGGACAGTCCCAACGGCCGCAGTACGCGTTTATACTCGGGGAAAGCGTACGGATAATCCGGGTGAGACAGATGTTGTTCGTAGTTACCATGCACCACAGCGCAGACAACTGCTGGGCCCGGTCGGAGAACGAAGAGAAGGCCGAAGAGTGGGTCGACGGAATGGGGGAGAAGGCCGAAGAGGAAGGTGTCGCGGTTCGGGGAGCGTACGTCACTCCGAACGAGCACGCGTTTTACTTCGTGCTCGAATCCGATACCTTCGAGGCGGTAACCGCTTTCCTCGGACCGCCGCTCCTCCAGGATCACGAGGCGCACGTCGCGCCCGTCATGCCGCTCGGCGACGCTCCGCAACTCCTCCTCGAGGAGTAACCGCCGATCACTCTTTACCGTCGGCTTCTTCGATCCTCGATACGCCCGCGTCGACGACACTCACGCGTTTCACGCTCGTCATCGAGCGCGACTTCGACGAAACGCTTCGAGAGGAAGGTCGCGGAGTCCCGCAACCGCCGTCGACCGGCGGCGAAGCGAGTTACTGCCCGTAGGACTCGAACTTTTCGAGCACCGCCTCCAGTTGCTCGTCGGTCAGCGTCCGCGGCTCGAGGCCGGCGGCCCGCGTCTCGAGGTACAATCGAGCCAGACTCTCGACGTGGTGGGTGTTCTCCAGCGCCGTCTCGAGGTCCGGCGCGGTGACGACGAGACCGTGGTTCTCGATGAACGAAGCGGTCGATCCGGCGTCCTCCATCGCCCGGACGATGTTCTCGGCCAACTGATCGGTGCCGTAGGGTGCGTACTCGGCGACCGGCACCCGCTTCCCGACCGCGACGATCATGTAGTGGATCGGCGGCAGCGACTGGCGGGCGACCGCCATCGCCGTCGACCACGGCGAGTGGGTGTGAACGATGGCGCCGACGTCCTCCCGTCGGTAGATGGCGCCGTGCATCGGCACCTCGCTACTGGGGGCCATCTCGCCGTCGCGCTGCTCGCCGTCGACGCCGACGATCGGCGTCTCCGCGACGTCGAAGCTGTCGTAGGGAACGCCCGTCGGCGTGATCGCGAACGCGTCGCCGTCCGTGCCGTCGCGGACGCTCAGGTTCCCCGTCCGCGCGGGGGTCAGTTCGGCCAGTTCTGAGGCGTACTCGACGACCTGTCGTCGCTCGGACTCGAGGATCACAGTACCACCTCCGTTAGGTCTTCGAACGCATCTATCCTGTGGTCGGGTTCGCGCCGTCCCTCGAGGGGCTCGTCCGGATCGGCGTTCCAGAGCACCGTCTCGAGACCGACGGCGTTGGCGCCGACGATGTCGGCTCCGACGTTGTCGCCGACCATCACCGCCTCCGACGCCCGTCGATCGAGTCGCGCCAGCGGCAGGGTGAACATGACCGAGCCCGGCTTCTCCCGGCCCGTCTCCTCGGACGTGAGCAGAAGATCGATGTAGGGCTCGAGCCCCAGTCGATCGACCTTCTCGAGCTGAATACGGGTCGTCAGGTTGGTCGTGATCGCGACGTCGATACCCTCCTCCTGCAGAGTCGCGAGCGTCTCCTCGACGCCGGGGAAGAGCTCCATCTCGCCGACGTAGGCCTCCCAGAACGCGTCGCCGAGCGCCAGGGCGTCGCCGGGCTTCGGTTCGCCCGCGTACTCCTCGAGCGCCCGCTTGAAGTACAGGAACCGCTCGTGGGTGGCCGCCGTCCCGGAGAGCTCCCGCTTTACCTCCCGGCGACCCGTCTGGTAGAACTCCTCGAACGCCTCCCGATCGAACCCGTACCCCAGGTCGCGAGCGGTTTCTCGACCCGCCTCGAGGCCCGCCTCCTTGCACGGCGGATACGGGTAGAGCGTGTCGTCGAAATCGAAGAGCACGGCGTTGATCGGCATACCGTGTCGTGCACCGTCGAGCGAAAAACGAGTATCGGTGCGCGGTCGTCCCCCTCGGAAGGTAGCGGGTGGATCCCCTCCGCTCACCCGGTTCGGGTCCACTCGTCGACGAGCCCCAACACGACGTAGACGAAAACGAGGACGACGCAGAGAACGGCGGCCCAGACGAGCGCGGAGAACGCCGTTTCGCCGAGCACCCCGGGCGCGACCGTCCATCCGCTCGCGGGTACCCCGTAGATCGACGGGTCGACGAGTGCGTTCATTCGTCCACCTCTCGACCGCCGTCAGCGACCGGATCGTCGAGTTGCCTGATCTCGCGATCGAGCGCGTCGAGATCGACCGCCGCGTCGGTCAGCGCGGTTGCTATCGCCGTCACGACCGCGGAGACGGCGGTCGCGCCGACGAACGCGGCGAGAAAGGACGGCTCCGGGAGAACGCTTCCGACGCCGGGGATCGCGCCGAGCGGTGCGCGCACCAGCGGGAAGAAGGCGATTCCGACGACGATGCCCGCGACGCTCGCGGCGATCGCACCCGGCCCGGAGAGTCGTTCGGTGTACAGTCCGGCGAGAAACGGAACGAAGACGGCCGCCGCGAGCAGGTCGGCGGTCAGGAACAGTTCGAGGACGCTGTACCCCTGCGCGCCGATAACCATCGCGCCGAGCGCGACCGCGATCGTCAGCCCTCGCCCGCCGAGCCAGAGCGTTCGCTGGTCGACGCCGTCGAACACCCGCGCCAGATCGGCGGTGACGACGCTCGCAATCGCGTTGAACATCGTGTCGGCGGAACTCATCACGAGCAACACGGCGAGCACGACCACGGCGAGCGTAACCCAGGTCGGGAACGCCTCCTCGAGCACCAGGAAGAACGCGACGCTCGCGGTTCCGGGCTCCGTCAGACCGAGCGCGGCGGCGGCGACGCCGAACAGCCCCGCCAGTAGAATCATCGGAACGACGACGACCGCGGCGACCGCGAAGCCGCGTCGGAGCGAGGACGTTCCGTCGGCCGCGTAGACCCGCTGCCACATCCCCTGGTTCAGCATGTTCGCCCCGAGAATGGCGAGAGCCACGTAGACGCCGAACTCGAGAGCGGGGCGAAACGTCGGATCGAGCAGCGTCGCGTCGGTCGCGACGGCGGCCGCGTGTATCTCGCCGGTACCGCCCAGCGCGAGGAGCGCGCCCGCGAAGCTGATCGCGAGCAGCGGGAGGATGACGAGGGTCTGGATGGTATCGGTGACGATGCTGGCGACGAGCCCTCCGTACGTCGTGTAGACGAGCGTGAAACTCCCGACGAGCAGTGCCGTCTGCCAGTGAGGGATATCCGCGACGAGCGCGAGCGCCCCGGCGATACCGGTCAACTCCGCGGTGAGGAAGATGAACATGTAGAAGACCGAGACCAGCAGGACGAACAGGTACATTCCGGCGCCGAAGCGCGCGTAGGCGAACTCCGTCAACGAGTGCCCCGACGGCATCACCGTTCGGATCCGTGCGCCGACCGGAACGAACAGGAGAAGGGGAACGGCGCTCCCGATCGCGTAGCCCAAAATTGCCCCGACACCGCCGAAGGCGGCCCCGGCCTCCGCGGGACTGAAGAGGATCCACGCGCCCATCATCGAAGCGATGACGGTGGCAGTGAGGGTCCCGTTGCCCGCCGTGTCGCGCGCGCTGATGAAGTCGTCGACCGATCGGACCCGTCCCCTGGCAGCGAGCAGTCCGACGACGGTGAACGCCGCGACCGTCGCGACGGTTATCCCGAGTGCGAGCGTCGAGGAGACCATTCACGACCCCCCCGCGTCGGTCGACTGCAGGTCGTACGCCTCGTCGAAGAACGCGGCCTCGAGGTCGACCGTCCGGCGGAACAGCCGTTCGACGCGAGCCTGCCGCCGCGGCGAGCAGTCCGGACCGACCGCGTCGAGCTGATCGCGAAGTTCGTCGACGAACGCGACGAACGACGGCACCGCGTGGAGGTCGATCCACTCGGCGTAGTAGAACGGCAGATTCGCACCGGCGCTCGGTCGTTCCCCGTTCGGATTTCCGTACCGGTCCGCGACCGCCGTCGCCCACTCGCGGTAGATCCACTCCGCGGGGACGAGCACGGCGAGCGTCTCGGCGTACCCGCCCTCGCGGGCGGCCCGGCCCAGCAAGTCGACGAGCGCCGCGGTCGTCGGCGAGCGGTCCGGATCGCGCCGCTGCGCCTCCGACACGTCCAGCGCGTCGAACGACCGCTCGACGTAGTCGTTCTCCTCGACGGTCACCGTCTCGAGGAACTCGATCAGCGGCCGTTTCGCGGCGACGTCGGGCGCCTGGCCGACCGCGAACCCGAACGCGCCGACGAGCGCGTCCAGGAAGGCCGAATCCTGAACGAGGTAGGTCGCGAACGCCTCCTCCTCGAGCGTTCCCGCACCCAGTTCCCGCGTAAACGGGTGGTCCACAGCGTCGGTCCACGCCGACTCCGACCGTTCGCGAAGCCAGGCGGTGAACCGCGGGTCGTCCGCTCCGTCGGCGTAGTCCGCGTACGACGCCGGGACGTCGCTCACAGCCCCCACCCCTCCTGCGTGTAGGCCATCTCCCAGAACCGGTACTCGAGTTTGGCGCTCGTCAGGAACGCCTCGCGCATCGCATCGTGTTCGCCGGGGTACCGCTCAGCGCACCGATCGACGAACTCCCGACACCACGCCGTCGCCTCGCGGAACTCCTCGCCGGTGTAGGTGTCGATGAACGGCGTGAACTCGTGGTCCTCCTCCGCGAGGTCGGCCGCGTGTTCGGCGACGTCGAGGTAGCCCTGCATGCACGGGTAGAGCGCCGCGGCGATCTCCGCGATCGATCCCTCGTGGGCCGTCCGCACGAGGAAGTTCGTGTACGCGACGCAGGTCGGCGCCTTCTCGACCGCCTCGAGTTCGTCCGGCGAGATACCGTACTTCGCGGCGAACTCCCGGTGAAGATCGAGCTCGTTGTCCAGCACCTGGTGGGCGACGCCCAGCAGGTGGGTCATCGTCTCCTCGTCGCGCGCCTTGCCGCCCGCGATCGCGAACAGGCGGGCGTAGTCGAGCAGGTATCGGTAATCCTGTTTCACCCAGTGTTCGAACGCGTCCTCGTCGAGCGTTCCCGCGGCGAGTTCGACGACGAACGGGTGCTCGAACTGTGCTTCCCAGACGTCTCGACCGTGCTCGAGGAGCTCCTCACTGAACGTCATCGCCCTCACTTGGGGAGGACCCGAGATATACGTGGCGAATACCACCAACTCATATCGCGGGCTGGTGGACGCTGTGGTCGACTCGGACGGCGAGGACCGTCGATCGGTCGTTCGAGACCGACCCTCAGCGACCGACCGCACCATCACAATGTTTTTATCCCGCTCGAGATAACTCGTAGTCACGATGGTAGGTGTCCGCTTTACAGGGGCTCTCGCCCGCTTCTAATCCACACCTACCGCTCGCTGTGCCGGTCCCGATCCGCCAGCGAGCGGCGTGCGCGGACGCCCGTCCGAACTTCTGTCCGAAGTTCCCACACCGATTACAGCCATGTCAGAACCAGATTCACAGCAGCGGATAGCGGTCGTACTGCCAGACGGATCCGAACTCGAGGTCGACACCGACGCGACGGTCGAAGACTGCGCCTACGAGATCGGTCCCGGCCTCGGAAGCGACACGGTCGCCGGAAAGCTCGACGGCGAACTCGTCGCCAAGGAAGCACCCGTCTACGACGGCGCGGAACTCGAGATCGTCACCGACGGCTCCGAGGAGTATCTCCGGGTTATGCGCCACTCCGCCTCGCACTGTCTCGCCCAGGCCGTCGAGCGCCGCTACGACGACGTCGACCTCGCGATCGGCCCGCCGACGGACGAGGGATTCTACTACGACTTCGACAACCTCGAGATCGACGAGGAGGATCTCGACGGCCTCGAGCGCGAGATCGAGGAGATCGTCGCGGAGGACTACGAGATCGAGCGCGAGGAGCTCTCCGTCGAGGAGGCCCGCGACCGGCTGGCCGACGAACCGTACAAGCTCGAGCTTCTCGAGGAACTCGCCGACGAGGACGAACAGGTCACCTTCTACAGCCAGGGGGAGTGGGAGGACCTCTGTGCCGGCCCGCACGTCGACTCGACGGGCGAGATCGGCGTCGTGAAACTGCTCGAGATCGCCGGCGCCTACTGGCGCGGCGACGAGGAGAACACGATGCAGACGCGGATCTACGGCACGGCCTTCGCCGAGGAGAGCGACCTCGAGGAGTTCCTCGAGCGCAAGCAGGAAGCCGAGAAGCGCGACCACCGCCGCATCGGCAACGAGATGGATCTCTTCTCGATCCAGGACGTGACGGGCCCCGGACTGCCGCTGTATCACCCGGCCGGGAAGACGGTGCTGAAGGAACTCGAGGACTTCGTCGAGAGCCTCAACCACGACGCGGGCTACGACTACGTCGAGACGCCCCACGTCTTCAAGACGGACCTCTGGCACCGCTCGGGCCACTACGAGAACTACGCCGACGACATGTTCATCTTCGACGTCGGGGACGACGAGTTCGGTCTGAAGCCGATGAACTGTCCCGGCCACGCCGCGATCTTCCAGGACCACTCCTGGAGCTACCGCGACCTGCCGATCCGCTACGCCGAGAACGGGAAGGTCTACCGCAAGGAACAGCGCGGCGAGCTCTCGGGACTCTCGCGGGTCTGGGCGTTCACGATCGACGACGGCCACCTGTTCATCCGGCCCGACCAGATCCAGAGCGAGGTCGAACAGATCATGGACATGATCACGGACGTGCTCGAGACGTTCGACCTCGAGTACGAAATGGCGCTGGCGACCCGACCCGAGAAGTCCGTCGGCAGCGACGAGATCTGGGAAAAAGCGGAGGAGCAACTCGAGAACGTCCTCGAAAAGCGCAACCTCGACTACGACCTCGAGGAGGGCGACGGCGCCTTCTACGGCCCGAAGATCGACTTCGCGTTCGAGGACGCCATCGGCCGCTCGTGGGACGGCCCCACCGTACAACTGGACTTCAACATGCCCCAGCGGTTCGACCTCGACTACGTCGGCGAGGACAACGAGGAGCACGAGCCGGTGATGATCCACCGCGCGCTGTACGGCAGTTACGAGCGGTTCTTCATGATGCTCATCGAGCACTACGAGGGCCGGTTCCCGCTGTGGCTCGCGCCCGAACAGCTCCGCGTGCTGCCGATCTCCGACGACAACCTGGGCTACGCCCACCGCGTCGCCAACGAGTTCGACGGGTTCCGCGTCGAGGTCGACGACCGCGACTCGACCCTCGAGCGCAAGATCCGCGCGGCCCACGACGACCGCGTCCCCTACCAGATCATCGTCGGGGACAACGAGGAAGAAGACGGGAACATCTCGGTGCGCGACCGCTTCGAGGATCAGGAGTACGACGTCGAGATCGAGGCGTTCCGCAACCACCTCGAGGCCGAACGCGACGAGAAGCGGACGGAACCGGACTTCCTGCAGGGCTGAGACGGGCGACGATCACTCCGTTCTGACTGCCTTTACCGTCCGTAACCCGACGAACCGCGGGACGCGCTCGGCGTAGCGTTCGTACGCCTCCCCGTACTGCTCGCGAAGCCACGGCTCTTCGGCGAGCGGAAGCGTCAGCCACCAGACGGCGTAGATCGCACAGAGCGCGGCGACCAGCGCCGAGTTCGCGAGCAGTGCGAAGCCGACGCTCGCGACGACGTAGCCGACGTACTGCGGATTCCGGGAGTACCGGTACCAGCCGCCGGTCCGCAACTCGCCGGTCAATCCTGCAGTCTCCTCGGTTCCCAGATCGAGCCCGGACGCGAGAGCCACGACGAATCCGGGAACGAACAGCGCCAGCCCCACGAACAGCGAGGAGGGCCGCGGCAGGCCGAGGCTGTTCCAGTCCACCAGCGCGACGACCAGCAGACTCACTGTAAACACCTGTGAGAGCGTCCACTGCGTGTAGAACCGCCAGTCCCGCTCGCCGGGCGGCCAGTAGTTCGCAGCGCCGACCGCGCTGGCGACCACGCCCACGAAGTTAGCGAGCAACGCACCGACGCCGACGGCGAACGCGACCGTCGACAGCGACTCGAGCGAACTCGACTCGATCATGGGCGACGGTTCCGCCGGGCACCCCCTCGGCGTTCTCGCGGACACGCTAGAGGATTTATAAGGGATCGAGAACCAGCCCCGGTATACGCCGATGAAGTATCTCGACCTGTGGCTCTCCCAGCCCGACTGGATGCTCCACCCGATGCAGCGATTTATCAGGGAGACGGAGGCGGTGCGGTACGAGGAGCTCCAGGCCTGGAACGTCGACGCTCGAGCGCCCGACCTCGAGTACGAACTGTTCTACGTCGAGGCCGACCGCGGGCCCTACGAGGCGGCGCTCGAGCGCGTCGACTCGGTCCGCTGGTACGATCTGACGCCGGTCGACGACGACGCCTTTTACCTCTACGTCTGCCAGGAAACCCGCGACGAGGACGTTCGCTGGCGGGAGGCGTTCGCCGCGCTGGACCTCGTCGTCGTCCCGCCGATCGTCTACGACGCCACCGCCGCCTTCTCGATGACCGTCGTCGGGACCGGCGAGAACCTCCAGGCGATGCTCGACGGTCTCCCCGACGAGATCGACGTCACCGTGCGGACGATCGGGGAGTACGACCGCCGACACGCGCCGCTCGTCGACGACCTCACCGATCGGCAACTCGAGGCCGTCGCGGCCGCGGTCGACGTCGGCTACTTCGAGGTCCCGCGCGAGGGCGGGGTCGACGAGGTCGCCGCCGAACTCGGCTGCGCCTCGAGTACGGCATCGACGTTGCTACAGAAGGCCCAGGCTCGAGTGATGCGGCGGCTGGTTCGGCGATACGGCCGAGAACGGGCGGCTCACGGCTCACCCGGCCGTTCTAACTGCTGAACGGTCGTCTCGCTCTCGAAACCCCATGTTCGTGATGTTCTCACACGCCCGAAGAGATCGAAATACCCATGGTTGCAGAATCGTGCATACCACTATGAACCGCGCCGAGAAGGCCGCCCTCCAGCTACGGGCGGTCGACGTCCTGCGGATGTTGAAGGAGACGCGAACGTACGACGAACTCGCCGACGAGACGGACCTGCCGGCCGGCGACCTCAACCGCTACGTCAACGGCCACGTCCTCCCCGGAACCGACCGGGCGGCGGAGGTCGTCGAGGAACTGGGACGAGACGCGCTCGCGGACGAACTCGACGCCAGGATCACCGTCGACGACGAAGGGTACGTCGACAACACGGCGACCGTCTTCGACCAGCCCTTCCTGGATCTCGTCGCCCCCGTCGTCGCCAACGCGTTCGACTTCGACCGACCCGACGTCGTCCTGACCGCCGCGACGGACGGCATCACGCTGGCCGGGTCGCTCGCGAGCTACTACGGCACTCGCTGCGCCTACGCGAAGAAGACCAAGGAGACCGCCGTCGAGGAGTTCATCGAGGCTCGCGAGCGGCTCCAGTCCGGCATCGAGATCACCTACTACCTGCCGGCCTCGGCGATCGATTCGGGCGAGTCGGTTCTCGTCGTCGACGACCTCATCCGCTCGGGGGAGACCCAGGAACTCCTGCTCGACATCGTCGAAACCGCCGACGCCGACGTCGCCGGGGTCTTCGCGCTCATCGCGGCCGGCGACGACGGCATCGAGCGCGCCCGCGAGCGAACGGACGCGCCGGTCGGCGCGCTCACGACGGTCTGACTCGCTACCCATCGCCGTCGCTGATACTGACGAACTCGAAGTCGCTCGAGCGATCGTCGAACCGGTCGAGTTCGAACGGCTCGGTGGGGACGGGCGGCTCCGTCTCGGTCACCAGCGCGCGGACGAGCGCCGCGGCGACGGGTGCGGTCATCACCCCGCGACCGTGGAAGCCGGTCGCGACCGCGAGGCCGTCGGGACCATCGTCCGGCGCGTCGACGATCGGTCTGGTGTCCGGAGTCGCGGCGTCGATTCCGGCCCAGTCGCCGCTGGTTCGTGCGCCGTCGAACCCCCGGAGAAACATCGGAACGAGGGTCGCGACGTGCTCGAGAAATTCCCGGTCCGCGTCCCCGCTGGCGGTCGCCGGCTCCTCCGCAGCGAACGACCAGCCGCCGACTAGCAGGTTCCCGTTCAGTTCCGGGCGGAAGTAGACGTGGTCGCCGGGGACCCAGCCCATGGGAAACGAGGACGCGATCGGGTCCTCCGGCTCGAGGACGACGCACTGCGTTCGATACGGACGGATCGGGAGCGCGAGGTGATCGCTAACGATCTCCGGGGTGTGCCAGCCCGCAGCGACGACGACGCGCTCGGCACGGACGACGCCGGTTTCGGTTTCGACGCTTGCGACCCGACCGTCGTCGACGCGGAGGCCGTCGACCGGCGTCCCCGTCCGTATCCGCGCACCATCCCTCTCGGCGTCCGCTGCGAGGCTCGTCGTCAGCGTGTACGGATCGAGGAAGCCGGTGTCGCCGTGACGGACCGCACCCGCGAAGGACTCGAGGTCCAGGCGGGGGTGACGCCGTTCCACGTCGGCAGGCTCGAGAAAGGCGACGTCGAACCCCTCCGAAGCGAGACGGTCGACTCGCCGGCGGACCGTCTCCTCGCGCGCCGGCGAGACGAGCTCGAAACTGTCGCGCTCGACGAACTCGACGTTACCGGTCCCGTCGTACTTCCGGAAGAACTCGTTTGCGTACTCGGCGATTCGCGGGTAGTCGGTGTACGAGGGCGTCATCGTGATCTCGCCCGCGGCGCGTGCGGTCGCCCCGCACGCGAGTGCGTCGCGCTCGAACAGGGTGACCTCGAGGCTCGGTGCGAGTTCCCGCGCGACCGCGCAGCCGACGACGCCGCCGCCGACGATCGCGACGTCACATCGCTCGTCGCTCATCGCTGTTCACCGAACCGTTTCCAGCCCGTCCTCGAGCGCGACGACCTCCTTCGCGCCGGTGTACGTGCACACGAGTTTGATCGCACCCTCGATGGCTTCGGTTCCGGAGTTACAGAAGAACGTCTTCTGCACGTCGTCCGGCGTGATCTCGGCGAGTCGCTCGGCGAGATCCGCTACCGGCCGGTTTCGGTAGACGTACGAGCAGGTGTAGACGAGTTCGTCGAATTGTCCCTTTACCGCGTCGACGGCGTCGGGATGGTTGTGACCGGCGTTGGTCACCGAGATGCCCGAGAAGCAGTCGAGGTACTCCTCTCCCTCGGCGGTCACCATCGTCGTCCACTCGGCACGATCGATCGCGAACGGATCGTACCCCTCGGCGATGGGCATCACGTACCCGTCGTACGTCGCGATCACGTCGTCGGACGGTCGATCCGTCGTGTCCTGGTTGGAAGTCATTGATAGCCGGGCTCAGTCGTCGTACGGGTGATCGACCTCGCGGAACGCCTCCTCGGCGACCTCCAGCGCGTGATCGATCTGCTCGTCGGTGTGGGTGTACGTCGTGAAGAAGCGCTCTCCTTGCATCGGATTGCCGAACAGAACGCCGCGGCCGGCGGCCTCGAACCACCAGTCGGCGAACTGCTCCTCGTTCGCCTTCCAGCTGTCGCGGTAGTAGTGGATGTCCGCGTCGGTCATGTAGACCTGCCCCATCGAGCCGACGTGCTGGACGTTCACCGGCAGGCCGACGTCGTCGGCGACCTCCTGCAGACCCGTAAAGAGGCGATCACCCAGGCGGTCGATGTGGTCGTAGACGTCCTCGCGCTCGAGGATCTCGAGCGTCTTCAGCCCGGCCGCCGCGGAGACGGGGTGGCCGTTGTAAGTGCCGCCGTGGAACGCGGAGGCGTGCCACTTCTCGTCTTCCTTCTTCTCCGGCGGTGCGATCTCCTGCATGATCTCGGCTTTCCCCCCGAAGCCGCCGGTCTGGTAGCCGCCGCCGGCGACCTTCGCGAAGGTGGTCATGTCGGGAGTGACGCCGAATCGTTCCTGGGCGCTCCCGAGTCCGAGTCGGAACCCGGTCATCACCTCGTCCCAGATGAGGACGATCCCGAGTTCGTCGGTGAGTTCCCGAAGGAACTCGTGGTAGCCGTCGCGCGGTTTGAGACAGCCACACGAGAACATCACCGGTTCGATGATGACCGCGGCGAGGTCGTCGGCCTGTTCGCGAAGGATCGCTTCGGTCGCCTCCTTGTCGTTGAACGGGAAGGCGACGACGGTGTCGCTCACGGCGTCTGGAATCCCGGTGCCGTAGGAGACGGTGTTGGGTCGATCGACCGGACCGAGCGCCTCCTCGCTGGCGTAGACGCTCTGGAGCGCGTAGTCGTGTGCGCCCGCGTATCCGCCCTCGGGCTTGGCGATCTTGTCCTTATCCGTGTACGAACGCGCGACCCGAAGCGCGTGCATCGTCGCTTCCGAGCCGCTGTTAGCGAGGCGAACCTGCTCGATGCTCGGCGTCAGCTCGGCGATCTTCTCCATGAACTCGATGGCGATCGGCTGTGGCGTCGCCGTCAGGTCGCAGGTGTCGACCTGAGCCTTCACCGCCTCGCGAACCTCCGGGTGGCCGTGCCCGAGGATGATCGGTCCCAGCGCCAGCAGGAAGTCGAGGTACTCGTTGTCGTCGATGTCGTAGACGTGCGATCCGCCCGCTTCGTCGACGTAGAAGGGGTACGGATCGAACGCCCGCACGTTCGACTCGACCCCTAGCGGCGTCACCGCCTTCGCGCGTTCGTGAAACTCTTCGCTCCTCGGCGTTCGCTCCCGGAGCAGTTCGGCGTGGTCGTACTCGTGTTCCTCGTCACCAAGGCTCATTGGCAGTACCGACGGGGAGGCAGTCAATAAATCTTTGGAGAACTCAACCCTACCCCGAAGTTAGTACGAAATTTTCCCGAATAAGGCGTAAATAAGATCACTCGAGTAGGGCGCGCTCGAGCGGTAACACCAGTCCCTTCAGACCGCCGCCGGCTTTTTTCGTCTCCCTGATCGACAGCTCCGTCACGTCGATTCCGCGGTCGTGCAGCGCCGATCGGACGGTCTGGTTGCCCGCCGGGAGCAGCACCGAGCCGGGCTCGACGACGATCGTGCTCGTCGCGCGGTTTCGCTGTTCGCGCATCGGGACTGGAACGACGTCGATTCTCCGATCGGCGAGCAACTCGAGGAACTCGTCGGGCACGGCCTCCGGGTACACCAGCGCGAGCTCGGGCGCGACCATCGAGAACACGAGCGCGAGGTGGGTCTGACCGGTACTCTCCGTACTCCCGAAAATCGGCACTTCGACGACGTCGATGTCGTAGGTCTCGAGCAGCGTGCGGACCTGCCGGATGCCTTCGGCGTTGGTCGTCCGGGAGCGTCCGATCGCGACGGTCTCTTCGTCGACCCAGACGACGTTTCCGGCCTCGAAACTGCCGGAGCCGTGCACCGAGTGGTAGATCGGGGTACCGAGTTCGACGCACCGCTCCGTGATACGGCGTTCCTCGCCGCGGCGCGTTTCCTCGACCATCTTCCCGATGCAGATTCCGCCCTCGACGGCGAAGGCGACGTCGCGGACGAACAACGACTCCGCGAGCTGTTCCGGGACGTCGCCGAGGTAGTGGACCTCGACCCCGCTGGCCTCGAGTTCGTCGACGAGCGCCTCGTGTTCCTCCGCGACTTTCTTCTGGCGGGGGAGCCCGTCCCAGTTCCACGCGTCGGGGTCAACGACCGTGTTGAACTCGGGGCCCGGCTCGTGGACGAGCACGCGCTCGAGCCGACCGACTTCCGAGCGAACGGAGGGGGAGAGGTTCCACATCTGGCTCATCGGTCGTCGTTCAAGTCCAGCGCGTGTTCTTCTTTGACGTTCCGGAGTGCGACGTCCGTCGACGTCTCGATGACGCCCTCGTAGCTCCCGATCTGTCGGAGCAGGTCGGTGAGTTCGTCTCGCTCGCTGACCCGCACTTTCAACTGCAGGTCGGCGTCGCCGGTGATCTCGTGAATCTCCTGGATCTCGGACTCCTCGACGAGCCGCTCCGCGACTTCCGAGAATCGTCCCGGCTCCGTACTGACGCGAACGAACGCGACGTGATTTATCCCGAGCAGTTCGGGATCGAGCACCGCCCGATACTCCCGGATGTATCCCTCCGACTCCAGTCGATTCGCGCGTTCGTGGATCGTCGCCGATCCCATGTCGAGACGTCGGGCGATCTCGGAGAGCGCCGTCCGTCCGTCGGCCTGTAGAATTTTCAGGATCTTCCGGTCTACCTCGTCGAGCTCCATACCGACCCCATTCGGCTCGCGCGTCCTGTGTGTTTTCATGTGTTGAAATTTTCCTGCTACCGCATTCTCGAGGGAGTAGTATAACGTTTGTCAAACGTGCAGCTGTGTGAAAATATTGTCGGAAAATCGCCCCCACTGCCAAAACTTATTTGACCCGCGGCGGAAGAGTGATCGAGAAAGACACCCATGGGAACTGAGCACAGTATCGATCGCGGCGAGTCGACGGCGGTCCACCGGGCAGTTCGGGCGGTTCGCCGGAATCGGTGGACTGGACTCATCGTGAATATCACGCCGAGCGCGTTCTGGTTGATCGTCTTCTTCCTGATCCCGCTGGGCGTGATGTTCTACTACAGTTTCGGCCAGCGCGGCGCGTTCGGAGAAGTTCTGCTGGGTGCGGAACATCTGGGACTCCAGCAGTACGAACTCTTCTTCGTGCCGCCGGACGCGTCGGTCCCGGAAGCGATCTGGTGGACGGTTGCCTGGATCATCGAGGGATTGACGCCGGTCGAACTCGGACTCGCGGCCGGCGAGCCGACGCCGTACGTCCAGCTGACGATCAAGAGCATCGGTTACGGGCTCCTCGCCACCCTCGTCTCGCTCGCCATCGGGTATCCGGTGGCGTACTACATCGCCCACGTAGCGCCCGCCCGGTACCAGAACCTGCTGTTGATCCTCGTGATTCTGCCGTTCTGGGCCTCGTTCCTCGTTCGCGTCTACGCGATACAGATCCTGCTGTCGCGAAACAGCATCCTCACGACCGCGCTCGGGATCCTGCCGTTTTACGAGACCGGACAGTCGTTGATGAACACCCAGTTCGCGGTGTTGCTAGGATTGACCTACATCTGGATTCCGTTCATGATCCTGCCCGTCTACGCCAGCATCGAACAGATCGACTTCACCCTCCAGGAGGCGGCGATGGACCTCGGCGCCGACCGGTTCGAGGCGTTTCGGCGCGTGATCTTTCCGTTGTCGATGCCCGGCGTCGTCGCCGGGAGTATTCTCGTCTTCATCCCGACGGCCGGAGCGTTCGTCATCCCGGAACTGCTCGGGGGGCCCCGCAGCCAGATGATCGGGAACTTCATCGCCAACCAGTTCGGTGCCGCCGGAAACTGGCCGCTCGGAGCCGCCGCGTCGTTCGTTCTCATGGGAATCATGCTCGCCGCGATCGGAATCTACCAGCGGTACGGGGAGAGTGATCTGGCATGAGTCTCGCCGACGACCCCTCGCTCTGGCAACGCGTGCGCCGGGTTCGATCCCGGATCTTCGAACACGGCACCGTGGTGCTCGCCTTCCAGGCGCTGCTCGTCTACCTGTTCCTGTACGTTCCGATCGCCGTCGTCATCGCGCTCTCGTTCAACGACTCGCGGTACGCCGTCGTCTGGCAAGGGTTCACGACGGAGTGGTACGAAGCCTTGCTCACCGGCGAGACCGTCGCCAGAGTGAATCCCGCCGCAGCGTTTCAGTCGCTCGTGTACTCTATCGAGATCGCCATCGTCACCGTACTGGTGAGCACTGTCTTCGGAACGATGCTGGCGTTCGCACTGGATCGGTACGAGTTCCCGGGTAAGGGGCTGTTCATCGGACTCGTCTATATGCCGATCATCATTCCGAGTATCGTGATGGGGATCTCGCTGCTGTTGTTCTTCAACATTATCGGAATGAGCCTCGGCATCGGGACCGCAATGATCGCACACATCGCGTTCGGCATCAGCTTCGTCGCGGTCGTGGTCGCCGCCAGGCTCCAGACGTTCGATCGAACGCTCGAGGAGGCGGCGAAGGACCTCGGCGCGAACGAACTGGAGACGTTCCGGTACGTCACCTTCCCCCTGATCAAACCCGGCATAATCGCCGGTGCACTGCTCGCGTTCGCGATGAGCTTCGACGACTTCGTCGTGACGTTTTTCGTCATCGGACGGGAGAACACGCTTCCAATTTTCTTCTTCGCGATGGTCAGACAGGGCATCTCACCGGGTGTCAACGTCATCGCGTCGCTCATTATCGTCGCGACGCTCCTTCTCGTCGCGCTCGCGCAGTGGATCGAGGGCCCGATATGGTAACATAAATTCTTAGACTCCTCGAAGCTTTCACCATAATATTCCTCAGTAAGGCCCGATTTTGCCGAAAGGAATAAGGTTGGGAGTGATGAACACGCATAGTATGCACCGAGATAGACGGACCGTTTTGAAATCTACCGGAGCACTCGCGACGGTCGGACTCACCGGTCTCGCCGGCTGCCTCGGGGGCGACGACGACGAAACGGGCGGTACCGACGTCGATACCGACGAACTCGAGGACAGTCTGAGCGTCTTTCAGTGGGGGGACTACTGGCCCGACGGCTTCGTCCAGTCGTTCGAGGACGAACACGACGTCGACGTCAGCGTTTCGAACTTCGCGTCGAACGAGGAGATGTTCAACAGCCTGCAAGCGGGTGGCACCGACCAGTACGACCTCATTTTCCCGAGCGACTACATGGTCAACGTCCTCCACGAACAGGACATGATCCAGCCGCTCGACCTCGACGCGATTCCGAACTTCGAGAACCTCTCGGAGATGTTCCGGGACGCGCCGTACGATCCGGGGGAAGAGCGACACTCCGCACCGTACCAGTGGGGGACCTCCGGTATCGGCTGGAACGAGAACATGATCGGCGAGGTCGACATTACCTCCTGGGACGCCCTCTGGGACGAGGAGTGGGCTGGCCAGATCACGATGCTCAACGATATGCGCGAGACGATCGGCGCTGCGCTCAAGCGACTGGGGTACTCGTTGAACACGACCGACGAGGGGGAGATCGAGGAGGCCAAAGAGCTCCTCATCGAGCAGAAAGACCTCCTTCGGACGTACGACTCGAGCAACTTCGAGACGAACCTGGTCAACGAGCAGAACAGTCCCGTCCACGCCTGGTCCGGCGGCGTCTTCGCCGCACTCTGGGAGACGTACGACGAGGACGAGGACTACTCTCCGATCAACTACGCCATCCCCGAAGAGGGAAGCGTCGTCTGGGTCGACACGGCTGCCGTCACGGCAGAGGCTCAGCACCCGAACGCCGCCCACGCGTTCATCGACTACTTCCTCGACGCCGAGAACGGCGCCGAGATCACCAACTACACCTACTACGGAAGCCCGAACGAGGCCGCCGAGGAACACATCGCCGACGAGATCCTCGAGGACGAAGCGATCTACCCGGACGACGAGACGATGGAGAACCTCGAGTTCATCGAGAACATCGGCGAGGCGACGCAAACGTACGACCAGGCGTGGACCGAAATCCAAAACGCGTGAACGAATGAGTCAGTACGACGTTCAGCTGGTGGATATCACGAAACGGTTCGACGACGTCGTCGCCGTGGACGACGTCTCCCTGGAGATCGAACGGGGCGAGTTTCTCACGCTACTCGGCCCGAGCGGCTGCGGAAAGACGACGACGTTGCGCTGCATCGCGGGATTCGAGACGCCGACAGAGGGCGACGTGTACGTCCGCGACGAGCGCGTCAACGGGGTGCCACCGTTCGAACGCGATACGAGCATGGTGTTTCAGTCCTACGCACTGTTCCCACACATGACCGTCGGCGAAAACGTCGCGTTCGGCCTCGAGCGACGGGGCGTCCCGGACGAACGCGCCACCGACGGAGGGACGGTCAGCGCCTCCGGCGGGCTTCGCGAGTCCCTCCAGGGGCTGATCGGCCGGCAGGGTCGCGAAGAGATCGACGCGCGCGTAGCGAAGGTACTCGACCTCGTCGAGATGCCGGGATACGAGGACCGCGCGATCTCCGAACTCTCGGGCGGCCAGCAACAGCGGGTGGCGCTCGCCAGGGCGATCGTGACCGAACCGGCCGTACTGTTGCTCGACGAGCCGCTCGGCGCCCTCGACCTCAAACTGCGCAAGAACATGCAGGTCGAGCTGAAGAACCTCCAGGAGGACCTCGGCATCACGTTCGTCTACGTTACGCACGACCAGGAGGAGGCGCTGACGATGAGCGACCAGATCGCGGTGATGAACGACGGCCACGTCGAACAGCTCGGCACCGCGACGGAGATATACGAACAACCCGAGACGGAGTTCGTCGCCGACTTCATCGGCGAGACGAACCTCGTCCGGGGCAGCTACGTCGAGACCGACGACGGCGCGGTACTCGAGGCGAACGGTCTCTCCTTTGCCGTCTCTCGCGACGCGGAAGCGGCGGCGTCGAACGGTGCCTCGTTCGCGATCCGCCCGGAGAAGATCCGTCTCGGCGACGACGCCCGCGGGCAGGACAACGAGTTCGAGGGCGAAGTGATCGAAGAGATCTACAAGGGGAACCTCGGAAAGTTCGTCGTCCGTCTCGAGAACGGCCAGCGACTCACGATCGACATGCAGATCCGCGACCAGGGGGCCTACCGGTCGACCGGAGAGACGATCCGCGTCGGCTGGTCCCGGGAGAACGCGGTCGTCCTGACGGAGTAATTCGACGCGCTTTGGTATCCATGAGCTCAGACACGTACGACGATACGATCGAACGGAACCACGACCGAGCGATCGACGACGCGAACGCGGATCGAACGTTCGAGTCGTGGATCGACGGCGAATCAGCACCCGCAACGAGCGGCGAACGGATCGACGTGCGGGATCCAGCGGTCGACGAACCGATCACGCAGGTTCCCCGCGGCGACGACGCGGACGTCGACGCCGCGATCACCGCCGCTCGAGAAGCGTTCGACGACGAGTGGCGCGAGACGACGGCGAGCGACCGGGCCGGCCGGCTCCGCGCGTGGGTCGACCGGATGCGCGAGCACGTCGACGAACTCGCCCTCCTCGAGAGCCTCGAGGTCGGAAAGCCCCTCGCACACGCGAAGGCTGACGTCGAGAACGGCTTCGGTTTCTTCGAGTACTACGCCAGGGTGGCCGTCGCCGAGGAGGGGACCCACGTCCCGACGGGGGCGGAGACCCACGCCTACGTCCGACGTGAGCCCTACGGTGTCGCCGGCCAGATCCTGCCGTGGAACTATCCCATCCTGCTGATGGCCTGGAAGGTCGGTGCGGCGCTGGCCGCGGGGAACGCGAGCGTCGTCAAACCCTCGGAGGAGGCGCCGCTGGCCGTTATCCGTGCCGCACAGCTCTCCGAAGGGATCCTCCCTGACGGCGTGTTGAACGTCGTTCCGGGCTACGGCGAGGAGGCCGGCGAGGCGCTGACGACCCACCGGGAGGTCGACAAGCTCTCGTTTACGGGTTCGGTACCCGTCGGCCAGAAAATTATGCGCTCGGCCGCCGAGACGGTTTCGCCCGTCACGCTCGAACTCGGCGGTAAGAACCCCTTCATCGTCTTCCCCGACGCCGACCTCGAGGCCGCTGCCGCGTCGGCGGCGGCCGGAGGATTGTACAACGTCGGCCAGTCCTGCGACTCCGCGTCACGGCTGATCGTCCACGAATCAGTCAAAGCGGAGTTCGTCGACCACCTGCTTGCCGAGTACGAGGGGTACGACCCCGGCGATCCGCTCGCCGAGGGGACGACGCTCGGCGCACTCTGCTTCGAGGGACAGCTCGAGAAGGTCGAAAGCTACGTCGAACTCGGCAGGGACGAGGGTGCGGCCGTGCTGACGGGGGGCGAACGGGTGAACGAGGATCTGGCGAGCGGGCTCTTCTACGAGCCGACGGTCTTCGACGACGTGACGCCGGACATGCGCCTCGCCCAGGAGGAAATCTTCGGACCGGTCCAGATGCTACTGACGTTCGAAACGTACGAGGAGGCGATCGAGATCGCCAACGGCGTCGACTACGGACTCGTCGCGGCCGTCGCGACCAGCGACGCTTCGCTCGGCCACCGCGCAGCGGCAGACGTCCAGGCGGGCAGCGTCTGGGTCAACCAGTACTTCGGGACGGTTCCCGGGACGCCGTTCGGCGGTTACAAACGCTCCGGCGTCGGACGCGAGTGCGCCGCCGAGACGATCGGCGAGTACACCCAGAGCAAAGCAGTCAGCGTCGCTCTCGAGGAGCCCGACCTGTAGAAGAACGTTTCTCTCTCGACCCGGCTGCTGCCGAAAGAATTACGGATATTATCCAAAATTCAGAAAGATTTTTCATACGTCCCGGTCTACGTCGTGTGAGGTCATATCTCATGCGACAGCTGTACATCGACGGCGAATGGATCGACGCGGACGCCTCGACGGGCATCGACGTCGAGTCGCCGGTCGACGGAGAGGTGATCGATACCGTGCCGGCGGCGTCCGAGAGCGACGTGCGGAAGGCGGTCGAGGCCGCCCGGCGCGCACAGCGGGAACTCGAGGAGATGACCGCCTTCGAGCGGGCGGCGGTCCTCGACGAGGTAACCGACTACTTCGTCGAACACGAAGACGAGATCGCGGAGCTGATCACCCGCGAGGAGGGGAAGCCGCTCCACGAGTCCTACGACGAGACGGAGTACGTCATCGAGTCCAGCGACGACTACGCCCACGACGCCATCCGGCTTTTCGGCGACGTCGTTCCCTCGGAGTTCAGGGGCCGGTTCGCCTACACGCAGCGAGAACCCTACGGGCCGTGTGCGGTCATCAGCCCGTGGAACTTCCCGCTCGAGGTACCTGGCGGCTCGATCTACTCGGCCATCGCGACGGGCAACCCCGTCGTCTTCAAGCCGGCGGAGGAGACGCCGCTGACCGCCTACCACATCGCGAAGGCGTTCGAGCAGTCGAGCCTGCCGGACGGCGCGTTCAACCTGCTGACCGGCGCGGGTGAGACGGGTCAGTCCCTCGTGGAACACCGCGATATTCGGCTCATCGCCTTCACGGGGAGCACCGAGGTCGGCCAGGAGATCGCGAAGACGGCCGCCGACCGGAACGCGCAGTGTCTACTCGAGATGGGCGGCAAGGACCCGATCCTCGTCTTGGACGACGCGGACGTCGACCACGCCGCCGACAGCATCGTCGCCGGCTCGAACTGGAATGCCGGCCAGGTCTGCTGTGGGACCGAACGCGTCATCACGACCGAGGGCGTCCACGACGAACTCGTCGATGCCGTCGTCGAACGAACCGAGGATCTCGCGCTCGGTGATCCGTTCGAGGAGGGCACCGACGTCGGTCCGATGGTCTCCGAACGCATCCAGTCGAAGGTCGTCGAACACGTCGACGACGCGGTCGATCAGGGGGCGACGCTGCGGACCGGCGGGGACACCGACGGCCTGTTCTTCGACCCGGCGGTCGTCGACGACGTCTCCGAGGAGATGGCTATCGCGAGGGAGGAAACGTTCGGTCCCGTCACGCCGATCGTCCGCGCCGAGAGCTACGACGATGCGATCGAGATCGCCAACCGCTCGCAGTACGGGCTCCAGGCTGCGATCTTCACCGATTCGCTCGAGCGCGCCCACGACGCCGCCAACCGCCTGAAGGCCGGCGGCGTCTTCATCAACGAGAGCAACAACTACTGGGAGCGGTTGCTGCCGTTCGGCGGCTACGGCGAATCCGGTTCCGGGGGCCGCTACGGCAGCAAGTGGCACCTCGAGGCGATGACCCAGGTGAAGGCAGTGATGATGAACTACAGGGACTACTGAGATGAAGGTCACTGCACTCGGCGGTTGCGGCGCGATGGGACGGGCGACTTCCCGGGAACTGGCGGAGAACGAATCGGTCGACGAACTGCTGATCGCCGACGCGGACCCCGAGGCGGCGGCGGCGTTCGCCGCCGACCTGAAAGCGGACGAGTATACAGGCGAGATCGCGACGGCGAAGGTCGACGTTACCGACGGCGAGGCGCTCGTCGCGACGATCGACGACAGCGAGGTCGTCGCCAACGCCCTGCCGTACGCGTTCAACATCGACGTGATGGAGGCCTGTCTCGAGGCGGACTGTCACTACCTCGACCTCGGCGGGCTCTACCACACGACCCGGGAGCAGCTCGAGCTGGACGACGCGTTCGACGAGGCGGGGCTGACGGCCGTTCTCGGCATCGGCGCGAGCCCCGGACTGACGAACGTCGCGGCCGCGCGAGGCGCTCAGCGGCTCGGTTCGGTCGAGAAGATTCACATTCGAACCGGCGCGAAAGGGGGCGGCGAGGGGTTCGCCTACTCCGCGAAGACGATCCTCGACGAGCTGACCATGGAGCCCGTGGTCTACGAGGACGGCGAGTTCCGCACGTTAGAGCCGCTGTCGGGACGCGATACCTACGAGATGCCCGATCCCGTCGGCGAGGTAGAGGGCTTTCACAGCATCCACTCCGAACTCGCGACGATGCCGTACACCTTCGAGGGGATCGAGACGGTGGACTTCCGGGTGGCGTTCTCGCCGGACCTCGTGAATATCTGCGACGTGCTGATCGGCCTGAACCTCACCAGCGAGGAGCCGGTCGAGTTCGAGGGCGTCGAGACCAGCCCCCGGGAGTTCCTCGACTGGCACCTCGATCGCCAGCCCAAGCCGGGCGCCGTCGAGGAGTGGAAGTCGTTCCGGGTGGACGTCCACGGAACCGAGGACGGAGCTCCCGCCCACTACCGTTACACCGTCGTCGTCGAGTCCCGCCTCGACGACTGGGGGCTGAAGGCGACCGCCGTCTGGACGGGCGTCCCGATGGGCGTCGCGGCCGCCGCCGTCGGGCGCGGCGAGGCCCTCGAGACCGGTGCGAAACCGCCCGAGGAGGTGCTCGATCCCGAGGCCTTCATCGCCGAACTCCGCGAGCGCGACATCGCTATCGAGGAACGGCGGATCGACTCATGATCGAGGGAGGAACGCCAGCGACGCTCGAGCAACCCGTCCGGAACTACGTCGGCGCCGAGTGGCTCGAACCGACGGGTGAGGGGAGCCGGGAGGTCGTCAATCCGGCGACTGGCGAGCCGTTCACGGAGACGCCGTTCAGTTCCGACGGGGACGTCGACGCGGCCGTCGAGACCGGTCACGAAGCGTTCGAGGAGTGGCGACACCGCCCCGTCGAGGAGCGGATCCAGCCGCTGTTCGAGTTCAAGGCGTTGCTCGAGGAGCACGTCGACGATCTGGCGTCGGTGATCGTCACCGAACACGGCAAGACGCTCGCCGAGGCCCGCGGCGAGCTACGCCGGGGGATCGAGAACGTCGAGGTCGCCTGCGGCGCGCCGACGCTCATGCAGGCGGGGACGCTCCAGCATGCCGCGCCGGGAATCGACGAGAGCGCGATCCGCCACCCGCTGGGCGTCTTCGCGGCGATTACGCCGTTTAACTTCCCCGGGATGATCCCGCTGTGGTTCCTCCCGTACGCCGTCGCGACGGGAAACGCGTTCGTCCTGAAACCCAGCGAGCGAACGCCGCTGACCGCGCGGGCGCTGATCGAACTGCTCGCCGAGACGTCGCTGCCGGACGGCGTCGTCTCGCTGATCAACGGCGGGCCGGAGACCGTCGAGCGGCTGCTGGCTCACGACGACGTCGTCGGCGCCTCCTTCGTCGGGAGCACGCCGGTCGCGAAGTCCATCTACGAGACCGCGGCGAAACGCGGCAAGCGCGTCCAGGCCCAGGGCGGCGCGAAGAATCACGTCGTCGTCTCCGACTCGGCGAACCTCGAGTACGCCGCCGAGAAGACGATCAGTTCGGCGTTCGCCAACTCCGGACAGCGCTGTCTCGCCAACCCGATCGCCGTCGTCCACGACGACGTCTACGAGGTGTTCGCGGATCTGCTCGTCGAGCGGGCGCGCGACCTCGAGGTCGGTCCCGGCGACTACCCGGCCACCGACGTGGGTCCGCTCGTCTCCGAGGAACGCGTCGAAGCCGTCCGAGAGTACGTCGAAACCGGGGTCGAGGAGGGCGCGTCGCTCCTGCTCGACGGCCGGGGCGCCGACGTCCCGGACACCGGGTACTACCTCGGGCCGACGATTTTCGGCGACGTGATCCGCGAGATGACGATCGCCCGCGAGGAGATCTTCGGCCCCGTCTTGGGGCTGGTGCGCGCGGAGAGCTTCGAGGCCGCCGTCGAGACGGTCAACGCGAGCCGGTACGGCAACGCCGCGAGCCTGTTCACCGAGCGCGGACGGGAGGCCCGCGAGTTCCGGACTCGCGTCGAGGCCGGCAACGTCGGGATCAACGTCGGAACGGCGGCGCCGATGGCGTTCTTCCACTTCGGCGGGCGGAAGGACTCGTTCTTCGGCGACCTCCACGGCCAGGCCGAGGACGTCGTCCGATTCTACACCGACGAGACGGTGTACATCGAGCGGTGGCCCGACGCGGAGATTGACGCCGGGGACGGTACGAACGGATGACCGTCACCGACGAACTCCTGATCCGGAGTGGGCCGATCCACGTCTTCGACGACGAGCGGACGGTCGCCGACGCCGCCCTCTTTCGCGGCGGGCGCGTCGCCGCCGTCGGTTCCACTTCCGACGTCGAACGGGCAGCGAGCGAGCCGCGGATGCTCGACCTCGAGGGACGGCCGCTCCTGCCGGGATTCAACGACGCCCACGCCCACCTGCTCTCGGTCGGCGTCGACAGGCTGCAGGCGGACCTCGAAGCGGCGACAACTCGGGACGAAGCGCTCTCACTGCTCGCCGAGGCGGCCGACGAGACCGAGTCCGGCCGCTGGGTCGTCGGCCACAACTACGACGAGTCGACCTGGCCCGAGAGCGATCGCCGGCTGCTGACTCGCGACGACCTCGATACGGTGAGCGAGGACCACCCGATCGCCGCGGTCCGGATCGAGGGCCACACCGCGGCGGCGAACTCGCCCGCACTCGAGCGGCTGGACCTCGCGGGTCTCGAGCGCGACGTCCGAACCGACGGTACCGGGACGCCCACCGGAGTGCTCGTCGAGGACGCCGCCGGTGCCATCAAACGCGCGACGCACCCGACGGGCGAGCGCGCTCGCGAGGCGCTCTCGCTGGCGATCGACCGCGCGCACGAACTCGGGTTGACCTCGGTCCAGACCGTCGCCGGACTGACGCAGCCGACCGACGACGGCACCCCGTTGATTCGCGCGCTGTTTGCGGCCTGGCGCGAAGGAACGCTCGACCTTCGCGTGACCGCGTACCTGCACGCGAACCGAGGCGAGGCGCTGTCGGAACTCGAACTCCCGCCCGGTTTCGGCGACGACCGGCTCCGGATCGGCGGCCACAAGACGTTCTCGGACGGCTCGATCGGGGCGGGCACGGCTCAGATCTACGAGTCGTACGCGAGCGGCGAGGGCGGCGGCGAGTGGGTGATGGACCTCGAGCGCCTCGAGACGATCTTCGCGGCCGCCGCAGCGGCCGACCAGCAGGTCGCGACACACGCGCTCGGCGGACGTGCCGTCGACGAGATTCTGGACCGGTACGAGGCCGTCCTCGACGGCTACGCGGTCGACCCGCGGCTCCGCCTCGAGCACGTCGAACTCGCGACCGACGAGGCGCTCGAACGGATGGCCGAACTGGGTATCGTCGCGAGCATGCAGCCGAACTTCCTGCAGTGGGACGGCGACGGCGGCGCCTACGAAACCGCGCTCGAGCCGTCACGCCGGGGCGAGAACAACCGGTTCCGGGACGTCCTCGACGCCGGCGTCCCGCTGGCGTTCGGAAGCGACACGATGCCGATGGGACCGCTGTACGGGATCCACCACGCCGTGAACGCCGAGAGCGAGCATCAGCGCCTGTCCGTCGACGAGGCCGTCACCGCGTACACGCGTGGCGCGGCCCACGCGGAGCACGTGGAAGATCGGAAGGGAACACTCGAGCCGGGAATGCTCGCCGACGCGGTCGTGCTCGAGGACGATCCGTTCGAGCACCCGTCGGCGATCGCGGACATCGGCGTTGAGAAGACGATCGTCGGCGGGTCCGTCGTCTACGAGCGCGACTGAGACCCGTCGCGCTCGGCCTCGATCTCGTCGAACAGCGCTTCGACGCGCCCCTTCACGTCCTCGCGAATCTCGCGGACCGTCTCGAGGTCCCGTCCGTGCGGATCCTCCAGATCCCAGTCGCGGACGTCGGTGTCGGCGTCGAGTTCGAGCGTCGAACAACCCATCGTCGCGACGTAGTCGCAGGCCTCGAGTTCCCCGTCGGTGATCTCCCGGGGCGTCCGATCCGAGAGGTCGAACCCCTCCTCGCGCATCGCCTCGCGGACGACGTCGTGAACCGACTCCGCCGGGCGGGTGCCGCCCGAGCGGATCTCGACGGTGTCAGCGAGGTCGCGGGCCTCGCGCTCGCGCTCGGCGTAGGCGGTCGCCATCTGGCTCCGGCCGGCGTTCTGGACGCACACCATCGCGACGCGGGTCGTTTCGACTGTCATAGCTGATAGAAGTCGAAGTCGGTACCTAACGGTTCGTATGTGTGCTCGTGTGAGGTAGATAGTCACGGATACCGGTGCTCGTTTTTCGAGTATTCCCATCACCGTACGAACGTTTATCTGCTAACACTTCGCAACTCGAGGTAGTGGTTTCGGACTCGACGAGCGGCGCTGACGACGAAGCGATCGAGGAGGCGACCGGCTACCGCGGCGAACCAACGGCGGCTCGACTGGTCGAAATCGCCCGCTACTTCCTGTTTATCGGCATCGTCGGCTTCGGCGGACCGCTGGTGCACATCGCGATGATGGAGGACGACCTCGTCGGCGAGAACAGTCGCGAGTGGACCTCCCAGTCGATCTTCATGGAGGGACTCGCGATCTGTAACATGCTTCCCGGTCCGGCCTCGACGCAGCTGGGCATCTTCCTGGGCTGGGCGTACGCCGGCAAACTCGGCGCGGTCGTCGCCGGCTTCTTCTTCATGCTGCCGACGTTCGTCCTCGTCGTGCTCTTTTCGTACGTCTATTTCGCCTACCAGGCGCTCCCGGCGGTCGAAGCCGTCTTCTACGGGATCAATCCCGTCGTGATCGGGCTGATCGTCGGCGCCTGTTACTCGATGGCCCACAGCGCGTTCGCCGAGGGACGCACCGACTACGAACTCGAGGTCGGCCCGGACACCTGGAACGTCGATTTCCTGCTCGTCGCGCTGCTCGTCGCCGCGACGGTCGTCGTCGCGGCCTTCAACCCGAATCCCGTCGTCGCGTTCGTCGTCGCCGGCGTCGTCGCCGTCGCGGTCTACCGGTCGGACTGGGTTCGCGCGAACCTCCGAACGGCGTCGATCTGGGCCGCCGTCGGTGCGGTCGCCGGCGTTGCCTTTACCCTCCGCGACCGGCTCCTCGACGCTCTCGGCCCCTCCGCTCGGCGAACGCTCGAGGCTAGCCCGCTCTGGGGCTACGCGCTCGCGCTGTGGGCCAACGAGTGGGTCAAACTCTTCCTGTTCATGGTGTACACGGGGTCGTTCATCTACGGCGGCGGCCTCGTCCTGATCCCGTTCATCGAACTCTACGTCGTCCGCGAGTTCGGCTGGCTCACCGGCCAGGAGTTCGTCGATGGCATCGCGATCGGCCAGCTCTCGCCCGGCCCGGTCGTGATGACGACCGCCTTCGTCGGCTACGCGCTCATGCTCGAGGTCTCCGGCGGCGTCCTCTGGATCGCCGTTCTCGGGGCACTGGTGGCCGCAATCGGCGCGTTCGGCCCCTCCTTCGTCTTCATCATGGGCTTTTTCCCGTACTTCGCGAAGGTCCGCGAGAACGACATCGTCCGGTCGGCGCTGGTCGGCGTCAACGCCGCCGTCGTCGGCGCGATCCTCGGCGCGACGGCGAC
Organism: Natronococcus sp. CG52; assembly: GCF_023913515.1. Lineage (NCBI taxonomy): Archaea > Methanobacteriati > Methanobacteriota > Halobacteria > Halobacteriales > Natrialbaceae > Natronococcus > Natronococcus zhouii. The sequence continues at coordinate 2,985,572 of NZ_CP099391.1, forward strand.
GCTCGCCGCGGAGACGTTCATTATCGACGGCGCCGTCGATCCGATCCCGATCGCGCTCGCGATCGCCTCCTGTCTGATCTTCGTTCGGGGCGTCCACGCCGCCTGGATCATTCTCGGCGGTGCGGTCGTCGGCGTTCCGCTGTACTTCCTCGACGTGGTCGCGGCGCTGGGGCTGTAGGAGACTGCAACTCGAGTACGAAAGAACGATTCCGCGGCCGTCTCAGCGAACGATCGTCACCGGGACGGGCGATCGTCGGGCGACGGTCTCGGCGACACTGCCGAGGAGGATCCGACTGGCGCCGGTCCGACCGTGGCTGCCGACGACGACGTGATCGACGTCGTTGTCGTCCGCGTAGTCGACGATCGATCGCGAGATGCCGCCGACGATGCGCTCCGTCTCGATGGTGACGCCGTGCTCGGCCGCCTGCTCGGCCGCGTTCTCGAGGATGGTGTCGGCTCGCGTCTCGTGGTGTTCCTGAATCTCGTCGTAGTTCGCCATCGCACCGCCCTCGATCCCAGTCGCCGCGTAGAAGTCGCCCGGATCGAGGACGTGCAGCGCCGTAATCGCCGCATCGGGGTACTCCTCGAGCGCGAACTCGAGGGCCTGCGTCGAGCGGTTCGAGTCGTCTACCGGAACGAGAACGCGTTTTGGCATGAGTAAGTGTATACCGTGACGTCAGATAAGTTCACACCCCGAACGGTCACGCACTGAATAGGTAGACGGGAGCCGTTCGATACCGGTCGATTGGGGGTTCACGGTGTTCGCACCGCTTACGAGCGGTAATCCGTTCGAACGCCGTCGCTCTCGGTCTCGCGGACGGCAGAAAAACGCGTTCGGCGTCGCTTACTTCGCGCGGCCCTGGCCGCCCGTGTTGGACGGGCGAACCTTCTCGGCGCCCTTGCCGCGGTTGTTGAGACCGCGGTTGGCCTTGCCCGCGTTGGTGAGTCCGCGGAAGGCGCGGTTCTTGTGGGCGTCGTCGCAGATCCAGTTGAGATCGTCGTCGTTCTGGATCGCGGGGTGGTTCGGATCCACGAGGATCGCCTCGAACCACTTCTGGCTGCCGTCTTCGCCGACCCAGTAGCTGTTGAGCACCCGCATGTTGGGGTACTTTCGGGAGACGCGCTCCTCACCGATGCGCTGGATGTTCTTGCGCCGTCCGATGCGGTTGACACCCTGGCGCTTCGACCGGCGACCGCCCGTAAAGCGCTGCTTGCGGGCGGTACCTTTCCGGACCGAAACCCGGGTTACGATGATACCCTGCTTTGCCTTGTAGCCGAGTTCGCGTGCCTTGTCGAGACGCGTCGGACGGTCGATCCGCTCGATCGCGCCCTGGTCGCGCCATTCCTGTTTTCGCTGCCACTGCAGTTCCCCGAGCTTTCCGTCGTCGGGGTCCTTCCATGCGTCCTTGATGTGGGAGTAGAAGCTTTTTGCCATCGTAATCTCCTGCGGGCATTTCCTGGTTCAACCCGGCGGGATTCTTCCCGCGGATCACATTCCGACCTGTGGCGGCGACGTGCCGGACAGGTGCCCGCTGACGCCCGCGGCTCAGCGAGTCGTACTGATCTATCCAACTCCCGAGTATAAGAGCTTCGAAGCACGGCCAACCACGACACGCTTCGACACGACCGACGACACGGGGGCAGGCCGTGTGGCGCCCCCTACGGTCGATTGTGCGGTTCCTGATCTGCGTTCTGCACCCCATTCCCCCCGCTCGAGCCGTCAGGCGGGCTCGAGCAGTTCGTACTCCTGAGAGAGGTCGTCCCAGAACTGGTCGACCGACTGCATCGATTCGACCGACTCCAGGCGGTCGTGTAACCGCTCGGCCTCGGATTCCGACGCCATCCCCTCGTGGACCGCCTCGTCCACGACCGTTGCGAGTACGTCTTTCTGGTACTCGAGTGGTGTCTCGGACATACCAGTTCGACCCACGGCCCGGGGGCTGTTAGTTATGGAATCCACTATCATCGTTGTTCGTTTGATAACGAATGACTAGCACCGGCGAGAATCGTTACTGGGGTGTTGTACCGGTCTCGATTCGACCGACCGGTGGTCGAACTCTCGACCGGCGATGAGTGCTGGTGAACGACGGTGAGAGTTTCGCGGGTTCGACGTTGTTATCGATGGATTCGCGATTCGTTTCCCGAGTGCAACGCTAATCTGCCCCTATCGTAACAGTTCCGTCCCAGAACAGCCGATCGATTTCGCCATTGGGACGGACGATCCAGCGGTTTCTCCAGGTCGAACAGTTTTACGCGTGAAACCCAGTGACGCTTGGAAGGGTTTGCCACAACGTTTTGTATCGGCGGTGAAGAACGGACTTCGCGTGTCATGAGAAAACGAGACAGTCTGGGTAGGGAGAACGACGGTGCAGCGGTATCGCGACGGTCACTGCTCCAGTTCGGGGCGCTGGCGGGGATCGGACTCGTGGGATCGACGGCTACCGCCGGTCGGTCGGCAGCTCTCGACGCGAGTAACGATGGTACGTTCGACACCGCGTACACGAACGTTCGCGTCAGAGAGGCGCTGCATGCCTGGAAACGAGGGTATCGAGGACGGCCCGACCGGTCGCTCGCGCTCACGGACTCCGGCACGGACGCGCGACATCCGGATATCGGCCCCTGGAACGGCGTCACGATCAGTACCGAGGACGGCGAGTTCGAACTCGAGTCGACACACCCTGGTCAGGGACGCGAGATCGATCCGTTCGAAGCGGTCGAAGACACCGGCCTGCCACACCTCGTCGGCTGGCACAACGATCACGATCGGTACGGCAGCTACAGCCGCCCGCGAGACGAGAACGGTCACGGAACTCACGTCGCCGGGATCATGGCGGGCAGCGGCCGGGCGAGCGCGATCGACGACGAGCGCACGCGGATCGACGAGCCGCGGACGACGCTCGCGCTCGGCGATGCGCTAACGTACGAGGTCGACGCCCCGGCCGAAACGGGCGTCTTCGCCAGCGTCTTCGGCGACGCCATCGAGGTCGCCATCGAGGGGCCCGACGGCGCGGAACTCGCCCGTGCGCAGGGGGCATCGGGCACGAGCGAGGAATCGTTCGAGAACAATATCGCGGAGACGCCGACCGTCCACGACGACGGCGAGGCGACCTACGCGGTCCACGTCACCGCACTCGAGGGCGAACTGATTTCCGCGGGACGCCTCGAGCGCGTCGCAGCCGGTGCGTTCCTGCACGCCGATGACACTGCCGGAGACGCACTCGAGGACGGCGATCTGTCGCTGCACGCCGGCGTCGCACCGGGCTACAGCATCACGAGCGTGACCGATCTCGGCACCGCGACCGGGACGTTCGGCGAGTTCGCCGACGAGTTCGCGGAGACGTTCAACGTCCGCGCGCTCAACATGTCCTGGGGCTACGTCGGCGGGCTCCCGCTCGGTGCAGCCGGCGGCACCCTCGACGACATCCCGGCCTCGATCCGCCGGATCGCGGAGGGGGGTATCCTGCCCGTCGCGGCGGCCGGAAACGACGCCACTCCCGCGAGCGGTAACGGTGCACCCGCCGTCGCGAGCGAGGCCATCTCCGTCGTCTCGACGGGGCCGTACGACGGCATCGCCGCCTACTCGTCCGGCGGAATCGGCGGTATCGACGATGACTCCGGCGAACCGTACCTGAAGCCCGACGTGACCGCACCCGGCGGACAGGTCAACGTGCTCGACATCGCCGCGCTGGCCGGCGAACCGGAGGACGACGTCACCGAAGACGACGGCGACGAGGAGGCGACGGAGGCCGAACTCGAGCCCGTCGAGGAACTCGAGGATCTCGAGGCCGAACAGCTCGAGCCGAAAACCGAGTTCGACGACGCGATCACCGGGGACGCCGACTACGAGATCGACCTCGCCGACGAGGTCCTCGACGCCCTGACCGACGTCGACGGCGAACTCCTCGGCAACCACGGTAGCGGTCGCGGCCGCAACGACGGCGATCGGTTCGGCGACGTTCGCGACTACACGGGGAAGGCCGGCACGTCGATGGCCGCACCTTCGGTCACCGGCATCTCCGGACTCGTCGCCGACGCGATGGAAGCGGACGCGCCGGACGCGATCTCGATCCCCGAGCCCGCCGAAGCGGGGTACGAGGACGTGTTCCGCCTCAAGCAGACGCTCCTCGCGACCGCGAGCGAGACGGCGCTGACCGCCGCGCCGTACCACCGCGCGAAGGCACCGGTGTACCGCTTCGGCGGCCGCGACCCCTACGAGGGCTACGGCCGCGCGAACGTCGGTCCGGCCATCGACGCCGTCACCCGCGACCTCACGGACGAATCGATCTCCGGAACGGTCGGTCTCGGCGTTCCGGACGACGAACGCGCCGTCGCCGGCTACGTTCACGTTTCGGATCCCGGCGAGATCGACGCGGCCGTCGAGTTCAGCCACTACAGCGGTGCCAACGCCGGCGCGACGAAGGGCGATCCGCACGTCGACCTCTTCCTCTACGACGCCCAGAACCCCGACGAGTTGACCGGCGAACCGACGATCGTGGACAAGGACGCCGGCCTCGAGGGCGAGGCGTCCGTCTCGACGACCGTCTCGCCGGACGATCTCGAGAACGACGGCGGCGAGCGCGTCCTCTACGTCGTCGCGAAACTCGTGAACGTCCCCGGACTGGTCAACGGCTTCGACGTGCGGGCCCGCCTCGACCTCGAGACCGCGTTCGACGAGGCCGGCCTGATCGTCGAGGGCGCGCGCGAGGACGACGCGTCGGTGTTCACCGGCGGCCAGACCAACCGCACGGAACTCGACGTCGCGGTTCGCCACCCCGACGGCGAGGCGGTCACGGTCCGCGATACGGTTCCCGAGAACTGGGACGTCGACGAGGAGCACGGCGACGTCGAGGCCACGACACCCGCTTTCGGCGGCGGCACGCACGTCTACTTCGGCGTCGACGACCCGCAGTCGGCCTACGAGGAACTGACCCACTTCGCGCAGGCGCCCGAGGGCGTCGAGGAATCCGGACGCTACAGCTTCGGTCCGATCGCGGTGACGACCGACACGGACGACGACGGAACGCTCACCGACCGGGAGTGGACGACCCTCAGCGGCACCGATCGGGACGTCACGGTCGTCGCCGAGGAGACCTGATCGCCGCGAGCCGGCTTTTTCGCCCGAGACGGCGCGCGCTTCGGACATCTGGACTACCACCCCACGAACGCGCCGCAGCGCTCCGTGCGAACTGCACACCGAACACGATCAAAATGCCACGAACGACACCACCGACAGTATCGAATCGACGACAGTTCCTCCGACTCGTCGGTGCCGCGAGCGCCGGCACCGTTTCCCTGAGCGGCAGCGCGACCGCGCTCGCCGACGGCCTCGAGACGGACACCGACGACCTGCAGGAGGCGCTGGTCGTCTTCGACGACGTCGACGACGTCGACCGCCTCGCCGAACTGGACCTCGCCGAGGGGTTCTACGGCTACGAGACGCTCCCGATCGGCTACGGCCTGCTCTCGGGTGATCAGCTTCTCGAGGTCGCCGGCTGGAACGAGGTCCGTCGCGTCTCGCCCAACGTCGACCTCGACTGGGAGCACGACGACGCCAGACCCGACACCCGTTCCCGAGAGGTCCAGGAAGGTGAGGGACTCGAGACGCCCTACACCGGCGAGAACGTCCACACGGCCGTCATCGACACCGGAATCGACGGCGTCCATCCGGACCTCGAAGAGAACCTCGAGGCGAACTGGCAGTGGGTCGGAAACCCGCTCGACGAGGGCGGCGACGAGGACGTCTGGGTCGACCTCGGTCTCGTCAACAGCGACGACGTCGGTCACGGGACTCACTGCAGCGGCAGCATCGGCGCCGACGGCTCGGAGAGCGACGGCGAGTACCGCGGAATGGCACCCGACGTGACGCTGACCTCGTACTCGACCAACGCGTCGCTCACGCTGTTGAAGGCCACGTCGGCGTACGACCACCTGCTTACCCTTCAGGAGAACGGCGACCACGAGATCCACCTCGCGTCGAACTCCTACGGCGCCGGCCCCGGCGAGTTCGACCCCTGGGATCCGCTGAACGTCGCGACCTGGTACGCCTACGAGGCCGACGTACTGGTCTCGTTCTCCGCGGGCAACGATGGTCCGGAGAACGACACGCTCGGCCAGCGCAAGCAGGCGCCGTACGTGATGAACGTCGCTGCGACCTACGCCGACCAGTCGGTTACGGACTTCTCCTCGCGGGGCGACGTCGAGGGGAACCACGACCGCGAGACGGCCTTCGAGAACGTCGTCGACCTCTACTCCGGCGTCTCGGAGGACGAGATCGACGGGCCGATCGGTCTCCACCGGCCGAGCGTCGCGGCCAAGGGCGCCGACGTGATGAGCACGCTGAATCCCGCCCAGCCGCTGTGGGCGCTGGGCGAGGACGAGGAGCTGTGGTACGGCCTGCTCAGCGGGACGAGCATGGCCTGTCCCGTCGCCGTCGGCTGCGCCGCTCTCGCGATCGACGCGTACGTCGAGCACCACGGCGAGGTCCCCGATCCGATCGACGTCATCTCGACGCTCGAGGCGACCGCGGACCTCGAAGCGACCGACGGCCTCGAGGAGACGAGCGGGACGGCCGACTACACGACGACCAACGCCGGCGCCGGCTACGTCGACGCGCTGGCGGCCGCGCAGCGTACCGAGGAGGGCGACCTGGCGACGTTCGACGAGGTCGAGTTGGCGGGCGAGGAGTAGCGACGGCACCGAACCGACCGACCGACCGAGACTCGATACGAGATCCGAGATCATGAGCAAACACGACACGCAAGAACGCGAGACCGAAGACGAGCACAGCCACGGCCAGGAACGCGGCCACAAAATCCCGGACGGGAGCGCCTTCGACGGCGTCCCCATCAGCCGCCGCCAGTTCGGCCGCCTCGCGGGCGCCGTCGGCGCGGCGCTCACCCTGCCCGGGAACGCCGTCGCCGACCTCGAGGACGCGACGATGACCGACGAGTACGAGTACGTCGTCAACCACACGCCCGACGACTACCCGGTTCCGACGCTGATCCGGTTCGCGGACGACTCGGGTCTCGATGACCTGCTCGGACTCGATATCGAACTCGAGGACGACTGGCTCCTCGAGGAACAGTCCGTCGCCTACGCCCAGTTGACGACGGCACAGGTACGGGAGGTCCTCGACATCCCGACCGCGGAGGAATTGAGCTACACGCCCGGTTCGAACCCGTTCTGGCGGTTGGGCTACTACCCGCTCGGGGTGTTCCCCCAGTCCTACCGGAGCGTCGACTTCGTCGACTACGAGCAGACGATCGACGGGCTCTCTCACCTCGAGTCGGAGCACGGCGACCGGCTGAACTTCTTCCCGATCGACGAGGACGTCCGGTACGGTGAGAGCCCGGGCCACTACAACTACGTCTCCGACCGCGACGATCCGAAGGACGTCTACGTCGCCGAGGTGACGAACGACGTCCGCGACCGGGAGTCGTTCGCCGAGAAGCAGAAGGTGATGTTCGTCCTCGGGATGCACGGCCTCGAGCGGGCGGGCGTCGAAGCCGGCACGCGATTTATCGAGCAGTTGCTTCGGGGTACCGAACGAGAGACGGCGAGCTTGCTCGACGACGCAGTACTGCTGTTCCTTTTCGCCAATCCCGACGGGTGGGTCGCGCGAAGTCCCCAGTACTCGAGCGGCTGGCAGCTCGGCGGTCCCGGCACCGGTCTCCCGCGCGCTCCCGCCGCACCGCTGTACGAGCGCGGTAACGCGGAAATATACGACACCAACCGCCAATACCCGACCGTCGGTTGGATCGACCCCGCGCACTTCCCGAGCGAACCCGATCCGGATCGATCGGTCGGCGACTCGCCGCCCCAAGACGTGGTTGAGCGGGTCTCCGACTCGCTCGGCATCGTCGAGCACTTCCGGGAGTACGAGAACGTAACCCACGGCGCGGACCTCCACGGGATGTTCTGGAACTCGGATTTTATCCTCGGGATGATCAACCAGAACGAGTACACCCAGGACGAGTTCCACGACCTCTACGAGATGAATCGGGTTCTCGAGACCGACCTCGAGGAGGAACTCGACGACTGGGAGACCCTCGCCGACGTCCAGGATGCGGCAACCGGCGACTACAACCCCGAAGTGCTGTTTCCGATCCTGCCCGAAACCGCGTACGACTACTCGACCATCTGGGACGCCATCGGGTACACCATCACCGGCGGCCTCATCGGCTGGATGGCGGCCGACGAATCCCTGGGCGGGCTGGGCGTAACCACGATGGGATTCGAGATGGCCTACAGCCACATGATCGGCGGGAACGTCTACAACCCCGAACTCGTCGACATCCAGACGCGGGGCTACCAGGCGTCGATCCGGACGATGACCGAGTACGCCCTCCGCGACGTCGACTCGAGCGTCGTCTCGGACGGCGAGTCCGTCGCCTACGTCGCCACCGACCGGCTCACCCGCTCGTCGGACGAGCTCTCGTTTACGAGCGACGGTGACGGCGGCGGCAACGGCGACACCTCGCTGGCGGTCGAGACGAGTGCGACGACCGTCGCACCCGGCGAGACGGCGACCGTCTCGTTCGACGTCGAGGAGGGGGTGCACACCCTCTCGGCGAACCCCCACGCCGACGACGGCCTCGTCGACGCGGTCCTTCGAGGTCCCGAGGGATCCGTCGTTCGAAGCTCGCGGCCGTCCGAGACGAACGCCGACGCCCACCACCACCACGAGCCGTGGACGGTCAAGCACCCCGCAGCCGGGACCTGGACGGTCGAGTTCACGAGCCTCATGGCCGACAGCGATCCCGAGGACGTGATCGAACCCGAGGTCCAAATCGGAACGCTCTCGGCCGAGGGCAACCCCGACCCGCGCGAGGCGCTGGGCTTCGAACAGGAGGCGTACGAGGTGACCCCCCTCGAGTTCTTCGCGGACTACGACGCCAGCAACGCCGGTGTCGAGGTCGTCGAACTCACCGTCGACGACGTCAAATCCGGCGCCCACCGCGAACACGAGAACCTCGTCGTCGTTCACGACGACTTCGCGGACGACGCGGAATATGTCGCCGCCCTCGATGAGTACGTCGAGGCGGACGGCAACCTCGTGCTGACCGACACGGGCGTCGCGCTACTGGCGGAACTCGAGAGCGCACCCGGCGTGAGCGCCGACGACGTCACCCGCAACGCCGAGTTCGAGGTCGCCCACATAGAAGAGAAAGACGAAGATCACCCGCTGTTGACCGACACGCGGCCCATCCAGCAGCTGCTCTGGAAGGTCGCGCCGCTTGGCTACGCCTACGCCGAGGAGGCTCCGATGACGCTCGTCGACGCGGACGCCTTCGAGGCGTCGAGCGGCCTCTCGGCCGGCGAAACCGACGGTCAGGTCGCCGCGGGATCGATATTCACCGATCCCGACGAGTGGCAGGGTATCCACGTCGTCGGCGGGTTGCTCCCGCCTGCGAGCCAGGAGAACCTCCACCCGTTCGGGCTGATGAACCACGCGGTGTCGTTCTTCGGTCACACCGTCTTCACCAACGCGCTCGGCTTCGAGCAGGTACGGACGGTCGACGGCGAAGAAACCAAGCGCTTCGGCGACGCCGACCAGACGCCCCCGTTCGCGGTCGACGGGGAACGCAACGACTCCGGCTCCGTCTTCACGGGCGGTCAGACCAACCGGACCGAACTCGACGTCGAGGCCACCGAACCGGTGCTCGTCCGGGATACCGTCCCCGAGAACTGGGCCGTCGACGAGGAATACGGTGACGTCGAGGCGACGACCCCCGCGATGGGCGGCGGCACCCACGTCTACTTCGGGCTCGACGATCCGCGGGCGAGCTACGAGGAACTCGCACACTTCGCCCAGGCGCCGGACGACGTGCTGGACAGCGACACGTACGAGTTCGGTCCGATCGCCGTCTCGCGTGATACGGACGGCGACGACACGCTAACCGATCGCGAGTGGATCGAACTCGAGGAGACGGATCGTGAGGTGACCGTCGTCGCGGAGGACGTCTGACTCCTCGGGCTGTCGTCGGACCCGAGTAGCCGGATCGCACTTTTCGGAGGGTGTACAGTGTTCCAGTATTGTTATTTCTCGTGTGAGGGCTATTTCAAAACTAGTGAGATCAAAAGATATGTGACTATTGGGAACTAATACCAATCACGGTGCTTACACAACATGACTCGAGAGACACCTTCGGCAACCGACGGATCGACTCGACGACGATTCCTCGCGGGAACGGGCGCAGCCGGACTCGTCGGCGGAATCGGTCTTACCGGCAGCGCGAGCGCGCTGCTCGGCGACGCGGTAGACGGTCTCGTTAGCGTCGGCGAGACGCTCGTCGACGACACGCTCGACCTCGAGAGCGACGAGGAACAGGAGACGATCGTCGTCTTCGAAAGCAACGAGGACGCGGACCGCCTGCTGGAACTCGAGGCGATCGTCGGCCAGTTCGCCGTGTTACCGATGGCCTACGCCGAACTGACCGGCCCGCTGATCGAGACGGTCGCCGGCTGGGACGAGGTGCGCTACGTCTCGTCGAACTACGAACTCGAGTACCACAACGACGACGCTCGGGAGGACACGCGATCCACCCAGGTGCGGGAGGGCGAGGGGCTCGAGACGGCTTACACCGGCGAGAACGCACACGCCGTCGTCATCGACTCGGGCGTCGACGGCGCCCACCCGGACCTCGAGGACAACCTGCAGGCGAACCTGCAGTACGTCGGAATTCCCGAAGTCAACGAGGAACCGCTCTGGTGGCAGGACGTCGGCTTCGTCGACAGCGACAACAGCGGCCACGGCACTCACTGCAGCGGCAGCGTCGCCGGCGACGGCTCGGTCAGCGACGGCGAGTACGCCGGGATGGCGCCCGACGCCGACCTCACCGTCTACTCCTGCGGCGCCGGCGGCCTGTTGATCGTCTACATCGTCGCCGCCTACGACGACATGCTGCGCCGCCAGCGCGAGGGCGACCACGACGTCCAGGTCGTCTCGAACTCCTACGGGCCGATCGAGGACGACCAGCCGTTCGTCCCCGACGATCCGACGAACGTGGCGACCTGGCACGCCCACGAGGCGGGCATCCTGCCGGTGTTCTCGGCGGGCAACGACGGCCCCGAGGAGGGGACGTTGAGCCAGTACGCGAAGGCGCCCCACGTGCTGGGCGTCGCGGCGACCCACGCCGATCAGACCGTCACGGACTTCTCCTCCCGCGGTCGCTCGCAAGACGGCTCCTGGGACCACGACAACGACGACCGCGGGACGGCCTACGAGAACCTTACCGCGCTGTACGAGGGGGTCCCCGAGGACGAGATCGACGGCCCGCTCGGGATCTACCGCAACGGCGTCGCCGCCAAGGGTGGCGACGTGATGAGCACGCTCAACCCCGCCGACCCGCTGAACGCCGCCGACCCGGACGAGGAACTCTACTACGGACTCATGTCCGGGACGAGTATGTCCTGTCCCGTTACTGCGGGCTGTGCGACGCTCGTCGTCGACGCCTACCTCGAGAACCACGGCGAGAACCCCGATCCCATCGACGTGCTGACGACGCTCGAGGCGGCGGCCGTCGAGGACGTCCACGACACATATACCGCCGAGTCGGTCGGCGCCGGCTACGTCGACGCGCTGGCCGCCGTCGAACGCGCCGAAGCGGGCGACCTCGCGGAGTTCGGCGAGATCGAGATCGCAGCCGGCAGTCGCGAGTAGAACTGCTCGCCGTCGGTCGGGACCTCGAGATTCCGACCGTCCCGTCCGGGTCGAGCGCCGGGACCGCCGATTCGGTTGCGGCTCCGTCGGTGGGGCGAAAACGGTTCGTCGCTCGTCGGCGACCATCCTTCGCTCCAGTCGCTCACCCACGATAACGTTTAGGTGGGGGCGCCGTGACCTGCGCGTATGCATATCGGCGTCTGTTACTTTCCGGAACACTGGCCGCGCGAACGGTGGGAGACCGACGTGGCGCAGATGGCCGAGGCCGGCCTCGAGTACGTCCGCATGGCGGAGTTCTCGTGGGCCGTCCTCGAGCCCGAACGCGGCGAGTTCGACTTCGGGTGGCTGGACGAGGCGATAGAACTGATCGGGGAACACGGGATGCAGGCGGTGCTCTGTACGCCGACGGCGACGCCGCCGAAGTGGCTGGTCGACGAGCGACCCGAGATCCGGCAGGAGGAGCCCGACGGAACGGTTCGAGAGCACGGCAGCCGCCGCCACTACTGCTTCAACTCCGAGGCCTACCGCCAGGAGACCGAGCGCATCGTCACCGAGCTGACCGACCGCTACGCCGACAACCCGCACGTCGCGGGCTGGCAGACCGACAACGAGTTCGGCTGTCACCGCACCGTTCGCTGTTACTGCGACGACTGCGCCGCGGCGTTCCGCGAGTGGCTCGCCGAGAAGTACGGGTCGGTCGAGGCGCTCAACGAGGCCTGGGGGAACACCTTCTGGAGCCAGCGGTACGCGAGCTTCGAGGAGGTGGATCCGCCGGGACCGACGCCAGCCGACCACCATCCCTCGCGGCTGCTCGAGTACGCCCGCTTCGCGAGCGACTCGGTCGTCGACTACAACCGGTTGCAGGTCGATCTCCTGAGGGAGGCGAACCCGGAGTGGTTCGTCACGCACAACTTCATGGGCCGGTTCCCGACGCTCGACGCCTACGCGGTCAGCGAGGATCTCGACCTGGTCTCGTGGGACTCCTACCCGACGGGGTTCGCCCAGGATCGACTCGAGGGCGAACCGACGTCAGATCAGCTTCGGGCCGGCGACCCCGATCAGCTCGGGATGGACCACGACCTCTACCGGAGCGCGCTGGACCGGCCGTTCTGGGTGATGGAACAGCAGCCGGGCGACGTCAACTGGCCGCCGCACTGCCCCCAGCCGGGCGAGGGTGCGATGCGCCTCTGGGCCCACCACGCGACCGCCCACGGCGCCGACGCCGTGCTCTACTTCCGCTGGCGACGCTGTCTCGAGGGCCAGGAACAGTACCACGCCGGACTTCGGAAGCAGGACGGCTCGCCGGACCGCGGCTACCACGACGCGAGCCAGGCCGGCGCGGAACTGGCCGAGATCGAGGACGTCGACCACGTCGACGCCCCCGTCGCGCTGCTGTTCGACTACGACAACCTCTGGGCGCTCGACGAGCAGCCCCACGCGCCCGACTTCGACTACTGGAGCCTGCTCGACGCCTTCTACGGCGCGCTCCGCGCCCGCGGCGTCCAGGTCGACGTCGTCCACCCGAACACCGACCTCGAGGGCTACGACGCCGTCGTCGCGCCGGCGCTCCACCTCGTCACCGACGGCCTCGCGAACCGTCTCACGGACTACGTCGAGACGGGCGGCGAACTCCTCCTCGGTCCGCGGACGGGCGTCAAGGACGAGTACAACAAGCTTCGCCCGGCGCCGCAGCCGGGACCGCTCGCCGACCTGGTGGGTGCGACCGTCGACCAGCACGAGTCGCTACCCGCTCACCTCGAGACTCGCGTACGCCGCGCGGACGGGGCGGACGAGAGCTACGACTTTCGCACGTGGGCCGAGTGGCTGGAGGTCGACGCGGCCGCGCCGCTGCTCGAGTACGGCACCGACGGCGTCGAAGCGGGACGCACCGCGGCCGTTCGAAATACCGCCGGCGACGGAACCACGGTATACTGCGGCGTCTGGCCCGAGGACGACCTGGCGGACGACCTCGTCCGGTCGCTGCTCGCTCGAGCGGACGTTGAACATAGTGACCGGCTGCCGGAGGGCGTCCGGGTCAACGAGCGCGACGGGAGGACGTGGGTGACGAACTTCTCGAGCGACCGGGTCCGTCTCGATCCCGAGACGGACGTCGAGTGGCTGCTCGGCGACGCCGCGATCGGCGCCTACGACGTCGCGGTCGCCGACGGGCGGATCGTCGACGGACTCTCGGCCGAGGAACGGGACTGACAACAGCCGGGAGTTCGAATCGGTGGTTCGTTACCTGTAGCAGCCTCTGTCTCACCGCGGACCAGCCAGCCCTTGTTGCGGTGGCGCGCGCTGTCGACCGACCGAGCGCAAGTGAGGGCGGTCGACGATGCTGCGCGAGGGATGAGCGAACGAAGTGAGCGAAGCGCGGAACCGCAGGTTCCGCGGACCACGCGAACGGGTGCTGCGCACCCGTGAGCAGAAATCGGCTGGGGAGGGTGTGGAAATCCCCTGTGTTCGTGCGAGCAGAACCTGCTGCCGTCGGTATCATCACGAAAGCCCCTGGCCCCCTTTCAGTCCTACCCGACGGCGATTGACCGGCGCTGCAGCCTCAACGGCGGTTGTTCAATGTGCGCTCTATACGTAACAGCCGTTCCACGAGGATTTCTGAACAAAGAACCGTGTATCTTCTACTGAAGATCGTCCAGAAACGCCGCTCCGTGCTCGAGCGAGGCGGCGGGATCGGCCGGATCGTCGTGCTCGTAGACGAGCCACTCGGCGCGGGCGTCCGCAGCGGCCTCGGCGCACGATCCCATATCGACGTCGCCCTCGCCGATCTCGATGAAGCCGGGGTCGGCGTCGACGTCCATGTCCTTCATGTGGACCGTCCGGAGTCGTCCCTCGAGCGCGCGGATGCGCTCCGCGGGGTCGTCGCCCGCGACGAACGCCCAGCCGACGTCGAGTTCGATGCCAACGTCGGTCGCGTCGACGAAGCGCTCGAAAGCCGACTCGTCGCCGAGATCGGCGTACTCGTGGTCGTGGTTGTGGTAGTAGAGGTCCCACCCGTCTTCCGCGAGCGCGTCTCCGAGCGCGTCGATCAGCGCGGCGGTTTCGTCGACGGCCGCCGCGGATTCGAAGCAGTCGGGGTCGAGCCACGGAACGACGACACCGTCGACGCCGAGCGGCTCGTAGGCCTCGAGCACGGCCGCGCGGTCGTCCTCGAGGGCGCCGATCCCGACGTGGGGTGGGGTCGCCTCGAGCCCGTGGCGCCCCAGCGTCTCGGCGATCGCCTCCAGATCGTCGTGCAGCGGCGAGTACTCCCCGGCGAACTGCACGCCGTCGTAGCCCGCGTCGGCGACGCGGTCGAGAACCTCGGTCGTCGAGTCCTCGAGTTCGCGAACGCTGTAGAGGTTGATGGCAGTTTTCGGCATGGTTCGTCTCACTCGCTACCGCGGTAATGAGCTACCGGTGGCGGAAAACCAGTTCGGGTTCTCCGGCGTTACCACTCGGCGACGCTGCCGCCGTCGTAGCGCCAGATCGGGTTGTGCTAGTCGACGCCGCCGGTCTGGTCGCGGACGTGGTCCTCGTCGATCTCGACACCGAGTCCCGGTCCGTCCGGAATGTCGACGTAGCCGTCGCGGTACTCGAAGACGGAGAGATCGGCTAGATAGTCCAGCACGTCGCTGGTCTCGTCGTAGTGGATGTCCAGGCTCTGCTCCTGAATGACCGTGTTCGGCGAACAGACGCCGGAATGGCAGTGCGTCGCCAGTCCGATCGTCGTCGAGGACGAACCCGTCGCGGCGATCAGCGTCTCCGGGCCCGGCAGACCGGATGCGGGGCAAGCGCCTCGAGGAGGACGTGACCGGTCTCGTCGCGAGCACGACGAAAGCGATCGAACTCGAGTTACTGGACTCAAGTGGCGACGAAGTGTGAACCTCGTCTTCCCGACGGAGTGGGCGCCAGTCGCAGCCGTATCATCGCGCTAAAGACCCCCTCTACCGAATCGAGACTATGGGATCCGCACACCAGGTCGAGCGACGAATCGTCGACAGCGGAATCGTCGCAGTGCTTCGTGGAATCGACGCCGAACGGATCGTTCCGGTCGCTCGGGCGATCCACGAGGGTGGGGTCGGCGCGATCGAAATCACGGCGAACGATCCGCGAGTCCGCGAGAAGGTCGCGGCGGTCGACGACGCGCTCTCTGATACCGATGCCGTCGTCGGGGCCGGAACCGTCCTCGACGAGCCGACGGCGCAGTCGGTGATCGACGCCGGCGCCGAGTTCGTGCTGTCGCCCGACGTGAACCCCGACGTCGTCACGACGTGCAATCGCCACGGCGTGCTCTCGGCGCCGGGCGTCATGACGCCGACGGAAGCAGTCACCGCGATCGACGCCGGTGCGGACGTTCTCAAGATGTTTCCAGCGACTACCGTCGGTCCGGGCCACATCGGTGCGCTACAGGGACCGCTCGGCGAAATACCGATTCTGCCGACCGGCGGCGTCTCGCTCGAGAACGTCGGCGAGTTCTTCGAGGCGGGCGCGGCCGCCGTCGGCGTCGGCAGCGCGCTCGTCGACTACGAGGCGGTCGCCGAGGACGACATGGCACAGGTACGGGAGACGGCAGCGGCGTTCGTCGAGGCAGTCGCGGACGCGAGAAGTCGGTAGACTGGATCGACGCACGAGGGTACGGTTGTTCTATCGTCGCCGTTCGCGGTTTGTGTGGCAACGACCGTCCGACCGGTTGCTAGCGACTGCCGGGGGAGTGTTACTGATCGTGCGCGGAGACCCGACCGCGAATCGTCTCGGGGGCGGCGCCGTTGACCGTCGCGAAGACCGCGCCGAGGACCAGTCCGTAGACGAGGTGGCCGACCGCGAACAGGAGCGCGGCGAACAGTTCGCCCGCGAGTCCGGGCACCGGCAGGAACGGCAGGGGAAACGTCGCGACGCCCGCACGACTCATCGCGACCGGAAAGATCAGCCCGCCGGCGACGATGCCGAGCATCGTTCCGAAGACGATGCCAGCGATGACGTACTCGCGGAACGTGTCGACGAATTCCTGAACCAACCGTCTCGAGACGATTATCGCGAAGGCCAGGCCGAACAGCACGCTGAGCGTCAGGTGGATGGTCCACCCGGCCCCGATATCCGCCGCGGGGATCGGCGCAAGCCCGCCGAGCAGTTCGATCTGGTTGCCTCCGAGGTGGAGCACCAGTCCCATCGCGATACCGCCAGCCAGCCCACCGGTAAAGCCGCCACCCCAGCGGCCGACGCCGTCGACGGATTGTGTGTTATTCTCACTCATACGCTAGCGTAGGACTGCCTGAAAGAATAAGTCTGGCACTCGACAACACTCGTGATTCTCACTCGAGAGAGCAAGTGAGGAGCGCCCGTCCAAAACCGTTGCCGGACGAACGGACCGTTCGACGGCTCTTCCCGGCGTCACGCGTAGTTCGGGAAGTCGGGAGTGCGTCCGGACGAGGCCAGATTCTGTATATCGCCATATGATTTATCGAGGGAGCGAAGCCGTTCGACCGGCACTGTACGCGGTGGCCCTCGAGAGACGTCGGCCGTCGGATAGCCGTCGCTCACCGGTGAGATCCGTCGACGGAAAAGATGTGGCGCTGTCGCGAACGCTACGCGCGGATGGTCTCGAAGGACTCGTCGGCGATCGACGTCGCCAGTTCGTCACTCGAGAGGTCGTCCGGAACGTGCTGCGGGTACTTTCGGCGGAAGTAGCCGAGCACGTTGTCGAGATCACGTCGGAGGAACTCGTCGGCGTTCGCGTGATCGGTCGGGACGGCCTGGGGCCAGTCGAACACCTTCACGCCCTCCTCGCTCACGAAGACGTTGTACTCGCTCATGTCCGCGTGGACGTACCCCTCCCCGTACGCGCGCGAAATCTCTCTGACGAGCAGATCGAGGACGCCGACTACCTGCTCGTCCTCGAGTTTCGTCTGCGAGAGCTCCACGCCGTCCATCTTCTCCATCACGATGGCGTGGCGGTTCTGGTCGATCGGCCGCGGAACCGAGACGTCGGGGTAGAGCTCCTCGAGGATGCCGTGTTCGCGCTCGGCGGCCTTCCGGGCGGTGTACATCCAGGAGACGTGTTCGTTGTCGGACGTGTAATCGCGCTCCTTGTGGACCTCCCGGAAGTTCGTGTACCCCTCGCGGTGGTACTTCAGGGCCAACGGCTTGTACGAGCGCACCTCGTAGACGTCGCTCTCCTTGCCGACGCCGAGCGGCGAGCCGAACTCGCCGATCGTCTCCCGCTCGACCAGCGCTCGCAGCGCGAGGACGTCGTACCCCTCGAACTGGAGGGTGTAGCCCTCGTACTGGATCGTCTTCTTTTCGACCAGCCCGCGCTTGAGACAGCGCTCGAGGCGGTAGTCGACCTCATCTTCGGACAGGCCGGAGAACTTCGGGAGTTTCTCCCGCTGGACCCACTCGGAGAAGCGCATTCCCTGCTCTACGCCGGAGAGGAGGTAGAAGTCTTCCTGCTCGAGTTCGGGCAGTAATCCGGCGACGTTCCGCACCATGCGTCGGGGTAACCGCCGTGTACGTAAAAACGTCGTGACGACGGTTCCGTGACGACAGTTCGAGTCCGTCGATTCCTCGTCGGTTCGGTCGTTACCGGTCGTACCCGCGTTCTCGTCCGCTTCGAGTGCGCTGGGTCAGCGGCTACTCGCTCGATAAATCATATATTGCAATATTAAATCGAGTGCGCGACGGAATTGCTTTCCGTCGTGCTGTCCTGCGAACGAGCATGACAGCGCTTGCCGACCGCGAGTGGCGGCTCATCACCGACGACGCCCGCGAGGGGGCGACACAGATGGCGCTCGAGGAGGTCGCCGCCAGAACGGCCCTCGAGGACGACCTGCGGACGGTTCGGGTCTACTCGTGGGAGCCGAGTACCCTCTCGCTGGGGTACCGGCAGGAGCCCGAATCGGTCGACTGGGAGTACTGCGAGCGGGAGGAGATCGACGTCACGCGCAGACAGACCGGCGGCGGCGGAATCTACCACGATCGGTACGCCGACATCTCGTACACGATCGTCGCACCGGCCGACGAGGTTCCCGGGGATCTGATGGACTGTTACGCCCTGTTCTGCGAGCCGATTCTCGAGGCGTTCGACCGGATGGGAATCGACGCGGACTTCGCCGCCGCGGAGCAGGAGTCGATCTACTACCCCTCCTGCTACCTCCGAGACATCAATCCTGCACACGACGTCGTCGCACCCGCGAGTGCTGGCGCGGACGCGAAGAAGATCAGCGGCAACGCCCAGTATCGCCAGCGCGACGTCGTGATTCAGCACGGTTCGTTGAGCTACGACCTCGAGCCCGGCCACCACGTCGGCGTATTCGACACCGACGTCACGCCGGAGACGTTTGCCGGTCGGGTGACCAGCATCCGCGAGCAAGCGGGTATCGACCGCGACACCGCCGTCGAGACGATCGCCGACTCGCTTCGGGACTGGTGTGACGCCGTGGACGGTGACTGGCAGGAGGACGAACTCGAGGCCGCTCGCGCTCTCGCCGACCGGAAGTTCGGGACCGACGCCTGGGTCCGGAATCGGGAGGTGCTCGAGGCGGACGGCCAGTAGTGATTCGGCGACTCCGTTATACCTATCACGAGCGGGTACCGACTGGCTGCCATGAACGTCGGCGCACACGTTTCGAT
This sequence comes from Natronococcus sp. CG52, assembly GCF_023913515.1. NCBI lineage: Archaea > Methanobacteriati > Methanobacteriota > Halobacteria > Halobacteriales > Natrialbaceae > Natronococcus > Natronococcus zhouii. Next base: position 3,004,857 of record NZ_CP099391.1, read on the forward strand.
CTCCGGCTCGCGCGTCTCCTCCGACGACGAAACACCGCCCTACAGCGACATCCGAAACGCGGTTCACCGCCAGCTCGCGTTCGGCGGCAACTGCGGACAGGTGTTCACGACCTCGCCGCAGGTCTGGGCTCAGCCCGAGCTGAGCGACGAGGCCGCGGCGGGCTTTCGCGAGGAGAGCGACGAACTGCTCGAGGGACCGTGGGTGATCCACTCCGCCTACCTCGTCAACCTCTGTACGCCGAAAGACGACCTTCGCCGGAAATCGAAAGAGAGCATGCAGGCGGAACTCGACGCCGCCGAAAAACTGGGAATTCCGTACGTAAACGTCCATCTCGGCGCCCACACGGGTGCCGGCGTCGAGGGCGGCCTCGACAACGCGGCGAGTCTCATCGACGAACTCGACGTCCCCGAGGACGTCCAGATCCTCATCGAGTCTGACGCGGGCAGCGGCACGAAACTCGGCGGCGAGTTCGAGCACCTCGCGGGGATCATCGACCGGACGGAGACCGACATTGGCATCTGTATCGACACCGCCCACACGCTGGTCGCGGGCAACGACCTCACGACCCCCGAAGCGGTCGACGAGACGGTCGGCCGGTTCGACGACGAGGTCGGCCTCGAGCACCTCGAGTACATCCACCTCAACGACTCGAAGCACGACGTCGGCACGCACAAGGACGAACACGCCCACGTCGGCGAGGGCTACATCGGCGAGGACGGCATGCGTGCGATCGTCAATCACCCCGATCTGCGGGCGCTGCCGTTCGCCCTCGAGACGCCGACCGAAGACGGTCGCGGCTTCGCGTGGAACATCGAGAAGGTGAAAGAACTCCGAAACGACGCGTAAGCCGTCATCAGTGCGGCGATTCTGAAACCGATCCGTTTTTACTCGCACTCTCGTACGCACTGGCGTGCGCGAGTTCTCCGAAACCTACCTCGAGCGGACCCGTGAAGGGATGTGGGACGACACCCGGGCGGCGCTCGAGCCCCTCGAACTCGACTCTCGCGACCGCGTCCTCGACGTCGGTTGCGGAACCGGCGAACTGAGTCGCGTGCTCGCGGCGGAGTGTCCGGACGAGGTAGTCGGCTGCGACGCCGATCCCGATCTCCTCGAGTTCGCCGGCGAGCGCGTCCCGGTCGTCGCCGGCGACGCCCTTCGCCTGCCGTTCCCCGACGACGCCTTCGACCTCGTCGTCTGCCAGGCGCTGCTGATCAACCTTCCCGAACCGGCGGCCGCGCTCGCGGAGTTCGCCCGCGTCTCGAGCGACCTCGTCGCCGCCGTCGAACCGGACAACGGCGCGGTCGAGGTCGACTCGACCGCGCCGACCGAAGAGCACCTCGAGGCGCGAGCGCGACGGGCCTACCTCGACGGCATCTCGACCGACGTGACCCTCGGCGCCGATACCGAGGACGCGTTCGCGGACGCGGGCCTCGAGGTGCTCGAGACACGACGGTACGACCACGAGCGGACGATCGAACCGCCGTACGGCGAGACGGCGTTGACGATCGCACAGCGCAAGGCGACCGGCGCGGGGCTGGCCGACGACCGGGAGACGATGCTCAAGGGGACGATGAACGACGAGGAGTACGACGACCTTCGAAGCGACTGGCGGTCGATGGGTCGGAACGTCATCGAGCAGATGGAAGCGCGATCCTACCGCCGGACCGAGGCGATCCCGTTTTTCGTCACCGTTGGACGGGTGTAAACGATTCGTCACGTAGAGAAGGCAAACCTAACGGGGGTACTTCTGACAGCGGCTCTATCACCATTACCGCCGGCGCTGAATACGCAGCGCGTGTTGCTCAGTCTCCGATACTCCCGGCGAGGTGAACGCGATTCGTCCACCCGGCCGTGTCACGCGAAGCAATTCTCGACCGGCGTCATCGGGCGGTTCTGCGAACACGTGGCCGAGACACGAGAGGGTAACGTCGAACGCGTCATCTTCGAACGGAAGATCCGTCGCGGAGCCCTCCTGCCAGTCGATCGGCTCGACGCCAGCGATCGTCGCGTTTTCGCGCGCCTCGTCGAGCATCGCCGGGACGATGTCTAACCCCGTGACGCGCGCCCCTCGCCGCGCGGCGGTGATCGCGGCGTTCCCCGTCCCGCAGCCCACGTCGAGGACGGCGTCGGTCGCACTGATCCCGGCAGTCCCGACGAGGTGAGCCGCCGTGCCCAGAAAAGTCGGTGCGATATCGGAATAGGAACCGAGAGACCACACTCGTTTTGTCTGCTCGTCCGAAGAGCGTGTCTTGGAAGTCATGATTCTACTCGAAGAGAGGCGCTCTGACGTGGTATAGACTCGCGTAGAGAATCGCTCACACTGCGAGTGGCTCTCACTCCGTGAATAGTTCCGGATCGAGCAGTTCCCCCTCACGGCGATAGGTATCAATGGTCGACTCTGCCCACGAGCGAACCGTTTCGTCCGTGGTCTCTATTACTGCGCGTGGAGCCCCCTCGTCACCGGATAAGCACAACAGTACCACGTCATCGATCAGGAACACGGTGACCGGGATTGTGCCCGTGTGCCCGAAGAACTTGGCCTGCCCAGACTCGACCATCTCCCGTGCGTGATCAACCATCCGGGGGGTCAGTTCCGATTCTTTCGAGCGCTCTCCGGTCGACGACGCTTTCGAGTTCGAGAGTCCCCTCGACGGTTCCTCGCCAGCATACCTCCATGACGTCGGAGAGGTGCGAATACGAGGTGACTCGAACCCGGTCGGCGATTCGTAGCCGGCGGGTGATGTGTGTCGTCGGCGCGAGTGCGTCGCTCTTGGACGGGCGGATGATCTCCGCCCCGGCCAGACATCCAAGGTCGAAATCGAATCCCTCCCGAGGGAACCACTCGACCACCTCGTTGAGTCCCGGAACGGGCTCGAAGCGCTTCAAGAGGTCCGTAAACTCTTTCGCGACGTAGTCGCCGACGGGCGTTGTCTCGTATTGCCTGCTATCTCGCGTTACCCATCCTCGCTGTTCGAAGTCGCCTAGGATACGGGCGAGGGTCGCTCTCGAAACGTCGGTTTCGTATTCGATATCGTGTCGCTCCATCGGCTCCTCTACGAGGGTGTCAAGTACTCTAATGCGGTTCGGCGAGCGAGCGAGAAATTCGATTTCTTCGAGGGGCGACCGGATACCATCGAGTGGGAGACTCATTGCTGAGAGCGTTTCGTGTGCTAACTATTGACAAAGAGGGTGCATAAACCCCCGGTCTATACCGTAGCGGCCCTCACCCGAGCCTCTCTCGAGTGTATCCTCTATATCCAGCACGACGCCTCGACAGCTATCGGTGAGATCGGTCGTCTCTCCGCTACCTGCTCGCCCCGTACGCACCACGGTACTCACTCGAGCACGCGACCAACTGGCAACACGGATTTCCACGTCCCCTCGAGCCGATTTCTGCTCGCGGGTCCGCAGCGCCCGTTCCCATGGTTCGCGGAACGAAGGTTCCGCGCAACGCTCACACGGTGTCGTCGATCAGTGCTCGCTGTCACTCGAACTGATCGACAGCGTGCGCCACCGTGACGTCGCTCGGCCAGTCCGAAGACTCGTCGTCGATTCGCGTCCGACGACCGTTTCACGACGACTTCGTCCCACCGACCCCTGTTAGTTCGAGTCCGCCTCGTCCGTTCTCCCCAGTAGCGAGACGTAGATCCCGATCAGTCCGATGCAGACCACGAAGACGCCGCTCCAGAGGTCGAGCATCCCGAGCAGCGCGAGCACGGAGCCCGCGAGCACGAGCGCGGTATTCGCGAGGACCGCGATCCGAGACGTATCGATCCGCGAAGTAACCGACGACGACGCGTTCATACGAGCAATCACCGATGGAGTCGACAAAATTCTTTGCACCCGCGGCTCAGACCACGTCGCCGCGCACCGTCACACCGTCCTGCTGTTCGCGCCAGGCGTGGAGTTCCCGGGCGGCGTCGCTCGCCTCGTCGTCCTCCATCCCGAGCATCTCGAGCGCGGCCGACAGCGTCGGCAGGGCGAGTTCGCTCTCGCGAAGCTTCCGGAACGCCTCCTCGCTTCGCGTGCCGTCGACCCAGAGGCAGACGCCGCGGGGGTCGAGCAACTGGGTGTAATCGTCCCGGAGTTCCGCGCCGCGGAGCCGCTGGGTGACGTTGTCCTCGAAGCTGGCGTTACAGACCTCGAGGTGGATCGGTTCGTCGTCTCCGAGGAGATGGGCCGCGAGGCACTTTTCGGGTGCGGCGTGGCCGTTCGCATTGGCCCGGAGGTGTTCGGGGTAGTCGGCGGCCCAGTCGGCCCGGACCGACTCGCCGACGCCCTCGATGCCGTACTCCTCGCCGGGATCCGTCTCGGCGTCCGCCGGGCGCTCGTCGCGCATGAGGATATCCTTCGTCAGGTAGACGTCGAGCCGTTCGACGGGGTCGACTCCCAGCGCGACGTCGCCGAACGCCCAGACTTCGCGAACCGGAACCGGCATCCGCTCTCGTTCGACGGTTTCGACTAGGTTTTCGAGCCGATCGACCGCGTCGCTGCGGCCAAATTCACTCATTGTACTGACGTCGGGTCTCGAGTCGCAAAACCGTTTCTCAGTACCGGACAGAGGGCCTCTTCGAGTGCACCGTTCGCGAGAACTCAGGCCGCTTTTCCCCGGTCAGTCGTCACGTAAACGGTGTTGCGGACGGTCGCGTGGACCGTTCCGTCGGCGTCGACGAGGTCGACGGTGTAGTGGCGATCGATCGACTCCGTTCCGTCGGTCGCCAGTTCGGCCTCGATCGCGTCGATCTCCGCGTCGGTCAGCGTAAACGTCGCGTACAACGTCTCCCTACCGGGTTTTTTGAACCGGATCTCCGCCTCCTTGTCCCAGACCACGTAGTCGTCTCCGAGGCAGTTGATCAGCATCATCATATAGAACGGATCGACGGCTGCGTACATACTGCCGCCGAAGGTCGTGCCGACGTAGTTTCTGGTCCGCCAGTTCAGCGGGAGTTTTACGCGAATTTCCTGCCAGTCCGGCGAGATATACGTGACGCGACCGCCGGTCCGGCGATACGCGGGAAAGAGGTTGAACCCGATCCGATAGAGGTGCGATCGAAGTGAGGCGAGCATACGCTCTGGTGGACGAGCGCGAGGAAAGTCATTTGTAAACGCCGGACTCGCAGCCGCCGGTTGTTCTCGGCGATGTGTCCACCGGCCGCGCGGGCGATCATCCGCCTCGAATGGGGGAAAGCGTGTCAAGAGATCGGGTTTTTTATCGTATCGCACCGAACGAAAAGCTATGAGACACCGAATCTTCAACGAGGACGGCGAGGAGGAACTCGTCTTCGTCATGGGCTGGGGCAACCGATGGACCCACGAGAACGTCAGTTGGCTCATCGGTCGGCTGACCGAGGCGGGCTACCGCGTTCACGCCTTCGAGCTTCCGACGAACATCGACGACTTCAAGGCCGACTGGCTCGAGCCGATCGCCGAGTACGTCCTCGACCTCGAAGAGTACCAGCTGCTGGGCCACAGCGCCGGTGCCCTCATCGCTCAGGCCTTGGACGGCGCCGACAATCACGTCTATCTGAGTCCGTGGTGGGGGTACGGAGACCAGTTCCCGGAACCGCTGCTCGAGGCCGCCTCGCGCCTCCAGACGTCGTTCCCGTGCCTGCCGGTCGGCGAGATGGACAGGACCGCGCTCGGCGAGAAGGCCACCGATCACCAGCTCGCGACGATGCCGCGCTGGGTGTCGCCGGCGTTCGTCCGCGAGACCCGTCACGCACAGCAGGAACTCCTCGCGATCGATCACGACGCCGTCGTCTTCTGTTCGCTTCGGGATCCCGTCGTCAGTCTTCGACCGATCGGCGAACGGGTTCCCGCCGAACACGTGGTGCTCTACAACGGGGGTCACGAACTGTTCTCCTCCGCGGGACGGGAGCGCTACGTCGAACTCCTGCTCGACGCGCTCGAGAACGGGGCCGAGGCCGTCGAAGCGCGCGAAACGGTTCCCGCCTGAGCGGCCTCGCTCCCCTCGAGTGAGAGACGAAACGGACATACGCGCTCGTCGGTAACCTGTTCCCGATGGATTGTAACCGGTGTGAGGAGGAGGCGATCATGCACGCCGCCTACTCCGGGGCACACCTCTGTGAGAACCACTTCCGGAAGTCGGTCGAAAAGCGGGTCCGACGCCGGGTGCGTCGGGACGACCTCGTCCCCCACGACGTGACGCCGGAAGACCCGCAGACGTGGGTCATCGGACTCTCGGGGGGGAAAGACAGCGTCGTGCTCACGCGGATCCTCGACGACACGTTCGCCGAGGACCCCCGCATCGAACTCGTCGGACTGACGATTCACGAGGGAATCGAGGGCTACCGGGACAAGAGCCTCGAGGCCTGCGTCGATCTCACCGACGAGCTCGGCATCCGCCACGAGGTCGTCAGCTACGAGGAAGAGTTCGGAATCAAGATGGACGACGTCGTCGAGGACGACCCCGAGAACATGGCGGCCTGCGCCTACTGCGGAGTCTTCCGGCGGGACATCCTCTCTCGATACGCCGACGACCTCGGTGCCGACCTCCTCCTGACGGGACACAACCTGGACGACGAGGCCCAGACCGCGATGATGAACTTCCTCGAGGGCGACGTCGCCCAGATCGCCAAACACTTCGACGCGAGCCTCGGTCCGCTGTCCGAGCGCGGCGACCAGGACGAGTTCGTCCCGCGTGCGAAGCCGCTGCGGGACGTCCCCGAGAAGGAGGTCGCGCTGTACGCCCACGTCGAGGACCTTCCCGCGCACATCACCGAGTGTCCCCACGCCAGCGAAGCCTACCGCGGCGAGATCCAGCAACTGCTGTACGACCTAGAGGAGAACCATCCCGGAACGCGCCACTCCATCCTCTCCGGGTACGAGGAACTCGCCGGCATCGTCGCCGACGACCTCGGCGGCGAAGACGGTCCCGACCTCCGGGACTGCGCCGAGTGTGGCTCGACCACGACGCGTGAGGTCTGCCGAAAGTGCTCGCTGCTCGAGTCGCTGGCCTGACCGTCCTCGAGCCGCGTATACGATTGTCATACGCTCGCTAACTGATCGCTCGAGCGGTCGAAACGGAACCTCGTCCGGCGATTTTGCCTGCGTTATCATCGACTCAATCTCGAACAGCGACGCGACTGTCCGACGTGTCGTACCCCGTTATCGAATCGTCCGCCCCCTGTCGTCGGCGTCGTGACTCACGGTCGGTAGTCGTTCGAGAAGTGTGCGACCGGCGATCGGTGTGGTGTGTCGATCACCAGCGTCGTCGGCAGTGATGTGTCAATCGCGGCGGTGCCGGATCGGTGGTGTGTCAATCGCGGCACCGCGTTGTGGTGTGTCGGTCGCCGACGACACTGGATCAGTGGTGTGTCGATCGTGGGATCGCCGGTCGCGCGGTGTCGCCGTCAGCGGTAACCGATTAGTGGTGTGTCGATCGGTGGTGTGTCGATCGGTGGTGTGTCGATCGGTGGTGTGTCGATCGGTGGTGTGTCGATCGGTGGTGTGCTAATCGTCGGATTACCGGATGACGTCGACGCCGTTCTGCCGCTCGAGTTCGTTCGTCCCGCCGTCGCTCTTCGCGCCGTATTGGCGCTGTTTGACGTTGTTGCTCGCGTCGAAGTCCGAGTCGTTCACTCCTTCGATGCTCTCACGGGACTTGTCGGCCTGTTTCTGCGTCGTCGGGCCGAGCACCTGGGCGCTCTGGACGCCCGTCATGATCGCCATGACGCGGACTTTGCCCTTGTAGTTCTCCTGAATACGGGCACCCCAGATGACGTTCGCCGAGGCCTCGAGGCGCTCGGTGATGTTGTCGGCGATGCCCTCGGCCTCTTTCAGGGTGAGGTCGGGACCGCCGGTGATGTGAACGAGACCGCCGGAGGCACCGCGGTAGTCGACGTCCAGCAGCGGGTGGTTCATCGCGTCCTTGACGACCTCGTCGCTCTTGTTCTTGTCCTGGGTCTCGCCGACCAGCATCACTGCGACACCGCCCTGGTTCATGATCGTGGACATGTCCGCGTAGTCCAGGTTGATCAGGGACGGCTGGGTGATCGTTTCAGAGATCCCCTTGACGGTCTCGGCGATGATCTGGTCCATCACCGAGAACGCCTTGCCGATCGGGAGGTTCGGGACGTAATCGAGCAGCCGGTTGTTGTCCAGCACGATGATGGAATCGGCCTGGTCGCGGAGTTTCTCGAGGCCTTCCTCGGCTTTCACCGTGCGGGCGCGCTCGACGTTGAACGGCGTCGAGACCATCCCGACGACGATCGCACCCTGCTCTTTAGCAATCTTCGAGACGACGGGGGCGGCACCCGTACCGGTGCCACCACCCATCCCTGCGGTCACGAACACGAGGTCCGCGTCTCCGAGGACCTCCTTGATCGTGCTCTGGGCCATCTCGGTCGCGCGCTCGCCCATCGACGGATCGCCGCCGGCGCCGAGACCGTTCGTGAGCGACTTGCCGACCAGGATCTTCGTGTCGGCCTCGATCATCTTCAGGTGCTGTTTGTCCGTGTTGATCGCAACGGTGTCAGCACCGTCGACGCCGATGTTGTACAGCCGATTGATCGTGTTGTTCCCGGCGCCGCCACAGCCGACGATGACGATCCGCGGTTCGCCGAACTCGTCGTCGTCCATGGATTCGTCCATCTCGCGGGCCTCTTCTTCGGCGTTCTCGAGTGCATCCTGAACGATATCCTGCATCGTTACACCTTGGCCCAATTGCGTTTGCCAGTTTGCTCGGCTCGTCCGTCGGCCTGCTCGTTGATCATCTCACGAACAGCCGAACGGATGGCCTCGCTGCGGTTCGGGAACTCACCCGAGTCGACCAGTTGTTCGACCTCCTCGATCTGCTGTTTCGGAATTCGCAGTGTCACACGCTCCATGATTGTATTCCCCGTTGGGGTAAGACGGTGTGCGCCCCTGTCAGACGCGCGGTGTCTTACACCGAAACCGCCCGACATCGGGCGGTTTCTGGCAGTTATCTGCCTGTGTAAGACGACCGTCTTACGCGACTAATAGCGAGACTGTCGTAGATATTAAAGCTTTCGCCCGGGACGAGCTTCTGTGTATTACAACAGTCCTTATTTAGGACGGGTGGTGTCCAGCACGTCCGCGGCAGGTGTCCGACGGCCGCAGCTCGGACAGAACGACCAGTCCGATCGAACCTCGTCGCCACACTCGCAAAATAGCCGGTGGGACGCTTTCTCACCGCAGTTCGGGCAGTATACGTGCTCCGCGTCCACGTGTTCGCCACACTGTCCACAGCTGGTCTCACGCTCGGACGGACGGTGGCGGTCCTGCTCGGTGTCGGCTTCGGCAGCCGTGACTCGAGTCCCGGCCTGGTTCTCGTTCGGTACGTGTCCTCCTTCGAGCGAGATCGAGACGTTCACGTCCTGCGGTTGGGGGGACGGCTGACGCTGTCCGACACGGTGATCGCCGAGTCGTTCCGTGAGCAGATCGTCGACACGCTCTCGGACCAGATCGTCGATCGCGGTCTCGGCCGTCCGCTCCGGCTCGGACTGTCCCTCGTCTGCGAGGAAGGCTCGCAACGCCTCTCGCATGACCTCGCTTTTCGAGGCGTCGAGCTCCTCGAGTTGCGAGACGAGATCGTCGTCCGCCCGGAACGTGATCTTGCTCATTGTCGCAAGCTATCCCCCTGTTAACAGTCCACCTATATCAATCATTCCTCTGCGAACGAATTACCGGAATGACACTACTACCGAGAATGATAACCCTTATGTCGTCTACGGCGACTACGTACGAGTGCAACCGCCCTTAGCTCAGACTGGTAGAGCAGTCGACTGTAGATCGACTTGCCCCCCGTTCAAATCGGGGAGGGCGGACTTCTCCTGCGAACGAACTACATTCGAGCGACGGCATTGGGGTCTGACCCATATGCGTCGAAAGTCGCCCGCGAATTGACCATATGGCCTGGTACACTCTCCACAAAGCGGGTTCGGGCTGACAAACGCAGGCCAGATGGTTAAAACCTGTTACCAATACTTCTTCGTAGTCACGATCGAGATAACCGATCCGAAAGATCAGACCTGAACCCACTCATCTGGGTCTCAGAGCCACTTCCTGGCACGTGAGCGTAATACAACCGTCGTCGGTGCATTCAATCAACACACCCCTTCAACTGTTCTCTGACGGCGACGGTAACTGACGTTGCTTCTTTACGGTTTATGAACTGAAATAGCTCAGACCCACCCCTCCGATTTTTGGAGAATTGGTGTCGCACCAGGAGCACAGGTATCCAACGACCGCTTTCAGATTGCTTTAGGATTTCAGTTCGTTATCCAAAGTACCTACTTCCATTCTTGAGCTCGAGCTTGATTATGAGAAAAGGATTTACATAACAACCCGAGTGAGTGAAACCGTGAGAAAAGCACTTTGAAGCACTCTGAACCCGTCTGAGGGTTCAGACTGCGTTTCCCGGTCGTAGAAGTTGCGCCGATGGCCGACTCTCTACAGGTTATCCATCCCGACGACATCGCCGTTACTCGTACAGGAAGTTAAGCAGGTACACGACAACCAGCATCCCGGAGATGATGAGGAGTGCTCCAGGGTTGAACATGACCGCCCTGGAGGGGCCAAAGTAGGCGTTCAGAGTGAGACCCACCCATCCGGCCGTCATGAAGATCGCCATCCCCGCCAGGGTAAACTGGAGTACGAGGATGAGGAAGACTAAATTCTCCCCGAACCGCCCACCATTAAACCGGAGCTTTGGGTCTGTGTTATTCGTGGCCATGGTACGTGGTCTGTACCTCATTGGTTTAAGCATTGTCGTGTTTCTGTACTAAGAATCTACCCACGTCTCACAGTGTTCAAATCGAGGAAGGCGAACTCTCGTTCGAAGCAGACACGGCTTGAGGCCACCCACGGACGAACCGCGGCCAATCCTCTCAGGTGAGTCGTTCGTCTGACGGTAAGACGGCTATCGACGTCCGTCGTCCGACCGAGAATCGACGGAGTCCGTGCGAACAGTGAAGAGACGTGATCAGTCGACGTCTTTTCCGAGGCTCTCATCCGCGAGTACGAAGTCAGCCGAGCCGCAACCACACTCTTCTCTTCCGATCGGCTGAACCGCTCCGTTGGGCCACTCCCGCGCGGCGTATACGGAGGCGCAGCTGGCACACGCCGCCAGAACTCGAGAAACGTCGTCCCGTTCGGCCATCCCTCTCGACGAATACTACGTGAGAACTCTAAAAATAGTTTGCCCCGCCGTAAACACGTTCGCGGACCGAGCAACTGCACAGCAACTACACGCAACGCCGGTAATTTGCGGACGGTCTCCGATGAGTTCGTCCGCGCTCTCCGTAAGAGTCCGCGCACGCGAGCGCTGGCCGCGCCCTCGAGTACCGCCAGCCCTCCGCCGAGATAGTGACAGGCTAACGACGAGATCGGCATCGGGTCGACTGACGGCCGATAATACGGCGATGTTTCGGTCGAGAGAACGGTTCCGGTCGACGCTCCGAAATACGAAACGAGCGATGAATCGACGGTGTCGGGTGGAAATCACGACAATCCGGCCAAATGGTGTGTAACTCGGAACCACTGTCGCCGCGTTCAATACCCCTGCGTCTCCTGGACGAGCATGCCGGAGGTTAGAGATCCCACGGCCACGGCCGAATGGCGTCTTCGTGGCGCCCGTTCGGCCGCTTATGACACACCACCTGCCGTTCGGGAGTTCTCTACCGGGCATTCCTATCGATGACGCACGAAGAGCGATAGAAGACGGCGGCGTGTGAAACGTGCGGGGCGATCCGTGTCGCCTGGATACTGTCCGACGGGAGCGTCGTTCCGGTTAGTACCACCGTCAAATGTGAGTGTGACAGGACTGTACTACGCGTGTTCGAAGGAATCGAGACGTACCAGACGAGGAGTGAAAGACGGCCACCCCCTCGAGGACGTGCTGGCCCGCTGGACAGCGTTCAACTCGGCCGTATCACGTTTTACGCGAATCCGAATTACGGTTGTCTCGCTGGTAGCTCGAGTTCGATATAATTTCAAGCGAAAGTATTATAATCTTATCCGCAGTACCTGAAAACGAGCTGGCTGGTAAACGAGGTGGTGGATCGGCCCCAGTCCAGCTTACCTGCACCCTTCGTTCGTGGATCACCGGACCCGGGTAGCGATCGCTGAAGTGGACGTCGCTACGGGCCCGACTCTCTCGAGCGTCTCGTCCTCGACGGTGCGAGTCCCTGTACGACCGAACCCAATCAATTATGCAAAACCGTTATACATACGATCGTTGATATCTCGAACTGGGCTGGGACGGTAGGTGGTAATCATACTGCGAAGCCCGGCCCGATTTTCCGAAATCGCGCTCCGGGAGCGTGTCGACGTCGAGGGAACCGTTCGAGAGCATCGTTCCTGCGGTAGCGGAAGCGAAACGGGCGGTAACCGGCGGCTCACCGCTACTACCGCGGGATGTGAGACGACGTGCGGGAAGAAGAGCCGCGGAATGTGACAAACCGCACATCGAGAGGTTCGAAGTCGAAGTCCGTTCGGGCACGCTCTCGCCGGCAGACCGCTTTTGCCCCGTCTCGTGATAGCTACGGCCATGAGCGAGGACGGACCGAGCCGCGACCGCGCACAGGATCGTGCCGAACAGCGCAAATCTCGGCGGGCCGCCGAGACGGAGTCGATCCTCGAGGACGTCGAACGCCACCTCGGAGAGCTCGAGTATCCGGTCACGAGCGAGGAGATCGCCTCCGAGTACGGCAGTGAGCCGATCGACATGCCGAACGAGACGGAGTCGCTCGGAAGCGTCTTCGATCGGCTGGCCGGCGAAGAGTACGACTCGCCCGAGGAGGTTCGCGAAGCCGTCTACGGCGAGGTGACGGGCGAGGCCGGGAGCCAAGGGGAGGCGAATCCCGAACGCGATCTCGAGCAATTGGACGAGCAGAAGCAGGGGTCGGCCAGCGAAAGCGGCGGCGACGCGCTCTGAGCCGGTCGGTTCGGGGGCGACGACCGTGAGAGCAGAACCGATTTACGTCAGGGTCGTTTTCACTCGAGTATGGATTACGAATCGAGTCTCAACCGAGCGATGGACGAAGTGCCGGACATCGGCGGCGACGAGAGCCGCCTGGAGATTCCGGATCCGGAAACGCAGAAAGACGGCGCGTTTACGCGGTTTACGAACCTGGACGACATCGCCGACGTGCTTTCGCGCGACGACGAACACGTCCACCGGTTCATCCAGCGCGAGATGGGGACCAGCGGCAAACTCGAGAACGGCCGCGGCCGGTACAACGGAACGTTCTCCGAACAGGACTTCAGCGCGGCGATCGACGCCTACGTCGACGAGTACGTCCTGTGTTCGGAGTGTGGCCTGCCGGACACCCGTCTCGTCCGCGAGGACCGCACCCCGATGCTTCGCTGTGACGCCTGTGGTGCGTTCCGTCCCGTCACGAAGCGCTCCTCGAGCAGCCAGCAACAACAGCAGGCCGACGCCGTCGAGGAGGGTAACACCTACACGGTCGAGATCACCGGCACCGGGCGCAAGGGCGACGGTGTCGCGGAGAAGGGGAACTACACGATCTTCGTCCCCGGTTCGGAGGAGGGAGACGTCGTCGACATCTACATCAAAAACATTTCCGGAAACCTGGCGTTCGCTCGACTCGCCTGATTCGGCGACTCGTCCGTTCTTCCGGTTCGTCTCACTGACCGTGAGGGGTCCGTACGGGTCGGCCGTCGTTGTCGCTCGCTAGTACGCACCCGACGCGGTGTCGGGAAGACAGACGACCTTTTCGCGGCCGAGTCGATACCGGTCGACCACACCCCGTTTCTCGAGATCCGTGAGGAGTCGACTAACGGTCGACGACGACCAGCCGTACTCCTCGGCGAGCAGCCGCTGTTTGAACCGGCCGTCGTGTTGCTCGAGGACCGCGCGCACGTACTCTTCGGGAGTAAACCCGTACTCGAGCAGTTCGTCGCGACTGGTCGGACCGTCCTCCGGATGGACGAGCAGCCCCTGCGTTTCGTCCTGGCTCGATCTCAGCCTCGAACCGACTCCGTTGCGTCGCGTTGCAGCGCAACCGGAGTCCGCTGACTCTCTGCGCGGGTTGGCAGGGGAGCCGATCCATAGCTGTTCGACGAGGGTGACACAGTGCCGACCCAGCCGGCCGGCGCGAGCGACGAGTCGCGAGACGGGTGGGGCCTGACGGAGACTCATTCTAATCGAACCTGGATGCTGGTCGGTAAAAGCGCTATTCGCAAATCCGTCCAAAGGTCGAAGAGTGGCGCGAACTGTGACACGGAGACCGACGAATCGGACGCGGTATCGCCGGCCACGCCGTCTCTCGAGGATCGCGGCAGACCGTGTCCCCAGTAACTAGATACTTTGCGCCCTCGTCCGTTTCCGCAACCATGGCAACGAAACTTCCGGCAGCCGAGTTCGAGAGCCGTCTCGAGCGCGTTCGAGACCGCCTCGAAGAGGCGGATGCCGACGCAGGCGTCTGGTTCGGCGCGACGAGCATCGAGTATCTCACCGGCTTCGATCACATCCAGACCGAGCGCCCGGTCGTCCTCGCGACGACGGCAGACCGGGTCGAGGTCACGGTTCCGCGACTCGAGGCCGAGCGCGTGAGCGCGAACCCCCGGATCGACGCGGTCCACCGCTACGACGACTATCCGGGTGGACGGCCGATCCGGACCGCCGTCGACATGCTCGAGGGGCTGGGCGTCGACCGCGTCGCGGCGGACGCCGAGGGGGCGCCCGGAACGATGGGCTATCAGGGGCCGCCGCTGACCGAGTTTCTCGAGGTCGAAACCCAGGACTGGGTCTCTCGGCTGCGCTGGGAGAAGTCCGACGCGGAAGTCGACTTGATCCGCGAGTCGGCGAAATGGGCGAACCTGGGACACCGTTACCTCGCCGAGTACACCGAACCCGGCGCGCATCCGGTGACGGTGAGCCAGCGCGCCTCCGCGGACGCCTCGCGAGCGATGTTGGACGCGCTGGGCGACCGCTACGTCCCGCGAACCCGCGGCGCCGGCCCCGTCAGCGCGGGCTACATCACCGGCGAACAGACGCGCCTCCCGCACGGCCACACCGCGAACCGACGGCTCGAGGAGGGAGACGTGCTGGTCACGGGCGCGACGGCGAACGTCGACGGCTACCACTCCGAACTCGAGCGGACGATGTTCGTCGGCGAGCCGAGCGACGAGCAGGCCCACTACTTCGAACTCATGCTCGAGGCGCAGGATATCGCGATCGAGGCGCTCGGGCCGGGCGTCCCGATCGCGGCCGTCGACCGGGCGGTCTGCAAATACTTCGAAGAACAGGGCGTCGCGGACCTCGCCCAGCACCACGTCGGACACAACATCGGACTCGGCGGCCACGAACCGCCGTACATCGACCGGGGCTGGGGCGATCACTGCGAGTCCGACCGCACGAGCTACGACGCCGACGACGCGGTGATGCGTCCGGGACACGTCTGGACGATCGAACCCGGCATCTACGCGGAGACGTACGGCTACCGCCACTCCGATACGATCGCCGTCACCGAGGACGGGATCGAGTGGCTGACGTACTATCCGCGAGACCTCGAGTCGAACATCGTGCCGGTGGAATAGTCGTCGGTTCCGGATCGAACGGAATGCGTCGACCGCGAGAGTAAAGTCAATTTGTGCTAGTCACACTACCGTGGCAGTCTCGTTCGATCTCTTCGGCACGCTCGTCGACGCCGACCAGCCCGCGGATCCCGCAGCGGCCGTCGCCGACGAACTCGAGGCCCGCGGCGTCGACGTCCCGCCCTACTGGGACGAGGCGTACGCCAGTCCGCACGTCGACGCGCCGGACGGCGCGGAGGTGCCGCTCCCGGTCCACGTCGACCGGGCGCTCGCGAGCCGCGGCGTCGAGTACGAGAACAACGCCGTCAGACGGGCGGTCGTCGCGGCGTTCGACCCGGACGTCGAGACCAGGGACGGCGCGCTCGAGGCCGTCGCGGCCGCCCGAGAACGCGGCCCGGTGGCGATCTGCTCGAACTGCAGCGTCCCCGAACTCGTCGCGCGGACGCTCATCCGATCCGACCTCGAGCGCGAGGAGTTCGACGCTATCGTGACGAGCGTCGCCTGCGGCTGGCGCAAACCGGCCCCCGGAATCTTCGAACTGACCGCCGACGAACTCGGCGTCCGGCCAGCCGACCTCGTCCACGTCGGCGACGACCCTCGGACGGACGGCGGGTGCGAGGACGTCGGCGGAACGGCGATCCTACTCGAGGACGTTCCACTCCGTGACGTCCCTGCGAAACTGGCGGCGCTCGAGGGCGGCGAGGAAACCGAAAGAGGCAGAGAACCGTGACCCTCCGATCGATCGACGAACGACCGGAGACGCGCGCATGACACTGACGACGGCCCTCCTGATCGGGTTCGCCCTCGGCCTCGACCGCCTGGTCGGCGAGCCGCCGAACGCGGTCCATCCGGTCGCGTGGCTCGGTCGACTGGTCGGGGCGTTCGACCGGCGCTGGAGCGACGACGACCACCGACAGCGGCTGGCCGGTCTCGTGATCGCGCTGGTCGTCCCGCTCGTCCCCGCCGCCGTCGCCGGCGGGGCCGTCCTCGTCGCAGGCGCGGCCCATCCGATCGCTGCCGCGGTCGTCGCCGGGCTCGTCCTCTTCCTGACGAGCAGTCTGCGAATGCTCCTCGAGCTAACCCGAGAGGTCGTCGCGGCGACCGAAAACGACCTCGAGACGGCTCGCGAGCGGAGTCGCGGGCTCGTCGGACGAGAGACGGAACCTCTCACCCCCGAGGAAATCCGCAGTGCGGCCCTCGAGAGCGCCGCCGAGAACCTCGCGGACGGTCTGGTCGCGACCCTGTTGCCGTTCGCGCTGCTCGCGCCGATCTCGCTGCCCGCCGCGGCGGCCGCCGCCGCGTGGGTGAAGGGCGTCAACACGCTCGATTCGATGCTCGGCTACCCGTCGAAACCCGTCGGGACCGCGAGCGCGCGCCTCGACGACGTCGTGATGTGGATCCCCGCCCGAGTGAGCGCCGCGGCGATCGCGATCGCCGCGGCCGATCCGTCGGCGCTCCGGCGGGCCCGGCAGTGGGCGCGAACGCCGCCGTCGCCGAACTCGGGGTGGCCCATGGCGACGCTCGCCTGCGCCCTCTCGGTGCGACTCGCGAAGCCGGGCGTTTACGATCTGAACTCCGACGCGGAACTGCCGGCGCTCGAGGACGGCGAGCGAGCGATCGCGCTCGTCGGTCGGGCGGCGATCGTCGCGGCTGCGATCGCGATCGTACTGGGGATCGCACTCGCGTCGCTCCTGGGAACGCAGCCGACGCTGGCGGTGATCGCGCGATGACGCCCTGGATCGCCGCCTGTCGCGGCGCTGTCGGGTTCCTGACGCGCATCCCGGCGAGTCACCGCGACGGCGACTGGGCGGCCTTCAGAGAGACGCCGACCGCGTTTCCCCTCGTGGGCTATCTCGTGGGCACGCTCGCGGCGATACCGCTGCTCGCGGCTGGAACCCTCCCGTCACCGACCGTGGCGTTCGGCTATCTGCTCGCGGTGTACGCGGTAACCGGGATCCACCACCTCGACGGCGTCGCCGACCTCGGCGACGCGCTGGTCGTCCACGGCGACGACGAGCGCCGACGCGAGGTCCTCAAAGATACGACGACCGGTGTCGGCGCGCTGCTTTCTGTCTCGCTCGTCGTCGCCGGACTGGCTCTCGCGGGGCTCGGCCTCGCCGGTCTCCCGATCCTCGAGGCGGTCACCGTCGCGGTCGCAGCGGAGGTCGGGACGAAGCTCGGGATGGCCGCGCTGGCCTGTTTCGGGACTGCGAGCCACCCGGGGATGGGGGAGCAGTTCACGACTGCGACGGCGCCGATGTCGTTCGTCGCGCCCGCAGCGGTCGCCGTTCCCGCGGCGGCGCTCTCCTGGCCGCACCCGGCCGCCGCGGTCGCCCTCTGCGGCGCGCTCGCGGGCGTCGCGCTCCCCTGGCTGTGGTCGAACCGCCACCTCGGCGGTGTCAACGGCGATATCTTCGGCGCGGCCAACGAGATCGGTCGCGTCGTCGGGGTCCACCTGGGGGTGATCGCGTGGACGCTGTCGTGATGTGCGGCGGGAAAGGGACCCGCCTCGAGAGTCCCCACGAGAAGCCGCTCCATCCGATCGACGGCACGGCCATGATCGACCGCGTGCTGGCGGGGTTCGAGGAAAGCGCCGTCGAGACGATCTTCGCGGCCGTCTCGCCCAACGCACTGGAGACGCGCGAGCACCTCGAGCGAGCCGGCTCGGTTCGGACGATCGAGACCGCCGGAGAGGGTTACGTGACCGATCTGCTGGCGGTTCTCGAGCGTTCTGCGATCGAGCCGCCGGTTCTCACGGTCGCGGCGGACGTTCCACTGCTCGAGGCACCCGTCGTCGATCGAATCCTCGCGACTCACGGCGACAGCGATGCCTCGCGAACGGTTTGCGTCCCCGCGTCTCTGAAGCGACGACTCGGCGTCAGCGTCGAGGCGCGACTCGAGTCCGCCCCCCACCTCGCGCCGACCGGGGTCAACGTCGTCGGCAGGGTAGAAAAATCCATGACTGACGTGAGCTACGACCCGCGACTGGCAGTGAACGTGAACCGCCTCGAAGACGCTCGAATCGCGGAGGAGCGATGCGAGTAGTGCTCGCCGCCGGGACGACCGAGACGGCGCTGATCGACGGCATCAGCGCTGCCGGCGCCGCCCCGGAGCTGATGGCGCACACGCCGTCGGCCGACGCCGAGATTCTCGTCTACGGTGCGCCGACGGCCGCGCCGGTGACGCCGGTGAGTCCGAGCGGCTGTCCGACACCCGCGGCCGTGACCCGTGCCGTCAGAGAAGTCATCGGCTTCGAGGTCGCAGTCGTCGACGCGGGGCTCGGCGAACCGACGGCCGCGCCGACGGTCGACTTCGGCGTCGAACCCGGAACGGACGTCCGGGAGTCCGAGGCCGTTCCCGGGGCGAGCAAGTATTTTTCTCGCGCGCGCGAGTACGGTCGGCGCCTTCCCGACGACGAACTCGTGATCGGGGAGACGGTTCCCGGCGGAACGACGACGGCACTCGGCGTGCTGAGCGCCCTCGGCGAACCCGGCGGCGTCTCCTCCTCGCTTCCGCAGAATCCGCTCGAGCGGAAGCGCCGCGCCGTCGAGACGGGACTGGCCGAAAGCGGCCTCGAACCGGGCGACTGCGAGGGGTCACCCCTCCAAGCGATCCGGGCCGTCGGCGACCCCGTCCAGCCCACGGTCGCCGGTATCGCGGCCGGCGCGCTCGAGGCCGGCACCGACGTGACCCTCGCGGGCGGCACGCAGATGGTCGCGATCGCCGCCGTCCTCCGCCACGCCGGGATCGGCGCCCCGGTAACGATCGCGACGACCTCGTTCGTCGCGGACGAGCAGGGAGAGGCCCTCCCGGCCGCCTGCGACCGGCTCGACTGCGATCTGACCGTGACCGATCCCGGCTTCGACGAGCGCGACCACGTCGCGATGGCGCGCTACTGCGCCGGCGAGGCGAAGGAGGGGGTCGCGATGGGCGGCGCGCTCTCGCTCGTTCCCGACGATCGGATGGCGGCGGTCAGGGACCGATTCGAGGCCGCCTGTGTGCGACTCGGCATCGAAGACGAAAACGGGGCCGACGACGACCGTCCAACCGAACCGCCGGAGGGGGCGCATGGATCCTGACGCGATTCGCACGGGGGTGCGGGTGCCCCACGGCGGCGAACCCGACCGCGAGATTCTGGACTTCTCGGCGAACACCAACCCCGAGGCGCCCGAGGGAACCGCCGAGGTCTACCGGGAGGCCCTCGAAGCGTCCCGTCGCTACCCGGACGACGTCTACCCCGAGTACCGAGCCGCCGCGGCCGATTTCGTCGGCTGCGAGCCCGAGCGCGTCGTTCCCACGCCGGGCGGACTCGCGGCGATACGGCTGGCGATGGAGTGCTCGCTCGAGCCGGGTGACGACGCGCTCGTCCCCTACCCGAGCTTCGGCGAGTACGCCCGCGAGGTCCGTCTCCAAGGGGCGACGCCCGTGTTTACGCGCGTCACCGACCTGCTCGAGATTCGAACCGACGTGCTCGAGACCGTCGCGCTGGCCGTCGTCTGTACTCCGAACAACCCAACCGGTCGGGCGGTCGATCCCGACGCGCTGGCATCGTTCGCGGCTCGCTGCGGCGAGGCGGGCGCGACGCTGCTGGTCGACGAGGCGTTTCTGGGGTTTACCGACCTGCCGTCGGCGGCCGAACTGGACCACCGCCACGTCGTGGTTGCGCGCTCGCTCACCAAACTGTTCGGTCGCCCCGGCCTCCGGGCCGGCTTCGCGGTCGCGACGGGAGAGCGGCGCGATTCGCTCGAGACGGCTCGTCGCACCTGGTCGCTCGGGACGCCGGCTGCACGCGTCGGCACCCACTGTCTGCGTCAGGATGCGTTCGTCCGGGAGACGCGCGACCGCGTCCATCGAGAGCGCGACCGCGTTCGAGATGCACTCTCGAGTCGGTTTACGGTCGTCCCGTCGGACGCGCCCTACCTCCTGTGTGACGTCGGCGACCGCGACGTCTCCGACGTGCTCGAGACGGCACGCGAGCGCGGCGTCGCCGTCCGAGACGCCACGACCTTCCGCGGGCTCGACTCGCACGTCCGGGTCGCCGTCAAGGGCCGCGCGGCGAACGACCGACTGCTCGCGGCGCTCGGCGCTGACTCATGACCGATACTCCCGCTGAAGGGGGCGAATACGCCCGATACCGCGACGGCGTGTTCCAGCTTCGCCGCTCGGACGCCGAGTGGCTCTCGACCGGCTGGAACGGCGGCCGCTGGCAGGCCGACTGCGCGTACAACGTTTCGGTCCCGGAGGGATGGGAGCGGACCGACCTCGAGCGGTACGCGAGCGAGCGACTCGAGCGGGCCGGGTTCGCGAATTCGGGGCCCGTCCTGTTCACGGGTGTCGACGTCGCGGACGCGCGCGGCGCCCGCTGCGGGCCGGTGACCGTTTACGCGACCGCCGGCGTCTCGAACCCGGCGGCCCTGCCGATGGATCCCGCGGACGGCTCACTTCCCGACACGGATGCGCCGAAGACGGACGAGTCGGCGACGGAGCCGCCGACGGGAACCGTCAACCTCGTCGTCTACACGACCCGACGGCTTTCCGAGGGTGCCCTCCCGAACGTGCTCACGGTCGCCGCCGAGGCGAAGGCGGCGACGCTGCTCGCGGAGACCGGGTTTCCGGGAACGACCACGGACGCGGTGATCGTCGGACACGATCCGGCCGGTCCCGCCGCGGCGTTCTCGGGCAGCGGGACCGCCGTCGGCGCGGCGACTCGAGCCTGCGTTCGCGACGCCGTTCGGGCCTCGTTGCGGGCCCACTACGACGGTACCGACGTCGCCCTCCCCGACTCGGTCGAGGACGCGAAATACGGCGTCTCGACCGACGTTCGGACGGCGCCGGTTCGACCGCGATCCGAGCCGGGTCCCGACGGGACGTGACCGAGCGGCGCCGACGCCTACGACAGCCGGAGGAACCGCCGATCGTCGGCTCGCTCCTCGGTCGCGGGGTACATGATGACGAAGTTCCCGTCGGTGAGCGTCGAAATGCTCTTGGGCAGCGTCTGCAGCTCGGAGTGCCATCCGATGTCGTTTCGACGCGAGCTTATACAGACGACGAGGTCGTCCGAGCGCACCTCGTCACGTAACGTTGCGAGCAGCTCCTTCCAATCGGCTATTTTCTCGAACTCGCCGGGTGCCTCGGGTTCGACGAGCGAGAACAGTCGTTCGAACTGCTCCGGGTCGCCGCCGACGGCGAGCCCGCGAATCGGCGCTCCCGTATCCTCCGAGACGAGTTTGACGGTGTGTAGCGCTTCGTAGAAGCCGTCGTTGCGATCGATCCCCGGCGGAAGCACGAGGACGATCCGCTGCGTCGTATTGAGCGGTTCGCGAACCCGTCCGACGAGCGTCAGTTGTGCGGTCCGGATCAGGACCTGGTCGATGATGTGGCCGAAGACGTTCTGGGCTCGCGACCGGGCGCCGTCCCACCCGATGACGAGCGTCGTGATCCGGTTTTCGGCCGCCGAGCGAACGATGCCGGACGCGATATTGTGGTTGATCCGGGTGTGATCTTCGATCGGAACCTCCGCACCCGACGCGTACTCCTCGACGCCCTCGAGGACGTCCTCGGCCTCGGCGACCTGCGCTTCGGTCCGGGTGTTTCGATCCGGCCGGACGACCGAGACCGTGTGAATGGGCTCCTCGGCGCGTTCGTTGCGGATTGTGAATGCGAGGTTCAGGAGCGATTCCACGTGCTTCGAGCCCTTCGAGACCGGAACGAGGATCCGCTGCGGCGTGTCGCTCGGATCGTACGCCTCGCGTTCCCGCGAGCGAACGAGCGCGCCGCCGGCCCGTTCGACGAGCGCGGGACTGACGAGGCTCACGACGAGGATCATCAGGACGACGCCGTTGATCATGTTCTGATCGAAGCCGGGAATCTCGGCGTCGAAACCGATCTGGACGATCGCGAGCGCGGCGGCCGCCTGTCCGACGGACAGGCCGAACATGCCGAGCACTTCGTCCCGATCGTAGCCGTAGATCCGCCCCGTCGCCCACGACGCGGCGAACTTCGTCACGGCGACCATGACGATCAGCGAGCCGGCGATGAGGAGCGTGTCGAACCCTTCGAGGAGAACGCGGGCGTCGACGAGCATCCCGACCGAGAGCAGGAAGAAGGGGATGAACAGCGCGTTGCCGACGAACTCGATCCGGTTCATCAGCGGACCCGTCTCGGGAATCAGCCGGTTGAGCGTGAGCCCCGCGAGGAACGCGCCGATGATGTGCTCGACGCCGACCAGTTCGGCGAGGAACGCACAGAGGAACAGCACGGCCATGACGAACAGGAACTCGAAGTAGCTCTCCTCGGAGTGGCTCCGGAAGAACCACCGGCCGAGTCGCGGCACGAGCAGCCAGACGCCGACGAAGAAGACCGTCAGCCCGACCGCGAGCTGCGTCCAGAAGGCGGCGTCGAGCGCGCCGCCGACCGACGCGACCACGACCGCGAGCACGAGCAGCGCGAGCGTGTCCGTCAGGATCGTACCGCCGATCGTCGCCGTCATCGCCTCGTTCTTCGCGATCCCCAGGCGGTTGACGACCGGGTAGGCGAGCAGCGTGTGCGAGGAGAAAATCGCCGCGAACAGCGACGCCGCCGCGAACGTCAGCTCCAGCACGTAGACGCCGACGACGGTCCCGACCGCTTGCGGGATCACGAACGAGAACAACCCGAAGACGATGCTGCGATCCTTGTACTCGATGAACTGGTTGAGGTTGATCTCGAGCCCCGCGATGAACATCAGGTAGACCAACCCGACCTCGCCGAGCAGCTGGATCGTGTCGTCGCGCTCGAGCAGATTCGCTCCGTTGGGGCCGATCGCGGCACCGATCAGGATGATGCCGACGATCCCCGGCAGGCGGTAGCGCTTGAGGACGAGCGGCGCGACGAGGAAGATTACCATCGCGAGTCCGAAGATGAGAACGGGATCCTCGAACGGCGGCTGCAGCGAGGGGCCCGTCGCCAGCGGAGAACGCAGCTCGAGGACCGACGACCAGGTCTGTCCCGGAGGGCGCATCGGATACGTGCTTTCGATCACTGTTTTCGGTGTTGATAGTTCGGGTATCGCAATAATACTCGCCGTCGCCGGTTATCGGACGACGGTGACGGGAACCGTCGAGCGGCGAACGACCGACTCGGTCGTACTGCCGAGCAGCTTCTGCTTGAGCCCGGTTCGACCGTGACTCGCCACGACGACGAGGTCCGCGTCGGTCTCCTCCGCGCAGGTGACGATCGAGCTCACCACGTTTCCGGAGAGCGTTATCGTCGAGAGTCCGACGCCGTGTTCCGCCGCGATTTCGCGCGCCTCGTCGAACAGCCGCGAAATCGCTCGCTTCCGCCGCTGTTCGCCCGCGTTGAAATCGATCGAGGGACCGCTCGCCATCGAATCGTAGACGCCGGGACTCCCGACTTTGTCGACGTGTAGAACCGTCAGGTCGGCGCCGGGATAGACCGAGCACGCGTGCTCGACGGCTTCCCAGGAGCGCGTCGATCCGTCGATCGGAACGAGCACCCGGTGGGGCCGCTCGTCGGCGTCCTCGGCCGGGGCGGCTTCTGGGATTTCGGGAGTCTCTCCGTCCGGCCGGGGTAAGACCGGGACCGGCAACTCGGTTTCGGCCGTCAACCGGTGGGCGTGATCTCCGGAGAGGAGTTTGATCCACCGGCTGCCCGGTCGCGGCGTGAACCCGATGGCCGTCGCGTCGAACGCCGCGGCGGCGTCGAGGATTTCGTCGACGACGTCCGGACCGTACCGAAGCTCCGTCCGCACCTCGTGTGCGGTGTCGCCGAGCCGATCGCGGACGATCTCGAAGATCGCCTCGGCTTGCTGGCGTCTGGCGTCGAACGGCGCCTTGTCCGGTCCGCCCTCCGTCTTCTCGATGACGTGCACGACGACCACGTCCCCGTCCGGTTCGAGGGAGGGTTCCACCGCCTCGCACGTCGTTTCGGCGTCGCTCTCTTCGGCGATCGGCAGCAGGATGCGCTCGAACACCGGCTGCGTCATCGGCGGACACCTCCGCGTTCCGCGCCGACGAACGCGCGAATCGTTTCGTCCTCGACGCCGCCGCAGGAGAACACCGTCACGACGTCGGCCGGCCGGATCGTCGTGTCCCCGTGCGGGGTGAGCAGCTCGTCGTCGCGGGTGATCGAGACGACGAGCGGATCCTCGTCGAGGAGCCCGTTCTCGGCCGCGTCGGAGAGCGCGACGCCCGCGATCGGCGCGTCGGACTGTACCGTCAACTCGACGACCTCGGAGTCCCCCGAGAGGTCGATGAAGGTGGCGGGAATCGCCGACCGCGTCCCGTCGGGACCGAACGGTTCGTACGCGCGCACCTCGTCGTTCTCGACGAGCATCTCGTCTTCGATCTCGATCCCGATCTCCGAGAGGGTCGTCCCGATGCGACGGAGGTCTCGAGCGTTTTCCCCGACGGCGAGGACGTGAAAGTTCCGGCGGCCGCCCATCAGTATCCGGACGTTGACGGCGCCCGGGATCTGGTAGGCGGCGCGCGCGGCCGTCTTCCGGTCCGCGAACGGGACGCTACACATGAAGAGCGTCGCCAGGCGCCCGTCGGTTCGTTCGAGGTCGACGTGGGCGTGATAGCCCGTGATGACGCCGCGCTCCTCGAGCCGCTCGATGCGGTTCCGGACGGTTCCCGGCGAGACGTCGATTCGGTCGGCGATGACCGGCGCTGACGCGTCTCGAGCGTCGGCCATTAACTCGTAGAGGATTCGCCGATCGAGCTCGTCGAGTTGGTACGCCGAACCGGATGGATGGTTCGCCATCGGTGCTCACCGACCGCCCAAATAGCGAGCGAGTGCATGAACCTACCTCTTGCAAGCGGAAGTATCCCGGAGTAAATCAGCGCATACTGAGACGTATCTGATCTATTACCAAATGACGAAACCCGACGAGCATCCGAGGAGACTCCTCGAGGTCGGATCGGCGTCTCGCGGCGCCGCCTCTCGACACGGAGGTTAAACCGCCTCGAGACGTACACCGGAACGATGGACGACGAGGACCCGTCAGCGATTCGCTCGATCGCCGTCTCGCCGGACGACGCCGTCGACGCCTTCGTCTACGGCCGGGAGAACCCCGGAGAGGCCGTCCTTCGCGTGACGCCGCCGTTCCACGGCCGGATGCGAGCCCGGATCCACGTCTACCGCGTCGACGACGCGCACCTCACCGGCGCGGTCCACCTCTCGCCCGACGACGTCATCGAGGACGACGTACTGGCGGCGTATCCCCGCCTCGAGAACGCACTCGAGGACGCTGCGCCGGACGAAACCGAGGAGGTTCGAAAGCGACACGCCGAACGGGTCGGGGCGTGGCAGGAGCGAGCACGGAAGGCGATCGTCGAGACGGTTGCTCTCGAAACCGCCGACGGGTCACGCCGAGTCGACCTCAAATCCCTCGGCTAACGAAACTGGTTACGGTTCCGAGAAATCTTCGAACGCTGAGTGCGATGTCCCCGCGAGTCGGTGTGTAGCACCACACTTTCACTTTCACTCCGGACGGATCGGTTTGACGTACTGTCAATCGAACTGGTAGGTATGACGCTAATCGTGGACCGAATGGAGGATCGGAGCGAGCGAGACGAACTGGCAGAGACCCGATCGACCGTCGAGGCGGAGCGACAGCGTATCGACGTCACTGACCTGCACGCGGACGGCATCTCGGAGTTCGTCGACGCGAACGTCGATACCGACGCCGTTTCGCTCGAGCACCGCGGCGCTCGAACGTTCCTCGTGCTCGAGAACTGAGGGGACCGACCGGGTGGCCGGGCTTCGCCACTTTCGACCGCGCCAGCGTGCTACACCTTCGAAACGTCGGCTGCACTTTCCGCCGCCTGGCGAACCGTCTCGACGGTCGCGCTCGGCGACGTCGCCGCCACGGCCGCGTTGAGTGCCCCCTCGAGGATCGGCGCGTCGGCGATGGCCACCTCGCCGACGGCGGCCTCCTCGATCGCGAGTTCGGCGTTCATCACGGCGCTGCCGAGATCGACGAGGACGACGACGCCGTGTTCGCGTCCGACGGCCTCGATCGCCTCCCGGATCGGTCCCGGGGTCGTCCCGATTCGACCGTCTTCCGTCCCGCCGACGGCCTCGATTCGGGCATCGCCACCCATCTCCTGGGCGATCTCGCGGATGCCGTCGGCGGCCCGTCGACTGTGTGAGACGACGACGATACCGACCATCAGGCACCTCCACTGTCGTCGTCGACGGCGGCCTCCTCCAGTTCCTCGGGGTCGACGTCCGCTTCGGCGTCCATCTCGACGTCGCCGTCCAGATACTCCGCGGCGACCTCGAACACCTCCTCGAGCAGATAGAGCGTGCTCGTCGCACCGGGGTCCTGGTGGCCGACGGATCGCCAGCCGAGGTACGACGCACGCCCCTTCCTGGCCCGTATCGGCGTGGTAAACGCGACGCCACGCTGGGCGGCGTCGACGGCCCTTCCGAGCGCCTCGAGAGGCTCGCAGTCGTCGACCTCGATCGATTTCTTGTAGGTGTGGACCGCCGGCGTGAGCGCGTCGACCATCGTCTTGTCGCCGACGGACGCCTTCCCCCGCTCCTCGACCGTCTCGAGGTATCGTTCGGCGAACGCGACCGTCGTCTCGTCGGTGATCCCGTCCTCGAGTTCCTGGCTCGCCTTCATCAACGAGCCGCCGTAGAGCGGCCCGGAGGCGCCGCCGACCTCCGAGACGAGCGCGACGCCGGTCGTCTTGACGAGCTCCGCGGGTTCGTCGTCGGCGTCCTCGAGCCGTTCCAGGGCGGCCTGAAACCCGCGATTCATGTTCGCACCGTGGTCCGCGTCGCCGATCGCGGAGTCCAGTTCGGTCAGGTGGGTTTTCTCCGCTTCGAACCGATCTGCGGCCGCCTCGACCGCTTCGCGGACCGCCTCGGACTGGGTTTCCCGATCCATTCTGATCTCACCGATCCTCCGTGACGGTCAGTCCGGGCGTTTCGGCCGGAGCGGCGAGCAACTCCTTCAGTTCGTCGTCGAGTTCGAGTACCGTGATCGAGCAACCCATCATGTCGAGCGAGGTCATGTAGTCGCCGACCCAGGCGTCCCACGTCTCCAGTCCGCGATCGTCGAGCAGGTCCTGCAACCGGCGATTGACGACGTAGAGCTCCATCAGGGGTGTGCCCCCCATCCCGTTGACGATGGTCGCGACCTCCGCGCCAGACTCGAGGTCGAGGTCCTCGAGCACGGTTTCGGTGAGGCGGTCCGTGATCTCGTCGGCGGACATGATCTCCGTGCGTTCGGTCCCCGGTTCGCCGTGAATGCCGATTCCGAGTTCGATCTCGTCCTCGCCGAGGTCGAACGTCGGCTCGCCCTTTTCGGGCGTGACACACGACGTGAGCGCCATTCCCATCGTTCCAACGCGATCGTTCGTCTTCTCGGCGACGCGTTTGATCTCCTCGAGATCGCCGCCCCGCCGAGCCATCGCACCCGCGACCTTGTGGACGAATATCGTGCCGCAGACGCCGCGGCGGCCCGACGTGTACAGTGAGTCCTCGACGGCGACGTCGTCGTTGACGACGACGTACTCGACGTCCGCATCGGCCTCCATCTCCGCCATCTCGATGGCCGTCTCGAAGTTCATCACGTCCCCCTCGTAGTTCTTGACGACGCAGAGGACGCCCTCGCCGCCGTCACAGGCCTGGATCATCTCGCTCAACTGGTCGGCCGTCGGCGACGTGAACACCTCACCGGCGGCCGCGCCGTCGAGCATTCCGTCACCGATGTAGCCCGCGTGGGTCGGCTCGTGTCCGCTCCCGCCTCCGGAGACGAGACCGACTTTCCCCTCTACGGGAGCGTCGGCTCGGACGACGACCTCCGTCCCCTCGAGTCGCCGCAGTTCCGGATGGGCTGCGACCATTCCCTCGAGCATTTCGTCGACGACCGTTTCGGGATCGTTGATCAGTTTCTTCATGAAATATCGTCACGTGTATTGTATACCCATACCACGATAAGAGTTGTTTGCTATGAGGGGTCTCGCCCGAGGCTCGTGGCAGGAGCCGGAGGATGTCGCGTCGAGCGAATCCACACGCACAGCCGCTCCGAAAGCGCATCCCACGTCCCGGAACCGACCTCAACAACCTCGGCGTCGGATCCCGACACGACCTCGCCAACGGACTCGTTCTCCGCGTTCCGACGCTCTCCGTTCGCGACCTGTCCGTCTCACGACTGCTCCCCCGGGGCGTTTTTACGGCGGTCGTCGGACGACTCGTATGACGAACGCTCGAGACGGGATCGACGACGGTCGAACTTCGGGGACCGACTCGAGAGCGATCACGACGACAGCTATCGGTCAGCGAGAGGACACTGCCGAGGGAAACGGAACGCGTCTCGAACGAGGTTCGATGCGACGTGACGTTCTCGAGCGAACCGCCGGACTCGCCGCCGCTGGCGCGACCGGCGCGGTAGGGTCAGCCGGTGCGACGGATCGCGAACCGGACGCCGAACCGGGTGGCCGAACCGATGCACCACAGGACGACGTCGACGACCTGCCGCTGATCGACGCGCACACTCACCTGATTCCCGAAGCGACGCTTGATCGAGAGCCGCTCTCCGCCGAGGGACTGGTGTCCTGGATGGACGAGAACGGGATCGATCGCGCCGTCGTTCTGGCGCTCGACTCCCCCGAGAGCTACCCGGTCCCCGCCTCGAGTCCGTGGGTACTCGAGCAGGTCGGGTCCTATCCCGATCGCCTCGTTCCGTTCTGTACGGTCGATCCGCGAACCCTCGTTTACGGGCCCGACACCGCCGAAGCGCTGCTCGAGCGGTACGTCGACCGGGGAGCCCGCGGCTTCGGCGAACTGAAAGCCGGTGTCCCGATCGACGACTCGCGCCTCGAGACGATCTACGAACTGTGCGCCGAGTACGACCTGCCGATCCTCTTCCACACCGACGAGAAGGCGATGATGGACGAGGTCGGCCTCCCGCGACTCGAGTCCGTACTCGCCTCGTTTCCCGAGGTCGACTTCATCGCGCACGCTCACGGCTGGTGGTCGCACACCGCCGCGGACGTCAGCGAGGCTGACCTTGGCAGATACCCGGAAGGCGAGATCGACGAACCCGGCCGCGTCCCGGACCTGCTCGCGGAGTACGACAACGTCTACGGCGATCTCTCCGGACTGTCCGGATGGAACGCGCTCTCCCGCGACGAGACGTTCGCCCAGCCGTTTCTCGAGACACACGCCGATCAGCTGGTGTTCGGCACCGACTACCTCCACCCCGGTCAGGAGACCCCGCAGTTCGACCTGTTCGAGCGGTTCGAACTCGAGGAATCGGCGTGGGCGGATATTCGGTACCGCAACCTCGTCGATCTGCTCCGATGAGCGGAGCGACCGATCGGGAACCCGCGTTCGGCGATCCGCTCGTGTCGGCGGGACGACGAGCCTGCCCATTCGGCGCCAACCTATTTACGTCAATTCGGTGGCTAGTATCACATGGCCGAAACAACCGATTACAAAGAGGACGTCTCCCGCGACGAAGCAGCAGATCTGTTGCAGGAACTCGCCCGCGAGATCCGTGGCGAGGGTCCGGCCGACGTGCACGTGGGAAACAAGACGTTGGCGCTGAGCCCGGCATCCGTTCTCGAGTACGGCATCGAAGTCGAGGAGCGATCGCCGATGCTCGGCGGCAACCGCGAGGAGCTCACCGTGACGCTCGAGTGGGAAGTCGAAGACGAAACGTAGACCGACGCTAGCTTCGCACGTCGCAGTTCCGGACTGATTTGTTTTGGGCGGTTTCGTCACGTCGTTCAGTCGCTTCGTTCGCTGCGCTCACTCTCCCGCGCCTTTCTCGTGAGTCACGTCCGTTCCTCGCTCGTGTTCTCCGAGGGCTTCACTCCGTTCAGTCGCCGCCCTCGCCTTACTCACGGGTCACCGACGCTCCCCGTTCGCTTTTTCGAGGGCACCTTCGTTACACTCAGTCGCCCTCGCCTTTCTCTATCGGCGCCCGGATCAAATTCCCCCACTCCGTCCACGATCCGTCGTAGTTGTGGACGTCCTCGTACTCGAGCAACTCGTGGAGCGCGAACCACGCGATCGCGGAGCGCTCGCCGACGCGACAGTAGGTGACGACCGTCTCGTCGCCGTCGATCCCCTCGTCGGCGTACATTTCTTCGAGTTCGTCGGGCCCTTTGAACCGACCGTCGTCGCGCAGGTTCGTCTTCACCGGGACGTTCGATGCGCCGGGGATGTGACCGCCGCGCTGGGCGGTCTCCTGCAGCCCTTCGGGGGCGATGATCTCTCCCGAGAACTCCTCGGGCGAGCGGACGTCGACCATCGGAATGCCGGCTTCACGGGCTTTATCGACGTCGTCCTGGTAGGCGCGGATATTCTCGAACGGACCCTTGGCGGTGTACTCGACGGCGTCGAAACCGGGTTCTTCGTCAGTGAGCTGGTAGTCCTCGTTCACCCAGTAATCCTTCCCGCCGTCGAGGATGCGGGCGTCGTCGTGGCCGTAATACTTGAACTCCCAGTAGGCGAACAGCGCGAACCAGTTGGGGATCCAGCCGTTGCCGTAGAAGACGACCGTCGAGTCCTCGCTGATCCCGTGTTCGCCGACGACGGCCTCGAAGTCGTCCTTCTTGAGGATGTCCCGCTGATCCTGATCGGAGAGGTCCTCGTCCCACTGCATTCCGATCGCGCCGGGAATGTGGCCCTCGTCGTACCGAGAGGGGAAGTCGCCCTCGTCGGGCGATTCGGGACTGTTGACCTCCACGAGACGGTAGCCGGGATCGTCGTCTTGGAACTCGTCCAGGTGGTCTTCGACCCAATCCGCCGAAACTAGAACGTCGGTGTCGTGCTCGGACATGCGACGGTGGCTCCGACGAGTAGCAGCAAAAACGTAACACGGGACGGAACGACACGTTCGAAATCAAACCGTTAGCTCTACGCGGCTGGACGTCGCGATTCCCCCCAATGCGACTCGCGAGGATCGCGACCCCCGACGGACCGGTTACCGGACGATACGAGGACGGCGTCGTGCACGCCGACGACGGCAGCTACGAGGTCGGCACCGACGGCAAACTGCTCCCGCCCTGCGAGCCCTCGGCGCTGTACTGCGTCGGCCGTAACTACGCGGCGACCCTGGCGCAGATGGAGTACGACCGGCCCGAGGAGCCCGACTTCTTCATCAAGCCGCCGGCGTCGCTGCTGGCCCACGAAGAGCCGGTCCCCTACCCACACTTTACGAACGAGTTGACCTACGCGGGCGAACTCGCCGCCGTCATCGACGAGCGCTGCCACGATGTCTCAGAGTCCGAGGCGGCCGACGTCGTGCGCGGCTACACGATCATGAACGACGTGGACGCGCTCGACCAGCAGGGTCGGACCGCGCGGAAGGCCTTCGACGGCTCCGGGCCGCTCGGCCCGTGGCTCGAGACGGACCTCGATCCCACGAGGATCGACATGCACACGGACGTCGGCGGCGAGCGCCGCCAGGAGGCGAACACGGAGCTGATGCTGTTCGACCCCTACGAAGTCGTCGCCTACCTCTCGCGACGGTTCACCTTCCGTCCCGGCGACGTCGTCGCATTCGGCAGCCCCGCCAACCCCGGACTCGTCGAACCCGGTGAAACGGTCGAGATCACCTACGAGGGCGTCGGAACCCTCCGGAATACGGTCGTCGATCCGAGCGAATGAACCGACTCGATCGACGGTCTGCAGGGAGGCGGCGACGAGTTCGACGCTCTCGAGATCGAGTGACCGCCTCGAATCCGGGAAAGCAACGCACTTCCGCACTCGGCCCGTCTCCGCTGACGTGAGCACGGAGAGTTCCCACCGCGTCGAAGTCTACCCCGGCCGCGAGGCGGTCGTCGAGTTCGATCCCGAACTCACCTTCGAGTGCGTCGACGACTGCACCTGGTGTTGCCAGCACGGGGTCTTGCTCTACGACCGGGACCTCCTCGAACTCGCCCAGCGAGCGAACCTCGTCGAGACGACGACCGACTTCCGCGGCGAGAAGTTCGTCACCCGCGAGGAGAAAGACCGCGACGAACACGTCGCCGAGGACGGCTGTGCCTGCGCCTTCCTTCGGGAGGACGGGCTCTGCTCGCTCCACCTCGAGGAGGACTGGAAGCCGACCCGGTGTTCGGTCTTTCCGCTCGGCGTCTGGCTCGAGGACGGCGACCTTCACGTCGACATTCGAGACTCCGCGCACGAGCACTGCGAGGGCCTGAACGTCAGCGACCGGACGGTTATC
Source organism: Natronococcus sp. CG52 (assembly GCF_023913515.1). Taxonomy (NCBI): domain Archaea; kingdom Methanobacteriati; phylum Methanobacteriota; class Halobacteria; order Halobacteriales; family Natrialbaceae; genus Natronococcus; species Natronococcus zhouii. The sequence goes on from NZ_CP099391.1 coordinate 3,037,595, forward strand.
GACAACCTCGAGGCCTTTTTGCCGGAACTGCTGTGGGAACTCGAGAACCCGGATTCGGACCGAGAGCTGTAGGTACCGGTGGAAATCGGGCGCCCTGTTCCCACGAGTCACGATACCACGCCTCTCCAACCATTTAAACGTATTCCCCTCGTAGGGTAACTGTGACAGAAAACTCCGGGCGACGGAACCTCCGTATGCCCAACAGCGATGAAGTATTCGCCGTCGTGACCGAACACCTCGGTGGAAACCACGTCCAGCTCCGGTGTGCGGACGGCGAAGAGCGCCTCGGCCGCATTCCCGGGCGGATGAAATACCGCACCTGGATCGAACAAGACGACATCGTCGTCGCCGAGCCGTGGGATTGGCAAGACGAGAAGGCCACCATCGAGTGGCGCTACACCAGTCAGGACGCAGACCAGCTGCGTCGCGAAGGCCACATCGACTAATTTACGTTCACGTCGCGTAGCGACGCCTCAGAACGGAGCTATTTGATACTATTCGAGCGACTGGAGAGACGCCGTCGCGTCTCGACGGACGGCGAACGCAGTCTCTTGCAACGGAAACGTTTGACCGAGCGGCTGTCGTAGCGTTCGACATGTACGACTCCAGGTACGACGCCGCGGTGAAGTTCGACGATCACAGGGAGGACGACGTCGAGTACGTCGGATCGACGGCCAAGGGGAACCCCATGTTCTTCGATACGGCGAACAAGTCCGTCTTCGAGGGAGAGTACGACGAAGCCAACGAGACGGTCGTCGACCGGCCGGAGACCGAGCGTGAACTCGAGCCCCGCGAGACGCTCGGCGAGACCCTCGAGGACCTCGGCGACGACCTCGACTGGGACTCGCTGTCCGAGTTCGCTCGCGAGCACGTCCAGCGCGACGAGGACGCGTAACGCTCACCGTGTAGCCTGCTTCCACTCGCGGAGGCCGAGTGTGGTCCCGTTCAGATCGTCCCCAGGTGCGTCGGTCGCGGCCCAGACGAACATCCCGGCGACGTCTTCGGGTTCGCGCCCCTGACCGCCGGCGAGCCCCGTCGCGACCTGGCCCGGATCGAGACAGCCGACGACGTGGTCCGTGTCGGCTGCGAACCCGCGCACGACGGCCTCGGCCGTCGCCTTCGAGATCGCGTAGGAGCCGTAGCCGGGTTTCGTCTCACGAGCGATCGATCCCGTCGGAACGAGCACCCGCGCGCCCTCGTTGAGGTGCGCCAGGGACTCGTGGATCGTTGCGAAGACCCCGCGGCCGTTCGTGCGCCAGTGGTCGTCGAACGCCGCGTAGGACTCCCGGTCCGTCGACGTGTGACCCGGGTCTCCGTGATAGACGCCGGCTGCGGCGACGACGACGTCGATCCCCTGCTCGTCGCCGGTTCGCGACGCGGTCTCGACCAGCCGCTCCACGTCGTACTCGTCGCGGACGTCCGTCCGAACGCCCGCCGCCGTCGTTCCGGCGTCCTCGAGTTCGGCGACCGTCTCCTCGACCGCGTCCCCGTCTCGAGCGCCGACCACGACGGTCGCACCCTCCCGTGCGAACGCGTTGGCAACGGCGCGTCCGATACCGCGCGTCCCGCCGGTCACGACGACTGTCTGCTCGTCCATGGCCGACGTACGGTGGGGGTCTACAGGAAAGCATCGACGCGGTCGGCGCTCGCGACCCGGCGGGCCGTCGCGTTACCGTCCGAACAGCCGCTGATAGAGCGTCCGCTCCGTCGGCCGCTCCGTGAGCAACACCGAACAGTCGACCGTGTTGACGACGTCGAAGTGGAGCGAGCCGGTTACGAGACGCGCGAGCAGGCCGCGCTCGGTTGCGCCGATGACCAACAGTGTATGGTCGTCCGCCTCGCGGGAGATCGCGTCTCCGACGTCGCCGGAATCGTCGACCGTGAGCACGGCGTCGTCCAGATCGTGATCGGCGGCCCACTCCCGAAGGAACCGTTCGCCCGCCTCGCGCTCGTCGGGCGCGTCGACGACGTGCAGGAGCGAGACGGTCGAACCGAGCGCCGAACGGAGGGTCCGCGCTACCTCAGCGCTCAGATCCGAGTCCGGACCGCCGGCCGTCGGCAAGAGGATCCGCGAGGGGTCGAATCCACGCTCCTTGAGTACGAGGAAGTCACAGGGAAGATTCCCGGTTAACTCGTCGAGTCGCCGATCAGCGCGGGCGGCGCCCCACAGGTGATTCGCGTCCCACCCCATCACGACGAGATCGGCGTTCTCGCGCCTCGAGATGGTGAATATCTCCTCGAACGACCGGTGGGAGACGACCGTCGAGGTCTCGCACTCGAGGTCGTAGTCGCCGACCGCTTCGTGGACGCCCTCGAGCAAGTCCTCGGATTCGGCGACGATTCGCCGGTGCTGGCCGCCGCCGATTTCGGATTGCCGAACCTCGGAAAGCTGGACGACGTGGACGACGTGAACGGTTGCGGATTCGTGCTTGTCGGCGATGGTGGCGGCGAGGTCGACCAGCGGGGATTCGGTACGCGGGTTCGCGATCGGCACCACCACCCGGTAGGAGTCGTCGTCGCCCGCCGTCGTCTCGGCGGTATCGACCAGCGGAACGTACGAGCGACCGGCGAATCCTCCCAGCGCCATCTCGCTGACCGAAAGGCGTCGAACGCTGCCCGCGAAGCGCGCGGACTCGAGGCGCTCCTCGCTCGTCTGGTAGTAGTTGACGACGGTCACGAGCAGCACGCCGCCGATGGTGTTTCCGAGCAGTACCGGCAACACGAACTGGGAGAGACCGACGGTGAAGGGGAGATCCGCGGCGAAGACCGCGTAGGACATCTCCGCGAACGACGTGACCACGTGAAACAGGTTTCCGATCGGAATCGCGAGGAAGGCCAGGTAAACGACCACGAGCCGGGAGATCGTATCGCGAGACGCGAACGTGACCCAGACGACGCCGGCGACGATCAGTCCGGCGAAGGCCGCCTTGAAGAACAGGTCCCACCACGGCGTTTCGACGCCGTGCATACCGAGGTGTACCGCCGCCTCGGCCGCCTCGGGTTCGAACACGCCGCCCCACGCGAGCACCGCCGTTCCGATGACGGCGCCGACGAAGTTCCCGATGAGGACGATCGTCCAGTGGCGCAAGAGCGCCGGAACGCTGGCCAATCGCTCGAGCGTGAGCGCGACCGGCGGAAGCGTGTTCTCGGTGTACAGCTGATAGCCCCCGATGATGATGTAGATGAATCCGAGCGGGTACAGCAGGGCGCTCAGTATCGAGTGTCCGTCGGTCGCACCGTACAGAGAGGCGTAGAGGAGGAACGTGATGGTGATCGCGAACCCGGCGGCGATACCGCTGAAGAACAGTTCGCGTCGGCCCGACGTGACCTCCTCGTCGGCGGCCGCGACGATTCGCTGAAAGACCTCGTCGGAGGAGAACCGGTCCCGAACGACCGATCCGACCGCGGGCGCGCCGCTTCTGGACCGTTCGACCGCGTCGCGGACCGAGTCACTTCGGTCCGAGTCGTTCGGGTCCGTTCGACCGGGGTCGGAGAAAGCGGTGTCGTCCGCCTCGCGTGGAGAACGAGCGTGCTCACGTTCGGGATCGGCCATTACTGGAATCGAATCCACAGACCAACTAAGGGCTTGGCATCTGTGCGCAGACTACCGCCGAATTGCCGACGAATACGAGCATTACGGTCGCGGAATCCGGTCGGGTTCCGACCGGTCCGAAACCGGCTTCCGGCTCGAGTTCGACGCGCACATGACGTACGTTTATCACCGAGCCAACACTCAGTTACACCCATGCAATCGCTTGCCGGTGAGTCGGTCGTCGTGATCGGCGCCGGCGTCGGCGGACTCTCGACGGCCTGCTATCTCGCCGATGCCGGTGCCGACGTGCGGGTGATCGAGAAGAACGAACAGCTCGGCGGGCGGGCGAGCCGCCTCGAGCGCGACGGCTTCCGGTTCGATATGGGGCCTTCGTGGTACCTGATGCCGGACGTCTTCGAGCGCTTTTTCGACACCTTCGACCGGACGCCGAGCGACTACTACGGGCTGACCCATCTCGACCCCCACTACCGGATCTTCTTCAAAGACGACGATCGGGTGGATATCACGCCCGACCTCGAGCGAACGAAAGACGTCTTCGAGGAGTACGAGGACGGGGCCGGCGACGCCCTCGAGCGCTACCTCGAGAAATCGAAGGAGAACTACGAGGTCGGGATGGAACACTTCGTCTACGAGGATCGATCCCGGCTCCGGGACTACCTCGACCTCGACGTCGCCCGGCAGGCTCGCGGCCTCTCCCTCCTCGGATCGATGCAGGGACACGTCGAGGACTACTTCGACCACCCGAAGCTCCAGCAAATCATGCAGTACACGCTGGTGTTCCTCGGCGGCTCCCCGAAGAACACGCCGGCGCTGTACAACCTGATGAGTCACGTCGACTTCAACCTCGGCGTCTGGTACCCCGAGGACGGCATCGGCGGCGTCATCGACGGAATCGCCGAACTCGGAGGAGAACTCGGCGTCGAGTACGAGACGAACCGTCCCGCGACCCAGATCAAGGGTCGGGAGGGCGCGTTCGTCGTCGAGACGCCGGAGGGCCCCCTGCGGCCGGACCTCGTGGTCAGCAACGCGGACTACCCCCACACCGACCAGGAACTGCTGTCGCCCGAGCGACGGGGGTACGACGCCGATTACTGGGAGTCGCGCACGTACGCTCCCTCCGCGTTCCTGCTCTACCTCGGTATCGAGGGCGACGTGGACGAACTCGCCCACCACACCCTCGTCCTCCCCTCCGACTGGAACGAGCACTTCGACCAGATCTTCGAGGAGCCGGCGTGGCCCGACGATCCGGCCTACTACTGCTGTGTCCCCTCCGAGACCGACGACGACGTCGCCCCCGACGGACACAGCGCCCTCTTCGTCCTCGTCCCCATCGCACCCGGACTCGAGGACACCCCGGAGAACCGCGAACAGTACCGCGAGACGATCCTCGCCGATCTCGCCGAAAGCACGGGGACCGACCTGCGCGGCCGGATCGTCCTCGAGGAGCAGTTCTCTATCGAGGACTTCGCGGAACGGTACAACAGCTACGACGGGACGGCGCTCGGCCTCGCGCACACGCTTCGCCAGACGGCCCTCTTTCGACCGCCCCACCGTTCCAAGCGGGTCGACGGCCTCTACGTCACGGGCGGGGACACCACGCCCGGAATCGGCGTTCCGATGTGTCTCATCAGCGGCGAACTGACCGCCGAGAAGGTCCTCGAGGATCACGGGTGAGACGGGTGTCGGGTGGCACCGACCCACTACGCTACCTGTTGACGCTCTCGCGACCCCGGTTCTGGCTCTACCTGGCCGGCCCCGTCCTCGTCGGCGTCGCCTACGCGGCGACGTCGGTCGGTGACCTGTTCGCGCCGGCAGTGCTCGCACTGTTCGGCTACTTTCTCCTGCCGGCGAACGTCTTCCTCTACGGCGTCAACGACATCTTCGACCGCGAGATCGACGCCGCGAACCCGAAGAAAGACGAGAGAGAGGCGCGGTACCGGGGACAGCGCTCCGTCCCCCTCGCAGTCGCCGTCTCCGGAGCGCTCGGGCTGGCGGTGCTTCCGCTGGTCTCGACGGCAGCGCGGGGGTGGATCGCCGGCTTTCTCGTCCTCGGAGCCGCTTACAGCGCGCCGCCGATCCGGTTCAAGACGACGCCGCCGCTGGACTCGGTTTCGAACGGGCTCTACATCATGCCGGGGGCCGCGGCGTACGCCGCAGTCGCCGGCTCACAGCCGCCCGCACTCGCGGTTCTCGGCGGCTGGCTGTGGGCGATGGGAATGCACACGTTCTCGGCGATTCCGGACATCCGACCCGATCGGGAGACCGGAATCCGGACGACGGCGACGGTGCTCGGCGAGCGCCGGACCTACGCGTACTGCGGCGCGTGCTGGCTCGCCGGCGCCCTCGCGTTCGGCGCGCTCGACTACCGCCTCGGCGCGCTCATGGCGGTTTATCCCGCGCTCGTCGGAACGATCGCGCTCTTCCCGGTCGCCGTCGACCGGGCGTACTGGTGGTTTCCGGCGATCAACACCGTCGTCGGCGCGGTGCTGACGATGGGCGGCCTCTGGGTGATGCTGTATGGATGAGGCGACGACGCGAACGAGCGATTGGACGCGATCGACCGTTCAGCGGCGACTCGAGCAACTCGTGCGCGAAAACCGCTTTACGATCGCCGTGATCTTCCCCCTCGTCGGCGCGGTGACGCTGATCGCGAGCGCCGAGGGGCTGTTGCCGGAGCCGCTCGCGTACAATCCGCTGTTGATCCTCTTCGGCACGATGGTGATGCGCTCGCCGCTGCTCGTCGGCCTGCTGCCGCGAATCGGTTGGCGGGCGCTCGGCTGTCTCGGCGTTTTGACGGCGTACACGTACGCCATCGAGACCGTCGGCGTGCGAACGGGCTGGCCCTACGGCGCCTTCGAGTACACGATCCAGCTCGGGCCGATGCTGTTCGGCGAGGTGCCGGCGGCGCTGCCGCTGTTTTTCGTCCCGCTCGTGTTGAACGCCTACCTGCTGACGCTGCTGGTGCTCGGCGACCGGGCCGGCTCCGTCCTCGTTCGCATCCCGACGGCGATCGCCGCCGTCGTCGCGATCGATCTCGTGCTCGATCCCGCCGCCGTCGCCATCGGCTTCTGGGCGTTCGACTCCGGCGCGTACTACGGCGTTCCGCTCTCGAACTACGTCGGCTGGATTATCTCGGGGAGCGTTGCGGTCGTCCTGGTCGACCTCGCCTTCGACCGGACGGCGCTGCTCGAGCGCGTTCGCACCTGCGCGTTCATCCTCGACGATCTGGTGAGCTTCGTCCTGCTGTGGGGGACGATTAACCTCCTCTACGGTAACTGGCTGGCCGCGGGCGTCGCCGGTCTGCTCTGTCTCGGCCTGTTCCGGACGGGGCGATACGACCTCGCGCTCGTCCGGACGGCGCTGCCGGCCAGGCGCTGAGAAGGTGACTCGAGTCCGGTTCTCGATCCAGTCTCCCCGTTCGGGGGCCATAAGAAACGGCGAATCTGCCAGCTACAACCTTTTGGCGGAGAGTATTCTGTCGTACGTATGGCGTCTCGATTACCGGTCGAGTGTCCGCTCTGTCGCGAGACGATGCCACCCGAGCAGGCGCTCGAGGACCACCTCGTCAGCGTCCACGAGAAGCGCAAGCTGGCACGGCTCGTCGTCGAGGAGACGACGGCGCTCGAGGAAGACGTCTCCTGACGATCCGGATTACCGTGTCGGGACGCCGTCGCTGTGTTCGGGACTGTGGCGCTCGGGCTCCGGCGAGGGAACCGCAGAGACGCGGTCGAAGACCGCCTCCGGATCCTGGTTCCGGTGCCAGTACCAGCGCGTTTTCCCGAGACACCATAGTTTGCGAGCCGTCGAGAGCGACGGCTCCGTCGTGAGCACGTCGTACCCCTGGGCGCGGATGACGGCGTGGTGTTCCGCGTAGAGGACGGCCGAGAGCAACACCGGGATCTGACAGTCCTCGGGCAGGTACCGAATGCCGGCGACGCCCTCACGGTAGAGGCGCTCCGTTCGCCTGAGTTCCTCCGCCATCGCCGCCCGGAACGACGCCGAGTACTCGAGATTCTCGATCTGTGCCGCCGGGATGCCGTGAGATTGGAGCGTCTCCTGCGGGATGTAGATCCGGTCGCGCTCGAGGACGTCCTCGCGGACGTCTCGCAGGAAGTTCGTCAGCTGGAACGCCTTTCCGAGTTTGATCGCGTGCGGGAGCGCGGTCGCCGGGTCGTCGGGTTCCATGATCGCGGTCATCATCACGCCGACGGCCGCGGCCGACCCGCGCATGTAGGTCTCGAGGTCGTCGTAGGTCTCGTACCGACCGGTGGCGATGTCCGTCTCCATCGCGTCGATGAACGCGTCGATCTCGCGATCGTCGATGTCGTACCGCCGCCGAAGCTCCTGGAACGCCTCGAGGACCGGATCCTCCGGCTCGGTACGGCCGAGCGCCTGGGCGCGAAGCGACTCGAGTTCCGCACGCTGTTGTGCGGGCGGAACCCCCGCTGCGTCGTCGACGACTTCGTCCGCGATTCGAAAGAACGCGTAGAGGACGTGCGTGGCGTTGCGAACCCGATCCGGGAGAAACCGCGTCGCGAGATAGAACGTTTTCCCGGTTCGCTTCTGTATTGCCTCGCTTGCCTCGATATGTTCCTGTCGCATTTGCTGGTTCATCTTCCCCGCTTTTGCTTTGCCGATAGCGCCACCTGACAACGATCGGATATAGATCATACGCCAGATCCGTATAAAACCACTACCCCTCACTAGTGTGGTTGTGACTGAACAGTTCAGCAAAAGGTACGGCTAGACGGTTCGGTGGTGCCGGTTTATGGCTCGAGCAGGTCGTCGGCGAGCATCGGGATGAACGTCCCGATGTCGGTGACCATCCCGATCGCCTGGGCGCTACCGCGGTCGAGCAACTGGGTGACCGTCGCGGGGTTGATGTCGACGCAGACGGTTTTGGTCGTCGAGGGCAGACAGTTGCCGACGGCGACGGAGTGCAACAGCGTCGAGAGCATGAGCACGAGGTCGGCCTCCTGGGCCTGTTCGCGGATCGCGTTCTGGGCCTCGATCGAGTCGGTGATCGTGTCCGGCAGCGGGCCGTCGTCGCGGATCGATCCCGCGAGCACGTAGGGGACGTCCTTCTCGACGCACTCGTACATCACACCATCGTCGACGATACCCTCCTCGACGGCCGCCTCGATCCCGCCGAGACGAGCGATCTCGCTGATCGTGTAGATGTGGTGCTTGTGGCCCTTCCGCGGGTGCTCCAGGCTCTCCGTGTCGACGCCGAGCGACGTCCCGTACAGGTCCCGCTCGAGGTCGTGGACCGCGAAGCCGTTCCCCGCACTAAGCGCGTCGACGTAACCCGCTCGAACGAGGTCGGCGAGCGCGTCCCGGCCGCCGGAGTGAACGATCGCCGGGCCGCAGACCACGAGGACGGTGCCGTCGTTCGCGTTGACCTCGCGCATCTCGTCGGCGATCTCCTCGATGAGCGACGCGGAGGGGCGCTCGCTCGAGACGCCGCCCTGCATGAAGCCGAACGAACCGCCGCCGTTTCGGGGTCGTTCCGGCGGATCGACTCTGATTCCGGTCTCGCCCGTCACGACGAGATCGCCCTCCTCGACGGCGTTGAGTACCTTCGTGTGGACGCGGGTTCCGCTCGCCTCGCGCTCGACCACGAGCGCGCAGTCCATCTCGACGTCCTCGACCTCGAGCCACTCGCCGTCGACGCGGACGACCGTCGGATGGTTGGTCGTCGAGTAGAAGTCGGCCGGCACGATCCCGTCGCCCGGTGCCGCCTGAAGCGTCGCGTCCCGGGGATCGGCGACCGCCGCTCCCTGCTGGTTGAGCTCGTGGAGGATCGCCCGAAGATCCTCCTCGGTGTCAGCCATCACCCGCATTCGGCAGTAGGTCTCCTCGTGTTTGTGCCGCCCGACCTCGAACTCCTCGACCTCGAACTCGCCACCCATGTCCATCACGGCGCCGAAACACGCGCCCATCGACCCCGAGTCGATGATGTGGCCCTCGAGTTCCACGGTTCGCGAGACTGTCATTGTCCCGTAGTTGGCGACCGGGGACCGTCAATCTGTGCGTCTCCGGCGAAACTTCTCAACTCGGTATAATAGCACATCTATTGATAACTCAGTAAGGATGAATTTAAGTGAGTCCGGTATCCATTCGGTGCTATGAATCGTATCGCCCTTCTCACCGCGGTTCTCGTGCTAACTGCTCCCCTCGTCGGCGTCGGAACCGCCGTCGCGAGCGAGGACGTGACACTGACGGTGACTGTTACCGACGGCGATGAGAACGCCGTCGCCGGCGCGCTAGTCACGGTTTCGTGGGACGACGACGAACGCACGGAGGAAACGCGGTCGAACGGACAGGCGCTGATCGACGTCCCGAGCGGCGCGGACGTCGAGGTCGACGTCGAACACGACGACCTCGTTCAGAACAACCCGAAGGAAGTGGGGACGGTCGACGACCACACGACGGTCGCCGTCGATCTCTTCTCCAAAACCGACGGCGAGATCACCGTCGTCGAGAACGACGCGTCGATCGCCGACGCGACGGTCGCGCTCACCAAGGACGATGATACGCGCGCCGCGGCCACGGGAACGACCGACGACGACGGCGTCTTTACGGCCGAGGCTATCGAGGCCGGCACTTACGACGTCGACGTCGAAAAGGCGGGCTACTACGACGAGTCGGCGTCCGTCGACCTGCGATCGAACGACGGAACGACCGTCGCGCTCGAGTCGGGGACCGAACGGGTCACCGTCTCGGTCACCGACGGCTACTTCGAGGAACCGCTTCAGACCGACGTCACGATCCTGCAGGACGGGGAACGCGACGCCACGCTCTCGACGAACGCGGACGGCGAACGAAGCGTCCCGCTCGCGGTCAATACGGCGTACACGGCCGTTATCGAAGCGGACGAGTACGACGACGCGAGCAACGAACACGAGTTTACCGTCGGCGAGTCCGCGACCGAGGTCGACTACGTGGTCGAGCGCGCCCCCGTGGTGGCGCTCGAGGCCTCCAACGAGCGCGTCCTGGTCGGGGAGACCGTCGGCGTCGACGTGACCGACGAGTACGGCGACCCGGTCGCCGACGCCGAACTCGTTCTCGACGGCTCGACCGTCGCGACGACGGACGACGGCGGTTCGGCGACCGTGACGATCGAACGACACGGCGAACTCGAGTTAACGGCCCAGCACGGGGACGTCGCGGACGCGGTCGTAATCGACGGCGTCGATCCCGACGCGACCGACGACTCGCTGACCGAGGAGCGAAGCGAGGTCGAGAACGAGACGGACACCGACGACGCGGACGACTCAGTCCCCGGGTTCGCCGCCGGTACGGCCGGCGCCGCGCTGGCTCTCGTTCTCGGAGTCGCGATCGTTCGCCTTCGCGGGTACGGTAACCGTTGAACGTCGGCGCACACCCGATCGCACGACTGTCGTGTAATCGGTGTGTAAACCGTTTCAGTCGTCGGGCCCTGTTGCTGACAGGTAATTATCTGTCGTGTTACGTATAGGCGATACAGGTACCGCGCGGTCAGCATCTGCTCGCTTTGCGAGCAGTCCACCGCCGAAGCGGACGAAGTCCGCGCAGGCGGCCTTTTTCATCGAAGTTTTTGCGCCGAGGGTGAGCGAGCACAGCGAGCGAACCCGAGGCGGAAAAACTTCGTTGTGCATATACACCTAACGGCTATTTCAGCCAAAACCACAGCTAAAGAACGGGACTTCGACGAGCCCCGTTGCTATCGGAGTTATGCGAGCACGACGATACCGATGGTCGACTCGAGCCGTCCCGACGCGAGGAACCGCGGGACCAAATATATGTTCCTCGATACCATATATCAGTGCATGGCCAGTGACACATCTACACTCGGCGCGTCCCGGTGTCGAAACTGCGGCTTCGAGGCACCCGGCGGCGACGACGCGTGGATCCGGATCGACGTCCCGAAACTCGGTCGGATGACACAGTGTCCGGACTGCGGCAGCACGGACGTCATGACCCACCGGTAGCTGACTGACGGGATACGCTCGCGACGAAGACAGACTCTTGACCGTCACGCCTCTATGGGTTCACATGAGCAACGAGTCCGACGATATTCCGCAGGCGGACGAGGAGTGGCGCGACGAACTCAGCGACGAGGAGTACCGAATCCTGCGCGAGGCGGGCACCGAAGCACCGTTCAGCGGCGAGTACGTCGACCACAAGGAAGACGGAAGCTACGTTTGTGCCGGGTGTGGAGCCACGCTGTTCGAGTCCGGGACGAAGTTCGACTCCAGCTGTGGCTGGCCGAGTTTCTACGACGTCGACGACGATCGCGTCGAAACCCGCGTCGATACCAGCCACGGGATGAACCGCACCGAAGTGGTGTGTGCGAACTGCGGCGGCCACCTCGGCCACGTGTTCGAGGACGGCCCGGAGCCGACGGGCAAGCGCTACTGTATCAACTCCGTCGCGCTCGACTTCGACGAGGAGTGAGCCCCGTCAAAGCGAATGCAGGCAGCACCCTTTTCGACGAAAACGGACCATCACCGTCCATGTCCGACGAACGACCGACCGCGGACGAACTGCGACAGGGACTGACCGTCGAGATCGTCCAGGAGGATCAGGACGTCCACTCCGAAGACACGGAGCCGCTGATCGGCGAGATCGGGACGATCTACGAAGACGACCCGGACGGACCCAAAGTCGAACTGAAAAACGGCGTCGTCGGCCACGTCCAGTCCGTGGTCCACGACGAGTAGCGGTCCCGTCGGCTCCCGTTCTATCGCCGGGGGAATCGATTTCCTCGTGGATGACGACGACCAGTCATGGGCAGATCGTGGTGGCTCGAGTTGGCCACTGACGTCACGGCCGTCAGTCGAGAACGACAGATCAGCGTCAAATCCGCGGGACTGGCCTATCACGCGTTCAACACGCTCGTTCCGCTCGTCATCCTCGTTCTCGTCGGTGCGACGCTCGTCGACGCGCTCGAGCCGATCCTCCGGGGGCTCGAATCGGCGACCGGTCTCGAGGGGGTGGTGACCGAAGACGGGGTCGAGAAAGCAGCCGGAACCACCGGCGACCGGGTGCGAGCGGGGTCGATCGCGCTCGTGATTCTGGTGTGGAGCGCGGCCCGACTGTTCCAGGCGGTTAACAGCGCATTTACCGACGTGTACGACTCCCGGGACGACCAGTCGTACGTCGGTAACGTCGCCACCGTAACCGCCGTGACCGTCGTCAACGCCTTGCTCCTGACGGCGACGTTCGCGTTCGGAATCGCCCTGGTGAGCGTCGTCGGAATTAGCCTCCCGGTGCAAGCCGGCGGGATGCTGGCGGCGATCGGAAGCGCTCTCGTTCTCGCCGTGCTCCTCCCGATCGTCTTTTTCCCGATGTACTACCTCTTTCCGCAGGCGGACGTCTCGGTAACCGAGGTGCTTCCGGGAACGATGCTCGCCGCGCTCTCCTGGACGATCCTCGCCGCCGGATTTCGATTCTACGTCGTCACCTCCGAGAGCGTCGCGCTCTTCGGCATCGCCGGTGCGATCCTGTTGATCCTGACGTGGGTCTACCTCGGCGGACTCTGTCTCCTTTTGGGTGCCGTACTCAACGCCGTTCTGGCCGGGCGCGTCGATCCCGAGGAGGAGTGGGTTCCCATGCAGGAGGTGTGGCTGAAAGACGCCTGACCGTCGAGTCGAAAACGCGACGGAACGGAAACGCCCTCGTCAGTCGCTCGTACTGTCGTCGTTCGGACGCTGTCGGTCCCGACAGAGAGTCGCAGATCGATCTTCCGACGCTCAGCAAACGACGACCAGCGTGCCGGTTTCGGTCTCGTCCTCGACCGTCGCAGTCCACTCGTGTTCCCCCCGCTCGAGTTCGACCGCCGCGGAGATATATTCGGAGTCACGACCGTCCAGTTCGACGGAAATCGGCTCGTGTTCGCCGGCAATCTCGAACGATCCTTCCGCCGAAACGGGGTCGTCGTCGTGGTTGAAGACGGTCATGTTACACCCGATTCGGGCGGTGGTTTCGCCGTCCTGGATCCGGACGGTCGCTCCGTCGTGGAGGTGCACCGTCAGTTCGAGATCCTCGCGATCCTCGTCGTACTCGTCGTGGGACTCGACGGTCACCGTGCCGGTCTCGACCTCGCCGCCGGCGGTAACCGTCCAGTCGTGCTCGCCCGAGCCGAGGCTTCTGGCCTCGAGACTCGCGTACGCGTCCCCGCTCTCGCCCGGCGCTAGCTCGAGCGTCTCGAGTTCGTCGTAGACGTGTGCGATCTCGAGGACCACCGGCACCGAGACTGGGGCGTCGCCGCGGTTCGTCACCGTGACCAGGAAATCCGCGTGGCCCTCTCGAACGGGCGTCGAATCGGACGCGGAGACCGACAGTTCGAGTTCTTCCTCGGCGGGATCGTCGTCTCGCGCACCGACCGTCGTGAGTGATGCGAGCGTGCCACCGATCAGCAGCGTTGCCCCTCCCGCGATCAGACTCCGTCTATTGTGGTTCGACATACTCCACTCCTCACCGAACTCGTATGTCACTATCACTATCATATACACTGTTGAAAGGAGTGAAACAATCGATGTCTGATAATTAGTGGGCCGTTATCCGCCCGGTTTCGCTCGATTCAAAACCGCCGGCAAACCGCTTTCCGGATCCTGAATCAGCTGTTACCGTTCTGAGCCGTGAAATGCTGCGTGGATCGCCCGTGCTCGCGTCTCGCCGATCCCGTCGATCCGTTCGAGGTCCGAAACGCTCGCTTCGAGCAGGCCCGCGACGGTCGGGTACGCCTCGTACAGCGTCGCCGCGAGTCCGGGCCCGATACCGTCGATACAGCCGTACATCCGCTTCGTCATCGGTTCGCGACGGCTCGGAACCGAGCCGGTGGGGAGCCGTCGCCGGGAGGGATCCTCCGCGTGTTTGCGTCCGAGTCGGACCGCGAAGTCGACGAGCCGTCGACGATCCGTACAGGGAATAACTGGAACCGCCTGTCGGGCCGTGATCGACGCCATCGAGCCCCGAATTGCGGCCGGATCGACGCTCGTTCGCAGCGCGTCGAGATCCGCAAAGTCCCCCTCGAGAAGCAGGTAGGGGTGGTCGTAGCTCGCGGCCAGTCGCTCGAGTTGCTCGTGGAGATCCGGGCCGGCACGACCCATGACGCCGTTGACGTAATCGCGGGGCGTTTTCCGCTCGACGGCGACCGATCCGATAACGAGGTCACCGGCGGGGAGCCGATCGATCGCGACGTCCGAGACGTCGGCGTGGCTCCGTACGGCCTCGATCAGTCCGGCGGGCTCCCGGTCGTCGACGGTAACCGCGACGCGCATACGCGAGTAGTACGGTCTCGATCGGGGAACGGGTACCGGTCGGAGTAACGAAGACCGGTACCTTCTATCAGCGCGGACACATAGTGTCGACGAATGGCTTTCGCACGGACTCGCGACGATACCCGTCTCCTCGTCGTCGAACCCGCCCCCGCGGACGAGGAGACGACCACGATCACAGAGCGTGCACGCGAGACGGACGCCGTCGCCGACGTACGCTCGTTCGCGAGCGCGCAGGCGGCGCTCGAGTCCCTCGAGTCGAACGCGATCGACTGTATCGTGTGCGCTCACGAACTGGGTACGACGAACGGCCTCGACCTGCTCGAGACGATTCGAGACCGCGAGCCGAATCTGCCGGTCGTGTTCGCACCGGCGAACGGCGACGAGAGGCTCGCCAGCGACGCGGTCGCCGCGGGTGTCACCGAGTACGTGCCCCGCGAGCGGCGGGACTCGCTCGCGGCGGCGATCGACAGCGCGATCGCGCGAGGTCAAACGGATCGAGCCGCGCAGGAACGCGCCCGCCAGTTCGAGTCGATCTTCGAGGATTCGGACACCTACTCGTGGGTGCTCGAGCCCGACGGTGACGTTCGCCGGACGAATACGGGCGCACTCGAGGCGATCGACGCGACCGAAAGCGACGTCCAGGGCCGTCCGTTCTGGGCGCTCCCCTGGTGGGAGCGTACCGAAGACGGACGGGAAGCGATCCGGACCGCAGTAGAGCGGGCAGCGGACGGAACGGCCGCACACCGAGAACTGACTCGAACGGTACCGCCGGAGACCGAACGTGACCGAACCGACGCGGGTGGGGCGCGGACCTTCGAGGTATCGGTGCGACCGGTGCGAGACGAGATCGGAACGGTCGTCTCGCTGTTCGCCCAGGCGACGGACGTCACCGAACGCGTCCGACTCGAGGCGGAGCTTCGGGAGTCCGAGGAACTCCACCGGGTGACGCTCAACAACATGACCGACACCGTCCTCATCACCGACGACGACGGTGCGTTCACCTACGTCTGTCCGAACGTCCACTTCATCTTCGGCTACACCGACGACGAGATCCACGAAATGGGGACGATCGACGAGCTGCTCGCACCGGAGCTCTTCGATCGCGAGGAACTCGCCGAGGAGGGCGTCCTGACGAATATCGAGTGTACGGCGACGGACAAAGCGGGACGCGAGCACACCCTGCTGGTCAACGTCCGCGAGGTGTCGATTCAGGACGGGACGATCCTCTACAGCTGCCGCGACGTTACTAAACGCAAGCGCCGCGAGGAAGCGCTGACGGCGCTCCACCGGACCGCTCGAGCGCTGCTGTACGCCGAAACGGACCGCGAAATCGCCGACCGAATCGTCGCGGACGGCACGGACGTGCTCGACCTGGGGGCCAGCGCGGCCTTCCGATTCGACACCGACGAGAACGTGTTACAACCGGTCGCGTCCTCGCCGGGAATGGACCGACTACACGGACCGTTACCGACCAGACGAGCGAACGACGAGAGCGTTCCGGGCCAGGTCTTCGTCGAGGGCGAACCGCGGTTCTTCGCGGACGTCCACGAGTCGTCGTCGCTGTCGAATCCGACCACGGAGCTTCGAAGCGCCGGTTTCGTTCCCCTGGGCGATCACGGCGTCTTCGTCGCCGGCTCACCGACGGTCGACGCCTTCGACGACGTCTCGCGAGAGCTGACCGAGCTGCTGGCGGCGACGGCGGAGGCGGCGCTCGATCGAGTCGAACGGGAACGGACCCTGCGCGAACGCGACCGGGAGCTCAAACGCCGCAACCGGCAGCTTACCCGCCTCAATCAGGTGAACGAGATCATCAGGGAGATCGACGCCGCGCTGGTCCGGGCCGAGACCCGCGACGAGATCGAACGCGCCGTCTGCGAGCGGCTCACGGCGGCGGAACGGTTCGCCTTCGCCTGGATCGGCACGACCGACGCCGCCGGCGACCGCCTCGAGTCGAACGCCCACGACGGCACCGGGCGAGGCCAGGAGTACCTCGACAGCGTCTCGTTCTCGCTCGCGGACGCGACCGAACCCGCGGCGCGCACGGCTGCGACGCGCGAGGTGACGGTCGTTCCGAACGTCGTCGACCGCCTTCACGACGAACCGTGGCGGAAGGCCGCACTCTCGCGGGATTACCAGTCGGCGATCGGCGTTCCGCTCGCGTACGACGAGTTCACCTACGGCGTGTTGACCGTCTACGCCGACCGGCCCGACGCGTTCGACGAAACCACGCGCGCGGTCCTCGCGGAACTCGGCGAGACGATCGCCTCCGCGATCGCCGCGGTCGAGCGCAAGCGCGCGCTGCTGACCGACTCGCGGACGCGCTTCGAGTTCGACGTGAACGACGATAGCTTCGTCTTCACGCAGCTCGCACGCCGGGCCGACTGCGTGCTCTCGTTCGACGGCGGCGTTCGCCAGCACGACGAACGGATCTCCGTGTTCGTAACGGTCGACGGAGCGCCGGTAGCCGACGTCGCGACCGCCGCCGCCGACCTCGTCGCCGTCGAGGACGTCCGAGTCATCAGCGTCGAGCAAGCCGGCGACGGACCCGGCGGGACGGTGCTCCTCGAGCTCACGCAGCCGTTTCTGGCGCTTCAGCTCGCGGATCACGGGGTCGTCCTGCGCCGCCTCGAGGCGACGCCGGAGGCCGCACAGCTCGTCGTCGACGTGCCGAGCGCCGTCAACGCGAGCGGCAGCGTCGATCTCGTCACGAACGCCTTCACGGAGGTCGAACTCCGATCGAAACGGACCGTCGAACGAACGTCGCCGCGCGATCTGCACTCGGAGCTGGTCGACCGGCTGACGGAGCGACAGCTCGAGGTCGTCCAGATGGCCTACTACGGCGGCTACTTCGAATCTCCGCGCGAGCGATCCGGCGAAGACGTCGCCGAGACGCTCGACATCTCCCCGGCCGCGTTCTACCGTCACATCAGGCGCGTCCAGCGCTCGCTCTTCGTGGTCCTGTTCGAGGAGGCCGGCCTCCCGGCTGACGCCGCACCAGGTGTTGAATAGTGAACCCCGAAGAAACGTTGGCGCTAGTTATCTGACGAACACTCTCATCCTAATATCCCTAATATTGTCCATACGCGACGACGCCCCGATCAGAATCGCTCGTCGTGCCCATCATGAAAGACGTCGAACTCGACCCGAGTGAGGAATCGACTTACGAGTGTTTCACGTGCGGGACCGTCGTCAGGGCAGTGTCGTCGGCTGCCTGTCCCGACTGCGGCGCCGACATGCGTAACCGTCAGACGCCGCTCGAGTGACGATGAGTTCACAACAGCGTTCTTCCTCGCCCCCAGCCGACGCGCCGGCCTCGGAGGCCACCGAGCGTGAGACGGCGCTCGAGACAGCGCGCAGACAGCTGCGTCGCGCTACGACCCACCTGGCGCTCGACGACACGGTCCTCGAGCGGCTCAAGCATCCGACAAAGGTCCACGAGGTGACCGTCCCGCTCGAGCGCGACGACGGCTCGATCGAGATCTTCACGGGGTACCGCGCCCAGCACGACAGCGTCCGCGGTCCGTTCAAGGGCGGACTACGGTATCACCCGGCGGTCACGCGCGACGAGTGCGTAGGGCTCGCGATGTGGATGACCTGGAAGTGCGCCGTCATGGATCTCCCCTTCGGCGGCGCGAAAGGCGGGATCGTCGTCGATCCCAAGTCGCTGAGCGACGGCGAGAAAGAGCGGCTCACTCGTCGGTTCGCCCAGGAAATCCGCGAGGTGATCGGGCCGACGAAAGACATCCCGCACCCGACATGGGGACCGATCCGCAGACGATGGCCTGGCTGATGGACGCCTACAGCATGCAGGAGGGAGAGACGATCCCCGGCGCCGTCACCGGCAAGCCGCCCGCCATCGGCGGCAGCTACGGACGCGAGGAGGCACCCGGTCGCAGCGTCGCGATCGTCACGCGCGAGACCTGTGCGTACTACGACTCCCCGCTCGAGGAGACGACCGTCGCCGTTCAGGGATTCGGCAGCGTGGGTGCGAACGCCGCCCGCCTGCTCGAGGAGTGGGGCGCGACCGTCGTCGCCGTCAGCGACGTCACCGGCGGCGTCTACGATCCCAGCGGAATCGACGTCGCCAGCATCCCCGCTCACGACGAGGAACCGGAAGCAGTCACCAACAACGCCGAGGGAACGCGCATCTCGAACGCGGAGTTACTGGAGCTCGAGGTGGACGTGCTGATCCCCGCCGCGGTCGGGAACGTCATCACCGCGGACAACGCCGACAGCATCGCGGCCGAGATCGTCGTCGAGGGCGCGAACGGCCCGACGACGTTCGCCGCCGACACGATCCTCGAGAAGCGCGGCGTCCGCGTGATTCCGGACATCCTCGCCAACGCCGGCGGGGTGACGGTGAGCTACTTCGAGTGGCTCCAGGACATCAACCGCCGGAAGTGGAGCCTCGAGGAGGTCAACGAGGAACTCGAGGCCGAGATGGTTCGGGCATGGGACGAGCTCCGCGAGGAAGTCGAGACGCGGGACGTCTCCTGGCGAGACGCGGCCTACGTCGTCGCGCTCTCGCGGATCGGCGAGGCCCACGAGGCGCGCGGGCTCTGGCCCTGAGACGCGAACTCGAGTTCCCGATTCCGTTTCGGTGGCGCCGTCGAAATACTCGGCGAGTGCTGTGTGCCAACTCCGCGCTACTCGGTACGGGAGAAGCACAGACCGGTGTACGGGGTCCGTATCTACGAAGTAGTACCGTGACCGACTGGAGGCGGGTATAGCGCCCGGCACCGAATCGGTCGGCGTGACCGATCAGTACGGACCAGGCGTATCGCGGAATTACTATTTCGTGACCGCCACGTACACAAGGCATATGATCTTCTCTGATGTACCCGCGTTCGATGACGAAATCACATTACAACTGTGTAGAGTGTAACTACGAATTGAGCTATCGAACGACGAAACACAACGGCTGCTCGAACTGTGGATTCGTGCCTCTCCACAGTGCTGACTGAGTCGAGTCTCGCTATCGGTCGGATCGCCCCGATAAGGTTGTACGTGTAGCGAGCGGCTGTTTCACCGACGATTGCGACCGAGTCGGTTCGATGGCCCGTTAGTACGGCGTTTCGGGTACCCGTCACGATAGCGACCGGATCGGCGCCCCATCCAGACCGACCTCGAGCCGGCTACCGATCGCTTCCTCCGAGGTACTCGATCGCCTCTTCGTCGCTCACCTGACCGAAGTTCCGGTAGAACTGTCCAACAGCCTGGAAGCTCGCGGGGGTCTGGAGCGCGATCACGTCGTCGGCTTCGTCCTCCAGAGCCTCGATCGAGTCGGGTGAACCCACGGGAACCGCGAGTGCCACGTACTCGGCCCCGGAATCCTGCACCTGGCGAAGGCAGGCGATTGCGGTCGCACCGGTCGCGACGCCGTCGTCGACGACGACGGCACGTTTTCCCTCGAGATCGGGCAGCCCGGGCGTCTCGCGATAGCGGTCGGCCTTCTGTCGGGCGTTCTCGGCCTCCTCTTCGCGGACGTCCTCGAGGTACGCCTCCGAGACGCCCAGCCGGTCGATGAGCCTCTCGTTTCGCCAGACGCTGCCGTCGCTCGCGACCGCACCGATCGCCAGTTCGGGATTGTTCGGCGACCCCATCTTTCTGGCGACGACGACGTCGAGATCGGCCTCGAGCGCGTCGGCCACCGGTCGAGCGACCGGCAACGCGCCGCGAGGGATCCCGAGGACGACGTCGGCTTCGAGGCCGCGACGCTCGAGTTCCGCTGCGAGCTGATCGCCGGCGTCGGTTCGATCCGCGAACATGGTCGTCCCTACGACGGCCACGTTCTATGCTTTGGCGTAGCATGTGACGGCAGTGAGTCCACTCGCTGACCGGAACACGCCTGCCGAACGGCTACCCGTCGCCGACCGGCAACACCGGTATGGGACGACTCCAGCGAACGCTCTCGAACATTTCCGAGGAGTCAGGCACCGACAACGGCCGCGTCGGTATCGTCGCCGGCAGCGTCGACTACCCGAACCAGCCCGCGCTCGTCGGCCGGGCTGCGCTTCGAACCGGCTCCGATCACGTCCGCGCGGTCGTCACCGAAGAGATCTACGAGATCGTCGCGACCCACGATCCGAACCTGCTCGCCAGCAAGTACGAGGGAGAACGGTTCGACCAGGTCGCCGTCGAGCGCGCCGTCGAGGTCGGCGAGTGGGCGGACGCGATGGTAATCGGTCCCGGCTTCGCCGACGCCGAGCCGGCGGCGATTCGCGAGACGATAGACCGGATCGACGTCCCGACCGTCGTCGACGCCATCGCGATCGAACCGGCGCTCGAGGCC
This sequence comes from Natronococcus sp. CG52, assembly GCF_023913515.1. NCBI lineage: Archaea > Methanobacteriati > Methanobacteriota > Halobacteria > Halobacteriales > Natrialbaceae > Natronococcus > Natronococcus zhouii. The sequence goes on from NZ_CP099391.1 coordinate 3,058,707, forward strand.
GACCTCTCGAACGCGGTGCTCACGCCGAACGACGACGAAGAGGACACGATCGCCGACTCCTACGAGTCGCTCGAGGCGTTTACCGAGGAGACGGGCGCCGTCATCACGTTCACGGGCGGCGTCGACGAGATCATCGCCGCCGGCGAGCGAGCGGAAAACGATACCGGAACCTCGGCGCTGACCGTCGCCGGTACGGGCGACACCCTGACCGGTATCACCGCCTCGCTGCTCGGCCAGGGGATGGAACGCGAAGACGCCGCGGAACTCGGTGCCTGGATCCTCGGTAAGAGCGGCGAACTCGCGACGGCCGAGTACGGACCGGGCGTCCTCGCGACCGACGTCATCGACCGGATTCCGGACACGATCCGCTGACGACGCCGCGGACGGCGTAACCCATTTCCGGCGGTCCGTCGTCGGCTCGACTGTATGGCTTCCCACGGCGACGAGCGATCGACGGCCGCGACGAGCGGCGACGAGATCTCCCACCCGCTGGTCGCGGCGGTCTACGACCGGGTCGTCCCAGACCGGTTCCTCTTCGGACCGCACCGCCGGTATCTGACCGCCGACCTCTCGGGGCGCGTACTCGACGTCGGGGCCGGAACCGGCGCGAACTTCCCGTACGTCGCCGACGGGAGCGAGCGCATCTCCTACTACGCGATCGAACCCGACCCCCACATGCGGGAGCAGGCGGTCGAGAAGGCGCGAGAGGCCGGCTGCAGTGTAACCCTGCGGGACGCCCGCGCCGAATCGCTTCCCTACCCCGACGAGAGCTTCGACGTCGTCGTCGCCAGCCTCGTCTTCTGCACCATCGCGGATCCCGACGCCGCCCTCGAGGAGGTCGCCCGCGTGCTGAAACCCGGCGGCGAACTGCGGTTCCTCGAGCACGTCCGCGCCGACGGCTGGCGGGCGACCGGTCAGGACCTCCTGAACCCGCTCTGGAGCCGCGCCGCCGGCGGCTGTCAGCTCACCCGGGAGACCGCCGAGCGGTTCGTCTGTCACGACGCGTTCGCCGTCGAGGAGATCGAGCGCGTCGCGTTCGGGATCTTTCCGGCGACGCCGATCGTGCGCGGGACGGTGCGGCGGCGTCGTGACGGCGGCCTCACGGGCTGGTCGGCTCACTTTTATTTGAACGGAACGCGCCGATAGAGCTATGACCGACGACAGACTGCGGATGACGCCCGGTCCGACGGAGGTACCGGAGGCCGTCCGCCAGGCGATGAGCGAACCGACGCCGAACCCCGACCTCGAGTCCGAGTTCTTCGAGTTCTACCGGTCGCTGACGGGCAAACTCGAGACCGTCTATCACGCGGGAGCTGAAACCGACAGGGCGAACGCCTCCGAGAGGGACGTCGTCGTCCTCGGCGGCGAGGGAATTCTCGGCCTCGAGGCGGCCGTCGCCTCGCTGGTCGGCGAGGGCGATCGGGTGCTCTGTCTCTCCAACGGGCTCTACGGCGACGGGTTCGCCGACTTCGTCGAGCGGTACGGCGGCGAGGCCGTCGTCTGCGAAGTCCCCTGGCGCGAGACGCTCGACCCCGAGACCGTCGCGGACTGTCTCGAGGAAGAGGGGCCATTCGACGTCGCGACGATGGTCCACTGCGAGACGCCGACCGGGACGCTGAACGACCTCGAGCCGATCCTCGACCTGCTCGAGGAGCACGACGTGCTCTCGGTCGTCGACGCCGTCTCGTCGCTCGGCGGAACGCCCGTTCCGACCGGGAAGATCGACGTCTGTCTCGGTGCGAGCCAAAAGTGTCTCAGCGCGCCGCCGGGGCTCACCACCTGCGCGGTCAGCGAGCGCGCCTGGGACCGCATCGAGTCCGTCGAGAACCCGACGTTCTACGCCGACCTCGAGCCCTGGCGAACCGCCGCGGACGACGAGTGGTTCCCGTACACGCACCTCGCGTCGAACCTGTACGGACTCGACGCCGCGGTCGACCTGCTGTTCGAGGAAGGACTCGACGAGGTGTTCGCACGCCACGAGGAGGCCGCGACGCTGTGTCGCGAGCGCGCCGCGGACCTCGGCCTGGAGACGTACCCGGCCGACGAGGCCGACTGTTCGCCGACCGTGACCGCGCTCGACGTCGAGCGGGCTACCGAACTACAGCAAGCGGTGCTGGAGGAACACGATATCGTCCTCGCGACCGGTCTCGGCGACCTCGAGGACGAGATCCTCCGGATCGGTCACACGGGCCACAACGCGCGGACGGATCGCGTGGAGCGAGCGATGGACGCGGTCGCCGACGCGCTCGACTAACCGAAAGTCGCCCGACGTCCCGAGAGAACCCGGAACCTGCAGGTGGAACCGTTTCCCACGAGTCTAGACTAGTTTTACGCATGGACGAACCCGATCAGGAGCCGACGGAGAAACCGACGGAAGACAGGGAGGAGGCCGAGCAAGAGAGCAAGTGGATGGCTCGCAACTGGATCGGAATTGCCGTCGTCTCGATATTCGCGTTGCTCCTGCTCGTCGTCGGGATGATGCAGGCGACCGGGGCTCGTGGACGTCCTCGCGCCCGTCGCCGACACCCAGGGCGGGCAGTGGGCTGCGTTCGGCGTCCTCGCGCTCATCGTCCTCGTCCTCGCCGGCTGGAGCTGGCGCGCGATCCTGAGCTAATCGATTGCTGACCACGACGGCGGCCGCTCCTCCGGGCGACTCCTCTCCGTTCCGGGCGATTACGATGTCGGTTTGTTACGGAAGTCAAGGAGAACGCCCGCCCTTTAGGGCGAGAAGGATGTCAAGGCGAGACGTATCACGGTAACGGCGGACAGAAACCCGTTTAGGTGCCGCCCGTCCAGACCAGTCAATGAGTTACCGGATCGGACTCGTCGGCAAGCCGTCCGTCGGCAAGTCCTCCTTCTTCAACGCTGCCACGATGAACGACGTCCCGGAAGGGGCCTACCCGTTCACGACTATCGACCCCAGCGTGGGCGAAGCGTACGTCCGCGTCGAGTGTGCGGCCCCCGAGTTCGACGAGGAGTGTACGCCGAACGTCGGCTACTGCGACCGCGGAACGCGGTTCGTCCCGACGAAACTCGTCGACGTCGCCGGACTGATCCCCGGCGCCCACGAGGGTGCCGGCCTCGGCAACCAGTTCCTGACCGACCTGAACGAGACCGACGTCCTGATCCACGTCGTCGACTTCTCCGGCGAGACCGATCTCGAGGGAGAGCCGACCGAGGACCACGATCCCCGGAAGGACATCGACTTCCTCGAGGAGGAACTCGACCAGTGGTATCTGGGCATCCTCGAGAAGGGGATCGAGCGCTACGAGTCGGGGTATACGACCGAGGACGACGCCATCGAGGAAGAACTCGCCGAGCAGATGAGCGCCTTCAAGACGAACGAGGACGAGATCAAGCGTCTCGTTCGCCGCGTCGACGTCGGCTTCGATCCGACCGAGTGGGATGCCGACGACCGCCTCGCGCTCGCCCGCGAGATCCGCACGGAGACCAAGCCGATGGTGATCGCGGCGAACAAGATGGACACCCCGGAGGCGCAGGCGAACTACGAGGAGATCACGAACGATCCCGACTACGAACACCTGACGATCGTTCCCGCGAGCGCTCACGCCGAGCGAGCGCTCAAGTCGGCCGATAAGGCCGGCGTCGTCGACTACCGTCCCGGCGACGACGACTTCGAGATTACGGGCGACGTTTCGGGCGAACAAGAGCAGGGCCTCGAGGAGATCCGCGACTTCCTCGACCGGTACGGCGCGACGGGCGTCCAGGCGGCCCTCGAGACCGCGCTGTTCGACGTGCTCGGCGTCGTCCCGGTCTTTCCCGGCGGTGCCAACGGGCTCGGCAACGAACGCGGCGAGGTACTCCCCGACTGCTATCTGATTCCGCCGAACTCGACGGCGGAGGACTTCGCCTACAGCCTCCACTCGGACATCGGCGACGGCTTCCTCCACGCGATCGACTGCCGGTCGAACCGCCAACTCGGCAAGAGCTACGAGGTCGAATCGCGGGATGTGATCGAGGTTATTACGACGAACTGACGGCTCTCAGCTGTCTCAGTCGGATTTCTCGACGAAACCGTACTGCCGATAGACGGGATACTCTTGACAGGCGATGACCGTGCGTGTACGGCTCTGTACTGGGTGACACCGCCGTCGTACGAAGGGACGGGTGTGTCGCTGGCTCGGTCTCCCTACTCTCGCCAGATCAGGCGCTGAGCCGCGTCGCCGAGGCGACTCGGGAGTTCCGAGAGCCGGGCATCCGGTGAGGGGGTCCGTAACTGATCTTCGTCGACCTTGATTCCGGTCCTCCTCGGAGGGATCCCCTTTGGCCCGTTCCTCGGCGTCCCGATCGACGTTCGCGGTGGCCTGCAGCTGACATCGAGCAGCGGCCACACGCTTCGCGATCTTGCCCGCAGGTGGTCGGATACGCGGAGGGGCTCTCGTCGCGGTAGTGTTATCGCGAGGACGAGCGATCGCGATACTCGCGGGTCGGTGCCGACGGACTTTTAGACGCGTCGTGCCATCGGACCGCATGGACGCGCCACTCGCCGAGTCAGCCCCGTTTGGCTGGTACCTCCCACACGACGACCGGACTGATGATCCACATGAGTGACCGCACACGCGACCCTGACGGCGCTGACGGCACGACGGAGCCGCTCGAGACCGACGGCGAGCCAGCCGACCTCCCCTCGAGTGAGGTCCTCGAGAACGTCCCCGACTGGGACGATGAGTACGTCGACCGGGTGAGCGACCGGCTGATGCACAACTACGATCTCGAGAAGGAGTTCGCGGTCGACGGCGAGCGGTTCACGCTGTACGGGGAGATGGAACTCGTGAGCAAGAAGCACTTCCTCCACCCGTCGCTCTCGCTCGGCGAACACGGCTCGACCGAACACCTCTTCGTCGGGCGAGTCGACCGCGTCGACGACCGAACGCTCGATCGGTTCGTCGAACTGGGCGAGCGACTGGCTGACGAGTGGATCGAACCGGACGAAGAACACTTCTCGACGGAATTTACGTTCGTCGCGATCGCGGACTCGATCCCCGAGAATATCCGCGAGCGCGTCGTCGGGTTCGACGGTCGAACGCTGCTGAAGTACGGCTTCCACGGCCACTACGAAATCAATCTGGTCGTCGTTGCCCCCGACAGCGAGGAACTGGCGGCGAGCGAGAACACCGACGTCGCGACCGCTTTCCGGCTCTGGGATCCGATCGAGAAAGAGGACCCGGGCATTCTCGACCTCGTCTCCCGGCGACTGCAGTTGTAGTCGCCCCGCGGTCGCGAGCCGTACACGCGGTTGGCGTTGCTCTCGTCAGCCCAGAGATGCGAAACGAGCGGCTGACAGCAGTCGAACGGACTCGAGTCGAAAAACAGCGTCATTGCAGCCGGGAATCGCGACCCGGCGTCACGATCAGTCGTCGTCCGTACTCACGTCGGCTGCGACGCCATCACCCGTTTCACGGGCCGTCTGCATGTTGTCGTAGCCGATTTTGAACAGCGACAGCGCGAGTCCGATGAGGACCACGATGAGGACGATCTGGACGACGGCCGATAGCTGGCCGATCAGCGACGTCTCCGCGTCGGCGGTGATACCGAGCAGCCGACCGCCGAGGATCTGATAGAGCCCGACCCAGCTGAGACCGGCGACCGTGATGATTCCCATCAGCACCATGGGGCCGCCGGTCGAAATCAGCTGCTTAGACTTGCTCCAGTTGGCCAGCCAGACGGTGGCAGACAGCAGTGCCAGCGACGCCAGCAGCTGGTTCGCACCGCCGAACAGCGTCCAGAGATCCTCCCACCGGCCGCTGCCGAGCAGGAAGAACGCGACGACGGCGATGACCGTCGTGTTGACGTAGCGGTTGGCCGCGTACTCCTCGGCCTGCGTCTCCGGCGTACCGACGATCTCCTCCAACATGTACCGACCCAGTCGGACGGCCGTGTCCATGCTCGTCAGCAGGAAACTCGCGAGCACGAGCGCCATAAACGGTGCGGCGTACTCGAACGGAACGCCGAGCGCGGTGAGGATCGCGCCGCCACCGGTCGCGAAGTTCGGCAGCGCCAGTCCGATCCCGCCGGCACCGGCCGGGATCGCGACGAGCGTCACCGCACAGAGTGCGACTGCCGCGAGCAGTCCCTCCGCGAGCATCCCGCCGTAGCCGATCAGTTTGGCGTCGGTTTCCTTGTTCAGTTGCTTGGACGTCGTCCCCGAGGAGACCAGCGAGTGGAAGCCGCTGATGGTCCCACACGCGATGGTGAGGAACAACAGCGGGAACAGCGGCATGAGCGGAAGCATCTCCGCGAGCGGGCCGCCCTGTCCGAGGAAGCCGTACCAGGCCCCGGTCGTGATCTCGAAGCTCAACTGATCACCGGTCTCGGGGTGGATCGCGTCGCTTCCCATTCCGGTGATGAACGTCCCGACGATGACCGCGAGCAAACTCCCACCGACCCCCGTGTACAGGAGGAACGACGAGAGGTAGTCACGCGGCTGCAGCAGCATCCAGACCGGCAGGATGCTCGCGGCGGCCCCGTACACGAGTATCACCAGCACCCACGCGCCGATGTTCGCACTGTCGAGCAGTTCCGGGAAGAACGCCGCCGACTCGAGCAACACGATCGTCCCGTCGGGGTAGTCGCCGGGGACGATCGCGAGCGGGTACTGGATACCGATCCAGACCGACGCGAAGACGCCCGCAACGAAGACGACTGTGCCGACCGAGAACGGAAGTCCCAGTTGGTACAGCCAGACCCCGAAGACGAACGCGAGCGTAATGTACAGCAGGCTCGCGGTCGCTGCCGACGGGTACGCGTTCAGCACGACCCCGATGACCAGTGCGAACACTGCGACGACGAGAATCGTCAGCAAGAACGCGAACCACAACAGCATATCCTTGCCTCGCTCACCGACGTACTCGCCGATGATGTAGCCGATCGACTTCCCCTCGTGTCGAAGGCTGCTCGACAGCGAGACGAAGTCGTGGACCGCACCCATCAGCGGGTTCCCGATCGCAACCCACAGCACGGCCGGGATCCAACCCCAGACCAGTGCGGCCGTGATCGGCCCGACGACGGGTGCGCCACCCGCGATACTCGAATAGTGATGTCCCAGTAGTACCGGCTTCTTCGCCGGGACGTACTCCTGCCCGTCTTGATACTTGTGCGCTGGCGTCTCTCGACTATCGTCGAGCCCCACGAACTGCGAGAGGTACCGACCGTAGCCGATGTACGCGGCGGTAAACGTCGTCAGCACCAGTGCGACGATCCAGATTACACCTACCATGCTATGAGCTCACGTGACGGGCAACGAACCGCCAGACCATAAATATAATTTGTTTAGGTTCCAATGACCGGTTATCCTATCGACAGCCGTGACGATTCTATCCTCGAGAGCGCAATCCGGTAGTACCTCGAGTCAATAGCGTGCTACCGATCGAGTCGGCCTCACCGGGATTGCACTGAACCCTCGTCCTCGACCGCGACCTCGAGTTCGGCGGCGACTTCCTCAAGAATCGAGCCCCGAACCTCCTCGACGCGCGTTTCGATCGTCGCGACGACCGGAACGGCGAACTCGCGCTCGATCCGCTCGAGGCGGTCGCGTTCGGTGGCGACCCGCTGACGGAGGTACCGCGCCCCTCTCCCCTCCTCGTGGGGTTCGGGTTCGGGCGTCAGCCGGTTGACCACGAGACCGCGAACCGGAAGCGCCGCATCTTCGAGGGTCTCGACCGAGCGGCGCGTCTCGCGGATCGAGAGTTCGTCGGGATTCATCACGAGGTAAAACGCCGCGTCGTCGCGCAACACCTCCCCGGCGAACTCGAACCGTTCCTTTCGTTCCTGCAGTCGCGCGAGGATCGGATCGCCGTCCATCACGCGCCGGGGTTCCCGGTTCCCGATCGCGGCCTTCTCGTAGAGGTCGATGCTGCGCTCGCGTTTGTCCATCAGCCGGTCGATCCACCGCTCGAGGAGTTCCGGCAGCGCGAGCAGTCGCAGCGTCGACCCCGTCGGCGACGTGTCGAACACCACCCGATCGTACGGGTCGGCGGTTCGCATCACCTCGACGAACCGATCGAAGAGGGCGGCCTCGTAGGCGCCGGGCGTCTGGTGGGCCATCTCGAGTTGAATGTCGACCTCGTTGACCATCGCCGCGGACAGCTGCGAACTCAGCTGGCGCTTGAGCCCCTGCAGGTGGTCCTGGACCTCCTGTTCCGGATCGATCTCGAGCGCCGAGAGCCCGTCGTACCCCTCGACGGGCTGCGGTTCGTCGCCGAACTCCTGGTCGAAGACGTCAGCCGTGCTGTGTGCCGGGTCCGTCGAAACGAGCAGCGTCTCGAGTCCACCGCCGACGCACTCGAGACCGTAGGCGCTCGAGACGGTCGTCTTACCGACCCCGCCTTTCCCACCGAAGAAGACGAACTCGGTCATCAGAAGTGGTACTGGTGGCCCTTGCGCTCGATGACTGACTGGCGATCCCACAGCCGCCGTTCCCAGGCCTCGTACTCGTCTTCCAGGTACGGCAGGAGTTCGGCCGTGTAGTACGACACCGGGCTCGGGATACCGAACGCGTCCGGGAAACAGGCGAGCATGAATCCGTCCTCCGCGTCTTCGGCCTCCGCTTCGATCTTCTCGTAGGCGGGATGGCTGATCATCCCGTGGTAGAGTCCGCGGACCCACTCCTCGAGCGTGGCCCGAAACGTCGCGATCCGGTCGGCGAGTGTCATCGTCACTCATCCTCAGTGCCGGAGACTCAAATGTGTCGTGGCCCGCCACTAGCGGACCGCGATCCGAATCCGGCCGTCGATCCTCGCGAGAGAGTGCCGTGAGCGAGGCGTTCGCCGTCGGATCGTGAGCGAACGCGAGTCGACGGGATGGAACGCGCTCGAAGGCTTTCGGTCGACGCTGGAGTTCGAGGTCTCTCGGATCCGCTGCAACTCGTCCCGAACGGGCCGAAATCCGGGGCACCGCTCGAGTCGTCCTACGGGTGCGACGCTGGCGAATCGCGTTCCGGCAAACCAGTACCGTTCCGCGTTCTCCAGGACGAAAACCCATAGAGACGCCCGGAAGTGTCCGGTATCGTTCCCGGTTGTAGTCGCGTACAGATAGCGGCAGTGACGCAGACGTCGAACTTGGACTCGCGCTCGTAAACCGGGGTCGCCGATTTCCAGCCGTCGGGAATCAGCCCGTGGCTGATTCTTCCGATCGACGAAGAACGAGTGATGGCAGAACGACGAGTCCTACTCGACCGCTTCCGCCGGCGATTAGCTGCCAATCGAGATCTGCCCGGATGCAGTCGTCCAGCTGCCGGAGTCCCCTCGATACCGAGGAAACTCTCGAGTCGACGGCACGGTGGTACCGATGATTGATCCCGTTCTCGCGAGTCGACTCCAGTTCGCTATCGCGATCACGATTCACATCCTGTTCGCCTCGCTATCGGTCGGACTGGCGCCGTATCTGGTCTACTTTACCGTTCAGGAGGTTCGGACCGGTGAGGACCGGTATCGGAAGCTCCGCGAGTTCTGGACGAAGGTATTCGCCGTCGGATTCGTGATGGGGACGGTCACCGGCATCCCCATGAGCTTCATGTTCGGCACGAACTTCTCGCAGTTCTCGACGGTCGCCGGCGAGCTCATCGGCGGTCCGCTCTCGTTCGAGGCGAAGATGGCGTTCTTCCTCGAGGCTATCTTCCTCGGGATCCTGCTGTTCGGCCGCGATCGGGTGTCCGGCCGGTTCTACACACTTTCGGCGTTTTTCGTCGCGCTCGGCGCGTGGCTCTCGGCGTTCTGGATCCTCGTCGTGAACTCGTGGATGCAGACGCCCCGCGGCTACGAGGTCGCCACTAACGGCGGGACCGAAATCGTTCGGATGACGGATCCGCTCGCCGCGTTCTTCACTCCTCGCTTCCCGTGGATGTTCGTGCATATGCAGAACGCAGCGATCATTTCGGTCACGCTTCTCGTCGCCGGCGTCGCCGCGTACTTCGTCTGGCAGAACCGAGAGTCAGAGACGTGGAACACGGCGCTCCGGGTTGCCGTCGGCGTCTTGCTGCTTACTTCCGCCTTCCAGGTCGTTCACGGCGACATGTACGGCCGCCACGTCGCCGACACGCAACCGCAGAAGTTTGCAGCGATGGAAGCCCACTACGACACCGAACGCGGTGCCGATCTCCACATCATCGCGATCCCGACGAGCCTCGAGGCGATTACCGATCCGCGAGCCGACAACCTCTACACAGTTAGTATTCCGTATCTCACCTCGTACCTCGCGAGCGGCGGTGATCCGACCGCCGAGGTAACCGGACTGGACGACTTCGAGTACGAGTCGCCGCCCGTCGCGATCGTGTTCTGGTCGTTCCGAATCATGGTCGGGCTCGGATTCTGGTTCGTCTTCCTCGGAACGTGGGGCGCGTACGAGCGGTGGCGAGGCGGTCTACGCGACAGTCCGCGGTACCTCATCGCCACGATGCTGTCGGCGCCCCTCGGGTTCGTCGCGCTCGTTACCGGCTGGTACGTCACGGAAGTCGGCCGCCAGCCGTGGCTCATTCAGGGCGTCCTCAAAACGAGCGACGGCGTCTCGCCGGCACTGGACGGGACTGAGGCGCTGCTTACGCTCGTCGGCGTCAGCGGGAGCTATCTCTTTCTGCTCGGGATCTTCCTCTGTATCGTCCGTCGGCTCGTCACCGCTGAACGCGACGACGTCGTCGACGAAGACGACCGGTCGGTTCCGAAGTGGGTGATCGCGGATGACTGATCCGATCGTCGAGGCGGCCTACGTCGTCGGCTGGCTGCCGGAGGCGTGGTTCTGGCTCCTGTTCGGCATTCTGGCGATCTACCTGGTCCTCGACGGGTTCGATTTCGGAGTCGGACTCCTCTATGCGACACGAGAGACCGAATCCGACCGTGAGACGTTCCACGCCGCGTTCGGCCCGATCTGGAAGGCGAACGAGGTCTGGTTCGTTCTGTTCACGACGGTGCTGTTTGCGGCGTACCCGGTCGCTTACGCGAATCTGCTGTCCAGACACTATCTTCTCGTGTTCCTCCTGCTTCTCGGCCTGATCCTGCGAGGGGTCGGTATCAAACTCCGGAAGGAGCGCGACGACGAACGGTGGAAGCGATACTGCGATTACGCGTTCGTCTCGGGGAGCGCGATTTCGCCGCTCGCCCTCGGCGTGTTCATCGCGGAGTGGGCGTTCGGCGGTGTGCCGGCGGGCGTGGCGCTTCTCGGCGGCGTCGCACTCGTCGCGCTCTGTTTTGTCCTCGGCGCAGCGTTTCTCGCGCTCAAAACCCGGGGGACGCTACGAACGGAGATGGCGACCTACGCGACGAACGGGACGCTAGTTTACCTCGCACTCTTCGCCGTCGCCGGAGGGGCGCTGTTCGGCGTCAACAGCATCCGACTTCCGGCCGTCGGTATCGCGGCGGGCGCGACCGGGCTCTGTTCGGTCGGCATCGTCACGGGGTCGCGTCTAGACCAGTACTACGTCCTCTTCGGGGCAGCAGCGGGTCTGGCGGTCGTATTCGTCGGGTTCCTCGCGGGAGGGCTCTACCCGATGATCGATCCGGTGGCCGGTCTGGCGATCCGCGACGCGGTCGTCTCACCGCAGACGCTGAACGTAACGACGGCCATGGCGCTCGTATTCCTCCCTGCCGTTTCGATCGGGTTCGCGATGCTGTACTCGATCTTCGAGGGCGTCGCCGATCCGGATAACGGCTACTGACGAATCTCGCGTTTCTTCACCGTCACCGTACGTATCGTGAGTGATCGTCCGTCTCCCGGCCGTCGGGTGCCCGCCCGGTCGCGAACGATCACAGAAACATTCGATATCGTGCCATAGTGTTTATCGAGACGGACACTCGACCCGACAACCGTCCCGCTCGAGGAGAACGCTCCGCTCGGATCGACGATTTCGAGGGGACGAGCGCGACGACACGGACTAGCCGCTCGCGCGCTGCGTTCGTACTCAGCGTCCGAAGAAGGAATCCGGCGAAACGCGCCTATCGTGCCGGATACGCGTAGCCGATCCGATACTGATCGTCGTAGATCAGCGACACGCTGTGGATTCGTCGGCCTCGAGTTGCCGTTCGACGTCCGTCGTCGCGAGTACCACCGAGCCCTCGGCGACTGACGCCGGCAGGTAGTCGAGTATCGACTCGAACGTCGCGGGAGTCGACTCGTCGGTGTCGGCCGCCGTCGTCGAGTGTTCGTCCGCTGCCGTCGCAGCGTTGCCGGCCGGTACGACGGTAATCGTCGTCCTGATACCACCGAAGAGGGTACGGCGGGGACACTTCTCCATGCACCTCGATAGCTGATGGTTTGCCCACAAGTGAGTTTTCGGTACATTCGTTCGTAGTAACGTTCATCGGCACGATGGCCAGTCCCGAGCCGACGCTTCTTAACCCCTGCATCACGATCTCACACGTATGTCATCGACGATTCCCGTTACCGTCCTCTCGGGGAGTCTGGGAGCGGGAAAGACGACGCTGCTCAATCACCTGCTGCGCAACGCGGGCGAACGCGACCTCGCCGTGCTGGTCAACGATATGGGCGCGGTGAACGTCGATGCCGAACTCGTCGCCGACGGATCGGATCTCGACGCAGGCGGCGTCGCGGAGCTCTCGAACGGCTGTATCTGCTGCGAGCTGCAGGACGATCTCGAGACGGCGGTCGTCCGACTGGCCCGCAATCGGGAGTTCGACCACCTGATCGTCGAATCGTCGGGTATCTCCGAACCCGAACCGGTCGCCAGCCTGTTCACGACCGCCTCGCGGGTCGCCGCCCGCTACGAGATCGACGCGCTCGTCACCGTCCTCGACACCCGACTGTTCCTCGACGCCTTCGCCGGCGATGACGTTCCCGAGCGCCGCGGCGATCCGGACGGAGAGGCCGACCGTCCCCTCTCGGACCTCCTGATCGAGCAACTCGAGGTCGCGAACGTCGTGCTGCTCAACAAGGCGGACCTCTGCGACCCGAACGAACTCGAGGAGGCGGAGGTTCTCGTCCGGGCGCTCCAGCCGGACGCGGAGACGATCCGGACGGAGTTCTCCGCGGTCGATCCCGACCGCCTGCTCGGCGTCGGCCTGTTCGAGCCCCAGCACCTCGGCGAGGGAGCCGGGTGGCAGCGGGCGCTCGAGGGGGACGAAACCGACGAGAAAGCGGCGGATCACGGAGGCGAGCGCGGTCAGGGTGACGAGCGAAGCCACGAAGGCGACCACAGTCACGGAGACGGCCACGACCACGATGACGGGCAGGGAGACGACCCGGACGGCGACCAGAACCACGATCACGACCACCGCCACCCCGACGAGGTCTACGGCGTCGAGTCGGTCGTCTTCCGGGAACGACGACCGGTCCACCCCGAGCGGTTCGCGTCGTTCCTTCGGGAACTGCCCGACAACGTCGTCCGATCGAAGGGAGTCGTCTGGGTCGCCGGCCGCGACGCGAAGGTCGAACTCTCCCAGGCCGGCCCGTCCGTCCGGGCAACGAACAACGGTCCCTGGATCGCAACCCTCCCCGAGATCCGGCGAGACCTGTACCGCTCCAACCGCCCCGACCTCGAGTGGCACGACGAGCACGGCGACCGGCGGACGGAACTCGTCGTCATCGGAACGGGCCTCGACGAGAAACGACTGCGTTCGAGGCTCCGGGACTGCCTGGTCACGGACGAGGAGTGGGAGCGAGCCGAGACGCTCGCGAACCCGTTTCCGGACGAGGCCGAGGAGGCGGTCGTGCTCCGCGAACCCTGATACGGTCTGCTGTAACGATTTTCCGGCGAAACCGCAGACGGGTCGCAGTTTCGACGGAAATGACTTACAGCAATCCGTATGAGTCGACTCAGTCGAACGCCGATTCGATCGCCTCGAGCGCGCGGTTCAGTTCCCCCTTCCGTTTCCAGGCGGCGATCCGATCACCGAAGGGAAGCGGCGCGGCGAGCGACACGGACGATCGGAACGTGATCGTCGTTTCGCCGTCCAGTGCGTCAAACTCCAGCCACGTTTCCATGTGCTCGAACGGCCCCTGTTCGCCCTCCTGGGTGTAGTAGAGCGCATCGTCGCGGTACTCGAATCGCAGCGGAAGCTGCATGCCGGGACCGCTGGCGACCACGATCGTCGCCTCGTCTCTCTCGTCGACGGTCTCGACGGTAAAGCTGCCTTCGGCCTCGACGAGCGCCGGTGGATCGAATCGCGACGAAATCTCGACGGGCGTCGCGTCAATCCGTCGAGACACGGTGACCTCCCGCATACCGCTGTCCTTCGAGTCGGCTACCATAAATGCCGGTGTCGCGTGTCGCGGAAGGCGGACGGAAACGCTAAGTGACCGACGTTCGCGTGTTCACGTATGAGCGGTCCCGACGCCGACCGAGAGGGGCTCCGCGAGGGGCTCGAGTCCTCGCACGGTGATCCACGCGTCTTGCTCGTCCTCAACGCGGTACTCTCGGTGCTGTTCGCATTGATGTTCGTCACCGGCGCCGATTTCGTCGGGATACTCGAGTTCAGTCTCGCGAGCGTCGCGATCGTCACCGGCGGATTGTTCGTGCTCACGCATCTCGTAACGCGCTCCTGAGTCTCGGATCGGTGAGTCCGTCGCGATCGGATCGAACCGGTTATCGCCGCTCTCGCGGCGAATCGATCGTCCTGTTCGGCGTTCCGTCATCGCGTTCGCTCACTGGCACGTCATCGCTGCCGTCGCTGTCATCGCTGCCGTTGGGTGGCGATCCGTCGCCGAGATCGGCCGGCACCTCGAGCGGCCTCTCGGGGTCGATCACCGTTCGATTCGGGATCGGAGGTTCCGGCGGCGGGCGGCGGGTGACGAGGCGCTGAAAGCGGGTAAGATCCCGCGGCTGTTCGGTCTCGACCTCCTCGTAGTCGACGACGATCCGGTCGCCCTCGGCGAAGATCCGGAAGTAGTTCAGTCGAAACGAGGGGTAGTAGATATCCGGCAACCGCGAGAACCGCGTCTCGACGTGTCGTAGCTTCTTCAGCCAGGTGCCGGTGTTGAGGACGAGCCGATCACCCCACCGCGTCAGCGACGCTCGGTGGGTGTGTCCGTAGACGAAGACGGCGACGTCCCGGTTCGCCTCGAAGACGTCCCTGGCCGCCACCAGGAACGGCTCGTCGCCCTGGCCGACGTGCACGCCCGATAGGATGATTCCGAAGCGCCCGAGCGTGTGCCGAAAATCGCGTCTGAACAGCCAGAGCGGAATCGCGAGCAACAGGAGGACGAAAATGACGATGAGGTTGATCGTGATGATTATCTCGAGGACGATGTCGGCGATGCCGAGCGCGCGAACGAGCGGGTTGTCGGTGAACAGCCGGGCCGGAAGGATGCCGAACGCCTCGAGGACGGTGCCGAAGAGGTAGAGCAGGGTGATATTGAAAAACAGCAACAGCGGGACGACGATCGCACGCAGCACCGGACTCATCTCCCGGTAGAAGTAGTTGGAGAAGAGCCAGCGCGGAATCTCTTCCATCGGCGCGACCGACTGGATGTCCCGAAGCCAGTCGCCCCTGGCGCGTTCGGAGTATCGCCCGGCGGCGGCGACGATCCGCTGGACGATGAAGTAGCCGACGGGGAGTGCGTCGGGGTTCCCCCAGTCGGGCATCCGGTTGTTCGAATCGTGTTGCTGGCCGTGCTCGATCCAGATGTCGGCGTCACCGACCTCGCGCGTGATCGCGACCGCCGGCTCGAGCGAGACGTTGAACTCGGCGAGCCGGTCGATGTGCGACGGATAGCAGGCGAGATCGTAGTCGTGGTTGCCCGGGATGATCGTGATGTCGATCGCCTCGCCGGTCGTGCGAAGCTGTTCGAACACCCGCGGGTGATCCTCGATCACGCGCTCGAGTTTGTCCCGATCCGACGTTTCCGTGTACTCCCACAGCCCGAAGGTATCGCCGTTGATGATCAGCTCCACGTCGCCGCCTCGCTCCTCGAGATCCTCGAGAAACGAGAGGAGTTCCGCCTCGAAGTCGAGCGTCGTGAGCTGTTCGTCGCCGCCCATGTGGAGGTCGCTAATGAAGACGTACTCGGTAGCCATTCGGAGGGGTCCACCCTCCTACCAGCCCGAACGGAATAGTGGTTTGCCCCGTGTCGATCGGTACAGACGCTCGAGAAGTTGGCGAGCGAGAACGCCCGAAGACGCTCCGCTGCCTGAAGACGAACGGATCTCGGCGATCACTCCTCGAGCGGGCCGATCTCCCGCCGGTAGTGGCGCACCCACAACGCCTGCAGCGGCAAGATCAACAGCGGCGTGTAGAACGCGAGCGAGAGATCGACGGCGGCGACGCCGATCGAGAGGGCGAAGACGGCGGGCGAGATCAGTCCGCGGACGGTGATCAGTCGCGCAGCCCGGTCGTCGACCGCGTCGCCCGCGAACCCCGCTCGGGCGGCGTACTCCCAGACGGCGGTCACGAGCGCGCCGACCAGCACGAAGTTGGTCGCGTACAGCGTCCAGGCGAACCGCGTCCCGTAGCTGCCCATCAGCTCCGTCGGATAGGGGAGAAAGGAGATCGACAGCAAGAACAGGAGATTCAGCCACAGCAGGATCCGGTCGTGGCCGACGATGTATCGAAAGAGGTTGTGATGGATGGTCCAGTAGAGACCCACGACGACGAAGCTCAGGAGGTAGCTGATCAGCAGCGTCTCCTGATCGGCGACTGCCGCCGGCAGCTCGTCCGCGGGAACGTCGGGGACCTCGAACTGCAACACTAACAGCGTGAGAACGATCGCGAACAGTCCGTCGCTCAGGGCTTCCATCCGATCCGTTCCCTCCCCGCCGAGCGTCCTCACCATACGGCCCACTCCACCCGAATCGGGGAATAACCTATCCCGGTTCACGTCCGTCGATTCTCCACGTCGTTCGCTTGTCGCCTCTCGGCGCCGCTTCCGGTCGCCGGATTCCGTTACCGAGCGCTCGAGTAGCCCCACCTGGGATCACCGCTCGAGAGACGCTCGGTCCACGATCCGATTGCGGGACGAGTTGTACACGCCTTCGGACGTTCATTCCTCTCGGTCGGAGCCGACAGGTACTCACGGGCCGGCCGATACTGTGCGAACAACGAATGGAGAAGGAGGCGATCACGTCCTATCGGCCCACGAAACCCGAGATCGCCGTTTTCGTCTCGGGCGTGACCAGTATGGGTCTCGAGATCCTCGCGGTGCGCGTCGTCGCACCGCAGTTCGGGAGTCACATCTACACCGTCGGCGGCATTCTGACGGTCTTCCTCGCCGCGCTGAGCCTGGGCTACTGGCAGGGCGGCAAGCGTGCGAGACTGGCGACGAACCGGGAGATGTCCTGGATCATGCTCGCGACCGCAGTGTACGTCGCGGTGGTGGTCTACGCGAGCGATCTGTTGCTCGTGTCCACGTCGACGCTGGCGTTGCCGCCGCGGTACGCCTCGCTTCCGGCCGTGATCGCCCTCTTCGGTCCGCCGACCTATCTGCTGGGCTTCATCAGCCCCTACGCCGCCGAACTCTCGCAGAAGCAGGGTATCGGCGAGGCGTCGGGCCACGTCTACGCGCTGGGGACCATCGGGAGCATCCTCGGCTCGGCGGCGACGACGTTCGTCCTCATTCCCGTCCTGAGCATCGGCGAGATCGGAGTTCTCTTCGGACTCGTGCTCGTCGCCGCCGCGCTCGCGCTCACGCTGCCGTCGCCGTCGCGCAATCCGACGGTCGCGAGCGTCTTCGTCGTGCTGTTGCTCGTCGGCGCGGCCGGCGGCGGTCCCGTCGCGTTCGACTATCGCGGTGACGTCGTCTACGAGAGCCAGACTCCCCACCAGCAACTCGAGGTCGTCGACGACGGCGATACCCGGACCATGTACCTGGACGGCGCCCGTCACAGCGCGATCGACCTCGAGGATCCCGACCGTCACGTCTTCGCCTACACGCGGTACTTCCACCTGCCGATGCTCGTGACCGACGAACCCGACGACGTCGACCGCGTCCTCTTCATCGGCGGCGGCGGCTACACCGGTCCGCAGGACTTCGAGGAAGAGTACGACGCGACCGTCGACGTCGTCGAGATCGATCCCGAAGTGACCGAAGCCGCCGAGACGTACTTCGGCCTCGAGCAGGACGAGGAGCTGAACGCCCACGCCGAGGACGGCCGGCAGTTCCTCCAGAATACGGACGAGACGTACGATCTGATCGTGCTGGACGCCTACAAGCAGGATCAGGTGCCGTTTCACCTGACGACCGAGGAGTTCATGCAGCTGGCTGCGGACCGGCTGAGCGACGACGGCGTCCTCCTCGCGAACGTCGTCTCCTCGCCGAACGGCCCCGCATCGGAGTTCTACCGCGCGGAGTACAAGACCATGGAACAGGCGTTCCCGGAGGTCTACAGCTTCCGCACGTCCGAGGAGAGCTCCGTCCAGAACATCGAACTCGTCGCGACGAAAGACGACGGCGAACTCACGCAGGCCGACCTCGAGCAGCGAAACGAAAATCGGGAGCTGGGAATCGATCTGAGCGACGAGATCGACCACCGGATGGCCGATCCCGAAACCGATGACGTCCCGGTTCTGCGCGACGACAGAGCGCCGGTCGACAGCCTGCTCGATCCGATGATGGGCCAGCGGTACGTCATCGAGGAGACGGGGGAGTCGGAGCCGGCGACGGCGAAGACGGCGACATCCCCGGCGACGTGACACCGGATCGAGCGGGTTCCATCGCGGAACCGTCCGCTCTCACCGGCCGGTAGAAGCTTCAGGAGGATGGTCCCCGTACACGGTCTATGAGCGACGAGGCGGCCGAGTGGCGCCACTCGGCATTCCCGTGGACAGTCATCGAGGGGAACCGACTGGTCGTCGCGGGCACGCTTCTCGGGGGGATACTGCTGCTGTTGCTCGCCCTGCTCGCCGTGAACCTGTTTCCGCGAGCGCCCGGCGACCCGCTCTATCTCCTCATCAGTGCGTTTCTGGGCGGAAACCTCACGCTCATCACGGTCGTCATCGCGATCAACCAGCTCGTGTTCTCGCAGGAACTCGGCTCGCCCGGAGACCTGGAGCAGCGAACCCGGAACGCCGTCGAGTACCGCAATCAGGTTCAGGAAGTGATGGATCGGGAGGTGAGCCCGGTGATGCCGGGCTCGTTTCTGCTGGTGCTTCACGAGAACCTCGGCAAGCGAGCGCAGGCGTTGCGCGAAACGATCACGAATCCCGGCGACGACGATCTCGCCGCGGAGATCGACGAACTCGTGGCTGCGCTCCGCGGCGACGTCCGAGACGTCGCGAGGGCGGTCGACACGCCCGCCGCGGACGAACAGATTTTCGGCGCGATCGCAGCGACGCTGGGAACGACGCAGGCGGAGCAGTTGTACGATCTGTCCCGCGTCGAAGCGGAGTACGACGCCCAGTTGTCGGCCGAGCAACGCGAACTGTTCGAGTCGCTCCGCGAGCACCTGCTCCACATCGACGTCGCCCGGAAGTACTTTCGGACGGTCTACATCACTAAGGAGCTCTCCTTTCTCTCGAGAGTACTCCTGATCGTCGGACTGCCGGCGCAACTGTTCCTCGCTGCGACGCTCGCGGTGTACGATCTCGCCGCGATCGAAGCGCTGCCCGCGGCCGCGATCGTCGGTGCGACGCTCGTCGCGACGGTCGCCTGCTTCGCACCGCTCGCGATCCTGGCGTCGTTCGTCCTCCGACTGTCGTGGGTCGCACAGCGAAACGCGACCGTCATGCCGTTTGCGGCCTCGGAGAAGGATTACACGCTGTTCTCGAGCGAGAAGTGAGAACCGCTGCAATGAATTACCTCCTCACTCGCGAGGCGGATCTCGTATCGGTCGCTCGTCTCTCGAGGCAGCGGTAGCGAAGAACAGGTCGACGAGACGGTGAGGGATAGTCGATCCGGTCTCCGTAACAGCGAGAAACTTGATAGGTGTTCGACATCCGGCGCCCTCAAATCCCAAAAAGGACTTGTAGGACTGTTCGAAAGTCACGGTAGATGAACCGTCGACATGTCATCGCCGGCGTAGGAAGCATCGGACTCGGGAGTCTGGCGGGCTGTCTGGGGCTGGTCGGTCTCGACGAGCACGAGGCATCGCCGGCCGGCGTCGAACCGTCCGTCCGCGACGATACCGGGTACGAACAGACCGACGTCGACGACCTGCGGATCGAAGAGGAGGTCGGCGTCTCCGCGCTCTCCGAGACGGTCGTCGTGACGAACTACCTCACGGAACACGAGAAGGCGGTGGACATGGGTCCACTCGGCGAACAGCGAGGGGCGACGTTCGTGATCCTCTCGACCCCGAAGATCTCCATCGCGGGTCAGAACGTCAATCCGGTCGAAGACAAGTCGACCGCCGAACTCGTCGAACTGGTCGCCGACAACTACGACGACATCGGCGACGTCGAGCACGTCGAGGACGAAGAGGCGACCGTGCTCGAGCAGTCGGCGACGATGTCGACGTTCGTCGCCGACGCGGAGTTCAACGGCTCGAGCGTCGACGTGAACCTCCACGTCACCGAGGCCGTCGAGACCGACGACGACCTGCTCGTGACGATCGGCGTCTACCCCCAGCGCGTCGAGAGTCAGGAAGAACCCAACGTGCGCTCGCTCGTCGAACACGTGATCGAGGACGCCGAAGGCGACGACGGCGCTCAGAACGGCGGCGACCAGAACGGAGCGGACGAGAGCGACGACGAAGACGGTGACGAGGCGGAAAGTGACGATGAGGAAGAAGACGGGGAGAGTGAAGACGACGAAGACGACGGGATCGGCGTCTGAGCCCGTGCCTCCGCTCCGAAATCGCCCGACCGTCCGTTTTTCCCAGTTGGTCGTTCCTCGCTCTCAGAGTCCGGCGCCCGAGGGCGCATCCGGTAGCTCGTACTTCTCGGCGTCGATCCCCAGTTCCTCGAGCGCGCCCTCGAGGTGACGTTCCTCGGCGAAGTCGACGCCATCCTCTTCGCGGAGTCGCTGGGCCGTCGCCAGCACCTCGCCGCGGCGGTCGTCGGGAACGTCGAACTTGTCGGTCGAGAGTTCGATCGTGAGTCCGTTGTGGTCGCGAGTGTACAGCGAGTGGAAGATGCCGCGGTCGAACTCGTTGTAGCCGTGGTCGGCGTCCTCGAGCGCTTCTTTCGTCTCGACGAACCGCTCGGGGTCGAGCGAAAACGAGATGTGGTGGACGGAGCCGATCTGGTGGCGAAGCGGCTGCGGGTTCGACTGCCGGTCGTCGGTGACGAAGAAGGTGATGATCCGGCCGTCACCCGTATCGAAGAAGAGGTGCGTGGAGTCCGGATCGTCGAGGTTCGGCTGTCTGAGGACCAGCGGCATGCCGAGCAGGTCGCGGTAGAACGCGATCGTATCCTCCTCGTTGCTCCCGATGAGCGTGACGTGGTCGGTTCCCGAGAGTCGGATCGGACTGTCCGGTCGGTCGGCCGTGATCTCGATGTCGTCTGTCATCGGTTCCTCCTACGAATCCCCGATACGTAAACCTGCGACCACGGTCGACCGCGGGACGAATCATCGGTACTCGAGTTCGAACGAATCAGGATCGTACCGACTTAAAGTCGAAAGCAGGACACGGCAAGGACTATCCGGATCTCGTTCACAATCGGGGTATGCAACTCGAACAGCGGTCTCAGGAACGCCGCTGGCGCGGCACCGTTCCGAGCGCGCTCGACGGACGCGTGCTCGGACTGGTCGTCGTGACGGCGGCGCTCGCGGCCTCGCTGAACGTCCCGTACGGCGGGCTCCCGTTCGGAGTCGTCGCGTTCGCGGTGCTCGCGGGCGGCGGCGTCGCCGTCCACCTGCTCGGCGAACGCAAACTGCGACGGATCACGGACGGACTCGTCGAGCGGTGGGCCGACGCCGGCGGACGGATCGAAGACGTCACGCAGGCGTCGGACGGGATGCGAACGGAGTGGATCGTCCACACCCCCGACGGGACGATCAGGATCGGCGGCGTCGCGCTGGTGCCGGTCAGCCGGCTCTCCGTCGAGTGGCGGGGCGTCGGTGACACGATGGACGCCAGCGAGGCCGAGGCGGAGCTGGATCGGCTCGCGGACAGTCTGTTCGAGGAGATTTTCGAGATCGGGTCGGCGCCGCAGCGATCGTAGGATCGGCGCCTGATGGATTCTCGACGGACAGATTTTTTTGCAGAGCGGAATCGACTGGCGAAACGCTCGAGGACGAAGCTACCGTCGTACGTCCGTTCCAGCGTCCCTCGAGCCGAAGAGCGATCAGGCGGGGAGGCTGAACGTTAAGGTAATCCATACAATCGTTCACGTATGACGGACAGTTCGATCGGCGGCGTGAGTTTCGGCGCCGACGAGGAGACGCGACTCCTCCTGTACGCTGCATATTCCGTACCCCGACAGTAATTTCTTTGACAGATATCGTCGAGCACGGACCGACGACCGACCCTCGCGACGACAGGTCCGTTCTCGCGAAACGGGCCGTTCCCAACGTCTATTGGTACTGTTCCCGAACGTTAGCGCGTACTATGAAGACAGCAGTCGTCGTCGACGCGGTTCGAACGCCCTTCGGAAAGCGCGACGGAGCGTTCAGGGACACGCACCCCCAGGATCTCGCGGCCGCGCCGCTCGAGGCGCTCGAGGCACGCAACGAGTTCGATCCGGAGACGATCGAGGACGTGATCTACGGCTGTGTGACTCCGATCGACGAGCAGGGTCTCAATATCGGCCGACTCGCGCCGATGGTCGCCGGCTGGGGCGACGTCGTTCCCGGCGTCCAGCTCAACCGGATGTGCGGCTCCGGCCAGCAGGCCGTCAACTTCGCCGCTGCGAACCTCATAGCCGGCCAGCACGACGTCCTGATCGCCGGCGGCGTCGAGCACATGACCCGCGTACCGATGGGCTCGGACGGCGACAGCGTCACCGACACGTACTTCGAGCACTTCGACGAGCTGACGACCCAGGGCGAGGGTGCCGAGCGCATCGCCGAGGAGTACGGGCTCTCGCGTCGTGACGTCGACGAGATAGCCGTCGACTCGCAGCGACGCTGGGCAGACGCCCGGGAGGACGGCCGCTACGAAGACCAGGTGGTCCCCGTCGAGACCGAACTCGACGGCGAGTCGGTCGTCGTCGACGAAGACGAACACCCCCGACCGGAGACCGACCTCGAGACGCTCTCGAATCTCCCGCTCTCGTTCCGCGAGGAGGGCGGCGGCGTTCACCACCCGGGTAACTCCTCGGGGATCGTCGACGGCTCGTCGGCTCTCCTGCTCGCCAGCGAGGAAGCCGCGGAGCGACACGGCTGGGAGCCGATGGCCCGGATCGTCCAGACGGAAGTCGTCGGCGTCGACCCCGTGACGATGCTCACAGGGCCGATTCCCGCGACCGAACAGATCATCGAGAGATCCGAGTACGAACTCGGGGATATCGACCTGTTCGAGGTCAACGAGGCGTTCGCGTCCGTCGTCGCCGCCTGGCTCGAGGAGACCGGCGTCTCCTGGGAGCGCACGAACGTCAACGGCGGCGCGATCGCCCACGGTCACCCGCTCGGGGCGACCGGCGCGGCGTTGCTCACCAAGCTGGTTCACGAACTCGAGCGGACGAACCGGGACACGGCGCTCTCGACGATGTGTATCGGCTTCGGACAGGGCGTCGCGACGATCGTCGAACGACTGTAGTCGGGGCCAAGGTAAAGTATCGGTGCGACGACCGATTTGATATGCGACTGGATGGCATTCGGATCGTCGATCTCTCGCGGTTGTTACCCGGCCCATACGCGACCCAGCTTTTGGCCGACTCGGGAGCCGAGGTGGTGAAAGTCGAGGACACCGGCGCGGGCGACTACGCCCGGTCGATGGAGCCACGCACTTCTCGCGGCGTCGGTGCGATCTTCGAGATGGTGAATCGGGGGAAACGAAGCGTCGCGATCGATCTAAAGAGCGAGGACGGGCGCGCCGCCTTCTACCGACTCGTCGAGGACGCCGACGTCGTCCTCGAGGGGTTTCGGCCGGGCGTCGCCGACCGGCTGGAAATAGACTACGAGACGCTCGCGTCGTACAACGACGACCTCATCTACTGCTCGCTCACGGGCTACGGGCAGGACGGCCCCTGGGCGAAACGGGCCGGCCACGACCTCAACTACGCCGCGCTGGCCGGGCTGCTCGATATGACTCGCGACTCGCCCGACGAGAAGCCACAGGTTCCCGGCTACCCGATCGGCGACATGGCCGGCGGACTGTTCGCCGCGTTCGCCGTCGTCGAGGCGCTGCTCTCGCGCGAACTCGGAAACACCGGCGGCGAGTATCTCGACATCGCGATGGTCGACGTCGTCGCCTCGCTCTCCCAGCCGGTCGCCTACCAGGCGCTCACCGGCGATCCCGCCGAACCGCGGCCCGGCGAGACGCCGCTGACGGGCGGGGTTCCCTGGTACGACAGCTACGAGACCGCGGACGGACGGTGGGTGACGCTGGCCGCCCTCGAGCCGAAGTTCTGGCGTGCGTTTTGCGGGGCAGTCGGTCGGGACGACCTCGTCGACGAACACGGCTCGCGCGATCCTGACGTCCGCGCCGCCCTCGAAGGCGAACTCCGGGAACTATTCCGCAAGAAAACGCGAGACGAGTGGGAGGCCGCGCTCGAGGACGTCGACGCCGCGTTTGCCGGGGTGTACACGCTCGCGGAGGCGGTCGATCATCCGCAGGTTCGGGCCAGAGAGCTCGTCGAGCGTCCCGACGACGCGCCACCCCGGATCGGATTCCCGGCGCGCTGTAGCGAGGAGCCGGCGGCGGTCGCCGATTCGATCCCCGACCGGGGCGAACACACCCGACGGTACCTCGCCGAAGCGGGGTACGGCGACGACGAGATCGAACGGCTCCTCGAGTCCGGTGCGGTTCGCTGATCGCGAGACGCGAGCCTACTCGAACAGATCACCGTGGCGCTGGGCCAGGTCCGTGTACTCGCCCGACGAGAACGCCTCGAAGATTTCCTCGGGATCGATTCCCGTCTCCTCGAGCGGCGTGATTTCGGCCGGAACGCCGCGGACGAACGACTTCGACGGGATCGCGTACTCGTCAGGGATCACCGTTCCCGCGGCGACGATGCTTTCGGACCCGACCGTGGCGTCGGTGTTGATCGTCGTGTTGAATCCGACCAGTGCGCGCTCCTCGACGGTCGCCTCGTTGAGAACCGCGCCGTGACCGACCATCACCCGGTCCTCCAGGACTGACGCGTGAAGCGTCGCGTTGTCGCCGACGTGCGTCTGTCGGCCGATGCGAACGGGGCCGATGTCGCCGCGGAGCACGACTCCCGGCCAGACGCTCGCTTCCGCTTCGACCGTCACGTCGCCGACGAGCGTCGCCTCCCGGCTTACGCGCGCCTCGTCGTGAATCGACGGCGACGCGCCCTCGAACTCGTAGGTTCGGCTGTCGACCATGGAGATTCCGACCACGATGTCCCTCATAATGGTTCGTTGTCGAAATCCCTACTGTCACCGTTTCAGAACGGACGTCAGGGGATCAACCCGCTCGATCCGTCAGCTCCGACGAACGTCGCCTATACCATTCAATACCATTTAGAACCATACAGAGGTATGCAAGCCCGCACCTTATACCGTCCACGAGCGGAGACACACTCGAAGATCATGAGCCAGTCAGAATCACCGATTCGAGCGATGTTCGACGTCCAGCGAAGCGCGATCAAACAGAGTCAGCAGCTGTTCAAGCAGAGCCTCGCAGCCCAGCGAAACGCCGACCACATAGCCCTCACCGGTCTCAAGGGCCAGGAGTCGCTGCAGCGCCAGCAACTCGAGATCGGACAGGCCGCGACTCACGGCGCCGTCAGCGCGATGGCCGCGATGATTCCCGGTGACGATCAGCCGTCAGCCCACCGGAGCATCGACGAGAGTTTCGCACAGCTGAAAACGACCCACGAGGAGTTCTACGACGCCGTCGAGCGCGAACTTGAGCGCGACGTCGAGTCGATCGACGAGCTCTCCGAGGAGTTCGTCGACGCGATGGAGGACGGAACCGAGCAGTTGCTCGAGTCCTCGCACACGATCGAGGACCAGACGGTCGAGAACGTCGGCGAGCTCTCGACGCAGCTCCGCGAACAGCTCGAGCAGACCGAGGAGATGCAAGACCGGCTCGAAGACCAACTCGAGCGCCAGACCGGCGACGTCGAGGAACTGCTCGAGCGCCAGGCCGAGCAGATCGAGTCCTTCCAGCAGCAACTCGAGGAGCAGGCCGAGCGGGTCCAGGCGCAGTTCGAGGAAGCGAACCAGGAGCGGACGAAGATTCGGACCGATCCCGAACACGCGATCGAGGATATCGACGGGATCGACACGACGACCCGCGAGCAGCTAGCGGACGCCGGAATCGCGACGATCGACGACCTGACGCGATCCGATCCCGAAACCGTCGCCGAGGCCGCGGAAGTGTCGCCGTCGCGCGCTCGAGAGTGGATCGATCAGGCCGAAGCCTGAATCCGAGATCCTCGTTGCTACCGGCGGCTCCGTTCCGCTCGCGGCAGACGCGCCGTTCGTTCGCATTTTCCGCAGACCCTCCGCACCGCCTTACTCGAGTTCGGGCAGCACGCGCTCGCCGAAGTCGTCGATGAACTGCTCCTGTTCTCGATTGACGTTGTGGAGCAGGAGTTTGTCGACGTCGAGCGACAGATCCTGCTGGAGCCACTCGAGGTGCTGCTCGAGGTCGGCCGAGACCCGGACGTTCTCCTCCACCTGCTCTCGACTGATCCCCTCGCCCAGTTCGTCGTACTCCTCGGGCGTTCGGAGCTGCTGGGTCACCGGCCCGGGAACGCAGTTGGTCCGCCACTGGTCGTACGCCCCCTCGAGCGCGGCATCTTCGTCGGTGTCGTAGGAGAGCTGTACCTTGAGATAGACGGGTTTGTCGGGCGCGTGTTCCCGGAACGCCTCGACGCGCTGGGCAACCTCGTCGTGGGCCGGCGTCGCGATCGTAATCATTCCGTCGACCCAGTCGCGTTCCCCCAGCCAGCGGGCGGTCTCCTCGGAGAGGGCGGCGCCGATCACCGGCGGCGGCGTGTCGGGCCGGGAGTAGAGCGTCGCCCGTTCGACCGCGATCCGACCGTCGTGCGTGACCTCTTCGCCCTCCCAGAGGCGCTTCATCACGTCGGCGCACTCCTCGAGTCGAGCGTTTCGGTCCGACTTGACGGGCCAGTCCGTCCCCGCGATTCCCTCGTTGAGCAGTTGCCCGCTGCCGATCGAGAGCCAGAACCGCTCGGGGTACATCTCCCGGAGCGTCGCCGCCGCCTGCGCGATGATCGCGGGATGGTAGCGGTAGCCGGGCGCATTGACCGTCCCGAACGAGAGCGACGTCGCCTCCATCGCCGAGCCGAGCCACGACCAGACGAAACCTGATTCGCCCTGACGTTCGCTCCAGGGGTGGAAGTGGTCCGACGCGAGCACGTCGTCGAACCCGTACTCGTCCGCGAGCGTCGCGCACTCGAGGAGGTCGCTCGGCGCGAACTGCTCGTGGGACGCGTGAAAACCGATGTCGGGCATGTGCGTTAGGAGTCTCCCTTCGGATCGCGTTCGTGGGTTCGGTCCTCACGCTCCGCGGCAGTCTTTGCGTCCGGGATACTGGCGACGATCCAGTTTCCGTCCGCGAGACGGCTCGTTCGCAGTTCGCTACGTTCGGACGGCGCGTGAATCGGAGCGTCCGTTCGGTCAGACGTGTCAGACATAGATGACGATATCGTCGTGCTCGGCCTAAACCTCCGAGCCTGAATGTGCCCCCCGGTATCGCGAGGCGACGACAACCAGGCGGGCGGCGGTCGCCACCAGACGTATTCGGATCGCGCCCGTCTACCGGGTATGCTCGTGCTCGGTGACGCCCACGCGTCCGACTCGGAGCGTCGGGAGATACTGCTCGACCACTATCACACGCTCGAGCCGGACGCCGTGTTACAGCTCGGCGACCTCGAACGGTACGAACTGCCGGCCCCGACGTGGTTCGTCGCCGGCAACAACGAGGATTTCGACGTAATCGACGCGCTTCGAGCGGGAGAGACCGCAGAGACGCGAAACCTCCACCTCCTCGCGAGCACGGTCGCGACGGTCGCCGGCCTGCGCGTCGCCGGCCTCTCCGGAAACTACGCGCCCACGAAGTACGACCTGCCCAGATCGGAGCTCTCGGGTGAGCGACGCCGTCACTTCACTCACGAGGACGTCGAGCGGGCGGCGTCGCTGTCCGACGTCGACGTCTTCCTCACCCACGAGGCCCCGACAGGACTGCTGTCGTACGGCTACGACCCCGGCTGCGAGCACGTCGACGAGATCCTCGAGGCCCTCTCGCCCGAACTCTGTCTGGTCGGCCACCACCACCGTCATCGCGAGGCGACGATCGAGGGAACGCGCGTCGTGAGCCTCGCACCCGCCTGGGAGCGCTACTACACGTTCGATCCGGACAGCCTCGCGCTCGAGAAACACGATCTCGGCTCGAGCGGGTAACGGCTCGACGCTCGAGCGACGGCGATCACTGTTTCTGGGGAACCCGCTGGCGCACGAAGTTCCGGACGCGGGACGTGTACGTCTCGGGTCGGTGGAGGTTGCAGATGTGGCCGACGTCAGCGAGTACCTCGATGCGGGCGTCCTGCGCGGCGGCCGCGTGCTCCTGCTCGCCGCGTCGCATGACCTTGTCGTTCTCGCCGTTGAGGATCAGCGTCGGCCCGGGGTACGTCGACAGCTTCTCCCGGAAATTCACGCCGGCGACGTCCGGCCCCGCGTCCCCGAACTGCTTGGGATAGAATCCGGCGTCGATGATCGCCGTTTCGATATCCGGCGGCAGATCGCGGTTGCGAACCCACCGCGTCGCCAGTCGCTCGACGGCGCGTTTGCCGACGTCGGGTCGGGTCAGAAGCCGAGCGATCCCGCCGTTGACCCGCGTGAGCAGATTCATCCCGCGGACGGGGTTCGCGCTGCTGCCGGTCAGCACCAGTCCGTCGACCTCATCAGGGTGGCGGGAGGCGTACTCCGTCGCCACGTACCCGCCGAGCGAGAGGCCGACGAGGACCGCGCTTCCGTCGGTTTGCGTCTCGATCACCTCCTCGAGGCGCTCGATCGCCGGCTCCATCCGGAACGTTTCGTCACCGAACGCTCCGTGGCCGGGGAGGTCGAGCGAGACCACGCGGAACTCGTCGGACAGCCCCCGCTGCTGGGGAAGCCACATCGCGCGCGTGAACATCGCACCGTGGACGAATACGATCGCCTGTGCATCCGACGGACCGTCGGCGTCGACGCCCTCGAGGTTGCTGCTGTCTCCGAACAGTGGCATAGGCAGCGTTCGTACCACAAGGACGTCCTTAGTTCCCGGGCCGTCGATGGCGTTCGAGCCGGACCGATTGTCGGTCGATCGACCGAGTACGACGGTGTGTTCGGGTTTCAGCGGTACCACCCCTCGTCGGCATCTTCTGGGCGCTCTCGATCGCACGCCCGGACCCGGATCGAATTGCGACCGTCTCGCGGTCGGTTCTACCGCAGAAGCGACCCCCATCCGACCGAGGTACTTAAGATAAATCGAGTACTGCGATATCAAACTGCAGCCTTCGGCAGACGAGGCTACAGGGCGGTTAGCGGGGTCAGAATGCGCAGTTTCAGCGGGAGGAACTGGCGTGATCGGCGATAGAGATAACCGTGCTCGTCGGTGTTCACAACCCCGATATAACCGTACGTACACGGCCCAGAATCGAGCGATGCTCGTCTACCCCTCCGCCGAAGATTGCTGAAAAGCCGCCAAGAATCTGCTACGCCATCGTCCGCATTTCACCGAGTACAGTACGGTGTTACGTGTATCGAGAGCTCAAAGAGCGATTCACGGAAGGGGAGCAGCAGGCGAGGTTCTACCAACAGCGGTGATTGAGGAGAACGGATTTCAGGAAGACGGCTCCGTTTCTGATGATTCAATACCAACGGCCACGCGCTCGCCAGTGTGCGCCGATTCGTACGCCGCTTCGGTCAATGCCGTCGCGTACAGCGCGTCCCTCGCCGTTGCCGGCGGCGTTTCGCCGGATCGAACCGCCCGCACGAACGCGTCGACTTTATCGTACGACGAGAGCCCCTCGGAGACTGCTGACACCTCCGTTCCCTCCGTATCGGTGATAGACACTTCACGGTCGGACCACCCCGTTCCCCGTATAGTGCAGCGGCCACCGTCTCCGCGTACGGTGATCCGCTCGGAGACGTCGGGCGCGTCCCCGGAGACGGTAATGCTGGCTACCGTGCCCTCGTCGAATCGAACCGCAAGCGCCGCCTGCACGTCGATGCGCTCGTTTACGAACTCCATTTCCGCGGTAACAGTTACTGGGACTTCGTCGATCATCCAAACGATCGCGTCGAGCAGATGACTACCGCTGTCGTACAGTTGACCGCCGCCGCTAAGATCCGGATCGACGCGCCACGTCCCGGACACCTCCTGGATCCACCCTTGCGTGAGTTCGGCGGTGACGAGTTTGGGTTCGATGTCACCGCTCGTGACCGCTCGGCGAGTTTCGACGTAGGCAGAATTGACGTGGCGCTGATATCCGATCATCGTCACCTGATCGCTGGTTTCGATCCGACGGGTGAGCTCCCGTGCCCGTCCGAGATCCGGGACGAACGGCTTCTCACAGAAGATATGAAGCTCTTCGTCGAGAGCGGCGACGGCGTGGTCGTAGTGGAGTTCGTGCGGCGAACTGATTTGCACGCCGTCCAGTTCCTCGTTGCCTAGCATCGCCTGGTGATCCGTGTACTGGTGTTCCGGATCCACCTCGAGCACCTCTCCTGCCCGTTCACGGTTTGCGTCCGAGATGTCAGTAAGCGCGATGACTTCCGCATCGGGATTCTCGTGAAACTGCTCCGCGATATGGGTCCCCCAGCCCCCGGTTCCAATAATACCTATTCGTAGTGCGTTCGGCATACATCCTGATACTTCAGAGCGAGCGAAAAGGATTCTGGTGCCAGTATGACGTTGTTCGGCTCCGTTGAAACCCTCTCGGAGTGAGACGTTTGGAGTCCTCTCGATAAGTACAGGTGATACAGTTCCCCTGCGGGTGCGGAGAAAAGTGAAAGCGCGTAGCGAACCCGTGTGTTCGTTCGAACCACCGGTGCTACGCGTCACAGAAATGTAAAATTCCCGCCGGTTCGAATTTTGGCCTCGTGACAAGAGATCCGTATCGGTCTCAGAGGACACCGATCGGATTTTCGAGGTGGGTAACGACTCCACGGCCGTAACGTCCGCATCGAAACTGGTACCGGAAGGACACTGCGCGAGCGGATCGTCGAATATAGTAGCCACTGAAAGTCAATGCACACCCGATCGCACGACGGGAGCGCGGTTCGGAACGAGCGAAGCAAGCGAGAACCGCGGACAGTGCGATCGGTGTGGAAACCGTTTCAGTTGGTACTATAGTACGGTAGCGGTATCTGGACCAGAACCGGGTGAGGGGTGTCGTTTTCGTTCACGCTTCTGGCAGCGCGTGAGCGATACTCACGCTGTATTATGCCATAGCTCGTCCACGTTTGAGAGGCTACGAGAACGGCTCGATAACGGTTCTCTCGAGGATTTCGACGTCGGACGAGGCGGGCTCGAGATCAACTCAGCGTCGCGTTTTTGAAGCGAGCGTAGCCGACCCCGAGCGGAACGAGAATCCACATCGCGACGATGAGCCAGGCGAACCAGTTCTCGAGGTAGAACGGAACCTCGCCGGCCACTCGTCCCGCGGCGGTCATATCGAAATCTCCCGCGCCCGCGAAGTCGACGAGAGTGAGCGCGATCGCGCTGAGCGACTGCCCCGGGCTCAGCCGCAACACGAACAGGTACCAGGCGGGAAGCCCGTCGAACCCGGGGAGGCTGCCCTCGAGCGCCCAGTAGATCCCCATCGTAACGAACTCCCAGAGGAAGTCGAAGAGCACGAAGAACCCGAGGACGCCCGCGAGCGCTTTCGCGCGGGAACTGACGCTCGCCGAGATGCCGACCGCGACCGCGACGTAGACGAGTCCCATAATCAGCGAAAAGACCAGGAGTCCGAGATAGTCGACGATCGCGAACCCGTCGTACAGCGCGCCGATGACGACCGCGCCGACGACGAAGCCGATCACCGTCGGGATCGCGACGACGCCGGTTCGGCCCAGGACCTTCCCGAGGATGACGTCACGGCGGGTGTTCGGGAGCCCGAGCAGAAAGCGGATGCTCCCCGACTCGCGTTCGCTGACGATCGCCTGATAGCCGACGACCAGTCCGATGATCGGGATCAGAAAGCCGATCGGCGTGAACAGGAAGCTGAGCGCCTCTTCGAACGCCGGTGTCGCCCCCTCGGTCGCGAGGAGGTACGGGATCGACGAGACGCCGGCGACGAGCAGGATCAGCAGTACCGTCAACGCCCACAGCATCAGCGACCGCCCCGCGTCCGCGAAGTCCTTTCTGGCGATGTGTACCCAACTCATGCGTCGATCACCTCCGAGTCAGCGCCGGCGAGTCGGTCATCGTCCACGGTCGTGAGCGCCGCGAACAACTCCTCGAGCGACGGCTCTTCCGAGGTAATGTCGGCTATCTCGGCACCGGACGCCTCGACGGCGTTAATGACCGCCGCCTTTCGGCCCGAGTCGTTCAACACGACGACGATGTCGTTCTCCGAAAGGTGAACGTCCGAGACGCTCCCCATCGTCCGAAGCTCCGAGAGCAGTCCGTCCGGCACCGCATCGACCGTGACGAGAAGCCGCGATTCGGCGTCGAACTGATCCTTTAGCGCGTCGATCGTGTCTTCGGCGACGAGTTGTCCGCCGCGCATGATGCCGACCCGGTCGCAGATCGCCTCGACCTGTTCCATGATGTGACTCGAGAAGAACACCGTCGCACCGCGGTCGACCTCGTCCAAGATGATCTGGCGCATCTCGCGAGCGCCGTTCGGATCGAGACCCGACGACGGTTCGTCGAGAATCAGCAGTTCGGGCTCGCCGACGAGCGCCATCGCGAGTGCGACGCGCTGTTTCATGCCGGTCGAGAAGCCGCCGGCTTTGCGATCGGCGGCCTCCTCGAGACCGACTCGCCGGAGCAACGCGTCGGGGTCGTCGGACGCTCCCTTCGTATCGACGGCGAACTGAACGTGCTTTCGCGCGGTCAGGCGGTCGTACATTCCGAAGTCCTCGGGGAGCACGCCGGTCGACTGACGGATAGCGAGCGACTCGTCCCCGATATCGTGACCCAGAACGGTTCCGGAACCCGCCGTCGACGGAGTAAATCCGAGGAGCATGTTGATCGTCGTCGATTTCCCGGCACCGTTCGGTCCGAGAAATCCGTACACCTCGCCGCGTTTCACCTCGAGGTCGAGTCCGTCGACGGCTGTAACGTCGCCGAACCGCCGCGTGAGCGAATTTGTTCGTATCGCAACCATTTTGTTCGGACGAAGAAACAGGGAGTACACTCAAATATTTTTAGTTTATGATGTGAGTGAAAAGATGACAGCGCGGGCACCGCGAACCGACGGTGCGAATGGTGTCTCGACGAGGCAGCGCCTTTTTGGAAAGATTCCGCTTTTGCGAGGCAACTGATTCGTTTCGGGGAGGACGTTCCAGAAAATCGGCGTACGAATCGACAACGCCGCACTCGGGCCCGGCGCGGCGGCTCACCGGCAGTCAGGAGTCGTCGGACTCGAGTTCGGCGTCGCTGCGTTGCGTGTCGTCGTCCGGATCGACCGTCGCGTTCGTTCGACGGAGTTCTTCGTCGGCCGAAACCGCCGCGTCGGTCCGGCGATCGGCGTCGTCCGGACTGAGTTCGGCCTCGGGATCGTCTTCCGTCAGCGCCTCCGGATCGACCGTTGCACCGGGATCCGTCGGTCTCTCCTCGAGTTCCTCGGAAGCGTCCGTCGCTGCTCCTCCCGTCCGATCGCTCGAATCGGGTGCACCCATCTCGGTCGGGACGGGGGAGTCCTCCGTCAGAACGACCCGGTCGTCGGTGGCTTCGCGAACGAACGTTTCCTCGATCGGCCGAACCTCGTCGGTTTCGATCCTCATCGACGGCGTGAGCGGATCCGATCTCTCGGCCGTTGGAACCGGGCTCACGCGGGCGACGGTACCATCGACCGCGGCAACGACGCCGACCGTTTCGCCGTCGGCGGTCTCGACGAGTTTCCCGATGTCGTCGTCCGTGAACGATTCACACACGGGGCGAACGTATCGACAGTCGAGAAAATTTGTGGTGCCTGCAACAGCCGGTTGCGCGTCCGCCCGTTTCGCGTTCAGAACCGGCACCCGAGGGACAGCCGAGCCTCACTCCGTGGCGACCGAGACGTCGTCAGCGTCGGCTTCGGGCGTCGAGTCGTCGGCGTCGGGCGTCGGGCCGCCGGTCGGTCGGACGAAATCGCGCTCGAGGTGAATTCGCGTGTCGCTGATCTCGCGAACCGACTCGGCCTCGAGAACGAAGGGATCGCCGATCTCCTTTCGGCCGACTCGGATCAGAATCTGATCTACGGCGTCGGGTGCCGGTTCGACGCGAGCCGTTTCGCCGTCGGCCGACGCGACGGTTCCGATCACCTTGCCGTCGGCTCGCTCGACGAGTTTACCGATCTCCTCGTTCGTAAACGTCCCGGACATACTGTTACCTACCGCGTCTCGATCAATAGAGGTACTGCCTGCGCCGGTCTCGACTTCATCGGTCTCGACTTCATTAGCCTCGCCTCCGTTGGCTTCGGGGGAGGGTCTACTGCTGGAGGGGGACTCCAGCTGTTCGGCCCACGTCGAGGAGACGAGCGGCGCGACGGCGGGAAAGACCATCATGAGGACAAACAGCGCCAGCATGACGGTCGCGACGGCCGTGATGCCGATCGTGGGATCGAACGGGACGATACTCGCGACGGTGCCACCGGTAGTGACGAGACTCATTGACGGTTATCGACACGTTACGACCCGGGTCCTATGAGGATTTCTGTTCGCGGTAGCTCTGGTCGGTCCGATCCCCGCCGCCCGTCGACGGACCCGACCGACACGGAACGGAGAGCGGCCTCGCGTCGACTGACGCGACGGTTCCGACCACCTCGCCGCCGGAAGCGCCGACGAGTTCGCCGATCTCGTCGTCCGTAAACGTCACGCGCACACTGACCGTCTACCCGGTATCGACGAAACCGATACGGCCCCCGACAGCCCGTCCTTGGTTAGTCGATCGGGAACCGCAGAATGGCACCGATCCCGTCGAACGCGTCCGCGAACCGGTTTCCGTCCGGGAAGTCGTCGGGAACGACGAGCGTGTCGCCGCCCTGTTCTTCCGTTCGTTCGCCCAGCGACTGGAGCTGTGGCGCGTCGAGCGCCGTCGAGAGCAACAGCGTCTCGACCGCGTCGTACTCGAGCGCCCGGTCAACCTCGTCGTGGCCGTACGCGATCTCGCCCGAGCCGACGTCGCCGAGGAAAGTGTCGAGCGCCTCGCGGGCCTCGCGCCGGTCGCGCTCGTCGATCGCTTCCTGTCCCTTCCCGGCGAGTTGCTCGAGTCCCTGCTCGCTGGCGTACTCGACGGCGAACTCGCCGACGATCTCGTCCTCGAGGCGGTGATCGAGGTCGGCCTCCTCGCGGAACCGCTCGATCGTTCCCGTCGTGCCGCCGAGCAGCAGGCCGTCGACCTCGTCGTCCTCGAGGAAGGTGTACGCGGCCCGCTCCGCGACCTCGTCGAAGAACTCGCGCTTCTGGCGCTCGCGGTCGCGCTCGAAGCGCTCGGCCGACTGGCCGCCGGCGCTGGATTTCCCGGGGACGTCGCTGTCGAACGAGTCGATCGGTTCGACGCCCTCGTCGTCGAGTCGGCCCAGCGCCGCGCCGCCGCGCTCGACGACGAGCAGTCCGTGCGTCGAGGAGGGCTCGGTGATGGACTCCAGCGGCTCGAGGTGGAACTCGTTGCTGTGCTCGTACACCGACTCCTCGATCTCGACGGGGAGATCGTCGAAGACCGACGTGAGGAGGTCGCCACCGGCGGCACCCGCGTAGATGACGAGTCCGTTCTCCGGAATCTCGTCGTACTCGTTCAGGTTCCGCCGGACGGCCTCGAGCGCGTCGACGAGCGGCTTCGGAAACGACCGCTCGTCGAGCTGGGTCGCTTCGGCGTAATCGGTTTCGACGGGCTGGCGCGCCTCGCCGATCGATTTGTCGGGCGGAACGACGAGGGTGACGAGCACGTCCCGGTCGGCGACGGTTTCGGAGAGACGATCGAGCTGCTCGTGGAGTTCGTAGTCTGAGAGTGCCATGGGACTCGAGTACCGATCCGAAAGCGGAGTGGTCGTCGAACCGGCAACCGTCCCCGACTACAGGAAGCGAGCGATTAGAAGGACGGCCGGCGGTATCATGCGTCGCGGCTCGAGCGTGCCGACCGATCGGCGCTCAGTCCGAACGCTGCCACTTCGGCTCGTCCGTCACCGACGACCGGTCCTCCGCGCGGTGAGCGTCGCGGTCCGATCGAACGTCCTCGATCCGGAGCGGTGAGGAGGGGAGTCGAGATCTGATATCGATCGATTCGCTCCCGAGGACCGCAAAGCCCGCGAAGATCGTCAGGAAGCCGACGACGGCCAGCGGCGCGATCCGTTCGCCGAGAAGCGCCCAGCCCCCGATCGTCGAGACGACCGGTACGACGTAGAAGATCAGGTTCGCCTGGATCGCGCCGGTCTCGTCGAGGAGGGCGAAGTACGCGAGGTACGCGAGGACGCCGGCGAAGACGCTGACGTAGCCGAGCGCCAGGACCGCGCCGGTGGTCCACGTGATCGCCGCCGCCGATTCGCCGCTCGCCAAGGCGAAGCCGTGACTGAGCGCCGCCGCGAGCGGAAGTCCCCACGCGATTCGAACCGAACTCGAGAGCGTCGCGTCGGCCCGCCGGATGAGGACCGCACCGAGCGCGGCGCTCACCGCGCCGGCGAACAGGATCGCCCGTCCGAACGCGTCGCCGCCGAACAGCATCGCCGGGTCGGGGCTGACCACGAGCGCGACGCCGAGCAGACCGAGCACCATTCCGATCGTCCCGCGAGCGGAGAGTCGCTCGTTCGAGAGCAGGACGGCCGCGAACACGGGTGTCAGGATCGGGTTGAGACTGAAGACGATCGACCCGACGGCGCTGGTCGCGTACTGCTGGCCGACGAACAGGAGCGAGTTCGCCAGTCCGATCACGAGAACGCCGGTCGCGAGGATCCCGACGACGTCGCCGCCGGTGCGCGGGAGCAACTCCTCGCGAGAGGACCGGATCGCCACGTACGCCAGCATGAGAACGGCGGCGATATCGAACCGGATCGCGACGAACAGCAGCGGCGGAAAGTACTCGAGACCTGCCTTCGCGGCGACGAACGTGCCGCCGAAGAAGACGCTCGAGAGGACGAACAGCGCGAGGGTTCGGCGATCGATCACTGACTGTACACC
The DNA here is from genome assembly GCF_023913515.1 of Natronococcus sp. CG52. Classification (NCBI taxonomy): domain Archaea; kingdom Methanobacteriati; phylum Methanobacteriota; class Halobacteria; order Halobacteriales; family Natrialbaceae; genus Natronococcus; species Natronococcus zhouii. The sequence continues at coordinate 3,095,946 of NZ_CP099391.1, forward strand.
TCCGTTCGATCGAACGCGGAGCGTGAAAATTCCAGAAGCATCATCTTGGTATTCCGTACGAACGCCGGGCATATAGTTTCGTTCAGAAATTATTTCACGTCAAGAAAAGACCCTTCCCCGCGCAGCTGTTTCGTGACGTGAAATTATTTCACGGTGCGAAAGCGGTTTAGTCGGGGAGGCCGGAGCGGGAGTATGGAATCGGCACTCGAGGAGATCGAGTTTCTCGCGCTCTCGGCGAACCGCGTGGAGGTGCTCAGCCTCCTCGCCGAGCGGCGCCACCGCCGCAGCGAACTGGCCGAGGCTACCGGCGCCTCGCAGGCGACGCTCGGCCGGATCCTCGGCGACTTCGAGGAGCGATCGTGGATCAGACGCGACGAGGAGGCGTACGTGGCGACGGCGACGGGTCGGATCGTCGCTGCGGGGTTCACGGATCTCCGGGAAATTCTCGAGGCCGAGATGCGACTCCGCGAGGTCGTCGACTACCTGCCGACGCACGCGATGGACGTCGACCTCCGACGGCTGGCGGACGCGACGATCACGCTTCCGACCCAGACGCGGCCGAACGCGCCGCTGTCCCGTCTCCTCGGACTTCTTCGAGAGGCCGACGAGGTTCGCGCGTTCTCCCACGCGTTCAACGAGCAGACGCTGACGATCGTCGAAGAGCGGACGACGGCGGACGAACAGCGGTTCAAGGGCGTCTTCTCGCGCACCGCTATCGACGCACTGGCCGAGGAGTCGACGCTTCGGAGCCAGCTTCGGACGCTGCTCGAGTCCGACCGGGCCGAACTCAGGGTTCGCAACGAGGGCGTCCCGATCGCAGCGATGATCGTCGACGAGACGGTCTACCTGCTCCTGCGCGACGAGAACGGCGTTCTCCGGGCCTCGATCGATACCGACGATCCGGCCGTGCGCTCGTGGGCCGAGGATACTTACGATCACTACTGGCGGACGGCACAGCCCCTCGAGCCGGATGCGCTTTCCTCGTAGCGTTCGCCGATCCGCGGGAAACGCGGCGATCCAAGAAGGGCTGGTCCGACCGGAGCGGGCCCGGCGGAGACTCCTGCGGACCGATCAATCGCGATTCTAGCCGCTCCATTCGCCGGTGAGATCGTCTGCGAGGTTCGTTCGCCAGTTTTCGAAGTCGGTTTCGCAGGTCTCGTTTTCGTCGATGTGATCGATGAAGCCGGCGCCGGGATCGGGCAGTTCGCCGCCACAAAAGGGACAAGTGCCGGGATCGGACCAGTTCGTCGTCGCGTTCACGGACATAGTACTCGGCAGGTCATCGAACCACCATATAAATTTAACCGGCAAACATACAAGACACCTAGTACGCCATTAAATCACGATCATATCAAACTGGACTATAACGTATCGAGCGGTGCGCCGCGTTCGTCGATCTCCCCGCGAACGATCCGCGTCGAGGAAATTCGGTCACCGTCTTCGGCGAGCACGTGCGGGGCGACGATTCCGGTCAGCGGATCGAGACCCCGATCTCTTCGGGTTTCGTTGATCGCCTCGAGTTCGTCGACCGTTTCGGGCGAAGCGACCAGCGCGTCGATCGCGGGATCGTCGACGATGATCTCTGCGGGCCGTCCAGTTCGCTGATCGTCACGTCTCGATCCCGCTCGTCGATGGTTTCGACGACCGACTCGAGTGATCGCTTTCGCTCCTCGCAGGACGGGATCGGCCGCGAGACGGAGCGCGTCTCGACCGCGAGTTCGTCGCTCGTCAGCCCGACGATCACGCGCTCCTCTCCGAACCGAAGGGCGTGATCCAACGACACTCAGGTGGCCGTCGTGGATCGGCCCGAACGTGCCGGCGACTGCAACGCGCATACCGCTTCGACGAGGCGGAGCGGCAAGAAGGCCGCGTCGTCGAACGAAGGGGACCTTCAGCAACCGTCGGGCGACGGAGATCGAGCGTACGGCGAACACGCTCTCTACTTCCGGTACGGAAAAATCAACGGACGAAAGCCACGGTCTGGAGCCGAACAGGAGCGCGTTTCTACGACCCTTCGGCCGTCGTTCGCGAATCTCGCTTGCGCGGGATCCGTTACTGAGCCTTCCCACCATCCGCGACGTGGATGGGTTACGGGTCGCTTTGGTCTCCTTCGAGGCGTTTACCTCGTCCCCGTCTGACCGGGTCTTCAGTTGTACCCCTCACCCGACGTTCGAATCGAGTTGTTCGGTGTCTCCTCGCGGCTTCGTCCGTTACATCTTGTGGTACGCTACCAATACACATAAGACTTGCTCGCCTCAGTATTCCCGGACTGTTCGGTCGAGAGGACGATTTCCTCGAGCGACGTGCGATTCGCTTCGCACCCACTAACCGTTGCGCGAGTCGGATGTCGGTCGCGACCGTCTCGGACGCCGAGTTCGAACGGCTCGAGGGAGGCTCCGTTTCTGCAGCCGGAAGGCGAACCCGCGCGAATTTTCACAGGGGGATCTGTGACCGCGAGCGAGACGACTCAGTCGTCGTTCGGACCGACAGTCGGCGATTCGATTTCCGATCCGGTGGAAACCTCGTCGAACAGAGGACTCTGCTCACCGGGAACGAACGTGTTGAGCACCAGCGCCGACAGCGCGGTCAGGATGACGGGTTCGCCGAAGAAGGTCCGGGCGGCCGACGGCAGTCCCGCGAGCGCTTCGGGGGTCGTCGCGATGCCGAGACCGAGACCGAGGGAGACGGCGACGATGACCATGTTCCGGCGGTCCAGTTCGGTGTGGAGGATGATGAGTCGGACGCCGCTTGCGGCGACCATGCCGACCATGAGCAGGACGGCGCCGCCGAAGACCGCGCTGGGGATCGTCGTGACGACGGCGCCGACTTTTGGACTGAAACCGAGCACACCGAGAATGATCCCGCTGACGGCGACGACGTGACGGCTCATTACACCCGTGAAGCTGACGATTCCGACGTTCTGGGAGAACGTCGTTACCGGGAACGTGGCGAAGATCGAACCGATCGAGCTCACGATCCCGTCGGTGAAGAGCCCGCCGCGGACCTCTTCCTCCGAGGGAGATCGGCCCTCGGCGGCCGTGACGCCGGACATGTCGCCGACGGTCTCCATCGCGGAGACGAGAAAGAGGAAGGCGAAGGTGACGATCGCGATCGGCTCGAACTCGAAGCCGTACCTGGTCGGCGAGGGGACGGCGACCCACGCCGCGTCGCCGACCGGCGAGAAGTCGACGAGGCCGAGCGCGACGGCGGCGGCGTAGCCGACGACGATGGCGGCGAGAATCGAGAGGAGGCGGGCGACCCCGCGAGTGAAGAGGTTGAGACCGACGGCGACGGCCAGCACGAGCGCGGCCAGACCGACGTTGTGGAGGGCACCGAAGTCCTCCGCGCCGACGCCGCCCGCGGCGTACTCCATTCCGACGGGGATGAGGTAGAGACCGATGATGACGACGACGAGTCCGGTGACGAGCGGGGGGAAGAAGGGTTTGACGCGGTTGAACTGCCAGCCGATGAGTCCCTCGACCGCGAAACCGCTGACGAGGATCGCGCCGAAGACCGCGGCCAGTCCGAAATCCGCGCCGATCGTCGTGATCGCGCCGACGAACGTGAAACTCGTCCCCATGACGAGCGGGAGTCGGGCACCGACGGGACCGACCGTGTACGCCTGGATAACCGTCGCCAGTCCGGAAAAGAGCAGGATCATCTGGACGATGTAGGCCGTATCTCCCGGAGCGAGGCCGACGCCGTCGGCGACGATGTACGCCACCGCGGTCGCCGGCACGATCATCACCGCGACGTGTTGCAGGCCGAGCAGGATCGATTTCGGCCACGGCGGCCTGTCGTCGAGACCGTACTCGAGTTCCATCTCCCCGTCCGTGTTAGCCGACATGCTATGGCCGCCACGTTACGAACCGCCGTACAAAAAATTTCGCAATGACGCCCATATCGGCGCCTATTCACCCACTAGTTATTCACTTTCGTGCACAGAATCGAGGACCGCGTCGGCGTCGGCGGTCTCCAGCGTCTCGTGAACCGTCACCTCGCCGCCCTCGACGGTGATGTCGATGAGACTCGTCGCCTCGAACGCCGTCTCGTCGAGCGCCGAGTCGCCGACCTTTCGCATGACGACGACGATGTCCGCGATCTCGGCACCGATATCGTCCAGGGACTCACAGATCGCCGCCAGCGTTCCGCCGGTCGAGAGCATGTCGTCGATGACGACCACGCGGTCTCCCTCGCTGATATCGTTGATGTACATCTCCGACTCCGAGTAGCCCGTCTCCTGGTGGAGCGACACCTCGCCCTCGAGGCCGTACGGACGCTTGCGGATCACGACCAGCGGAACGTCGGTCTGGAGCGAGACGGCGGTCGCGAGGTGAATCCCCATCGCCTCCGGCGCGACGATTTTGTCGACGTCCAGATCGGCGGTCTTCATCACCTCGACGACGACCTCTCGCAACAGGGCGGGATCGAGCATCGGGACGCCGTTGCTGATCGGGTGGACGAGGTACTCGTAGCCGTCCTTGTCGATGATCGGTGCGTCGTCCAGCGAGTCGAGGAGTCGCTCCATACCGTGGGTTCGGCCAATCCGAGTAAAAGCGGTTCGTTCTCGAGGACGGCCGAGACGGCACCGTTCGACGGAGACGGTGAGCCGACGCCTCGTCCGCTCGGGACGAGTAGCGAACGAAGCTATAGTACCAGCTGAAACGGTTTCCACACCGATCGCACAGCCGTCGTGCGATCGGGTGTGCACTGACTTTCAGCGGTTACTATAGAGATCCGCAACGTTCGTTCGACGGTCGTTCGCCGCGCCGGTGATGCCCACATCACGTTTAACCGTTTCGCGTGAGAAGGGGTGTTAATGAGCAGGCAGGCCGAAAACGGGACCCAGGAGGGTGTGCTAGGCCTCAAGAGCGGACTCGACGCGCTCCGACGGAGCCGGGATTTTCGGGGACCCGTCGAACCCCTCGACGATCACGAGCACGCAAACGATCACTTTGCGCTTATTTACGAGAGTCAGGAAGAGCAGTTTGCAGCCGTCATGCCGTTCATCCGACAGGGCCTGGAACGAGGCGAACGGTGTCTCTACATTGCCGACGACCGCTCTCGGGAGACGGTTCTCGAGGCGATGCGGGAGTACGGAATCGACGCGGACGCCGCGCTCGAGTCGGGCGCGCTGATGGTTCAGACCAAGCAGGATACCTACCTCCGGAACGGTTCGTTCGATCCCGACGACATGATTGCCTTCCTCGCCGACGCCGTCGACGACGCGATCGAGGAGTACGAGGGGCTGCGGGTCACGGGCGAGATGAGCTGGGTGTTCGGTGACGATCTCGAGATCGAGGACCTCCTCGAGTACGAAGGAAAGCTCGACACGCTCTTCCCGGACGTGAACGGAATCGCGCTCTGTCAGTACAACCGCGAGCGGTTTGCCCCGGAGATCATCCGCGACGTCGTTCGGACTCACCCCCACATCATCCACGACACCGTCGTCTCTCACAACTTCTACTACACGCCGCCCGAGGAGTTCTTCGGCCCCGACCAGCCCGCCAACGAAGTCGACCGGATGCTCGGGACGCTACACGACAGAACCGAGGCGAAGGCGGAGCTAAAGGGACGCCAGCAGTTCCTGCGCAAACAGAACGAGGTGACGGCCGATCCGAACCGCTCGTTCGAGGAGAAGCTACAGACGCTGTTCGAACTGGGGTGCGAGCGGTTCGACCTCGAACTCGGCGCGATGGCCCGCGTCGACACCGACGACGACTGGTTCGAGGTCGAGTGCGTCAGCGACGACCACGCCCACTTCGAGCCCGGCGTCGAACTGCCGCTCTCGGAGACCTACTGTACTGCTGCCACCGAAATCAAAGCCGCAGGGTGCGTCTCCAATCCTCGAGCGGAAGGGTACGACGACATCTTCGTCTATCAGGAGTTCGGCATCCGCGCGTATCTCGGCACCTACGTGGCGGTCGAGGGCGGCACCGACCGGACGTTCTTCTTCGTCTCCTCCGAACCGCGCGAAGACGGGTTTTCCGATGACGAACGCGCCTTCCTCCAGTTGATGGGCCAGTGGGTCCAGTACGAACTCGAGCACCACCGGCGCGAACAGGATCAGCAGACGCTGTACGAGATCGCCGCCAACACGGACCGGACGTTCGACGAGAAACTCCAGGCCCTGTTCGAACTCGGCTGTGAGCGGTTCGACCTCGAACTGGGCGGCCTCGCCCGTATCGAACCGGAAACCGATCTGTTCGAGGTCGAATCCATCAGCGGAGAACACGAGCACCTCGAACAGGGAGCCCAGGTCGATCTCTCCGAAACCTACTGCCGCGTCCTCACGGCAGACGGAGAGACTGCCGGTATCACGAATCCGACGGAAAACGGGTTCGACGACATCCGGGCGTTCGAGGAGTTCGGCGTAAACGCCTACCTCGGAACGCGTATCGGGTTCCAGGACGAGACCGACAGGACGCTGTTTTTCGTCGCGTCCGAGCCGCGAGACGCGTCGTTCTCGGAGGCCGAACGCACGTTCCTCCACCTGATGGGACAGTGGTTGCAGTACGAACTCGAGTACCGCCAACGCGAACGAACCCTCAGAGAAACGGTCGACCAGTTACAGCAGTCGAACGATCGGCTGAAACAGTTCGCCTACGCCGCCTCCCACGACCTCCAGGAGCCGCTCCGGATGATCTCGAGTTATCTGCAGTTACTCGAGAGTCAGTACGGCGACGAACTCGACGAGGACGCGATGGAGTACATCGACTTCGCGGTCGATGGCGCCGACCGAATGCGGGCGATGGTCGACGACCTCCTCGCGTACTCGCGGGTCGAACAGTCCGACGGAGAACTGCAACCGATCGACTGTGAGACGGTCCTCGAGCGAGTCACGAGCGACCTCCAAGTGCAGATCGAGGAGAGCGATGCGGAGATCGTCGCCGACTCCCTGCCGACGGTCCGGGGTAATCGCGAACAACTCGAGCAACTGTTCTCCAATCTGCTCTCGAACGCCATCAAGTACAGCGGCGACGACACGCCTCACGTGGAGATTACCGCCAGACGACGATCCGACCGGTGGCTGTTTTCGGTTGCCGACGACGGGATCGGCATCGAACGGGAGAAAACGGAGAAGATCTTCGAGGTCTTCAAGCGACTCCACCACGACGACGAGTATCCGGGAACGGGGATCGGGCTCTCACTGTGCCAGGAAATCGTCGAAAACCACGGCGGAGACATCTGGGTCGACTCCGAACCCGACGCGGGATCGACGTTCTTCTTTACGCTCCCTGAACGAACGGCGAGGTAAAACGACGGGAACATGGACGACATCGACATTCTACTGGTAGAAGACAACCACGGCGACATTCACCTGGTCGAACGAGCGTTCGACACCCGAGCGCTAACCGGGACGTTACACACGGTTCAGACCGGAGACGACGCCCTCGACTGGCTCCATCAGCGCGGGGAGTTCGCGGACGCGCCGCGTCCCGACCTCGTGTTGCTGGATCTGAACCTGCCGGGGACCAGCGGTCACACCGTACTCGAGGAGAGCAAATCCGACCCCGACCTGCGGCGGGTCCCGGTGATCGTCCTAACGAGTTCGCGGGCCGAAGACGATCTGATCGACGCCTACGATACCCACGCTAACGCGTGTCTGATCAAGCCCGTCGATCCCGAGGAGTTCGCGGATCGTATCCAGGCGTTCGTGGAGTTCTGGGTCACCACCGCGACGCTCCCCTCGACTCCGGGGGCACACTGAGAGTTCTGACGCCGGAAACCCGAGGCTACGCCGCCGCTCGGGTGTGAGGCCGTGTTCAGATACTACTGTGAGTGATCAGCGCACGGTGAGACCACCGTGTCAGCCCCTTTCAGTCCCACCCGCGATGGCTGGCCAGGAAGCCGACTCAGGTGGGACTGAAAGGGGCTGGGCCTCTCGGGGAAGGCGGGCGACGTGAGCACGCGAGCGGGGCGAGCGCGCAGCGAGCCCCCCGATCCGAGAGGCCAAGGGGCTTTCGTGGTGGTCGATTCTCTCGGCGAGTCGGTGTGAACGGGGAAAGGCTAATACGGCCGTTCGAAGTCCGTTCACACGTGCATGTCATTATCTAACAGGAATTCGTACCAGCGAGTTCGCGAGCGGGTGAAGAAGGGACTCTACCCGGTGATCGATCGCCTCGGGGTGGAGACGGCAATTCGGGTCGCGACGCCCGTCTCCGTCGCGGACGCCGAGGCGGCGCTTCGGGAAACGCTTACCGGGGCGGGATTCGAGGTGCTGGCGGACGTGGACGTTCAGGCCATCCACCACCACTACAACCTCGAGTATCCCGAGTTCAAGATCCTCTGCGTGGGTAACCGGCCGGAGATGGAAGCGGGACTGGAGACCGATCCGGGTCTCGGTGCGTTCGTGCCGCTGTCGGTGATCCTCTACGACCTCGACGGGGAGACGCGCGTGAGTGCGATCCGGCCGACCACCCTGCTGGCACTGTTCACGGACGACGACCTTCGTCGAATCATCCGGGAGACCGAGGCGACCATCTGGGAAGCGCTCACCGCGGGCGTTCCCGACGCCGAGGTGCTCAGCGAGGAGCCACCGTTAGCACCAGGCGAGGGGGAAATCCGAGCGCGGATCAAGCAGTCGCTCAACCTCGTGCTCGCGCTGGTCGACGCCGAGTACAGTATTCACGTCTCGAGCCCGCTCCCGCGAGAGCAGGTCGAGGTCGAGGTGCGAGACGCCCTGGACCGACGCGGGCAAAAGGTCCTGGGCGAGGTCGGTGACACGCTGCTCGTCGGCAATCCCGGACAGGCGCACAAAGCGCTCGCGATCGAACCGGATATCGCGGTCTTCGTCCCGCTGTCGGTGACCATCTCCGAGGAGGACGGCGAGACGCACGTGCGAACGGTCCGGCCGTCGACGCTGCTCGCGTTCTTCGCCGATCCCGACCTTCGGGACGTTCTCCAGGAGATGGAGCTACTGCTGTGGAACGCGCTCGTCGACGGCGTGCCGGACGCGACGGTCCACAGCCGACAGCCGCCGCTCCCGCCGAGCGGCGGACAGCGGACGACCGCGGCGGAACTGCCGGGGCGACTGGGATCGGTCGACCGCTCGCGGTGAGGCGTCAGGTCGGTCGCCGCCTGCCGCCCTCGAAGCCGACCGCCGCGACGAGAACGGCCAGCAGGAGGTGGAGCGCGTTCGTCGGCCAGTTGACCCCGCCCCGTCCGGCGAGGATGCTGACGATGCCGCCGAGGGCGACGGCTCCGTAGATGACCCCGCCGAGTTTGTTGAACAGCGTCGCGCCCCCGACGTAACGGGCCAGCCCCAGCCCGAGGAGCCCCGTCAGGACGTGGACCACGTTGATGCTCGGCGGGATGCGGAAAACGCCGAGGAGCCGGTCGCTGTTCGACAGGACGCCGCTGGCGTCGACGACGCCGAGCGCGACGAGCGTCGCGCCGAAGAACGTCGCCGCGCCTCGCTGCGGGTCCCGCGGGCCGCTCGCCTCTCGAGTCGCCGTCGCGGTAGTCATGGTGTGGTAGACACCAACGTGGAGATCGAAAAGCGTTGTGTCGGCCGGGATGCGAAGCGAACCGGGCGGGAGACGTGACGGATTCGCCCGAGACGTTTTGCCGCTCTCCGTGGGAGTACCGGTATGAGCAGCGAGAGGCGTCGCGGCGAACTGACGCTCGTGTTCACGGTCGCGGCGGTGGAGCGACTCGCGAACCCGCCGGTGGCCGTCGCCGACGCTCGTGGGTGGAGCACGTCCGTTGGCGTCGTCGGCGACGGCGAACCCGACGCCGTGACGGACGCCGTCGAGCGCGCGGACGTCGATCCGGACTTCGTCTCGGGAGCGAAGGGAACCGCGGGCAGTCTCGCGGCCGTTCGCCAGCGGCTCTCGACCGACCGGTACGTCGTCGTCGGTTCCGACGACGAGGTGCGACGAACCGCGCAGGCGCTCGGCTGGGAGTACCTGCCGCTCGAGGAGGCGGCCGCGAAGGCGGGTTGGGAACTCGCAGACGGGTGATTCGTCGTTCGTCTACGCCTCGGCGAGGGCGTCTTCCACGGACTCGAGCACCCGCTTGAGGACGTCCTCCAGAGTCTCCTCGACGGGATCGGTGAACTCCGCGACGGTCATCCCCCAGGAATCGTAGCCGGGCTCGACCGTAAGGATCCGCGTGTCGGCCGGAAGCGCGTCGAACGCGTTCGCGATGACGACGACGTTCTCGACGGTGTTCGACCCCATCGCGCACTCGCCGATCCGCGCGACGAGGTCGTCGTCGGAGACTTCGAACGCGGCGGGGTCGTACTCGCGGACGGTGCCGGGACTCTCCGAGGGCTCGCCGTCGTTCAGTTCCCCGCCCCGCTTCTCGGTGCCGACCAGGATCACGGTCTCGTACGCGCCCTCGTCGATCGTCTGGTAGGCCGCGATCGGGGTGTGGCTGCAGTCGGCGACCGCGACGCCGGGGAGATCCCACTCGAGGACGCGGTAGGCGACGACCGTTCCGAGCGCGAGGTCGCCGAGCAGCGGATAGCCGACGCCGGCGACCAGCACCGGGTCGTCGTCTCGGCCGCCGACGAGACCCGCCGCAGTCCCCGACTCCCCCGGTCGGTAGGCGTCGTCGAACAGCGGTCCCGACTCCGTCCCCTCGCGGAGGGTCCCCGCGCGGCCGTCGAACAGCGGTCGGGAACCATCCTCGCTTTCGTCGGTCGTCATCGGATCACCGGCGGTCAGTCCCCGCTGATGATGTCGCGGATCGCCTCCTCCGCGGGCTGGTCTCCGTCGGTGAACGAACAGCCACAGGAGGTGACGTCCTCCGCGATGACGTCGCGCTGGCGATCCGTGTGCAGGTGGACCGTACACGGCATACACGGGTCGAAGCTTCGGATCGATCGGAGGATGTCCATCCCCGAGAAGTCCTCCTCGTCGGTGAACTCCTCGAGCAGCGGCGTGTTCAGCGCGGCCTCCTCGTACGGGCCGGGGTTGCCGAAGGGATCGGTGGGCGACGCCATCCAGGTACTCGGCGTCAGGATCTGGTAGGTGTCGATAACGCCGTCCTCGATGACGACGTGGTGGGTGAGGTAGCCGCGGCCGGCCTCCCAGAAGCCGACGCCGCGCTGGGTACCCGACGATGGGACCTCGAACGGCGTGTGGATGTCGGACGCGCCCCGCTTCAGCAGTTCGAGCGCCTCGACGAACCCGGTGTAACAGACGAGCGAGCAGTAGGCGACGTGGTAGGCCTTCGCCCGCATCCGTTCGGCGGCGTTCAATCGGTCGGGAACGTCCCAGCGCAGTGTCATCTCGGGCTGTTCGGTCTCGGGCAGGTGGAGGTTCAGTCCGTCGCCGGTCGGCTCGATGTACGGGTTCTCGACCTCCTCGGCCATCGCGGTCAGCCAGTGTCGGGAGTGGGGGCCGGTCTCCATCACCTGACGGTCCCATCGGGGCGAAGTCCCCCACGTGTACTTCTCGCGCCAGGACTTCCCTTCCGGCTTCGGGCGCGTCTCCTTGTTCCAGGGATGGTACGGGCTGATCGGACCGCCTGACGGCGTCTCCGAGAAGCGCGGCTCCTCGTCGTCGGTCCAGTCCTCGTAGTAGGAGTGGTCGACGAACTCCTCGAGGCCCATGTCCACGTCCGTCAGGTTCGTCGTCACCAGTTCGCCGTCGACGATGACGCCGGGCGTCGACAGTCGGGCCAGTCCCCACTCGTCGGCGTCCTCGTAGCGGGCGTTGTACACCGCGGGGTCGTCCCAGATGCCCGTTCCGACGAGGTTGATCGGTCGCTCGCCGACGTGCTCGTATCCCTCCAGATTCTCGAGCAGGAAGTCGAGCAGGTCGTCCCAGACGAACGCGACCTTCTTCGCGTAGTCGAAGAAGTGGTTGAGTCGCGTGTAGAACTGCTGGAACGACGTCCGGGTGAGCGTCGTCGTCAGCCCGCCCGGCGCGATGGTCGACGGGTGAGGGTACTTGCCGAGCATGAGCGACGCCGCCTGCCGCGCCTCGCGGGTGTTTTCCAGGGCTTCGAGGTAGAGTTCGCCCTCGAGCGGGTTCATCGCCGTCATGATCTCGCCGACCGTCTCGTAGCCGTGAACGTCTTCGTGGGGTGCGCTCGTCTCCTTCGCCTGCTCGACCACGTCCGGGTTGCTCTGGGAGAGCAGGGATTCGGAGTAGTCCGGCCCCGCCAGCAGGAACAGGTGCAGCGAGTGGTCGTAGAGGAACGCCGCGGCCTGTCCCATGTTGCGCGCCCAGACGCCCATCGGCGGCGGTTCGACGGGGAACGCCATCTCGAGAGCCATCGACGAGACGATGGAGTGAACGGCCCCGCAGACGCCGCAGGCGCGACTGGACAGGTCGATGGCGTCTCGCGGATCGCGCCCCTCGAGGATGATCTCGTAGCCGCGAAACAGCGTCGCCTGGGAGTGTGCCTCGAGTACCTCCCGATTCTCGAGGTCGGCCTTCGCGTGGAACGCGAGCGCCCCGGCGACGCGGGTCACCGGATCGATGTTCACGTCCTTGACGTTCTCGCTGAGCTGATCCTCGCGTTCGGCCGACTCCTCGGTTACCCGTTCGCCGCCGTTGGTCTCCCCGTCCCCGAGGCCGTTGGTCGCGACGCCGTCGTGGTTGTCGGGAACTGCAAAGCCGGTTTCGTCGGTGAGGATCGAATTCCCCTCGTCGTCGAACTCGATCGGAAGGTTGTCGAATGTCATGGGTTCGTGGGTCGGTCGGTCTGGTCGGACGAGGTCGCCCGGTCGCGTTCCGCGGCGCGGACGCGCCGTCCGCGGTGGGCGGTGAGCCGCTCGCGGGCCTCCCGCGGCATTCCCGCCAGAATCGATTCGTACATTTCCTCGGGGTCCGCATCCTCGAGCGGGATGTCGGCCGTCGCGTCGTCGCAATCACAGGCGGCCGATTCGGTTTCCGTCGTCGGCCGCTCGACTGTTTCAGCCTCGCTCGCGAGGTACGGATCGCCCTCGTCGTCGAACTCGATCGGAAGGTTGCTGAAACACATGCGACTCAGCCACCCCACTCCGGTTCGGGCTTTTCTTCCTCGGCGTAGTGGGCGTCGCGGCGCTGCATCCACCGGTACATGCGCTCTTCGATGCCGGGAGCCTCGTCCCAGCGGACCTCACGGTCGAGCTTCTCGATCGAGCGGTGGCGGAGCCGCTGCATGACGCCGCCGAGGAACTTCGAGGCCGTCGAGGAGATGCCCGCGCCGGGCGGCTGCGTGAAGTACGGGGTGAACTTGTCCGGGAAGCCCGGCATCGTACAGCCGATGCACTTGCCGCCCATGTTCATACAGCCGCCGATCCCGTCGCTGTTGCGCCGCGAAGGCATGTTACACTTCACGACGGGGCCCCAGCAGCCGGGCACCTTGACGAGACACTTCTCGCTCCCGTACTCCTCGGCGAAATCGCCTTCCTCGTAGTACGAGCCGCGCTCGCAGCGTCTGTGGACGGTCTCGCCGAACAGCCACTTCGGTCGGCCGAGTTCGTCGAGTTCGGGCAGCGGGCCGACGTCCTCGACGTAGAACAGGAGGTGGGCGACGGTCTCGATGAAGTTGTCGCCGATCGGCGCACAGCCGGGGACGTTGACGACGGGGAGACCGAGGACGCTCCGGTAGTCCCGGCCGAGGTAGTCCATCGTCCCCATCGCGTCAGTGGCGTTCCCCTTCGCCGCCGGGATGCCGCCCCAGGTGGCGCAGGTACCGATGGCCAGCACCGCGGCCGCACCCGGTGCGAGGCGGTCGAGCCAGTCGACCATCTTGATCGGTTCGCCGTCCTCCTCGCCGAGCGAGATCCAGTAGCCGTCGCCGTCGATGAGTCGCTCGTTCGGGACGCTCCCCTCCACGATCACGACGTACGGGTCTCGCTCGCCGTTCGCGGCGGCCTGGAATTCGGCGACGTACTCGTCGCCCCACTCGACGGACAGCACGGGGTGGTGGAGTTCGATCCTGGGCAGGTTCGGGATATCCCCCCGCAACAGGTGCTCGAGCCCCGGCTCGGTCGCCGAGAGCACCGACACCGAACAGCCGTCGCAACTCTCGCCGGCGAGCCAGTAGGCGTGGAGGACGTCCTCCTCCTCGACGACCTCGCCTTCGCCGGCCTCTAGCCCTTCGGCCGTCCCCTCCGGTTCCTCGGGCCACAGCGCACCCTCGTCGGTGTCCGACTCGAGGCCGGCGTCGTGCTCGGTCGGCCGGGTCGGTTCGTCGGGTGTGCTATCCATTACCAATCACTGGTACCAGTAAGGCCGACTGCGGTCATAAAGACCCGGTTCGAAAAACCGAAGTAACGGCTCAGTCCTCGAGCCGTCCGCTCGAGCGGAGTTCCTCGACGACGAGCTCGACGTGCTCGACGGCCCGCGGCACCGCCTCCCGAACTGGATCGCTCAGTCGGTCCTCGAGATCGTCCGTCTCGTACGGTTCGCAGCCGACCAGTATCGTCGGCTCCGGCAAGACGCCCAGAGCTTCCCCGAGCACCAGTACCTTCGAGGGATCGGTCTGGTGCATGTCGGCCGCGAAGCCGCCGATCTCGCGATTCGAGTACTCATCCAGATCCGGCACCTCCGCGCGTTCGACGTAGAGCGTCCCCGGCTCGTCGCCCCGTTCCATCGCGTCGACCAGGACGAGCGCGTCGTACTCGTCGAGCAGCTCCTGGGCCATGCTCACGCCGGAGATGCCGACCTCGACGACCGTCACCGACGGGGGGAGGTCGCGGTCCTCGAGCGCCTCCGCGACTGCGACGCCGAAGCCGTCGTCGCCGCGAAGCAGGTTCCCCATGCACGCGACGAGGATCCGTTCGCTCACACGGTCCATACGCCGATCGCAACGATAATTGTTGTGCTACCACGCCGCACAGGTTTATGGCGCCGGGAACGGTACCTCGAGTCATGGCCCGCGACGCCAGCACCGACGAGGTCGACGAGCTGTTCTGGCGCGACGAGGTGCTGGAGGCGATGTACTGGATGATCGGCGAGGGAATCGAGGAGGCGGTCGCCCCGAGAGATCTCCGGGGATTCCTCGACGCGCCGGCCGACGTCGTCGAGCGGACGTTCGCGGCCCTCGAGGCGCGGGAACAGGTCCGGGAAACGTCTCGAGGGTACGTGTTCACGGAGCACGGCGAGGAGGAGGCCAAACGCCGATTCGCCGACGAGTTCGCCGACGTGCAGGGCTTTACCGCCTCGCACACCGACTGCGGCCCGGACTGCTGGTGTCACGACCCCGACCACGCCGAGGACGAGTGTCCCTCCGAGCACGACCACCAGCACACCCACCACTGACCGACCGGAGCCTCGACCGGTGCCGAGTGGTACGATCGGATCCGACGGGTCGCCGTGGATTCACCGAATCGACCGAGAGGATGTATACGGCCGGCCGCCGCTTCTATCGATCGTCCTCGAATTTCGCCCCGTCTCGCGGAAGGATGGCAAAAATTGATGTAGGCTCGAGTGGTCTGTCAAGCTATAACAAGGGTGGTGAGACATGACCGACGCATACGTCAATATCCTGGTCGACGCCGGTGCGGTCACCGCTGCCGCGGACGAAATCACCGATCTCGACGCGGTCAGTACAGTCCACGTCGTTACTGGCGAATACGACATCATCGCGCAGCTCGAACTCGACGATCCCGACGATCTCCCGGGGATCGTTGCTGACGAAATTCATTCCGTCTCGGGCGTCGTAGACACGATAACGAACGTGGCCTTCGAACCGTAACTGCTCGCCGCAGCGACGCGGGAGAGCAGCCAGTATCGAGAGTAGCGGAATCAGCCCTCGAGTCGTGCATTCCACGAACTACCTGTCCTGTTTTTGTTAAGATCGGAGCGGTCAGTCGGCACGTGCAATGAGAGAAGCGTTCTCCGGGCACCCGTTTCTGGAGAATCGGATGCTAACAGGGCCACGACTCCCCCGTTAGAAGAGCCCCTCGAGCTTCTGGAGGGCGTGCGTGCGGATCTCGTCGGGATCGAGGTCGGCGAACGCCGCCGGCGCGATGCCGAGTCGGAGGCGCATCCAGATCTCGTCGTCGACCTCGTCGAACGACAGCGTTTCGACCGAGGGCGAGTCGGTTCCGAACTCCGCGACCGCGAACGCCCGGATGTCCTCCTCGAGTTCGGCCTCGACGGCCGTCGGCACGAGGTCCGCCGCCTCGTCGGGGAGGCGAATGTCGTCGGGAAGCCGCGCACAGATCTCGAGCGCGACGAGGTAGCCCTCGGTCCCACCCTGTTTGATGCGAGATTGTCCGGGAGTTCGCGCCGTGTTCGGCCGGCCCGCCGTCGGATCGGCGTTCCGATCGTTTGCACCCGGGGTACCGACCTGATCGTCCGGATCTGCGGCATCCGTCGCGCCGCCGAAACCTACCGGTTCCTCGGCGCGGATCTCGAACTCCGGGATCTCGTCCGGATCGATCCGATCCCATCTCGGCTCCGCGGGCTCCGCCTCGCCCGCGTCGGTGACGTCGACGGCCGAGCGACCGGCGTCGGCCTCTTCCTCCAGTTCCGCCTCGTTCTCGCCGTCCGCAGCACCGTCGCTCTCCTCGTCTTCGTCCGCACCTTCCTCTCGATCCCGCCGTTCGCCCCCGTCGGCCCGGAGTCGATCACCGGGAGACCGCTTCCCCTCGGTACCCCCGTCCGAACGGTCGACGACTGTTTCCAGCAGTGTCCAGGGATCCATAGTCGGTACTCGACGCGAACGCGGATAAAACCGGCCGACAGCCGCGTTACGGGCCGGGTGTGTTACGTTCCCCCAACGCTCATAGTGTGCGGCGACGAACACGACTCGCACATGAAGATCGCAGTATCAGGCAAGGGCGGTTCGGGAAAGACGACCGTCTCCGGGACGCTCGCCCGGTCGTTCGCCGCGGACGGCCGCGACGTGCTGGCGATCGACGACGACGAGAACCCGAACCTCGCGCTCACCCTCGGCATTCCGCGCGAGCGGGAGGTACCGCCGATCCCGGGCGACCTGCTCAAGCGGATCGAGACGCCCGACGGAGAGACGGAACTCGAGCTCGCGAAGACGCCGGACGAGATCGTCGACGACTACGGCGTCGAAGCTCCCGACGGGATCCGGCTGCTCAAGATGGGCGAGGTCGAGCACGCCGGCAGCGGCTGCATGTGTCGCGCTCACTCGACCGCCCGCGAGGTGCTCTCGGAGGTCGTCGAGGACCGCGAGGAGGTGACCGTGATGGACATGGTCGCCGGCGTCGAGCACCTCGGTCGCGGGACGGCGAAGGACGTAGACACGCTGCTGGTCGTCGTCGAACCGTACTACAAGTCCCTCGAGACGGGCCGGCGGACCCGCGACCTCGCCGACGATCTCGAGATTCCCGACGTCCGCGTCGTCGCGAACAAGGTCCGCGACGACCACGACCGCGAGGCCATCGAGGAGTTCTGCGAGGACAACGACCTCGAGATCGCCGCAACCGTGCCGTTCGACGACGCCATCCGCCGCGCCGACCAGGAGGGGACCGCGCCGATAGATCACGATCCCGACGCACCGGGTGTCGGCGCCGTCCGGGAGTTGGCCGACGAAGTGCTCGCGACCCACAGCTAACGATGGCCGAGCGAGCGGAGCTGTACCACCTCCCCGAGTTCCTCGCGCAGGTTCGCGAGGCCGGCGTCCACGACGTCCGCGAGAACCTGGATGGCGACATCGGCGGCGTGCTCTACCACCACCGCGGCGTCCGGGTACCGGGGCACAACGCGACGTTCGTCTGGCGCGAGGACGAAGCGGCGTTCGAACTCGTGATCGACGGCGTCGGCGACCGCGGCGCGTGGGTGACGTTCGATGCCGACCGGTCGTGGGACGTCTACTTCGCTCGACCGGCGGAGAGCGCGCCGCACCTGGCCTGGATGACCGACGCCGAGTTCGAGAGCGACGAGGCCGATCGGTTCGACGAGAAGTCGGCGGCCGTCGGGGCGGGACGGTTCTCGTTCGGGCTCTACCTCCAGCCCGCGGCCGTCTGGGCCGACCTCGAGGAGCGCGCCCGCGAGGCCGACGCGCCGTGTTTCGTCTACCGCCCCAGCGGCCGGACGCTCGTTCCCGAGGGCGACGTCGAGGACTACGAACACGCGCTCCCCCCGGAGCTGATCGGCGAGGAGCCGCCCGACTACCTCGGGCTGGTCGAGGCGGACGTCGGGCTCTAAGTGGATCTCTCGAGTCGTTCACCGGGATCTCGAGCGGACACCTACTTTCTCGTCTCGTAGTACCGGTCGCCGTACAGCCGGTGTTCCGTGTAGCCGCAGCCGTGCTTGCTGCACTCGAAGACGTCGCCTCGTCGGTCGCCCTCGAGCGACCCCACCTTGCGAAGCGGGCTCCCGCAACCGGCGCAGACGTCCTTTCGCTCGCGGATCGTCTCGCGGTCGATGTCCATACGATTCCCACGGCCAGGAGGCACGTAAAGGCCGAGACGTTTCGCCCTCGAGCCGAAATCGGAACCCCCGAGAGCGCTACTCGAAGGCTGTCTGCAGCGCCGCCCCCGCGCGCTCGAGCACGTCGTCGGCCGCCTCGAGGTCCGGAAACGGGTCGGGGAGCCGCCGCATGTTGGCGACGTCGTGGATCAGGTCGGTATAGTTCGCGTGCTCGACCGAAACCCCCGCGCGTTCGAGCGCCTCGGCGTAGGCGACCCCCTCGTCCCGGAGCGGGTCGAAGCCGCAGGTGATGACCGTCGCCGGGGGGAGCGCGGCGAGGACGCTCTCACGGGCGCGAAGCGGCGACGCCCGCGGGTTCGCCCCGTCGACGTCGCTGCGGAGGTAGCGGGTCCAGAACCACACCATCGCCCGCGCCGTCAGCGCGAACCCGTCGGCGTTCTCCTCGTAGGAGGGCGTGTCGAAGGCGTAATCCGTCGCCGGGTAGAGCAGCACCTGGTGGTCGATCTCCGGCGCGTCGATCGCTTTCTCAGCGGCCATTTGCGGGACGACGGCCGCGAGGGTGCCGCCCGCGCTGTCGCCGGCGACGGCCAGACCGTCGCCGGCACCGATCTCGGCGGCGTTGTCGGCCGCCCACTTCGTCGCGAGGTAGGCGTCCTCGACGGCCGCGGGAAACGGGTGTTCCGGCGCCTTCCGGTAGTCGGAGGCGACGACGACGCAGTCACCCCGGAGCGCCAGCGAGCGGGCGACCGAGTCGTGGGTCTCGAGGTCGCCGGCGATCCAACCGCCGCCGGGGAAGTAGACGACTGCTGGGAGCGCCGCGTCGGGCGCCGGATCGTAGATTCGTACCCGAACGTCGCGGGCGGGCGCCCGGATCGTTCGCTCGGTCACGTCGGCGACGGGCTCGGGTTCGACGTTCGGCGTGTACAGTCCCTCGAGGGCCGCTCGAGCCTGCTCGATCGAGAGGTGAGTGAGATCGGGAGCGTCGAGCGCCGCCGCCGTCTCCAGGAACGCTCGCGCGTCCGGGTCGAGTTCGGCAGCCCGCCGCTCTCCGGAATCGGACATAGGAGTCCTCCTGCGACCGAGAACGATAAAACCGGCTCCCCGTCGGGACGCTGTCCGATCGTGCGTGCGCGACTCAACAGATCCGCGGCGCCGGTTCGCTCGAGGGCTCGCGGAGGTAGCGGTCCCCCATCCCGGTGTCGAGGACGACTCTTCCCCGGTGGTCGTCGATCACCTTCCCGATCGCCGCCGCGTTCCGGCCCTTCGGGTGATCCCGCAGCGCGGCGAGCACGTCTTCGGCCACCGTCGGAGCGACGCCGAGTACGGCCACGCCCTCGTTGGCGATCTGGAACGGATCGAGCCCGAGCATCTCGCCCGTCCCCTTCACGTCGCTGGTTACGGGAACGCGCTCCTCGCGGATCTCGAGGCCGACGTCTCCCTTCGCGGCCATCTCGTTCAACGCGCCGGCCAGTCCCATCCGCGTCGGATCCTTCATCGCGGTCACGTCCGCGCCGGCGGTCTCGAGCGCGACCGCGAGCAGGTCGTTCAGCGGTTTGACGTCCGACTCGAGGTCGCTCCCGAACTCGATGCCCTCGCGCTCGGCCAGCAGCGAGATGCCGTGTTCGCCGACGGAGTCGGTGACGATGAGCACGTCGTTCGGCGAGAGGCCGGCGTCGGAGACGACGTGGTCCGCGACGCCGATTCCGGTCGTGTTGATCACGACGCCGTCGAGTTCGCCGTTTCCCATCACCTTCGTGTCGCCGGTGACGACCGACGCGTCGGCCTCCTCGCAGGTCGACGCCATCGAGTCGGCGATTCGCTCTAAGTTCGCGATCGGATAGTTCGCCTCGACGACGACCGCGCTCGTGAGCGCCCGGACGTCCGTCGCCCCCATCACCGCGAGGTCGTTGACCGTCCCGGAGACGGCGAGTCGGCCGATATCGCCGCCGGGAAAAAAGGGCGGATCGATCACGTGGGTATCGGTCGTCACCACGACGCTCGCGTCGCCAACCGGCACGACCGCGCCGTCGTCCATCTCGGCGAGACCGACGAGCGCGTCGTCCGGGTCCGCGAAATCCGCGGCGAGCGTCTCGGTGACGAGGTCCCGCGTCGCCGTCCCGCCGGCGCCGTGTTTGAGTTCGACGCGTCGCTCGTCGTCGGCCGCCGACGGATCCGTGGTGCCGCTCATATGTCGGGTCGCCCTCCGTACTCGTGCCAGATCTTGCAGGTACCCTCACTGCTCACCATGCAGGCGCCGACGGGGTCGTCCGGGGTACACTCCTCGCCGAACATCTCGCAATCGGTCGGCTCGGCCGTTCCGGACATGATGTCCCCGCAGATGCAGTCGTCGGCGAGTCCCGTCGCTCCGGCGTCTGCGAGGGAGGCGGTGTCGATCTCGAACCGCTCGCGGGCGTCGTACTCGGCGTACTCCCCCCGGAGGACGAGGTTGGCGTCGGGAATGTCGGCGATACCGCGCCACTGTCCGCTGACGCCCTCGAACACTTCCCAGAGCTGCTCCTGTGCGGGTTCGTTCCCCTCTCGAGTTACACACCGGGGATAGGCGTTCTCGACGCCCGCCTCACCGTCGCGGATCATCTCGACGAGCCTGGTAACGCCGGCGAGGATGTCGAGCGGTTCGAAGCCGCCGACAACGACCGGGAGTTCGTGGCGCTCGGCCAGCTCCTCGAAGATTCCGGAACCGGTGATAATCGCAGCGTTACCCGCCGCGAGATAGCCCTGAATGTCGGTGTCGGGCATCTCCGCGACGATCTCCATCGCCGGCGGGACGTACTTGTGTGCGGAGAGGATCGACAGGTTCGGCGGCGGATCGGACAGCACGACCGCCGCGGTCGGCGCGGCCGTCGTCTCGAACCCGGTCGCGAAGAAGACCACCTCTCCGTCCTCTTCCTCGGCGATCTCCACGACGTCGCCGGCGCTGTAGATGATGCGGACGTCGGCGCCCGCGGCTCGAGCGTCGTCGAGCGACTTCGACGTCCCCGGAACCTTCAGCATGTCGCCGTACGTCGCGACCGTAACGCCCGACTCGGCGAGCGCCACCGCCTCGTCGACCTCCGGCATGTCGGTGATACAGACCGGACAGCCGGGCCCCATGATGAGCCGCACCGTGTCGGGCAGCATGCTACGGATCCCGAACTTGGCGATCGACTGCTCGTGGCTGCCGCAGACGTGCATGACGGTCGCCGGCGGATCCTCGAGTTCCTCGCCGATCTCCGCGAGCGTGTCGGCGATCGCTCGCGCCTTCTCGGGGTCGCGGAACTCGAGCGCGTTCTCGCCGTCGCCGGTCGGTAGGCCGCCCGTCGGGCCGCCCGGCGGCGTTTCAGACATCGATATCCAGCTCCTCGAGCAGATCTTCGGCGTCCTCCGCGTCGGCCGGCTCTTCGGCGTCGTCCGGCGCGATACCGGCGGCGCTCGCCGGGACGCTACCGCCGGCTTCGATCTCGTCGACGACGTCCTCCCGCAGCATGTCGTCGGGGTCGCCGTCCACGAACGACTCGTACAGCGCCATCGTCTCGTCGATCTCGCCGTCCGGGATGCGGCGAATGGCGAAGCCGACGTGGTTCAGGATGTAGTCGCCCGGTTCGACCGGTGCGTCGACCGTATCGAGTCGCACCTCCTTTCGCACTCCCCAGAAGTCGACGGTCGCCCGTAATCCGTCGACGGATTTCACCTCGCCGGGCACTCCGAGACACATGGTTGGTAGATAGTGCCACACACGCAAAGTAGTTTGCCGTGAGCCGCTTCGACTCGCCGAACCGACTTCGAGATCGAGAACGAACGTCGCCGAGCGGCGTCTCCCGGCCGCACGCGTCGGCTCGTCGCTCGGATTCGTTCTGTGCCACTCGGTGTCGCGATTATGTGGCCGGAGCGCGAACTCGTCCGTATGGAGCGCGCGACCGTTCGCGTGACCGGCGTCGTTCAGAGCGTGGGCTTTCGGCCGTTCGTCTACCGGCGCGCGGTCGACCGCGACCTGCGGGGAACGGTCCGCAACCTCGGCGACGCCGGCGTCCGCATCGAACTCGAGGGACCGAGCGACGGCGTCGACGCGCTGCTCGCGGACCTGCGGGAGGACGCGCCGCCGCTCGCTCGAGTGGAAACCGTCCGCGTCGATCGAGAACGAGTCGCCGACACCGCCTACGAGACCTTCGAGATCGTCGACTCCGCCGGAAGCGACGGCGACGGCGGCGGGACGATCCCGCCGGACACGGCGATCTGCGAGGCGTGTCTCGAGGACGTTCGCGACCCCGATTCCCGATACCACGACTACTGGGCGGCCTCCTGCGTCGACTGCGGGCCGCGCTTTACCGTCGTCGAGTCGCTGCCGTACGACCGACCGACGACCTCGATGGCCGCGTTTCCCATGTGCGACGCCTGCCGCGAGGAGTACGAGGAGCCGACCGACCGCCGCTACCACGCGCAGACGATCGCGTGTCCGCGCTGCGGGCCGCGGCTGCGGTACGGTCGGGTGTACGACGATGCCGCCGTTCCCGTCGGGGAAGACGCGGACGGGGAGCGCGATCCGTTCCCCGACGCGCTCGAGGAGCCGACGGACGGACGGACGGCGATCGAACGCGCCGCCGAGGCGCTCGGACGCGGCGAGACGGTCGTGCTGAAGGGAATCGGCGGCGCACACCTCGCCTGCGACGCGACCGACGCCGCGGCCGTCTCGCGGCTCCGCGAGCGGACCGGTCGCCCCGAGAAGCCGTTCGCCGTTATGGCACCGGACGCCGACGCGGTCCGGTCCTTCGCCGCCCTCTCGGAGCGCGAGCGGGAGGTACTCGAGTCCCCACGGCGGCCGATCCTCTTGCTCGAGCAAAATCGGTTCGCCGCGGGATCGACCGGCACCGATCTCGCGGCCGACGTCGCACCCGGACTTCACACCGTCGGCGCGATGCTTCCCTACTCGGGGCTCCACTACCTCCTGTTCGACGAGATCGACGCACCGCTGGTGATGACGTCCGCCAACCTCCCGGGGACGCCGATGCTGACCGACAACGGACCGCTGGTCGATGGCCTCGCGGCCGTCGCCGACGGCTTCTGCCTCCACGACCGGCGCATCGTCGCTCGCTGTGACGACTCCCTCGCGCGAGTCGTCGACGGCGAGCGGCGACTCGTCCGCCGCTCGCGGGGATTCGCTCCGATTCCGGTCCCCCTCGAGAACGTGCCCTCGACGCCCGTCCTCGGAACGGGACCCGAACTCGACGCGACCGCCGGCGTCCTGCACGAGGGCGAGTGTTACCTCACCCAGTACCTCGGCGACGTCGACGACCTCGAGACCCTCGCGTCCTTCGAGGACGCCGTCGATCATCTACTCGACGTCACCGGCCTCGATTACCCACCGATCGTCGCCCACGACGCCCACCCCGAGTTCAACACGACCGACTACGCCCGTCGACTGGTCGCGGACGGCCTTACCGAGCGCAGCGTCGCCGTCCAGCACCATCACGCCCACGCCGCGAGCGTCCTCGCCGAGCGCGACCTCGAGCGCGCCGTCGCGCTCACGCTGGACGGAGTAGGCTACGGTTCGGACGGCACCGTCTGGGGCGGCGAGGTGCTCGACGCTTCCCTGTCCGACTTCGAGCGAGTCGGCGGCCTCGACCCGGTGCCGATGCCGGGCGGCGACCGGGCGACGCGCTACCCCGGTCGGATGGTCGCCGGGCTGCTGTACGCCCACGATCCGGATCGCGTGACCCGACTGCTCGATCACCACGGCGTCCCGTTTCCCGACGGCGACGAGGAGCGCGATCTCGTCCGCCAGCAACTCGAGACCGACGTCAACGTCCCCCTGACGAGCAGCGCCGGGCGATTCCTCGACGCGGTCGCCGCCCTGCTCGGCGTCTGCGACGAACGGCGTTACGAGGGCGAGCCGGCGATGAAGCTCGAGGCGCTCGCGGCCGACGGAAGGCCGGTCGACGTCGACGTCCCGACCGCGCACGGAGACGGGCGACCCGTGGTCGACACCCCGGCGCTCTTCGCCGAACTCGTCGACCTGCTCGAGTCGGGACGCTCCGAGGAACGCGTCGCGGCCACCGCCCAGGACGCGCTGGCTCGCGGACTCGCCGATCTCGCCGTCGACGCGGCGACCGAGCGGAATCGAGCGGCGGTCGCGCTGACCGGCGGCGTGGCGTACAACGATCACGTCGCGACGCGAATTCGCGAGGAGGTTACCGACGCGGGGCTCGCGTTCCTCGGCAACGAGCGCATCCCGCCGGGTGACGGCGGGATCGCCTACGGTCAGATGGCGGTCGCAGCGGCTCGGGTCGCTCGAGGTGAGGTCGACCCGTGACAGCTTCCCGTCCAGAACTCGTTCCCGTCGGGGTCGCTCGCACGCCGTACGATTCGCCGGAGGACGCCCCGCACCAGGGCTTCGCCGGCGACGCCGAAGCGACGATCGAGATCGTCGAACCGTACGCGGACGCGCTCGACGGCATCGACGACTGTTACCGGTTGACTATCGTCTACTGGGCCGATCGTGCCGATCGCGATTCGCTCGGCCGGGACGGCGTCGGCGCGTTCGCGAAGCGGACGCCACACCGACCGAACCCGCTCGGGATCTGTACCTGCCTGCTGCTGGATCGAACGGGCCTTGAGCTCCGCGTTCGCGGTCTCGACGCGCTCGACGGCTCGCCGGTAGTGGACGTCAAACCGGCGCTGCAAGCGGAGCGTTGATCCGGCGTCCCCGACATCCCACACGCGATGAGCGACGATCGCGACCGCTGGAACGACCGGTACCGGGAGAATACGCCCTCCGAGGAAGCCGCGACGATCGTCCGGGAACACGCCGACGAGCTACCCGGAGGAACCGCCCTCGATCTGGCGTGTGGCGGCGGCCGGAACGCGATCTTCCTCGCGGAGCGCGGACTGGACGTTACGGGCGTCGACGTCTCCGACGAAGCGCTCGCACACGCTCGCCGTCGGGCGGACGACGCCGGCGCCGACGTCGACTTTCTGCGGGCCGACGCGAACGAGATGGATCTCGAACCGGAGGCGTACGACGTCGTCGTCGTCACCTACTTCCGAACGCGGGAGCGCCTTCCGGATCTCCTCGATGCGCTGGCGCCCGGCGGACTGTTGCTCTACGAGCACCGGCTGGAGACGGGTGAGGACCGCCGGTTTCGCGTACGGACGAACGAACTCCTCCACGCGTGTCTCGACCTGCGGATCGTCCGCTACGAGGAACCGGTCGACGTGACTCCGGACGACTGTACGGTGCGCCTGGTCGCTCGTCGGCAACGATGAGCGCACGACGCTGAGAGCGGGCCGTGGCGTTATACCGTTCGCCACCGTACGGCAAGTCATGTCACAGCACGGGAGCTGCGATTGCTGTTCGCCGGCGTCCGTCGAGGCCTCGACGTCGACCGACGAAGCGGTCTGTTACTGTCCGGTGGACGGCCTCATCGAGACGATCAGCAAGCGGTACGCGCTCCAGATCGTCGGACTGCTGGGCGCGCACGGACCGATGCGCTACGGCGAACTCGAGGAGCAACTCGGCGCGACGAGTTCGTCTCTACTCTCGACCCGGCTCGAGGAACTGACCGACGAGGGGCTGATCGAGCGCCGGAGCTTCGACGAGATCCCGCCGCGCGTCGAGTACTCGCTGACGCCTCGCGGCCGGGAACTCGAGGTGCGCATTCAGCCGCTGCTGGAGTGGACGGCGGAAGAGGGGTGAGTCGTCGGCACAACCGCGGCAGTGCGTCTCCGGATCCGGTCCCTGGGTTCTCCGCCGGTACCGATAACTGAACCTCGGTTCGTAGCACAGCCGGTCAGAGAGAGAAGACAACCGCTCGTTTCTGACGTGACCGGGTCGTAGTCGACCTCGAACTCGCGATCCGTCGTCAGCTCACCTCGCGGAGCCGAACACGTCACGACTCGTCAATTCGCAGAAAGTTATTTGGCAGTAGTTGGCACACTATACGCCTAGAACCTGAATCCGGTTCTGGAATCAGAAGCATCGGTATGTTCGACTCACACAACTCTACAGACGGAACGCGACCGAACGGAACGACTTCCGACGATCCGCGAGGCGATGCGGCGAAGCGCTCGCTCGCCTCGCGCCGGCGCGTACTCTCGGCGTTCGGCGCCGCCGGCGCCGCGGCGCTGGCGGGATGTGGAGCCCCAGCCGACGGAGGGGAGTCAGAAGCCGATGGAGACGCTGACAGTCTCCGGATCTCGATCATCCTCGATCCCGGTGCGCCGTTGAACTCGTACATCGCGATGAACGCCAGGTGGGACTGGCTCAACGATCTCGTGTTCGACCGGCTGTTCCTGCCGTCGCCGCAGGTCGACGATTCGATCCCGGGTCTCGCGACCGAAGCCGAGCAGGTCGACGAGACGACGTGGCGGGTAACCCTCCGAGAGGACGTCGAGTGGCACGACGGCGAGCCGTTCACCGCCGCGGACGTCGAGTTCAGCTACCGGTTCTACCGCGACGGCCCGCACTCCCGGCACGCCCACCACGTGAATCAGGTGCCCGAGATTCCGACAATCGAGGCCGAAAACGAGCGAACGGTCCGCTTCGAGACCGCGTATCCCGCGCCGACGCTCCGACGAGTTACCTTCGCCGACCTCCCGATCATGGCCGAGCACGTCTGGTCGGGGGTCGAGGAACCGCTCGAGTACCAGGGGCTGCCCGTCGGCACCGGGCCGTACGAACTCGTCGAGTACGAAGAGGGCGAGCGACTCCGATTCGAGGCCACGGGCGACTACTACCTCGGCGAAACGGTCGTCGACGAGATCGTCGTCCCCATCGTTCCGGATCCGTCCGTAACGTTCACGGCGCTGAAGACGGGCGAACTCGACTCGACGGTGCGACCGATCCCGCCGGAGACGCTCCAGGAGTTCGAGGAAGACGACGAGATCGAGGTCGTGGAGGCGACCCAGCTCCAGGGCGTCGAACTCCGGCTCAACTTCTCGCAGCTACCGTTCCGGGATCACGAGTTCCGGTGGGCGCTGTCGCGAGCGCTCGATATCGACGCGATCGTCGACGTCGTCATGCTCGGTGAGGCGATCCCGGGAACCGAGGGATTCCCCCACCCCCGTTCGCCGTGGACGGCCTCGGACCTGGAAATTCCCCACCGTCCCGAGGAGGCCCGCGAGACGTTCGACGAACTGGGCTACGAGGAAGGCGACGACGGGATCCGCGAGTCGCCCGAGGGCGAGCCGCTCTCCTTCGAGCTGACCGTCGCCTCCAACGAGCCGCAGTACGTCCGCGCCGCCCAGCTGATCGCCGACCAGCTCGAGGGTTTCGGCCTCGACATCGAGGTGGTGACGACCGACCCTGGAACCGTCCGCGGATTCTTCGGCGACCTCGACGCCTTCGACATGTACATCTCCTTTACCAACCTCCACCTCTCGGCGGACCCCGACCAGTTCCTGATGAACCACCGGGGCGGGCCGAACCTCCTGTGGAACGTCGATCCGGATCAGGGACTGCTCGGCGACCACGACGTCGACCCGGAAGATCTCGAGTATCCGGCCTACGAGGAGCTGCAGGAGGAGTACTTCGAGGCCGAGACGCTCGACGAGCAGTCCGAGGTGCTTCACGAGATGCAGCGACTCCACAACGAGCAGCCGGTGGCGATCCCGCTGTGGTATCCGCTGTCGTTGCAGGCCTATCGGACCGACTCTCACGACGCGTGGGCCGAATCTCCGGGGCTCGGGATCAACCACAAGTACTCGTTCCTCGAGCCGGAGGCCCGGGGCGACGTCGTGACCGAAACGTTCGACTGAGACGATGCGCTGGAATCCCGGATCGTTCGGCTATCGAATACTCGAGTACGGGCTGACGTTCCTGATCGCGGTAGCGATCAACTTCGCGCTGCCCCGCCTCGCGCCGGGCGACCCTCTGCTGTACCTCATCGGGCCCGAAGCCACGGAGCTCGGCCCCGAGGAGCGCCGGGAGGTGCTCGCGGTGTACGGGCTCGACCAGCCGCTTCCCGTCCAGTTCTGGGAGTACCTCGTCGGCGTCCTCCGTGGGGACCTCGGCACGTCGGTCATGTACGGCCGGCCGGTGAGCGACGTCCTGCTCGCCCGCCTCCCGTGGACGCTGCTGCTCGTCGGATCGGCGCTCCTCATCGCCGTCGTCTGCGGGACGCTGCTCGGGGCGCTCTCCGCGTGGCACGAGGGAGATCGGACCGACGTCGGGCTTATGACCGCCGTCGTCTTCGCGA
This sequence comes from Natronococcus sp. CG52, assembly GCF_023913515.1. Lineage (NCBI taxonomy): Archaea > Methanobacteriati > Methanobacteriota > Halobacteria > Halobacteriales > Natrialbaceae > Natronococcus > Natronococcus zhouii. The sequence goes on from NZ_CP099391.1 coordinate 3,124,432, forward strand.
TGTCGGCGCCGGGGTTCTGGGTCGGTATGCTGTTCATCGCGATCTTCGCGGCCTGGCTCGGGTGGTTTCCCTCCTACGGGATGCGGTCGCTCGAGGGTAGCGCGACGTCGCTCGGAGCGGTCCGTGACGTTATCTGGCACCTGACGCTGCCGGTCGCGGCCCTGTCGCTCACGCACCTGGGCGGAATCTACCTCATCGCCCGGAATTCGGTGCTCTCGACGCTCGGCGAGGACTTCCTGTTGCTCTCGCGGGCCAAGGGATGCTCGGATCGGGAGATACTGCTCCGACACGCGGTTCCGAACTCGCTCCTGCCGGTGTACACCCGATTCACCCTTCAGGTCGGCGCTGCGATCGGCGGCGCCGTAGTGATCGAGACCGTCTTCACCTATCCCGGCGTCGGCCGGCTGATCTTCGACGCCGCCATCGCTCGCGATTACCCGACGCTGCAGGGGGCGTTCCTGCTCCTCACCGTCACCGTGATCGGCGCGAATCTGGTCGCCGACCTGACGTACTCGAGACTCGACCCGCGAACGAACGCCGCACGGGAGGAGTCGGCGCCGTGAGTAGCGATCGGGACGGCGTTCTCGGCCGATTGCTCGCCTCCTCGAGTGCGACCGACGGACGGCGCGAGTGGTTCGCCGTCGTCGGCGGGATCGGCATCCTCGTGTTCGTCGTCGTGGGTGTACTGGGACCGACGCTCGCGCCGTATCCGGCCGACGAGATGGCCGGACCGCCGTTCGAGGACCCCGGCGAGGACCACCTCCTCGGTACCGACGACGTGGGTCACGACATCCTCTCGCTGCTGCTGGTCGGTGCGCGGGTGTCGATGTTCGTCGGGCTCGTCGCCGGAACGATCGCCGTCCTCGTCGGCACCCTGGTCGGCGTCACCGCGGGTCTCCTCGGAGATCGGGTCGATCGGGGCCTGATGCGGTTCGTCGACGTCGTTCTGACGATCCCGTTTCTCCCCCTGATAATCGTCGTCGCGGCCGTGCTGGGGCCGGGACTGTGGACGACCATCGGCGTCCTGTCGGCCGTGATGTGGGCGCGGCCCGCCAGGGAGCTCCGCTCGGAGGTGCTCTCGATCCGGAACCGGGAGTACATCGAGGCCTCGCGGTCGATGGGTGCATCAGTACTCCACGTCGCGACGCGGTACGTCGTACCCGCCGTGTCGCTGATCGTCATCGCGCAGTACGCCAGGGTCGTGAGCATGGCTATCCTCCTCGAGGCGGCGCTCGCCTTCCTCGGCCTCGGCGATCCGACGGCGCCGAGCTGGGGAACGATCCTGTTCTACGCCCAGCAGCGGAGCGCATTTCTGACCGAGGCGTGGAAGTGGTGGGTGCTCCCGCCGGGGCTGGCAATCACCTGCAGCGTCCTGTCGTTTATCTTCGTCACGCTCGGCGTCGAGCGACGCACCGGTGCGGAACGCCGCAGCGTCGCGACACCGGCGTCGGGACCCGACGTCGACGTCGTCCAGGGCGGGCGCGAGGACCCCGCGGCGGGCGCCGCTCCCGACGGCGGAACCGCTTCCGGTCGGCCGGTCCTCGAGGTATCCGATCTCAGCGTCGAGTACGGCGAGGATAGGTCTCCGGCGGTGGACGGCGTCTCCCTCGAGGTTCGCGCGAACGAGCGCCTCGGGATCGTCGGCGAGTCCGGGAGCGGCAAGAGCAGCGTCGCGCTCGCGCTGCTCGACCTTCTCGGGCCGCCCGCCCGGGTCACCGACGGGCGCGTGACGCTGTACGCCGACCGCGACGCCCCCGTCGGCGCCGACATGGCGGACGTCCGCGGCGACGAGATCGCGTTCGTCCCACAGGAGGCGATGAACGCCCTCGATCCGCGGCTGTCGCTCGAGGACCAGCTCGTCGAAGCGGTACGAGTGCACCGGCCGGTCGACCGCGGCCGGGCGAGGGGGATCGCGCACGACGCCCTCGAGGGCGTCGGACTGCCCGCCGAGAGCTACGACCGGTACCCACACGAACTCAGCGGCGGGATGCGCCAGCGTGGCGTGATCGCGATGGCGCTCGTCAACGATCCCGCGGTGCTCGTCGTCGACGAACCGACGACCGGGCTGGACATGGTGACGACGGTGACCGTCCTCGAACTCTTGGAGGAACTGCAGGCGCAGCGAGAGCTCTCGCTGGTGGTTATCTCTCACGACCTGCCGGCAGTGACCCGGCTCGCGGACCGGATCGCCGTGATGCGGGACGGGGAGTTGGTCGAGGTCGGCGCCGTCGACCGCCTTCAGCGGGCGCCGGAGCACTCCTACACCGAAGCGTTGCTCGAGGCCCGACCGACGATGCCCGAACCCGACCGACTGCCGGCCGAGTCGACGGCTGCCGAGACGGCGGCGCCGCACCTGGTCTACGAGGGCGTCGCCAAGTCCTTCGGCGACGAGCGCGTGCTCGAGGGAGTCGACCTCCGCGTCGAGCGCGGGCAGTCGGTGGCCCTCCTCGGCGAGAGCGGCGCCGGCAAGACCACGCTCGGCAAGATGGCCCTCGGGCTGGTCGCTCCAGACTCGGGGGTCGTTCGGATCGACGGGGAAACCGTCGGTCAGTGGCTGTCGCTCGATCCGAAGCGTCTCGGACGGGAGGACCACTACCTGTTCCAGGATCCGTACAGTTCGCTCGCGCCCAACCGGACGGTTGAGCGTCTCGTCTGCGAACCCCTCGAGATTCACGACGTGGGAAGCGAGGCGGAGCGCGACGAGCGCGTTCGCGCGGCGCTCGCCGACGTCGGACTCGACTCCACCGACGAGTACGCCCGCCGCTACCCGACGGAACTGTCCGGCGGCGAGCGCCAGCGGGTCGCCGTCGCTCGAGCGCTCGTCCTGGAGCCCTCGCTGCTCGTCGCCGACGAGCCGACGTCGATGCTGGACGCGCCGCTCCAGGAGGACCTCCTCGACCTCCTCTACGACCTCGTCGACGAGCGCGGGATCACGCTGTTGCACATCACGCACGACGTCGCCCGAGCGAGCACGTTCGCCGACGAGATCGCCGTCCTCCACGGCGGCCGCATCGTGGAGCAGGCATCCGTGGCGTCGATCCTCCGGGAGCCCGAACACGAACAGACACGGCGGCTCATCGAGGCCGCGGTTGCGCTCTCGCCGGCCGGCGAAGACGACCGGTCCGTCGGTGATGGCGGACCCGACAACTGAGTTCGCCCTCGATCGACAGTACTCCGCGCTCGGTCACCCGACGATCACGGGTGTCGATTCCCGCTCCGGAACTGGCAGCGTGGAGCTCCGGCGTGGTGAGTTCGACGCGGACGGTAGCACCCCCGAAGAGCAAAGCCGCTGCTTCGGGTAGTGTGTGAGCTAGGTGTCACCACGATGAACGCCCACGCGGAACAGACTCGGCGAACCCTCCTCCGGACGGTCGGCATCGCGGGACTCGCTGGCGTCGCCGTCCCGTCCGGATCGCGAACCGGACGAACGAACTACGAGACGATTCGCGTACCCGGGGACCGACCGACGATTCAGGGCGCCGTCGACGACGCCGAGCCCGGAGCCCTCGTTCTCCTCGAGCCGGGCACGTACGAGGAGCGCGTCGAGGTCGCGACGCCGGAGCTCACGATCCGGGGAACGGACCGCAACGAGGTCGTTCTGGACGGCGAGTTCGATCGAGATCACGGGATCGTCGTCGAAGCGGACGGGGTCGCACTGGAGAACGTGACCGCGCGACACTACCGGGTCAACGCCTTCTACTGGCGGTACGTCGAGGGGTTCCGGGGGAGTTTCCTCACGGCGTACAACAACGGTGACTACGGCGTCTACGCCTACCGCTCTCGCGACGGTCGATTCGAACACAGCTACGCCTCGGGGCACGTCAGCGCCGGGTTCTACCTCGGGCGGAATCACCCCTTCGAGGCGGTGATCGAGAACGTCGTGGCCGAGCACAACAACCTGGGGTACTCCGGCACGAGCGCGGGCGGCGATCTGACCATCCGGGACTCGACCTGGCGGTACAACAGGGCCGGAATCGTTCCGAACACGTTAGACGAGGCAGATCCGCCACAGGAGTCGAACCGCATCGTGAACAACGAGGTCTACGAGAACCACAACACCGACGCACCCGCAAAAGAGCTCACCTACCCGGCGTTCGGGACGGGGATCCTTCTCTGGGGCGGACTGGACAACCTCGTCGAAGACAACGAGGTGCGCGACCACGAGAACTTCGGCATCGCCGTCGAACCGAACGTGGTCGAGCCGTCGGGAAACGAGGTGCGGGAGAACGACGTCAGCGAATCCGGAGTCGCGGATCTTGCGCTCGGACATCCTGCAGGGGAGGACAACCGATTCGCGGACAACGAGTTCCGCACGAGTCTCCCCGGAGATATCGAGACTGACGCGAGTGACGGGGACGACCGGGTCACCACGGTGTACGAAGAACAGGAGCGGCGCGGCGAGGACGACGATTTCGAAGCTGGTGACTGGCGCGACCAGCCGGTTCCCGAGGACCGACCGACGATGCCCGATCCGGAGGCGCCGCCCCGGCTCGCAGAGAAAGAGACGTCGTGGGAGACGTAGCGACGTGTGCCGCCGTACCAGTTTCTCGGTCGGCTCGAGACGGCGAGGCGGCGCTCGAGGACGGCGGAGACGAGCGACGGGTTTAGAGTCGATCGCCGCCGATCGGTTCGTGATCGACAGCTCATCGCAAACCGCTCGGCGACCTCGAGTTTACCGCCCCCGAAGACGATCCCGAGCGCGGGCTGAGTATCTACGACGTCTCGACCCTCGCCGTCGAAACACGGCGCGAAAACGGATCACTCCCGCAGAATCCACCAGCCCTCGAGGCGATCCGTCACGGCGTCGGTTACGTCGGTGAGGTAGGGAAGACCCCAGCGTGCGACGACGATCGCACCGATCGTGTTGAACACGATGTCTGACATCGTGTCGTCGAGCCCGTGCTGGGCGAGGGGCATCTGGAGGTCGGTGAAGCCGGCGACGACGTCGAGGCTGAACTCGCCGATCTCCCAGAAGACGCCGAACGAAAGAACGAAGATCACGACGAACCCCGGCGTCAGTTCGGACGGAAGGTGAATCTCGTCGCGGTGCTCGTCGAGGATTCGGATCGCGACGTAGCCGATCGCGCCGACGAGCGTCGCCGAGAGGGGATGGGTGAGGTTGTGCCACCAGAACGAGCGGTCGTAGACGTAGAACGAACCGATCGCGTGGAGAAAGACGACTCCCGTGATCCAGAGCACGAGTCCCGAGTCGAACGGAATATCGAACCGGCGACGGAGCAGGGTTGGCACGAACGTAACCGCGAGCATCGCGGCCGCGTTGGAGATCGCCCCGGTATCGAGCGTCGCGACGCCGTAGGCGAGAATCGCGACCATGCCGAGCCGTAGCGTCCAGACGAGTCCCCGTTGCCCGCGTTCGGAGAGCGGAAGTCGCTCCTCGAGCGGCGGGTAGCCGTCGATGTCGGCTTTCGTCGCGAACACCTCTTCCTCGACGCCCTCGACCGGTGCCGAGACGAGTTCGTCCCCGGGAAACCGCCGGTAGTAGCGGTCGAAGCACACGCCCGCGAAGATGCCCGCCGCAGTCGCGGTGATCAGGAGCCACATCAGCTCCGCGTTTGTCGCGAGGATGTCGGTCCCGGTGACGAGGTCTTGCGCCCACGTGAGCGTCGCCCAGGTCGCCGCGACCGCCGCCGACAGCATCGTGACGAAGGTGACGGCGAGCCACCGTTCGAGGCGAACCTCGGTGAGCGCGTGTACCTCGAGCGTGAGCGCGAGTGCGATCGTCGCAGCGCCGACGTAGAGGACGAGCTGCCGGCTCCAGAGGTCGGGTGCAAACACGGCCGCGAGCAGCGGTGCGATCGTGATCGCCGTCACTTCCCACGGGAGTGCGGCGCGTTTCGACTCGAGTGCGATTGCGGGGACGAGTGCGACCGTCGTCACCGTCGCGGCGAACAGTACTTCGTGAACGAGCCCGTCGAGGAGTGCTTGCGTTCCAACGGCAAGGACGACGGCGATCGCTAACCAGGAGATTGCGGCGTTCGATCGCTCGCCGTGAAACGCTCGGGTTGGAGTGCGTGACATCGTCAGGCGACAGGTGCGCTCGTCTCGCGTCGCACGCAAGCGATAGTGGTTCGATTCCTCGTACAGCCGTTTTCAGGTAAAGTTCGAGGCTTGCAGAATTCGATCGCTGATGAAAGGTCGTGCGTGCGGTATCCGGACGAGGGAGTCACGGAAGCGAATCCTCGAGCGAGCACGGAGACGCGTGTCGACCGCTTGCTCGAACACGCGACGCTCATATGTGGCCCCCTGCCGAACACGTATCATCACACGATGATGGCAACGACTCACGCGTTCGCGGGACTCGTGCTCGCCGCCGTCCTCGCGCTCGTTGCGCCGCAGTTCGCGTTCGTCGTCGCCGTCGCAGCGATCGCCGGCGGCCTGTTTCCCGACTTCGACCTCTACGCGGGCCATCGACGGACGCTTCACTTTCCCGTCTACTACTGGCTGCTCGCGGCGCCGGCGACCGTCGTCGCGGTGCTCGTCACGACCGAGACGACCGTCGCCGTCGCGGTCTTCCTCCTCGCCGCCGCGCTGCACTCGTTCATGGACGTGTTCGGCAGCGGCCTCGAGTTGAAGCCGTGGAAGGGGAGCTCCGACCGGGCGGTCTACAGCCACTATCACGGCCGGTGGCTCGAACCGCGACGCTGGATTCGCTACGACGGCTCGCCGGCGGACCTCGCGCTCGCTGGCGCGCTGGCGATCCCCGGGCTGGTGGTATTCGACGGGATCGTTCGGACCGTCGTGATCGCGCTGCTCGCGATTTCGGCGGGCTATACGCTCGTGCGAAAGCCGCTCGTCGTGGTCGCCGAGTGGCTGCTCGAGCGAGTCCCCGAACCCGTCCTGGAGTACCTCCCGGAACGGTTCTTGCCGGTCGAGGAATCGGACCTCGAGCGCATCGGCGACTGAGAAATCGGCCGCACGGCCTCGACGGCCGGATTACGACAGCCGTCTGGAACCGAGTTCGTCGGCCGCGATCATCGCGTCGCGGACCTCGTCGCTACTCACGTCGAACGCGTTGTGAACGGTCTCCTCGTCGGCAACCGCCGCCTCCGCAACGCGGCTGAGGTCGTCGTGTGAGGGGTCATCGACGCCGAGTTCGCCGAGCGTCACGGGAAGCCCGACGTCCACCGAGAAGTCGATCACGTCCGCGATGAAGTCGTTACTCCGTCCCTCGAGGACGAGTTGCGTGACCGTCCCGAAGTTTACCTTCTCGCCGTGGGTCGCGTGGTGGGTATCCTCGAGTTGCGTGAGTCCGTTGTGAACCGAGTGCGCGGCCGCGATACCGCCGTTTTCGAACCCGAGTCCGCTCAGGAGGGTGTTCGCCTCGGTGACCGCCTCGACGCTCTCGGTGACGGTACCGTGCTCGACGGCCCGTATCGACGAGACGCCGTGGTCTCGCAACAGGTCGTAGCAGAGCTTCGAGAGCGAGTGCGCGGCGTAGGTTGGATCCTCGTCGAAGAAGTTGTCGCCGCCGGTTCTGTGCACCGCGTCGGCCTCGAACCACGTCGCCATCGCGTCCCCGATCCCCGACGAGAAGAACCGGGCGGGCGCGCCGGCGATAACCGACGTGTCGACGAGCACCAGGTCCGGGTGCGACTCGTAGAACCAGTACCGCTCGAACTCGCCCTCCTCGGAGTAGATCACGGAGAGACTCGAGGTCGGCGCGTCGGTCGAGGCGATCGTCGGCATCGAAACCATCGCCCCGCCCGCGTTCTCCCGGACGGCTTTGGCCGTATCGAGCGCTTTCCCGCCGCCGGCGCCGACGATCACGTCCGCGTCGGTCTCCCGGGCGACCTCCGTTATCCGATCGATCTCCGTCTCGGAGGCCTCCCCGCCGAACTCCTCGACCGTCGCGTCGACGTCGCTCCCCTCGAGGCTCGCTTCGGCCCGTTCGCCGACGATCTCGAGGACCTCCGAGTCGCCGAGTACCAACGCTGACTCCGCGAGCGGCGCGACTCGCTCGCCGAGCTGACTAACTGCGTCACGTCCCTGGACGTACTCCATCGGGGATTTGAACGATCGAATCACGGCTTTTCCTCCCACGACCAGCGCAAAAATAGGTGTATGCTCGCAATGCAAACCGTCAGTTCGACTGTCTCGAGGACGGAGCCTCCTCGAGGAGCGCTTCGACCGCCGATTCGCCTCTGACGCCCGACGAACACCGCCTCACCGCCGTCGTCACGAACCTGTCGCACTGTCTTCGCACCGCGGTCAGCATTCCGTCCGTTGACGACGGCGTTGGTCCCTTCCCGCTCGAACGCGGTCGCGATCCCCCCGTCCGATCCCTCTCGTCGATCCCGTTTCAGTACGACCGAACCCGCGGCAACCCCTCGATTCGATCCAACCCCTAGCAGCGGCTCGCTTGGGGTAGCTCGGGTGTGTAGCGAGTCGCGCTCGAGGACTGGTGATGAACGCGGCGAACGCACGTCGTCGCGACGTCTCGCGGTTACCGATCACACTCTCGAGCGGCTCGTAGACGTGGAAGCTAGCTCTCGTGAATCACACGTCTTTGATAACTCGGAACAGCATAGTGGTGTAGTCTCGGTAACCGAATCTACCAGGTCGGTGCTGTCTGCTCGCAGCCACGGTGTGTAGCGGGGTATTTCTCGGCTTTCGGTGGGTTTCGGGTGGCTGTTCACGTCCGGTGTGACAGTCAGGGTCGGGTCGGTCGCACGCGAACTTCGAGGACACCGTTGTTGAATCGGACAGTGGTTGCTTCAGTCGGCTGCCAGGGAAGGGGAATCCGCTCGAGGACGATCCCGACCTTGCTAATTACGAGGGTGTTCGTTTTCGGGTTGATGCCAACCGAGAGATCGTCCTTGCTCACCCCTGGAATGTCAGCAATGACGATGAATTCGTCGTCGAAGCGAGTGTCGATCAGACAGTCGTCCGACGCGGGCTCACGTGCCCGATTGCCCCGGTTATTATTTTGGCTCATCTTCGCGTTGCTGACGATCGGTATCGATTCCGTCAACTGTCGTCCAGTCTACCGAACGACCAGACGAGGTCGGCGACTTGCTGACGCTCGCTTCAACTACTGTGACGAGCGGGTCCGATAGTGGCTGCAATTCCGCCTTCAGACGGAATCCACGCGATCTATTTTCGACGCCGGAGGGGACTGATTCGACCATCCTCTTATTGCTGACATTCGATATCCGCACAGTAATCGAGGTACTTCTCGAGAGAGTCCGGTAAGTGCTGAAGGTATATGGACCCGTTCCGACGATCGAACCGGATTATTCCTGTATCTTCGAGTTTCGGAAGGTGTGAGTGACGGAGATCGATTCGAATATTCCTTCTCGTCTGTTCGTCCAGTTCTTCGGGCGGCGTTTCGGTCTCCCAGGCGGTGACCTGTTCGGTTACCGCTTCAAATTCGGTATTCCCTCGGTTTCGAAGAAAGTACAGCACGTATCTCCGCCGTTTGTCGGCGATCAACTCTATGAACTCGTTTATCTGGTTCCCCCCGTCTGCAACGACGACCCCCTCGTCGATGCGTTTCGACTCGTATTTCTGGGGGGCTGTCAATTTTCGCTCTCTTTCGGCCGGTAGTCGCTCGTCCTTCATCGGGTATCTATTACCTGGTCAAGCAGCAAAGCCACCAGTCCTAAAGAAAGCAATCGCCGCAGTTCACTCGAGCAATAGCTCCCTCTCGGCAATTTTCGGCCGGTACAGATTCTGGAACGCGTATTCTATATTTTGGTGGTTCGCTATCTCTTTCAGCTGTGAACGCGCGGTGTCTCGTCCGCTGACAGTTTTCGCTGTCACGGACAGGAGATACCTACACGAATTGGGTGCCTAGTAGAATTGGATTCCGCCCGAGTCAGTCTGCGCTCCGCCCGCCAGCAGAGCCCAGCCGTGATCTGATAGCAGTGCGATCGGGTTGCAGGACGAGTACTGCGGCAAATTCGACGTTTTGGGATCTCGCTGGACTATCGGCGCCGCCCGTCGAATCAAAACCGGCGCCCAACGTAATTAGGTCCCCGTTCGCCTGCTGTTTCCATATTATGTGGTGCTGGAGCGGTCGGGCTACATGCTTCAACTCGCAGCCCCACGAGACGATCTTCGTTGGCGGGATGTTGCCACGGTCGACCAGGTAGATCGCCGTATCCAGTCGGGACGGGAGAACTCGAGGTTACGCGACCGGTACATCTTCGATGTACGTTTCGACCAGCTTCTGCATCCCCTCTCGAGCGTGCTGGTGGAACGTCGCCGGGGCGACATCGAGCGAATCAGCCACGTCTTCGCCGGAGCTGTCCCGCGGCCACTCGAAGTACCCCGCGTAGTACGCGGTCTCGAGTGTCGATCGCTGGCGCTCCGTGAGCATCTCCTCGAGCGTCGCCTGAAATTCCCAGTTCGAGTGGACCGAGTGCTCGCGCTCCTGCTTGCTGATGAGTTCGGTCTGTACAAACGTCGACTGGATAGCCTCGACGACGTTCCTGACGTCGGCCGACCGGGAGAACGCTGCGGCGACAGTCCCCTTTCCCTCGGTAAACCTGGCAGCACGGATGGTACCGCCATACTCGGCCAAGGCAGTTGCCAGTGATGGGCCGCCAACGATAAATTCGAGGAGAGCGCCGCCTTCGTGATCGGTAACGATGCGCGCATGCTCGATACTCCGATCGCCGTTGGCAAATTCGAGTACTCGTTCCGATGAGCTACCGGTTACCGTAAAATACTGGAGATACGAGCCGTCGGACTGTGACGTGATGCCCTCCATCTCGAATTCGGCGGCGAGCTCGTCCGATGCTCTCACGAAGAATACGCTCGAGTCGTGGATACCGAACTCGAGTTCCACGATCTCATCGGTGAGCAGCGCCTCCTTCCGTTCGACCGCGTTGATCGCGAGCCCGATCGTCTTGCCAAGCTCGAACAGTACGGCCTGCTCCCGAACGCTGAACGCATTCGCACGCGACGAGTACGCGACGAGTACGTCGTAGACCGTTTCCTGGTATATTACCGGGATCACCGCTGCGGACGACTGCCAGCTCTCGAACGCATCTTCCTCGCTGGAGTCGGAAAGAGCCAGTCCCGCCGGGAGGTCGCTACTGTTGCGGATGATCTGGATGTCGCCCGACTCGACTGCCATCGAGATCGCGTCGACCGCGTCGATATCGAACGATCTCTCGAACAACCCACTACGATGTCCATCGCCGGTCTTTGGCGTGACATCACGGATCCCGGTATCGATTTCGCCGATCCACGCGGCGTGGTACAGTTTCGAGTCGGTGAGGGTTTCACAGACCTGGCGCTCGATCTCCTCTCGGGTAGCCGCCTGGACCAGCCCCTGGTTGACTCGTCGGATGACGGTATTGATCTGGTTGAGCGTTTCCAGCTCGTCGCGCTGGCGGCCGAGTTCGAGCTGCTGTTCTTTCACTTCGGTGATGTCGTCGACGACACCGACGAACCGGTACACCTCACCGTCGTCGTTTTGCAACGGGAACGCGAAGCTGTTGACCCACCGGATGGAGCCGTCGGGCTGGACGACGCGATACTTCTCCTGAAATCTGATCGCGGTAGCGTCGTTGCTCGATGCGTAGGCCACTTCCTTCATTGCCGTCTCGACCCGGTGCTGATCCTGTGGGTGGACCGCGTCGAAATGATTCGTCAAGTTGTCGTATACCGAGTCCCGCGAACGGCCAGTGATGGCCTCGTAGGCGGGATTGATGTAGAAGACTTCGCTCAGGTCAGCGTCGGCCATCCAGATGGCGCTGTTGATGTTTTCGGCGATCTGGCGAAGCCGGGCCTCGCTCTCGCGCAGCCGCTTCTCGCGTTCTTTTCGGTCGGAGATGTCCGTCGCGATAACGACCGCTTTCTCGACGTCGCCCTCGGGGTTCTCGATCGGTGCGATGCTGAGAGCGGTCCAGACGCGCTCACCGTGGGGGCGCTCGAGCCTGAACTCGGAGTTGAGAACACGCTCGTGGTCGTCGAACACGCGGCTCAACAGATCCTCGGGCTGTACCTGCTGTCCGCTAGCGCCGTAGAACCGGCGCTGAGAGACGTCGAGTGTCTGGTTCGTGATCTCTTCGATCGTCAGGCCCAGCAGTTCCTCGGCTTGATCGTTCACGCGGGAGATGTCTCCGTCGGGCGTGATCACGCCGATGCCGATCGGGCTGGTCTCGAGGACGTGCTCGATGACGTCGCGCTCTTCTCGAAGCGTCTCCTCGCGTTCCTTCCGATCGGTGATATCGGTCGCAATGATAGCAGCCTTCTCGACGTCCCCGGCGGCGTCCGTCATCGGCGCGATACTGATCGAGGCCCAGACGTGGTCACCGCCCGGCCGTTCAAGGGTGAATTCGGTGTCTATGACTTGCTCTCGGTCGTCGAATACTCGACTCAGCAGGTCTTCGGGCGATACCTGTTTGCCCTCGAAATCGTACAGTTTTCGCTGGGACGCGTCGAAGGTCTGATTGGAGAGTTCCTCCATGGTCAGACCGAGCAACTCTTCGGCCCGGTCGTTGACCCGAGAGATGTCGCCGTCGGGTGTGATCACGCCGATGCCGACGGGGCTCGTTTCGAGAACGTGCTCGATCAGTCCTCGTTCTTTCCGGAGTTCCTCGGCGCGTTCCTTGCGGTTGGAAATGTCGCGAACGATACCGACCGTCCCTCGTACCGAGCCATCAGTGCGGAGCGGCGTAATCCGCGCCTCGCAGGGGATCGTTGCGCCGTCAGCGGTACGGACGTTGAATTCGAGGGTCGAAACCCGTTCATTCTCGCTATCGATCAGGTTCTCGATAGCGTTCCGGAACGTAGAGAGATCATCCTCGACGACGACCATCGACGCGTGTTCCCCCAACAATTCATCGCGCGAGTATCCGAGCCGCTCGATGATGGTTCCGTTGACCATTTCGAAGTGTCCGTCACGGTCCAGTTGATAGATACCGTATCCCGTCACCTGAGTGAGCGCCTCGTAGCGGTCGATCGTCCGGTCGTACGTTTCACGCTCTATCGAGTCACGAACGAATACCGCGTAGAGCTGTCGATCCTCGAGTTCGACTTCTCGAACGTCGGCACTGATGCGGATCTCGCCGCCGGCTGCGTGCCGTGCGAACACGTCCAGCCGATCGCTTCTGTCGTCGTCGGATACGATATTCGAGAGATCCACGTTGACGAAGTCTGCGAAAGATTCACCCGCGAGTGCGCCTGACGAGTGGCCAAGAACGGTCGTAATCGACTCGCTGGCAAATACGATACTGCCATCGTTATCGACGATGATAGTATCGATCGGTGCGGTTTCGACCACACTTCGGAAGAGCACCGAACTATCCGGTTCATCGAGGCTGAATTCGGGGGCGACGTCCCCGTCAGTTTCTACATTATCCGATGGAGAGTCGTTATCCATACTTCCCAATAACTGTACGGGAGGTAAGAAATATCTCCTCATAAGCCGGATTTTTGCACTAATTAGAATTATTTTAGGAACCGCACGGTAGAAATGAGCGTTCAGCAGCGGAACGGAACACCGGCACTGGATTATCACCGTTATTGTAACGATTCAAACACGTTTGAAATAGGCGTTTGGACCTCGCTTTGGAAGGTCCACCAGTTATTACGAAAATCCAGGGGTAATTACGAGGCGTCGACACTCCAATGCCGCGAAACTTGTATAATACGCCATATGTGTTTGCGACGATCAGTCACGATCGTAGCAGATAGTCACGGTGTGACCGATGGCTTTTATCCGGTGGTTTGAAGGCATAAAACGGATTCCGACCGTGTTTCGTCCGAGATCAGCCGGTGCCGATGCTCCGCTTACTCATAGCAGACGATGTGTTCAGGCGCGGAGTGACCGAGAGTGGAGAGATGATACCCTACCCGCTTCACGTATAGCTATACCCTTCCTTGGAAGGAGATCATCGAAACCATACCCTTTTTATTTTAGGTCTACCTAAACACGGCTGATGTCCGCTGATACGCTGTCCCACGCTGAATCCCAATTTGAGGCAGATCTGCCTTCAGTCCCCGAAATATCCGTCTGCGAAAGCCGCCCTGGAACCATGGTTTTCATGGAATCGGGGAATACCGACGGGTGGATTGCAAGCGATCTCACTGTTGAGGTCATTCAATAATGGAAGACGAAGAATCCAATACGGACGATCTGACGACAATTCGAACCGGACGCAACTTCGAACAGGAGTACCGTCTTGATGCGAGCGACGCCGGTGAGTTCCTGATCGAGCTGGGCGAACAACTCCGCGATGACGACGAACTCACGCTCGTTGGTGATGAATGGGAACTCCCGTTCTCCTTCGGCGAGCCGATCGGATTGGAGATCGACTTCGATGGTATCGGAGAGCCGGAACTCGAAATTGAGATAGAACTCCCCGGGCGCACCGACGACGAAGCGCCGGATATCGCCTAAAAGCGGGCCGGACAGCGGATTACTTCGTTGCCTCCTCGAGGACCAGCGTATCGTCTTCGAGGTAGTGGTCGATGACGTGGGCGTGCTCCTCGAGATCGACTAGCTGTTCGCGGAGCATTTCGCTCGTGGCGAAGTCACCGAGTCCCTCAACGAGTTCGATGTGCTCACGGTAGCTCTCGATGATGCTGCCGTACATCTCGAGGTCGTTTTCGAAGGACGTGCGGATGTCGTAGACGTCCTCGTCTTCGGACTCGACGGTCGCTGCGTCTGAGAGTGCCTGCATACTGGCGTGCGGGACGCCGCCGAGTGCCTGGATCCGTTCGGCGATATCGTCGGCGGCTTCTTCCACGTCTTCGTAGGCTTCTTGAAGGAAGCGGTGGATAGGGAGGTGTTCCGCACCTTCGACATTCCAGTGGTGCTTGTGGAGCTGGTGGTACAGGACGTACGCGTCGGCAAGGTCGGTATTCAACGCGTCGATAACCTGCTCCGCCTTATCTTGATCGAGTCGGACAGGGTTCTCTTCAACGGTATCGGCCTCTTGGCGGACGATTTCTTGGGTGCTCATCGCACCGGGAGATAGCCCCCCGGCTCCCTTATAATTTTCAACTTGTGTACATTTTCGCCCCGCCTAAAACTATGCTATCTCTTTTTAGCACGATTGAATTCTACCCAAGTGGATATGAAAACTATATGGGTTTCTCGATAGAAACGATAGACAGTGGACGGCGGAGAAGAGACCTTTTGGCCGAGACGAGTCGGTGCCGATACTCCGTTTACTCGTGAGAGATCACGTATTTCAGGCGCGTAGTAACGAAGGGTAGAGGGGTGAGTTGCTACCTCTCCTCAGTGGAAGTAGTCGCGCGGAGGCTGCCGTCAATCTCGCAAAGGTACCCGCGTTCAATCAGTCGTGTGATCGCGCGATGGGTGCATTCAGGTTCAAACGTCAGTTCGTTGAACGTACAGAGTGCGTCTACTGCCCGTTCACGGCTGATCGCCGGCACCTGGTCTTCGCTGCTACCGATCTCTGAATCAGTTATCCGAGTAGAAACGATCGTCATTGTAGAGGAATAACTATACCGGTTGTGTGCGTAGGAGTACCATGACATCAACTACCGCTATATCGTCCATCGACGATATTGCGTATCTCGCGCGAGCGGAACACCGTATCCCGGCGCTTGTCGCGTTGACTGTCCGTCCCCGGAGTCGGTCCGAACTCTGGGAAATGACTGGGGTATCGTCGTCGACGATTCGGCGGACGCTCAGCGAGTTCGAAGACCGCAGCTGGATTCGCAAGAACGGATATCAGTACGAGACGACGCAGTTGGGCGCGTATATCGCCTCTGCGATGGCGGAGCTGATTGAGCGGGTCGAAACTGAGCGGGAGATTCGTGACGTCTGGCACTGGCTTCCGGGTGAGGAGAGCGGGTTCACGATCGATATGTGCGCTGATGCGGTCGTGACGGTCGCTGATGCCGATGATCCGTACCGCCCGGTGACCCGGTTCACGTCCTTGCTCCGGAAGACCGATCGGTTTCGGTTCGTCGGGTTCGATGTGGCTCTGCTCCAGCCGTGTAAGGACGAGCTCTGTCAGCGGATCATCGACGGTATGCAGGCGGAGATTATCGATCCGCCACGAGTCGCCAGATACATTCGTTCGACCTGCCCAGAACTCTTTTCCGAGACGTTAGAGAGCGGCAATCTCACCGTCTGGTTGCACGACGATTTACCGTCCTACGGCGTCGGTCTCTTCGACGATCGAATCGCGCTCAGTGGCTACGACCCCGATAGCGTGATGGTCCGAGTATTGGTCGATACTGATGCCGAAGAGGCGCGTGAGTGGGCGGAATCGGTCTACGAATCATATCAGCGCAAGACCCCGACGGTCCCTCTCGAAACGATGGTGGAGTGATCGTACGGCTACCGTGACCGGAGTCGGGGGAAACTCCGTCGGGTCTTTTTGTATCGATATCGTGGGCGCTGTCGACGGGCTTGGACGTTGCGGTGGGCCACGTAGCGGGCGGTGCCTCCGTCTCCAGGGGGAGACGACCCTTCCATCGTCTGCACGGTCGTCAGCGGTTGCCGAATTGGTACCAGATATAGTAGCCAAAGATCACGTGAAGGAAGTTCACGGTCACGATTACACGGACGAGGAACTTCAGGCGGACCATCTACAAGCTGTGTAACGGCGTTCAACGTCGATTCCGTCCTCTTTTCCTCACTCGACGTCGACGGCGTATATCACGATCCTGAATCGTCCCGGTAGTGCTAGGGCGGATCCGGTGTCGTGGCTCGTCGATATAGTCGGGTCCCCGAGCACTTCACCACTATACCGGCTCTAGAAGGCATCGAGTCCGCTATCAACGGCTTCTCCTTGTGAGATCAGTGTTCGGATTGGCGGACTGCTCTCAGCTTCCAGATGGCGACCACCCTTCCACCACCTGCAGGGACGGTCAGCAGCTGCCGGAATCTCAGCAGGTAGCTACCTAACCCACACGCTCGTACTGTTCTTTGCCGAGAGGCGCAGTGATACCATGACAGAGGGCCAGCAAATCGCTCACGGAGTAGATGTTGAGAAACTCGAGGAGTTCGCCGAATACGCGGCCGAACATCCCGACGAGGTACGGCTCGGACTCGGGGCCCGATCGACCTACGAGGGGACGTGCGCCCACAGCCTCGCGCAGATGGATTCGTACACGCTTGGCGACGAGACGATCGTGCGCGAGACCCGCGAGTACACGATCCCGTACGGCGGGTGGAAGGAAGTGTTGGACGCTGGCGGGTGGGCCGGCGCGACCGATCGGATGGAACCGATCGAAGTTGCGCTCTCCGCGCTCGCTTCGTGCATCAACGTTGGCATCACCATCAACGCCGTCGCGAACGGTGTCAACATCGAGCAGCTTCAAACGCGCGTCCGGGTAGATACCGATCCGGGCGTCCTCTTCAGCATCAGGGATCTCGACGAATCCGATAGCGTCTTCGAGAATCTGACCGCTGAAATCGAGATCGAAGGCGAGGATCTCGACGAGGACCAGATCGACGAGTGGGCGCGGCGTGCGCCGGTTTACACGCTCGTCTCGTCCTCCCAAGACGTCGAACTCACGGTCAACACTCCCGCTGAGGTGCGAGCCGACGACTAACGAGGTGATGATGAATGGCAAATACACTCGACGTGGACCGACTCGAGCGGGCGGTCAAGAACGTCTACCGCGACGTCGCGGAGGCGCCGACCGAAGACTATCACTTCGAGATGGGGGGGCCGTTGGCCGAGCGGCTCGGCTACCCGACGGAGGATCTCGAACGGGTGCCCGGGGAGGCCATGGAGTCCTTCGCGGGCGTCGGATACCACTTCGATCTCGCCGGCATCGAGGAGGGCGACGACGTGCTCGACCTGGGGAGCGGCTCGGGGACCGACGTGTTCGTCGCGGCGCTCCACGTCGGAGATTCCGGGAGCGTCACCGGATTGGACATGACTGACGAACAGCTCGAGAAGGCCCGTCAGTTGCGAGACGAGGTGGAGTTGGATACCGTCTCCTTCGAAAAGGGGTACATCGAGGACATGCCGTTCGATGATGGCACGTTCGACGTCGTGATCTCGAACGGGGTCATCAACCTCTCGTCGGACAAAGAGCAGGTGTTCGAGGAAACGAATCGCGTTCTCGCCTCGGGAGGACGGCTCGCTATCTCTGACATCATCAGCGAGCGGCAGATGCCGGAGAGCATCAAGACCGATGCGGATCTCTGGGCGGCCTGTATCGGCGGGGCCGAACAGATCGACCGCTACACGACTCTCGTCGAAGATGCGGGATTCGAGGTACTGGACGTTCGGGATAACACTCAGTACGAGTTCATCTCCGATCAGGCGGCAAACGCGTGTCAGAAGTACGGCGTAAAGAGCGTCTCACTCGGCGCACGGAAGTAATTATGGGAGCAACAGAACAACCGGTTGCGGGCGAACGGGTAGAACAGGTCGAACTCAACGCGAAGCTTCGGAACGGATCATTGTTGATGGCGCTTGCGGGCGTCGGGTTCATCGGCTACGGGATCGTCTTTCTCGTCTTGAATTTCGTGGGTGGCGGCTTCGAGCTCGGGGTCAGTCACCTCGGTGGGATGACTCCAGCGGAGTTGAACCCGACCGTCGCGTACTACATCAGTCACCTACACGTCGCTACGGCGGCGTTCATCATCTCGACGGGGATCGCGGTCACCGCGCTCTCCTGGTACGGGGTCCGCCAACGGCTGCGGTGGGCGTGGGCGACCGCCGTCGTGGCCGCCGTCGTCGGGTTGGCAATCGCCTTACCGATGCACTACACCGGCGGATTCGCACACGACTGGATAACGCACCTCGGCCCGATCTATCTGGCTACGATCGTGTTCGTCATCGGGGTCGTGTTAGCCTACCAAGGAATGCAGACCGAATAACGAGTGATGGTACCGCCCCGCGCAAGCGAACACTTTTTTGAAAAGTCCTGCCGGTAGCCCTCGAAACGACATCAAAATTGAGACGACCACGCAAGCCAACGAACTGCCGACGTACGTATTTCTGACCCGCTTCACCCGACGAGGGTTTGAAGGCGTCACCGAAAGTCCCGATCGAACGGAAGAGGCGAAAGCTTTGGTCGAGTCGATGGGCGAGACGTGGAAGGAATTTTTCGTCACGATGGGCCGGTATGACGGCCTCGTCATCGCCGAATTCCCGGATGATGCAGCGGCGGCGCAAGCGGCTCTCGCGCTCGCAAGCGGCGGTAACGTGACGACCGAGACGCTTCGGGCCTTCCCGCTGGACGAGTTTCGCGACATCGTCGACGCTGTGCCGTGAAGTGCTCCACGCCTGCGAGATACGAGCCTCCACTCCGTCTCTCGAGGCGTTGATAGTACAGCCGCTCTCCGTATCACCGGGTTCGCGGATGGTAGGCGCCTGAGGCGAATCGGCAGCCGATCACCCGGTCCACGTTGATGCTCTCTCTGGGTGTATACGACCGAGAATAGGCAGGGACAGGATCTTTCCGATCGGATCGCGGTTATCGGCGAATGAGGATACCGTCTCGAGCGCGGACCGGACTTCGAACCGCCGCAGCGATGCTGATCGACTCGGTCAGAACCCTCCGCCCGACCGATCGGGACCGAACCGCGATCGCCGTCCTCCTCGCCGCCGGCGTGTACGTCTACTACGTCGACCTCGGCGGGTCGACGCTCCAGTCCTACGACGAAGCGATCTACGCGTCGATCGCGCGGAGGCTGATCCGCGGCGGGTCGTGGTTCGTCCCTCGAGTCGACTGGGCCGCCGATGGGGCCGTCGTCGCCGAGATGCTCTTCCTGCAGAAGCCCCCGGGTGCGTTCTGGCTGCAGGCGATCTCGATGCGCGTCTTCGGTGCCACCGCGTTCGGCGCCCGCTTTCCGTCGGCGACGTTCGCGATCGCGACCGGCGTGCTCGCCTACGTTTTCGGTCGGGACCTCTTCGACCGCAGGGCGGGGTTCGTGGCCGGGCTGGTCTGGTTGACGACGCCGCAGGTGTTCGCGGGGATGAACGGCGGTCGGAACGGCGGAACCGACACCGCGCTCGTGTTCTTCGGCACCCTGTTCGTCTACCTCGTCTGGAAGGGCGTCGCCGACGATCGACGATACCTCGCGTACGCGGGGTTCCCGGCGGCGGGCGCACTCCTCGTCAAGGGACTGGCGGCCAGCACGTACCCGCTGGCGCTCCTCGCGCTCGTCCCCTTCGATCTGCTCGGGCGTCGACGGCTCCTCTCGCAAGAGGCGGCGATCGGCGCGGCGGTAACGCTCGTACTGGCGTTGCCGTGGCCGATCCTCGCCTGGCTCCGTCACGGTGACCTGATCCTCAAGGAACTCGTCTTCAAGCACGTGATCGATCGGGCGAGCGGCTCGTTCCCACCGTTCCACGAAACGACGTTCGGATTCATATCCTATCCGTACTTTCGGCACCTTCCCTCGTACTTCGATCCGTGGCTGTACTTCCTGCTCCCGGCGGTCGGCGTCGTCGCCGTCGTCGCGGTTCGCGTTCGGGTTACGGAGGGGCGCTCGCAGCCGCTACGCGATACGACGTTCCTGCTGTGGTGGGCCGCGAGCGTCTTCACCTTCTTTTCGGTCACCGGGAACCAGGCCTGGTACATCCTGCCGCTGTACGTTCCAGCGGGGCTGCTGGTCGGTCGCTTGGTCTCGCTGGTCGCGTCGCCCCGATCGATCGACCACTCCCTCGCGGTCGGCGGCGTCGTCACGGGCTGCGTCCTCGCGCTGGTCTTTACGTTTCGACTCGACGTGACCTCGCTCGTCCGGTACCGACTGCAGGACCACATTCCCGGCGGCGTCGCGTTCGCGCTCGTCCTCGTCGTCGCTGCGATCGCGGTTATCGCCGAGCGGCCGCTCGACTCGACGCTGCGGCGGCGATGGCGCGACGTCGACGTCTCGCGACTCCGGACCGTCGCGTTCGTAGCCCTCGCGCTCCTTCTAGTGTCTACAACCGCCGCACCGGTCGAAATGGGCGGCTCGGCGTTGGACGAGCAACAGGAGGCCGCGGGGACGCTGATCGACCACCAGACGCCCCCGGACGCGACGGTCTTCGTCGTCCCCGAATCCACGCGGGCTGGCGGGTTTCACTCGCTGGTGTTCTACTCCGATCGGTCGATCGAGCCAGTCGAGGAGACGCGGGCCGAATCGAACGATCGAATCAGGTACCTATTCGTCCACCAGAAAGCGGCAGCCGACCTCGATCGGGAGCGCCGCGTCGTCGCCACGATCCACGGCGAGGACGAGACGTACTACCTACTCGAGTTGGGGCCGCCCGACGGCGGATAGGGCTGCGGTCGTGCACCTGACGCCGGCGATCAGTCCGTCCGACTCCGACCGGCGATCGAACGGCGAGTACCGTTTCGAGGAGCGTCCGATCGATGGGGTTCGAACGGGAGAGGAGTGCAGAGTGGTGCGCTCCGAATAGAGGGGGTCAGTCCGCTACGAGTTCCGAATCCGCACCGCTCCCCGTCGTCACCACGACGTTTCCTCTGGCGGTCCGTCCTCGAGATGGGGGCATACATATAAAGATAATAATTAGCCAATGGAAGTTGGATTCTCTAATCATTCGGGCTCGGCACTTACGTTGTGCGCTGCTGCCTGCAACCTATAATTCTACATAGAATAAGTGAAATGAATTGTCGGTAATAGGTCGGCCTCGGCACTCATAGGGCTCGTCACTACCGGGTGCCGAGTCCGGCTCGGAGCGGGTGCGTCGTCATCGGCCGCTCGAGCCTACGCTCGGGACCCCAAAGACCGTTCGGATCGACGACGCGGTCACTCCGCCGACGCGGCGAAGCCGGCGTTCCACTCGTCGACGAGGTTCTCGAGTCGGTCGGTCCGTCCGCGGGAGAACGTCGCCGGCGCGCGCTCGGTCGGCGATTCGGTCGGCTTCTCGGACGTCGCGGCGGGGTTCGGGCCGGTCGTCGGTTGCTTCTGGGTCGGTTCCGGCTGGGAGTGGTGTGGTTGCGTGCTCATTGTCGGTCGTGATCGGCTCGTTCGGCGGCGGACGGTACTGGTTCGTCGAGAATTAGGCGAGTACTGCTACGTGTACGACCAACATCTGTACCTCTCCCTTCTGGACGGTAGATAATAAACGTTCGTGATGGACCAAATGTGCGCGAACGCACGACGCGCTCCGCCGAACGGCGACCGCGTCGGCGACTGCGGCCCGATACGTTATGGCGGCGGCGGTGGAGTACTCGAGTACACCGATGCCAGCGACCGGATCCGGGCCGGACGCGAGTTTCGTCGTTCCCGCGAAGAACGAGGCGGATTACCTTCGCGAGACGCTCGAGAGCATCGAGGCCCTCGAGACGGACTACGCGTACGAGGAGCTGGTCGTCGACGGCGAATCGACGGACGACACCCCGGCGATCGCCCGCGAGTACGGCGCGACCCTGGTTGCGGGCGACGGCTCGAGCATCGCCGCGGACAGGAATCGCGGTGCGACACGCGCGGGCGGCGAGTGGCTGGCCTTTATCGACGCCGACACCCGCGTCCG
This sequence comes from Natronococcus sp. CG52, assembly GCF_023913515.1. NCBI lineage: Archaea > Methanobacteriati > Methanobacteriota > Halobacteria > Halobacteriales > Natrialbaceae > Natronococcus > Natronococcus zhouii. The sequence goes on from NZ_CP099391.1 coordinate 3,146,835, forward strand.
GCCGACCTACCTGACGGAGATGCTCGGCTTCGTCGAGGCGAACGGGCTGGCGGCCGCGAGTTCGGCCTGTCGGATCACCGGTCCCCGGCGGGCGAAACTCGTGGAGGTGACGATCAACCACCTCTTCCCGCGACTCGAGTACCCCATCCTGCCCGGGTTCAACTTCTTCGTCCACCGCGACGCCTTCGAAGCGGCGGGCGGCTTTCCGACGGTTCCCAACGAGGACACCGCGTTCAGCCGCCGACTCGCCCGCCGGATGCCGACCGACTACCACTCCGCGGTCCTCGTGGAGAGTTCGGGCCGGCGGGTCGCCGACGACGGACTGACGGGGACGCTCTGGCACTACGCGACGCTGGATCTCGAGCGGATCCGCGCGAGCGACTGACCCGCCGTCGGCTCCGACTAGCGGCAGCAGCCCCTCTCGGCACCGTCAGGGCGACCGCTTTTGCGGTTGCGACCGGAGACTAGCACCGTGACGACGGTTCCACCGGAAGCCGAGCGGCTGCTCGAGAGCGAACCGCTGATGGCCCACTTCGGCACCTGCGTCGACGGCCGGCCCCACGTCGCGCCCGTCTGGTACCGGTACGACGACGACGCGGTCGAGGTCGTCACGACCGGACGCAAGCTGGCAAACGTGCGGGAGAACCCGCAGGTTTCCCTCTCGATACAGGCCGACGAGGCGGGACGGGCGAAGTGGATGGTGACCCTGCTCGGGACCGCGACGGTCGTCGACGACGACGGGGAGACGGCCGCCGCACGACGGCGGATCAACGAGAAGTACGACGCCTCGCCGGAGGCCTACGCCGAGAACACGCTGGTCCGGATCGATATCGGTTCGGCGACGTACCAGCGGTACTGAGAGTCCGTCGTTCGACGCCCGAGACGGAACGGTCGATCGCCGCCCGTTCAGTCCAGTCTCGGCGACGGCTCGCGAAGCCCCGGGTGGGTTTTCAGCTCGCGCACGCGTCGCATCTTGGCCCGAAGGTCCGGTGCCGCCCCCGGCACCGCGAGGTCGTCGTCGACGCTCTCGTCGCCGTCCTCGAGTTCCTCGAGCGACTTCGGGAACCGCCGCAATCCCTTGTGAATCGCGAGTCCGGCGTACGCGCCGTCGCCGATCGCGATCGTCGTCTGGTTCTGGCCGTGAGTGACGTCGCCGACGGCGTAGACGCCGTCGAGGCTCGTCTCTCGACGCTCGTCGACGTCGATCGCCCCGTCGTCGGTGAGGTCACAGCCGAGGTCGGCAGCCAGGTCGGTGTTGTATACGGATCCGTACATCGCGAAGCCGCCGAGGTAGTCCCGTTCGGTCCCGTCGCCGGACTCCGTCCGGCTGCCAGTGGGACGTGGTCCCACGCTGTCGGCGAAGGCGAGTCCGCCGAGCCACGGCGGTTCGTCCTCGTCGATGCTCTCGTCCGCGTACGTCGACACGACGTTCGTGTCGATCCGGTCGATCGGGTGCGCGCGCAACTGCTCGTCGGTCTCGTCGCTCCACGCCGGCTCCCGGCCGTCCAGCAGGAGGTCGACGTCGGCAGTGAAGTTGAGCATCGACATCGCGACGTGGGCCGCGCTCTCGTCGTGTCCGAGGACGAAGACGGGGCCGTCGCCCAGCGCGTAGGCATCGCAGTGCAGACAGTAGTGCAGTCCCCGACCGGTGAACCGCTCGAGTTCCGGAACGCCCGGACTGCGGTCCCGAAAGCCGGTCGCGAAGACCACGCGATCGGCTTCGACGGTTCCGTGACCCGCCTCGAGGCGGAACCGCGGCTCGTCGTCTCCGATCTCCGTGACGGAGTCGACCGCGTCGGGGTAGAAGTCGCCGCCATAGTGTTCGAGCTGAGCGACCGCGTGCGCGGCGAGCTCGCGCCCGGAGATACTCTCGGAGACGCCGAGCAGGTTGTGGACGTGATTGGCCGCCGCGTGACGCCCCCCTTCCTTCTCGAAGACGGCGGTGCGGTGGCCGAGGCGGGTCGTGTACAGCGCGGTCGTGAGGCCGGCCGGCCCCCCGCCGACGACGACGACCTCGTACGCAGGGTGATCGCTCATGACGACTGCCACTCCGACGGCCAGCGGGTTGAGGCTGGGCCGCGCGTGTGCGGCCGCGACGTTTTCCGTCGATTCCCAGTCACCTCGAACGCAGCGTCGCATCAGCGACGGCATCAGTCTCCCGGGGACGGAACGAGGTCGAAGCGTTGGCACGGCGTAGTCCCGTCATGAGTTAGTCACCCGCCCTCGAGCTGCCGGCAGACCCGTCCGATGACGCCGACCTCGAGGAGATCCCCCGACGCTCCCCGGAGATCGATCTGGCGCTGCTCCACCTCGGCGGAACGAAGATCTTCGGGGTCCTCCTGACGGTGGACGCGGGCCGGGGCGTCGAAGCGGTAACGCTGATCGACGCGGGGACGTCGATCCCGATCCACTACGACGGTTACGAGGTGTTCCGGTCCCCGCTCTCGGCGTTTCAGCGGGCCGTCGCCGACGCGGGCCTCAAGGATCGCGTCGCGCACCTGGCACGCGGGGAGACGTACGCGTTCGAGATCCCCGGACCGACGGTGAGCGCTATCCCTCGAGTCGTTCCCGCGCGGCCGCCACCACGAGCGGCAGCGTGATCGTCGCGTCGCCGTAGACCGAAACGTTCTCGGCGTCCTTCTCGAGTTTTCCCCAGGAACGGGCCTCCTCGAGCGACGCGCCCGAGAGGCCGCCCGTCTGCTTGGGGTCCATCGTCAACTGGACGCCGTAGTCGTAGGCGCCCGGCGTGACGAGCATCGTCTGGAGGGTGAAGTTCTTCGGGACGCCGCCGCCGACGACGAACGCGCCGGCCTCCTCGGCCTCGAACGCGAGATCGGTGAGCGCGGTCATATCCGCAAGCGCGTCGAGCGAGAACGGCGAGGTCTGGGAGTACATCCACGCCTGGAGGCCGAGCACGGAGTCCTGGATCGCGGGACAGTAGATCGGGACGTCGTTCTCGTAGGCCGCGGCGGCGACGCCGGGCCCCTCGTCGATGTCCTCGCGTTCGTTGACTTCGGCGTTGGCTCGGCCGAGTTCGCGGGTGAGGCGTTCGATGGAGACGGGGCCCTCCTCTTCGGCTTCGGCCTCGAGCACGGGGAAGACCTCCTCGCGGAGGTGCGACTCGAAGGTCGCGAAGAACTCCTGGGGGAGGTAAACGTTGTAGATGCGGTCGACCTCCTCGTCGCGAAGCGTCTCGTCGTGCTCGCGCTCAGTCTTCCCCTCGGCGCGGGCGCAGCCGTGGTGGTGTTTGCCGCCGATCGCCTCGATCGAGTCGTGCGTGAGGTTCGCCCCGGTCGTGACGAGCGCGTCGATGTACCCGTCCCGGATCAGGTCGGCGACGATCCGTCGCATTCCCGTCGGCACCATCGCTCCCGCGAGTCCGAAGAAGACGGACACGTCGTCGTCGAACATGGCCGCCGTCACGTCGACCGCCTCGTGGAGGTCCGCCGCCCCGACGCCCGCGTCGCCGTACTCGTCGACGAGTTCGCCGACGGTCATCCCGGCGCGTGCCTCCGCGTGACCGACCGGATCGTGTTCGAACGTCTCTCGGTCCGGCTCGTGGTGTCCGTGGCCGTCGCCGCTGTCGTGCTCCTCGGTCATGTCATCGAGTCGGCGGGCCAGCGCTTTGAACGCCGCGGTCTCGCCCGCTCCGCAGGCAGTCGGATCGTCGAGATGAAACCGAAGGCCCAACTCCGACCGGTACGAGCTCCCGCGGTTCGCGTCCTCCGCACGGGATTTCAGGGAGATGCCGCAGGCTCAGTCGCGGGTTGCCGACAGGTGCGCTTCCAGGAACTTCGTCGGAAGCGTGACGGGCCCGATCCGTTCGACCGGGATCGGGAACGGGCACGGCACGTCCAGGGCGCTGGATCGTTCAGCGAGCAGTTCACCGTCGCGGAAGAGCTGGACGGCGATCAGGCCGTCGGGTGCCTCGACGGGGAAACACGCCGTCGCGCCCGGCGGCACCGTCAGCGTCTCGAGGTCGTCAGCGGGGTCCTCGTCATCGCCTTTCTCGGCGGGTTCTTGCTCGTGGCCGTCGTCGGTGGCGCCGTCCGCACCGTCCGCACGGTTAGCATCGTCCGCGCCGTTCCCCACGATAATCTCGCCGAAGAACGCCTCCTGACAGGCGTCGAACGCGGGGTTCGATACCGTCAGCTCGCCGAGGCCGGGAACGGTAGGATCCTCCCGGAACGCCTCGGCGGTGCCGACGACGGCGTCGTCGGGTATCTGCTCGAGTTCGCGCACGTCGAAGGTTCTGACGCCGTCGACCGCACCGACCGGTTCGATCACGTTTCCGATCTCGCCGCCGGAGAGGAACGTCGCCTCGAGGATCACGTCGACGAACTCGCCGAAGACGCGGACGGTCTGGCAGTCGACGAACTCGATTTGCTCCTCGGGCGGGATTACGGTCCGCCACTCGAGCGTAACCTCGTGCGTACCGTCGTTAGTCACGCAGAAGACCGCCGTACCGTGTTTCTCGTCCGCACAGGCGGGCGTGAGCCGAACGTCCGTCGGCGGGACGCAGGCGTCCTCGTCGCCGCCCTTCGGGCCGTCTGTCGTCGTCTCGTCGGTTTTTCGATCGTCGCCGGCGGCGCCCGCGACGGTTCCCGATGCACCGCCGATCACCGCGGTCGTAACGGTGACCCTTCGCAGCCACTCTCGTCTAGAAGGGGTCTCTTGTGTCATTGGTTGGTCTCCCCGGGAGCGACCCCGAGAACAAGAGTGAGTTGCGACGCATCGACCATTGTTATCGGCAGTCTGCAGGGCGGTTCACGGCGCCCAACACCGTTCCGGAGCGCAAACCGCTCCGTCTCGTGGCCGTTCAGCCGCTCGAGGGGTCGTCTACCCGTTATGTCCCGCTGGAGCGACGACGACGGCCTGTACGCCCCGGTTACACGCCGCTACGACGGTGTACGTCTCCCCATCTCCCGTCAGGGGGGACTTACAGCAGGTGGCTCACAACCCGGTCGGTACCTCGAGATAGGTCGTCTCGAGCCCCCAGCCGTCGACGAGTTCCTGAAGCGCTCGGACGCCGAACGTCTCGGTGGCGTAGTGACCCGCCAGCGCGACGTGGATCCCCGCCTCCCTGGCCTCGTGATAGACCTTCTGTTTGCCCTCGCCCGTGACGAGCGCGTCCGCATCCGCGGCGACGGCGTCGTCGAGCCAGTCGGTTCCGCTGCCGGTGACGATCGCGATCTCCTCGATCTCGTCGGAGCCGAACTCGAGGAGCCGGACCGGCCGATCGTCGGTCTCGAGTTCCGACTCGAGGACCCGCTGTAGCTCGTCAGGCGCGTACGGATTTGGCGCCCTCCCGCGCTGGCCGATGTGTTCGGGCCCCAGTTCGCCGAAGGGGGAGCGGTCCTCGAGACCGAGGATATCGGCGACGCCGGCGGCGTTGCCGAGGTCCTGGTGGCCGTCCAGGGGCAGGTGCGAGACGTACAGCGCGAGGTCGTCCTCGAGCAGAGGCTCGAGGCGGTCGTAGGTGCGGCCGGTCACCCGGTCGAAACCGCTCCAGGAGATGCCGTGGTGGACGACGAGCGCGTCCGCGCCGATGTCGACCGCGCGCTCGAAGGTCTCGGCGACGCCGTCGACGGCGAACGCGACGTGGTCGACGGTTCCGTCGCCGGGACCCACCTGAAGTCCGTTCGCGCTGGCGTCGATATCGGCGTAATCGTCCGTCCGTAGCTTCTCGTCGAGTCGGTCGACGAACGTCGAGAGCTCGAGCGTCATGACGGGCAGTTGCGCCGCTGGTGGCTTGTATCCTTGCGATCGAATCCCGTTCGACGCCGCTCCCGACGCAACGGGAAAGAGCCGAGCTCTCGTCGACGGAACCTCGCGTCGAGTGCGCCGTCGACGACGCTCAGGCGGGCTCGAGTTCTACGATCGAATCGAAAACCACCGACGGTCGTGACGCCGCGCTCACATCAGGTAGAACAGCGGGAAGAGGATGACCCACACGATGTCGACGAAGTGCCAGTAGAGGCCGAAGAACTCCACCGGCCGGTTGTCCTCGAGGTAGGCGTCGATCGACCAGATCCGGTAGAGCATGAAGCTAGCGATCAGCAGCCCGAGAATCACGTGAAGCGCGTGCAGGCCCGTGGTTACGAAGTAGACCGAGTACTGCAGTTCGGTGAACCAGTAGATACCGTGTGCGAATTCGAAGCTCCACTCCCAGGACTTCACCCCCAAAAACGTCAGCCCGAGCAGCAGGGTCGCGCCGAGCGTCGCGAGCACTCCTCGCTTGTTCTGGCGTTCGGCCATCACGAGCGCGAGGATGACCGTGAAACTCGAGGTCAGCAGAATGTACGTGTTGACGAGACCGGCCAGCGTCGACGGCGGAACGGGCTCCCAGGCGTTCCAGCCGGTGTGGATGCGCAGGAAAATGTACCCTCCGATGACGGCGCCGAAGACGATGACGTCGGAGGCGAGGAAGAACCAGACGCCGAGCTTCGTCCGCCCGACGCCCTCGAACGGCCAGCGCTCGGCGATGGCCATCTCGGGGGCGTAGAACCGCTCCCGTCCGTACTCGAAGAGGGTGTACGCGAGGATCGCCACGCCGAGCAAGACGAGGATCGGGTACACGATGTTCGGCTCGGCGGCGGTCCCGACGAGCCCCTCGGACGCGGCGCCGGTTCCCTCGGCGAAGTCGACGACGTACGGCGTTAGCCCCGAGAGACCGAGGAAGAACGTGAACATTCCGAACCCGATCCCGAGCGGCCAGATGCTCGCGTGGTCGGCGTGTTGTTCCTCACTCCTCGCCTCGTGTACCGTCGCACCCCCATCGGCGGCCGCCGAGTCGTCGACGAACTCGAGTTGACCGCTGGCGTAGCTGGGACGACCGTCCCAGTTTTCGAGCGGCGGGGGCGAGGGAACCGCCCACTCCGCCGTGCGCGAGAACTCCCACGGATTGTCCGGGGCGCGGGGTCCTGCAATCCAGCTGTGAGCGAGCGTCACGAATACGAGCAGCCACGACACGGCGAGAACGAACGCCCCGACGGTCGCGATCTGGTGGTAGATCTCCAGTCCCTCGCCGAAGTGGAAGACGCGCCGCGGCGTCTCCCAGGCGAGGAACATCGGGAAGTACAGCAGGTTGAAGCCGATGAAGTAGACCGCGAAGCTGAGTTTGCCCAGCGTCTCGGAGTACATCTTGCCGGTGATCTTCGGCCACCAGTAGTAGAGGCCGGCGACCAGGGCGGTGACTCCGGAGACCATCACGTAGTGGAAGTGGGCGACGACCCAGTAGGTCCCCCGGAACTCGTAGTCGAGCACGACGGCGCCGAGGAACACCCCGGTGATGCCCCCCAGGATGAACAGCACGAGTGCGCCGAGGCTGAACAGGAACGGCGTCGTGAACCGGACGCGTCCCTTGACCATCGTGTAGATCAGCGCGAAGACCATCAGGTCGAACGGTAACGAAATCCCGATGGTCGTCGCCATCATCAGCGTCTTGATCTCGAGGTTGATGGTCGTCAGGAACATGTGGTGCATCCAGACCAAAAAGGACTGGACGGCCACCAGCACCATCGCGATGATGACCCACTTCCGACCGACGAGTCGACGCCCCGTAAACGTCTGGAACGTCTCGAATATGATCCCCAGCGCGGGGAAGAAGACGATGTACACCTCCGGGTGACCGAAGAACCAGAACAGGTGCGCCCACATCAGACTCGAGCCCTGATCCGTCGCGAAGTACTGCGTGAGGAGGAGGCGATCGCTTGACAACAGGAGGAGCGCGGCCAGCAGCGCGGCGAACGCCAACAGCATCATCCAGACCGTCAGCAGCCACGACCAGGTGAAAAGCGGCATGTTCCACAGGCCGAGCCCCTCCGCTCGCGAGTAGTGGATCGTCGTGAGAAAGTTCACCGACCCCAGCGTGATCGAGAACACGAACAGCATCAGCGCGAGGATCGTCCCGTTGCCGCCCGTAGTCGCCTCCATCGCCGGATGATACATCGGCACGTTCAGCGGCGCGTACATGTACCACCCGCCGGCGAACGCGTGTCCCTGAAAGTACGAAATCGCGAGCAGGACGCCCGAGAATAGGTAAAACCAGTAACTCAGGGCGTTCAGCCGGGGGAACGCAAGGTCCTTCGCCCCGATCTGGAGGGGGACGAAGTAGTTCGCGAGTCCAGCCGCGAACGGCGAGAGAAACCAGAACACCATCAGCAGTCCGTGCGTCGTCACCGCCTGATTGTACTCGGTGTTGGTGAGCAGCCCCGTGCCGCCGGCCTCCCACAGTTGGAGGCGGAACAGGAGCGACATGACGCCGGCCAGAACGAGAAAGAACAGCGCGGTCACGAGGTACAGGATGCCGACGTCTTTGTGATTGGTCGTCACCAGCCAGCGCTTGACCGCCGTTCGCGGCGGAAGATCACTCACCGACGTTCACCTCACGGATCGCGTCGTTTGCTGCGCCGGCCGTCCCGCCGGTCGGCGCTCGAGCGCTGCCCCTCGATACGCCGGTCCGTGATGCCGCGCTGATCGAGGACTGTGAAACGAAGACCATCAACAAGGAAACGCTCTCGACTGTCGGGGATATGAAGCTATCCAGTTGCGTTTGCAAGCCGGACGCTCCGAGAGCGCCGTCGTCCGCTCTCTCGGGGTTTCAGCACGCTCTCGAGTATCGTCGATTCGCGGTTATCGTAGCTGCTGACGGCCGATACGCACCCGTTGCTCGATGGCTGCGAGACGGGAGCGCTCGTTTCAGTCGATACCAGAGGGCGAGGGCGATCGAAACGCCCTGATCGTGTGATACTCGAGCGCCGTCGCGTCGCGCTCGAGTTCGACCCAGCCGCGCTCGGTGAAGATGCGCCGCCAGTCGCGGACGTACAGCGGGATGCCGTCGACGGTCCGCGTTTCGCACGCGGTCGATTCCGACTCGTCCGTGCTGTTTTCGGTGGTCGGTGGACGGTCGTCCGCGCGCTCTTTCGCTGACGAGTTCGAATCGGTCGCTCGCCTGGCGTCGGTTTCCGCCGTAATGAGAAGCGTCTCCGCCAGGCGAGTCAGTTCGTCGAACACCCACTCCGCCTCGGGATGAAGGTGCTGCAGCGTCTCGACGGAGTAGACGACGTCGAACGCATCGTCCCCGGCGTCGCGGACGACGTCCTCGATAGCTGAACGGTAGAACGTGCCAGCGTCGGCGAGATCGGGATAGGCGTCGGCCATCACGTCGAAGGCCGCGTCGTTGATGTCGACGCCGTACAGGTTCTCGTACCCGTGCTCGCGGAGGTGTGCGAGGTGGCGGCCCGAACTGCAGCCGAGTTCCAGCACGTCGGCGTCGTAGCTCACGACGCGATCCAGCGTTCGCCGGATCCGGTCGCTCGTCTCGTTCGGACCGTAGTAGGCGTAGTACGCCGGCGAGTACGCGCCCGTCCGCGTCGCCCACCGGTCGTGTACTTCGTTTCCGTCCATGGTCGTCGGAATCCACCGGTCCGCACCGCTGCTCGGAGGACCGATCGGGACGTCGGAGCCTGCCTCGCACTACAGTCGCGTCAGGTTCTTCGCCCGGGGCCCCTTGTCCGCCTGCTCGATCTCGAACTCTACTTCCTGGCCCTCCTCGAGGTCGTCACCGCCAACGTCCTCCATGTGGAAGAAGACGTCGTCGTCGGTCTCTTCGGTCTCGATGAAGCCGTATCCGCCCGTGTCGTTGAAGAACGCAACCGTTCCGGTTGGCATCACCGACACTCCGTCGGCCGACCGTATATATCCGAGGCCGGAGAGTGCTACGGAGTGACGTCTCCCACGAACGGAGTAGACCGACGGAAGCCCGTTCGTGGCGCTACCGGCGAAGCGTATCCGGATCCGGAGACGGAACTCGAGCGGTCGCTACTCGAGTAGCCGTTCGAGCCGTCGAGGGCTGTCGAATTCTCGCTTCAGGACGACGATCCTCTCCGCGGGGGCATACGTTATCACGCCGTGATCGGCGAGTCGCGGAAGGTGGTTGTGAACCAGCGAAATATCGATTCGGCGGACCACCGTTCGATCAACGTCGTCGATGGAAGCGTCTCGATTCCGCGTCGCGATATCGCGGACCAGTTCGTCGACGGTGGTCGGTTCGCCCGGCTCGAGCCGCGAGAGCAGATCTCTTCGGTCGGGATCCGAGAGAAGCCGATACGCCGTCACCGAACTCAGTGAAGGTACTTTCGCATCGGTCATACGGTCGAACCAGAGTGCCGGGCGGTTCAACCGTGACGCCTAACGAGTATGGTGATCCCCGGTTCCGTCGGTACAGCCGACCGCGCTTCCAAACCGGAAGACCGTCGATATCCGCAGTAGCGAGCCGATAGTGGCCGTTACGTCTGTGCTTCGCCGTGGCTGTAGACGAACTCTCGCACCAGTTTCCCCGCGAGTGCCGCGGCCTGGCCGTCGTCTCGGTCGTTGACCTCGACGACGTCGAATCCCGTGACGGCGGGCGCGAGCGCGCGGACAGCGTCGCGCATCTCGCGGGGCTCGAGTCCGAACGGTTCTTTGGTCCCCGTTCCCGGCGCGTAGGCGGGGTCGGCGGCGTCGATGTCGACGCTGCAGTAGACGTCCCGCTCCGCGAGCGCTGCGTCGGGCTCCCAGTCGGCGACGTCCTCGGGTGGAACGACGGTCACGTCGTCCGCGGCGGCCCGCTCCCACTCCTCCTCGCTTCCGGTCCGCGCGCCGAGGATGACGACCTCCTCGACGGACTCGACCTCCTCGAGGATACGCCGCGTCACGCAGGCGTGGGACAGCGAGTTGCCGTCGTACTCGCCGCGAAGGTCGAGGTGGGCGTCGAGCGCGACGACGACTTCGGGTTCGACGGCGCGTGCGCCCGCGAGCGAGACGGTGTGCTCGCCGCCCAGCATCAGCGGGACGGCGTCGTCCCAGACGACGTCGCGGAGGGTCCCCTCGAGCCACTCGAGGTACTCGTCGACGTCGTCCCAGGACCGGACGTCGCCGTGGTCGGCGACGCCGAGCGCTGAAAAGTGCTGGTCCGTTCGCCGGTCGTAGTCGTCGAACGTCTCGGCAAAATGACGGATGCGCCGGGGGCCGAAACGGGTCCCCGGCTGAAAGGTCGTCGATGCGTCCAGGGGCGCACCGACGACCACGAAGTTCGCGCCTCCACGGTCGGGCGTTCGCCCTCGCGTGTCGGTCTCCTCGCGTTCGTCGGTCGCCCCGGGAAACATTAGACGATCTTTCGCTGGTCTTCCATCTCGAGGAACTCGATGTTCTCGTCGGGCGAGACGTCCTGATCCTCGGGAACGCGCATCGTAATCGTCTCGTACGTTTCGAGGTCCATGACCTGCATGTCGTTTCCGTCGACGGAGACGATCTGTCCCTGCTTGCGCTCGATGATCGGGACCCAGATCTTCGCGTCGACCGGCTGCGAGAGCGACCGCTTCTTGTCGTCGAAGACGCCGCGGGCCTCGATCCGTGCCTTGGCGCTGCCGTGTTTGCCCGGCTTCGCCGTCGAGTAGGAGTCGATCTCGCACGCCGTTTCTTCGATGAGTACGTAGCTTCCTTCCTGGAGGTCACGAACTTCTTGCTGCTGTTTCGCCATGTCCCGGGGTAATCAACCGATCGCCATAAACCGTTTGGAATGGACGCTCTTCCGGGTGTAGTCCGCTACCACCCCCCGATCGTCGCGTGGCGAGACGGACGACTCCCGCGGACCTGTAGAAACTTCCTCGGTGGTCGGGGACGAACGGGTCGGTGATGCGAACCGGTCTCCTCGTCGCGCTGCTCGTCGTCGCCCTCGCCGGTACCGCGTTTCTCGTCCGCTACGAGCTGTCGTCACCGAATCGAGGCCCCCTGATGGACGAGATCGACGGGCGACTCGCCGAGACGCTACCGCCGGGAAGGGGGTCACACCTCGAGCAGGCCCCGACGGTCCGCCGACTCGCGGTTTCCGCGGAACGCGACGGTGAATCCGTCTACATCCCGGTCATCCGAATCGAGTTCGGGACGACCGACGCGCCGGGAACGCGGATCGTCTTCGAGTACGTCGCGGACGTCCTCGAGGCGATCCACCCCGTCTTCGAGGCGCGTGACGAACGCGTCGCACACTACGACGTGGAGTTTCGCTTCGGCCCCGACGGCCTGCTCGTCGACGGCGAGTGTCGCCGCGTCTCGGTGCCGATCGAGTTTGCCGACGAGTTGCTCGAGAACGACAGCTACCGGGCGTTCGACCTCTGGCGAGATGTCGAGCGCGGCGACGGCGACGAGACGGTCACGACGTTGTGGGGCGCGTGTCGGTCCGGATCGCGGTTCGGCGCCACTCGACAGGTAGACGCCGATTCTCCGCGCTCCGAGTAATATCGGAACGAGCGAGGTAACAGAAAAGCTATTACACGGCAGTTTACACCGTTGATATCACTCATGCTCACCAGACGCGCTGTGCTCGCGACCGGCGGAAGCGCACTGCTCGCCGGCTGTAGCGCGTTCGAGACGATGTCCGAGACGACAGGGTCGTGGCCACAGCAGGGATACGACAGCGCTCGGACCGGCCATCCGGCGGATCTTGAGGGACCCGATGCGTCCCTGACGACCGGCTGGACCGCCGAGTACCCTCGTTACGGCGGCACCCCGACGTCACCCGTTCTCGCCGATGGATCGGTCTACATCGCCTACACGGACGGTCCACCGCCGATCGGAGACGGCGAACGGACCGTTTCCGTCGCCGCGTTCGATCCCGAGACGGGGGATCGACAGTGGACGACGGCAGTGATGACGAGTCGGGAGGACAGCGGAACGGAGTACCACGCCGACTCGCTCGCCGTCGCCGGCGACACGATACTGGTACAGACTGCGAACGGCATCCACGCGGTCGGAACCGACGGCGACCGGCGGTGGCGATTCGACAACGTCGGCGACGGTCATCTCAGTATCAGAGCCGTTAGTCCGAGTTTCGACGACGACGCCGTCTACGTGGGTCACTACCGACAATCGCGGGACGAGTACGAGTCGGTGTTCTACGCGGTCGACCGCGAAGATGGATCCGAGCGCTGGCGCCACGAGTTCTCGGAGTGGGAGAGTCGCAGCGTCTACTCCTCGGCCGTCGTCGACGGCGTCGTCTACCTCGCGGCGTACGACGACGGCGTCAAGGCGCTCGACGCGGACGACGGATCCGAGCGCTGGCGCTCGTCGATTCCCGTCAACAGCACGCCGACCGTCGTGGACGGGACCGTCTTCGTCGGCACGGACCGGGACGACGAAAGCGGCGTCGTCGCACTCGAGGCCGACACCGGCGAGGTTCGCTGGTCCCGCGGGGACGCCGGACAGTCGTGGGCGCCGCGCCACCTCGCGGCGACCCCCGACGCCATCTACTACCCCGAACACGACCGCCTCGTCGCTCGAGAGATCGAGACGGGAGCCCCGCTCTGGGAGGACGACGCCGGCCGTCCCGAGGCGGAAGGAGAATTCATCGGCGGCGGCACGCCAGCAGTCGTCGGTGATCGCATCTACGCCGGCGGGTCGGGCGTCTACGTGCTCGATCGGGAGAGCGGCGAGGTCCTCGAGCGGTACGAACTGAACGCCGGAACGGTCCGGAACTCGGTCGCGGTAGCCGACGGCTGGCTGTACGCGAACACGAACGGGCGCACGCTGTACGGGCTCACCGACTGCGAAACGGAAGTGTTCGGCCGCTGTCTTCGGTAAGCGAACGCGGTCCCGGCCCCTTTATTAGAGCAACCACCCGTTGGGATCCAGAACTTAACAGAAAAAATATTACTCGTCGGTGTCGACACTCGACTACTACAGATGCCCTCCAGACGCGCCGTCCTCGCGGCCTGCGGGAGCGCAGCGCTCGCCGGCTGTTCGACGCTCCGAGACGATCCGACGATAACCGTCTCGTGGCCCCAGCGGGGATACGATCGGGCTAGAACCGGATCCGTCGACGACGCGTTCACTGGCCCCGAACCGCCACTGGCCGACGGCTGGACGCGATCGCTCCCCGACGGCCGCGGGTCCGAAACGTCCCCGATTCTCGCGGACGGCACGCTCTACGTGGGAGATACGAACGGTCCCCTACCCGGGACGGCGGGAGAGCGAACCGTCACGATCGACGCCCTGGATCCGGGAACGGGCGAGCGCCGCTGGAGCGCGACCGCGACGACGACTCGAGAATCTCACGGGACGTACTACCACGCGGATTCGCTGGCGTTCGCCCGGGAGACGGAACTAATCCTGCTCCAGACTTCGAACGGCCTCTGCGCGGTCGGCACCGACGGCGCCGAGCGGTGGTGTTTCGACAACGTCGGCGACGGACAGCTCAGCTACCAGCCGGTCGCTCCGGCCGTCGACGCCGAAACAGCCTACGTCGGGCGGTATCGACGGATCGCGACGGACGATACCGAACCGGCGTTCTACGCCGTCGACCTCGAGGACGGGTCCGAGCGCTGGCGTCACGAGTTCTCGGCGTGGGACGGACGACTCGTTTACTCGCCCGCGGTCGCCGACGGCGTCGTCTACCTCGCGGCGTACGACGAAGGCGTCATGGCGCTCGACGCGAGCGACGGAACCGAACTGTGGCGCGAGTCGGTTCCCGTCGACAGTGCGCCGACAGTAGCGAACGGGGCCGTCTACGTGACGACCGTCCACTACGACGACGAGGAACTCGGCGCGAGCGCGCTCGAGGCCGATACCGGAGAAGTCCGCTGGTCGGTGACGGACGAGCGACAGGATGCGTGGGCGCCGCGTCACCTCGCAGTGACCGATAAGGAAGTCTACTACCCGACGTTCGGACGACTCGTCGCTCGGGATGCGGAAACGGGAGCACAGCTCTGGGAGGAGACCGACGACCAGGCCCCGGCGGGGGTGGGCCGGATCGGAAGCGGAGCCCCGGCCGTCGTCGGAGATCGGATCTACGCCGCCGGCTCCGACGTGTTCGTGCTCGACCGCTCCGACGGATCGGTTCTCAGCCGGTACGAGACCGATCGGGATACCGAGAGTTCCGTCGCCCTCGCGGGCGGCTGGCTCTACGTAAACACGGGCCCGACGCTGTACGGGTTGACCACCTGTGAAACCGAAGTGCTCGACCGCTGTCTCCGTCAGGGATAATCTTCTAACGACTACCCTCGAGCGCGCGTTCGATCCGGGTCAGCCCTTCCTCGAGTTCTTCCGCCGGGAGCCCGAACCCGATCCGGAACCGGTCCGGGTGGCCGAAGAACTCGCCGGGCGCGAGGACGACGCCCTCCTCGAGGACCGCGCGGCAGAACTCCTTACCGGTCTCGAAGCCGTCGGGAACCGTCACGAAGCCGTTGACGCCGACGGGGTCGTACCACCCGAGGCCGTGTTTCTCGAGGAACTCTTGCACTCGATCGCGGTGGTCGGCGACGAGCGCGCGGTTCTCCGCGAGGATCTCCTCCTCCCGCTCGCCGAGAGCCTGCTTCGCGACGTGCTGGCCGAAGATGGAGGGCGAGATGGTCGTGTAATCCTTCCAGTTCCAGGCCGTCTCGAGCAGGTCGGCGTCCCCGACGAGCCAGCCGAAACGCAGGCCCGCGAGCCCGTAGGCTTTCGACAGACTCGCCGTCGAGAGCCCGTGCGGTCCCAGGCTCGCAACCGGCGGGAGGGGATCCTCGGCCAGCAGGCGGTACACCTCGTCACAGAGCAGGTAGGCACCGTTGTCCTCGGCCAGGTCGTACAGGGCCTCGACTTTCTCGAGCGGGTGGTACCGTCCGGTCGGGTTGTTCGGGTTGTTGCACACGATCAGTTCCGTCTCGGGCCGGATCGCGTCGGCGACGGCGTCGACCGAGAGCTCCCAGTTCGGCGGCTCGAGCGAAACCGTCGTGACCTCACCGACGGACTTCGGCACGGCGTGGAGCGCCTGGTAGGTCGGGGTGACGACGACCGCGTGCGCGTTCCGTTCCTGGAGCGTCGAGAGGAACGCCAGGAAGTTCGCCTCCTGGGTCCCGCAGGTGCACAGCACCTCGTCGGCCTCGCGGTCGTAGCGGTCGGCGAGTTCCGCACGGAAGTCCGGATCGCCGTTCGTCGGGATCACGTAGCCGAGTTCGCCGGGATCTGTGTCGAAGCGGTCCGTCGAGAGGCTTCGGACGCCGCTCTCGGCGAGCATGACGTCCGCCTCGTGTTCGTACTCGGCGAACCAGCGCTCGAGGCCGAAGGTATCGATCTGCATACGGAAGCGTTGGCGGCAGTTCGTAATACGGGTTGTTCATTCGGAAGCGAGATGTCGAATCCGCTAGGAGAGACCGCGAACGATGGCCCGTTTCGACCAACTCGAACCACGTCGCGGCGGCGCGCGCTGTCAATCACGTTCGAGCGAAGCGAGGTGCGAGCGTGCGAGCACCTCGAAAAACGAGCGGTGACCGGCAGGAACCGCGAGTACAGCGGGAACTGATCGACGACTCTGTGCGAGGTCTTCGCTCGTTCGCCTTCGCTCACTCGCTCATCCACCGGAAGACGCCTCGCGTCTTCCGAGCCGTTCGCTCACTTCGTCTGCTCACGGGCGTTGCGGGACGGCAAAGCCGTCCCGACAGTCGCGGCACGTAGTGCCGCGCACTGCCCGTTCGCACGGTACGCGGGACCGAAGGTCCCGCGCTATTCACGAAGACCTCGCGCAATTTCGGCTGAGGGGTCGCGCCTCGCGTCGCTCGCCCTTCAGCCAGCGCGCGCCACCGCGGCATCGCTCGGTCTGCTCGAGTCGGACCCTCGTTCATCGCTACTCCGTCCCATACGGCTCACCGCTGCGAGGAGCCGTCAGGACCACCGGAATCCGAGCGGTTCGGCCGGCGGCTCGAGCGGACTCGCCGGCAACCCGTCCCCGACCTCGGGATCGTTGTACGCTCCCGGCGCGACGTCGTTCGGCGTGTCGGGGTAGAACAGCGAGGCGAGCGCCTGGATCTGGCCTCGACCCACGCCGAGTTCGAACTGGCCGCCGCCGTACAGCCGGATGCCGCGCTCCCGACAGTACGATACCGTCTCGAGCAGCGACTCGAGCGAGCCGAAGCGCGACGGTTTGATGTTGAGCCACCGGGGCTCCCACGGCAGGTCCTCGACGTCGGCCAGTCCGTGAATCGGCGCGTCCCAGGACACCCGATCTCGAACCCGGGAATCGTCGAACAGCGGCTCCGTCGCCGACTCTAGCGCGGGATCTTCGACCACGGCGTCTGGGAACTCCTCGAGCACCAGTTCGTAGAGTTCGGGATCGGCCTCGACGTCGACCTCGGTGCCGTGGTACTGTCCCTTCAGATCGAGGATGCGCACGGCGTCGGTCGACGCGAGC
Source organism: Natronococcus sp. CG52 (assembly GCF_023913515.1). NCBI lineage: Archaea > Methanobacteriati > Methanobacteriota > Halobacteria > Halobacteriales > Natrialbaceae > Natronococcus > Natronococcus zhouii. The sequence continues at coordinate 3,164,035 of NZ_CP099391.1, forward strand.
GCTTCGACCAGCTCGGCGTCCCATGCGGGAATCGGATCGAGTTTGAACTCGAGCCCGGGAACGGCCTCGAGCAGGTCGCCGATACGATCCGTCGTCGGCTCGTCGCCGAGTCGCGTGCTGGCGACGAAGCGGACGGGCTCGTACCGTTCGCCGAGCGCCGACGCCAGGTCCGTCTCGGCCTGTCGGAGCGCGAGGTCGAGCGCCGCGCTCTCGAGTCCCCACCGCCGGTAGTTGCGGAAGACCTCGCGGTCGGGTGCGCCGGCCGGAAAGCAGTCGATGTCGTCGAGGTGACTCGAAAAGGAGTCGATCGTGTACTCGCCGGTCAGGTCGGACAGTCCGGTTTCGGCCAGCGCGTCGTGCTCGTCGGTCTCGTAGGTGACGTCCTCGCCTACCCCCTCGACAGGGTCGCTATCCGGCCCGGGCCCGGCGAACGCGAACTCGGTGGTCACGCGGGTGAAGCCGCTCGAGGTGTCGCGTTCGAGGCGGTCCCTCGAGACGGAGTCGATCGTCAGCGGAAGGTCGGCGATCTGGTCGTACTCCATACATCACTCCTCGAGGGCCAGCGAAAAGAACGTTAGAGTCGAGGGTTCGACGGTCGCTTTACGGATTTGATATCTTACTCTTCCCTCGCCAAATATTGCCTGAAGAGAAACCCCAGACCGGACGTGTTCTTGACAGAATCGGAGGGTGCGACCCTTCCAGTCCTTAATTCAGAAATCCGTAAGAGCACGAAAAATTAGTTATTTATCCACACAGTTCACACTTCAGTCATGATGGGTACGGGGGGTGGAGGGGAGCGGTGCCGTTCGGAGCACTCGATCGTCTGGGTCGATCCGGACGAACTCTCGCGATCGACAGAATCGACTGCAAGGGATGCGGACGACGGCGAACCAGACCTCGAGAACGACCGCATCGACCTGGAGTTCGAGTGGTTCCAGCTCTGTCACGCCTGTGGCGAGCAGAAGTGGTTTCGTGCGATGATCTGCGACGACTGTCGAGGGCGATACGGGGTTTCTTGGCGGTAGCCGAACCGAGACAGTCAGGCCGCCGTTACTCCTCGCGACGGCGCTGCCGAAGATTTTGCCGCGTGAACTGCGGCTTCGCCTGGAGCGAGCGCGGCTCGCGGAACGAGCGGTAGAGTTGAACGAGGACGACCGCAGAGAAGGCCGCCGCGACGAGGGATCCCTCCGGTGTCTCGAGCGCGTACAGCACCCCCGTGGAGAACAGCGACATCGTCAGGAGCATGCCGTAGACCAGCCGCCTTGCGAGCTGGTCGAAGACGCCCTCCGAGTCCTCGACGCCGATGCGGACGTAGAGGTTGTCCCGCTCGAGTCGGTCGAGCGCGCGTTCGGTCTTCGGCGCGATCCGAGTCAGCGACTCTCCGGAGCGGCGGACCTGCTGGCCCGTCTCCTCGAGATACTTCCGAACGGACTCCTCGCGGTAGCCCTGTTCGGTCAGGTAGTCGGTCGCGGTCGCGATGAAGTCGAAGTCCTCGTCCAGCGTGACGCAAACGCCCTCGACGACGGTCGCGACCCGCAGCACGAGCGCGAGGTTCTTCGGCAGTCGGAACGGGAACTCGTAGATCGAATCCTCGATCTGGCCGACGATCTGCTGAACGCGGTACTGCTCGATGTCCTGACCGCGGGCGTCCTGGATGGCCAGCTCCATCACCTCGGCCATCACCGACCGGTCTGCCTCGGGGCTCAGCGTGCCGATCTCGATGAGCGCGTCCAGGATCGCGTCGATGTCCTGGTTGGCGACCGCGATGTAGAACTCGACGATCTTCCCCTGAACGAACTCGTCGACCCGGCCCGACATGCCGAAGTCGTAGAAGATGATCGCGCCGTCGTCGGTCACCGCGAGGTTTCCGGGGTGGGGGTCCGCGTGGAAGACCCCGTCGTCGACGATCATCTGGAGGTACGACCGCTGGAGGTTCTCCGCGACCCGACTCCGGTCGATCCCCTTGCGGTCGAGGGCCTCGACGTCGTTGATCTTCGTCCCGGGAATGTACTCCATCGTGAGCACCCGAGGGCCCGAGTGGCGCTCGATGACGGACGGGATCACGAACCGGTCGTCGCCCGCGAAGTTCTCCCGAATTTCGGTCAGCATGGTCGCCTCGCGCACGTAGTCCATCTCCTCGCGGATCGTCTTCGCGAACTCGTCGGCGAGGTTCTCGAGCGAGAACGACCGGGACTCGTCGACGAAGTACAGCAGAATCGGTAGCGACCACCGGACGACCCGCAGGTCGGCCTCGACCAGTTCCTCGATGTTCGGGCGGCGAATCTTCACGGCGACGGGATTCCCGTCGACCCGGGCGCGGTACACCTGTCCGAGGCTCGCGCCGCTGATCGCGTCGGTGTCGAACTCGTCGAAGTGGTCCTTCACCGGACCGAGTTCGTCCTCGAGGACCGTCCTCGCCTCGGGCCAGGGGGCCGGCGGCACCTCGTCCTGCAGCGCGGCGAGTTCGTCGATGTACTCCGGCGGCAGGACGTCGGGTCGCGTCGACAGCAGCTGGCCGAGCTTGATGAACGTCGGCCCGAGCGTCAGCAGCGACTCGAGCAGAACCTCGGCGCGGTGGCGCCGGGTGGCCGGATCGACGTTTCGCGGTCGACCGAACAGCAGGTATCGCCGCCGGTCGCGCGCGTAGGCCAGCAACAGCGGGAGAAACTGCCACGCGACGACGACGAACCGCCGATACGCGCGGAGAGATGCCAGTCTCGGTCACCTCGTGTTGTCCGGATCGACGACGTCGATAGTCGTTTCACCGTTGCCCGACCGTTTGGGGAGCGTCAACTCGAGCACGCCGCGTTCGACCGACGCCTCCGCATCGTCCCCGACGGCGTCGTCGGGGAGCGGCAGATCGACGTCGAGGAGGAGCGGTCTGTTCTCCTCGATGTATCGGTACTCGTCCTCCGCGTCCTTCTGTCGGCGTGCATCGATGGCGATGCGTCCGTCCGCGACCGTAACGTCGGTCGAGTCGGCCGTGACGCCCGGGACGTCGAGGACGAGGAGATACGCGTCCTCGCTCTCGAGCAGATCGAAGAAGACGTCCTCGGAGAGATCCTGCAACGCGTCGCGGAGCGCTGACATGGCCGTGGATTCGGACGCGGGTACGAAAAAGCCCGCGGTAGCGGCCGATCCCGGAGCGCTCGCAGCGACGTCTCCGGTGGCGTCCCGTACCCTTTTGAGCCCCGCCGACCCGAGTCAGGGTATGGAAGGAGCCGACCGCGAGCGCAAGGAGGCGGGGTTCAAGGTACGGACGCCCGTCGACGAGGCGCGCCGAACGCTCGAGGAGGCCGTCCTCGACGGCGAAGCGAGCGATCCACCGACGGGAACCGAGACGGTACCGCTCGAGCGAGCCGACGGACGGGTCCTCGCGGCACCCGTCACCGCCGCACGGAACGTCCCTCACTACCAGCGAGCGGCGATGGACGGCTACGCCGTCCGGGCGGCGGACACCTTCGGTGCGAGCGACCGCTCTCCCGAGGTGCTCCGAATCGGCGATCGGGACGGGTCGGTCGGACCCGGGACAGCAGTTCGGGTCCACACGGGGAGCGCTCTCCCCGACGGCGCCGACGCCGTCGTGATGATCGAATACGTCGAGGAACTCGAGGATCTCGGCGAACTCGAGGTCGGTGACGCGGTGGCGGAGGGCGAGAACGTCGCACCCGTCGGCGAGGACGTCGAGGAGGGACGGCGACTTTACGACGCGGGTCACCGCCTTCGCCCCTCGGACCTGGGTCTCCTGCGGTCGGTCGGCTACACCCGCCTCGAGGTCGCCCAGCGGTCGACCGTCGGCGTGATCCCGACCGGCGAGGAACTCGTCGAGGGCGATCCCGGCCCCGGCGAGGTCATCGAGACCAACGGCCTCACCGTCTCTCGGATGGTCGACCGCTGGGACGGGAGATCGACCTATCGCGACGTCGTCACCGACGACGCCGAGTCGCTGCGGGTCGCCATCCAGCGCGATCTCACGAAGGACGTCGTCGTCACGACCGGCGGCTCCTCCGTGGGTGAACGGGACCTGCTACCCGAAGTGATCGACGAGCTCGGCGAGGTGATCGTCCACGGCGTCGGTCTCAAACCCGGCCACCCGGTCTGTCTCGGCGTCGTCGAGGAGACGCCCGTCCTCGCGCTGCCGGGCTATCCCGTCGCCTGTATCGTCAACGCCGTCCAGTTCCTCCGGCCGACCCTGCGCTGGCTCGAGGGAACGACCCCCGAACCCCACCCGACGACGCAGGCCGTCCTCGAGCGAAAGATCCCGAGCGAGCCCGGCACGCGGACGTTCGCGCGGGTGCAACTCGAGGAACGCGACGAAGCTGATCTCGAGCGCGGCGAGCCGGCCTACCGCGCGACTCCGACGCGAGCGAGCGGGTCCGGAGTGCTCTCGAGCGTCGCCCTGGCCGACGGCTGGGTCGTCGTCGACGACGAACGCGAGGGAATTCCCGAAGGGGAAACGGTCGCGGTCCAGGACTGGGAGCCGAACGCGTAACAGTAGATACTGGTAACGGTCTTCTCGGTGTGAAACACCCCGTCCGAATTCAGATCGGGTAGTTTGTTACCGAGAGGATGCGAACGTACCATTGCTGTCTTTGACGGAGTAGCCGAGAATTCGAGCGTCCTGTCCGAACTGGCGACAGGGGATCGCCACGTCCTCCCCAGCCGATTCGTTCGATCACGGGTCGTTTCTCCACGTTCGCTCACTCATCCGCCGTCAGAGCAAGCTCTGACGAGCTCCTCGAAAATCAGGGATTTTCGTCATCACGAGGCGGCAAAGCCGCCTCGAACGACTTCGCTCGTTCCACTCGCGAAGGCCTCGCACAGTGTCGGCGCTCGGTTCTCGCTGTGCTCACGGCTCCCTGTGGTCGCCGTTCGTTTCCGAGGTGCTCGCACCTCGCTTCGCTCGAACCCGATCGACAGCGCGCGCCACCGCGACGTGGATCGGTCGGTTCGGGCGATACAGGGTTCGCCTGTCCGTAACGGGCGTTTCACGAGCGGTTCTGAACAGCGAAACCACGCTAGTGCCGACCGGTAACGAGCGAGCGACGAGACGTCCGCTACTGCAGCGCCAGCCGAACCGCGTCCGCGAGCGCGTTCACCCGGGCGACGTGCTCGTAGGAGCCGTCGCGAACGCCGTTGGTGACGTAGGAGAACGCGACGTTTTCCTCGGGATCCGCCCAGCCGACGCTGCTTCCCAGCCCAGCGTGACCGAAGACTCGTTCGGGGCTGAGAGAGCCGTACGGAGCGACCGTCGTCCCGCCCTTCCAGAACCCGAGCGCGAACCGCGCCTCCCGCGAGAGCGTGCCGTCGGATTCGGTCTCCGCCTGGACCGTCGTCATCTCGTCGACAGTCGACTCCGAGAGGATTCGGCTGCCCTCGAGCTCGCCGCCGTTCGCCAGACAGGCGTAGAAGCGCGCCATGTCTCGAGCGGTACCGATCCCGTTCGCGGCGGGAATGACGGCCCGGTGGATCGCCTCGGTGTTGAACGGCGCCGCGACGACGGTGTGGTCGCCCAACCCCTCGCCGGGGTCGCGACAGCGGTCGAACTCGTCGAAGGCGACGAGCGTGGCGACGTCGTCCGGTTCGTGCTCGCGGAGTCCGATTCCGGTATCGGTCATCCCGAGCGGGTCGAAGACGCGCTCGGCGGCGACCTCGTCGACCCGCGCCCCGGACACCCGGCGGACGAGTTCGCCGACGAGCCAGCCGAACGTGAGCGCGTGGTAGGCCGGCCGTTCGCCCGGCGGGAAGACCGGCTCCATCTCCTCGAGGTGTTCGACGACGGTGGCCCAGTCGGTCCAGAGGTCGGGTCGGTCGTCGATCTCCCCCCGCGGGAGGCCGGCCGTGTGGCTGAGCACCTGCCTGACGGTGATCTCGGCCTTCGTCGACCCGTCGTCGGCGAACCCGGGCCAGTGATCGACCACCCGGTCGTCGTAGGCGATCTTTCCGTCGTCCGCGAGCGCGTGCAGCGCGACCGCGGCGTACGGTTTCGTACAGGAAAACAGGAGATGGCGCGTCGTCGGCGTCGTCTCCCCGCCGTCGGGGCCTGTCGTCCCGCCCGCGAGGTCGATCGCGGACTCGCCGTCCGCGAAGACGGCCAGCTGGGCGCCGTGGTGGAGTCCGACCTCGAGGTGTCGGTCGAAGAGGGCGGCGATCCGCTCGCGATCCGCTTCGGTGACAGGTGACATATGTCATGCAACTGGCGGCGGTATTGTAATCGTTCCCCTCGAGACCAGCGAACCACGCCGATCGACCGACGTTTTTAGCCCCGGCCCGTCAAGTGGCGGTATGGACCGCAAGGAGTTTCGCGATCTCGTCTCCCCGCAGGAAGCGCGCGAGGCGATCCGCTCGCTGTCGCTCGAGGGCGGCGTCGACCGCGTCTCGCTGTCGGAGGCCCGCGGCCGAGTACTCGTCGCGCGACTGGACGCCGAACTCGACGTACCGGGGTTCGACCGGGCGAGCCTCGACGGCTACGCGCTTCGCGCGAGAGACACGTTCGGGGCCGACGAGGCGGACCCCGCCGAACTCGAGGTAACGGGCGAGGTTCACGCCGGGGAGAAGCCCGACGTAACCCTCGGCGAGGGCGAGGCCGTCGAGATTTCGACCGGCGCGGTGATGCCCCCAGGCGCGGACGCGATGGTTCCGGTCGAACGGACGGATATGGAAGGGAACGACGCGTTGATCCGGACCTCCGTCGCCCCCGGCGACAACGTCATGTTCGCCGGAGCCGACGTCGCCGCCGGCGAGCGGGCGCTCGGCCCGGGAACGCGGATCACGCCCCGGGATATCGGCCTCCTCTCGGCGCTCGGGATCGACGAGGTCCCGGTCCGAGCGAAGCCGCAGGTCGGAATCGTCTCGACCGGGGACGAACTCGTCCGCCCCGGCGAAGACCTCGAGAGCGAGCGCGGCGAGATCTACGACGTCAACAGCTACACGATCGCCGCGGGCGTCGAGGACGCCGGCGGCGAGGCCGTACTTTACCCCCACGCCGGCGACGAACAGGCGGAGATGGAGCGCGTGCTTCGGGAGGCGGCCGAGGAGTGCGATCTCGTGCTCTCCTCCGGGTCGACCAGCGCGAGCGCGGTCGACGTCATCTACCGCGTGATCGAAGAGCAGGGCGAACTGCTGCTCCACGGCGTCGGCGTCAAGCCGGGGAAGCCGATGCTCGTCGGACGGCTGGACGGCTCGGCGTACATCGGACTGCCGGGCTATCCCGTCTCCGCGATGATGGTCTTTCGGACGTTCGTCGCGCCGGCGATCCGCGAGGCGGCCGGGCTGCCGGAGACGGAAACCGCGACGATCACGGGCCGAATGGCCAGACAGGAGCGCTACGGCGAAGGCCGAATGCGACTTATGCCGGTGGGGGTCGTTACCGACGGAGACGGCGAGACCCTCGTCTACCCCGTCGACAAGGGCAGCGGCGCGACGACCAGTCTCGCCGAGGCCGACGGCGTCGTCGAGGTCGACGCCGAAACCGACTACCTCGAGGTCGACGAGTCCGTCACCGTCTCGCTGTTCTCGCCGGACGTCCGGCCGCCGACGCTGCTCGGCGTCGGCGAGGACGACCCGACGCTTTCCCGACTGCTCGACGGCCTCGAGAACCCGCGCTACCTCTCGGTCGGCTCCCGCCCCGGCCTGCGACGCCTCCGGGAGGGTGTCCCCGACGTCGCCGTCGTCGCCGGTCCGATCGATCGGGACGTCGAGGCGGCGGAACTCGGCGGCTGGGAGCGCGAGTGGGGGCTGCTCGCTCGTCCCGGCAACCCCGATCGGATCGAGGGACTCGCCGACCTGGTCGACGACGAGCTCCGATTCGTCAACCGGACGACCGACTCCGGACTGCGCTCGAGTCTCGGGACCGCGGTGGCCAGCCTTGCAGACGATCGCGGCGTCGACCGCCACGAGATCGTCGACTCGATCGCCGGGTTCGACCTCGGTCTGCGCGCCCACGAGAGTCCCGCACGAAAGGTTATGGCGGGCGAGGCCGACGCCGCGCTCGGTCTTCGAGAGACCGCCGACCGCCTCGACCTCGCGTTCGTCCCGCTCGGCACCCAGCGAGTGTCCGTCCTCGCGAACCCGGACCGCCGCGAGAAGCCCGGCGTCCGCGAGTTCGCGGCCGCACTCGAGGGGATTTCGGACGCGAGTTAGCGAGAGAGACAGTCAGGAGCGCCTGAACAGCGGTTTTTACACCGCGCGGTGTACGGATCGTGATGTCGACTATAGCCGAGTTTCGGGTTCCGGCTGCAGACACGACACTCGCGGAAACGTTCGATCGGATACCCGACGCGACGATCGAACTCGAGTCGGCCGTCTCGCGGACGCAGCCCTGTCTCTGGGTCGCCGACGTCGACCAGGCGAGTATCGCTGCCGCCTTCGACAGCGATCCGTCCGTCGAGACGTACGACCTCCTCGTCGAGACGGGTGATCGACTGCTGTACGACGTGACGTTCACCGACGAGACGGAAACGCTGTGTGACAAACTGGTCGTCGAAGGGGGGTCGCTGCTCGAGGCCTGGGCGACGAACGGCTGGTGGCAGGCGCGGGTGCGGTACCGGGACCGCGAAACGCTCTGTGGCGTCCACGATCGACTCGTCGAACAGGGCGTCAGCGTCGACCTTCGGCGGGTAACCGACGTGACGACGGCCTCTCCGTCGGATACGCGCCTCACACCGGAACAGAAGGAAGCGCTCGAGTCCGCGCTCGAGCGGGGCTACTTCGAGATCCCGCGGGAGATCTCGATGGAGGAACTTGCAGCCGAACTCGGGATCTCTCATCAGGCGCTGTCCGAGCGATTGCGCCGCGCCTACGAGACGCTCGTTCACGAAGAGGTACAGCCGGTGGGCGAACAGCCGTGATCGAGAGCTTTCGAAACGTTCCTCGCCGTCGAATCGACTCCCCCGCGTGACAGCGTTTTGCGTTCGGCCTCGTCCCCGCCACTACTCGTCCGCCGGCTGAGAGCACGTCACGCTCGCGTCCCCGTTCACGTTCGTGATGACGATTTCCCTCTCCTGGGAAACGATTACGTCGTAATCCAGATACGAAAACGACAGTTGTAGGTCCGACCTGGCGTCGGCGGAGTCGAAGAGTCCGTCGAGTGCATCCGGATCGACGTACCCGTAGAGCGGCGGTAACTCGTCGGCCGGAACGCCGGCAAGTGCCGCAACTGCAGTGATAATCGCAGTACTCGGTTCCTCCTCCCATTCGAGTTGTTTCTGGTGGTTCGCACACATAGTAGACCCATCGGAACGCGACGTGTCGCCATACGGTGGTTCGACAGTAACTGTCTGCACTCGAGATCGGATATATCTCCGTGCGGGATAGCCAACCCGTACCGATCGGAGCGAGTTGACTATTCAGTCACCTCCGTAACGAGGCCGTGCTACGGTTCCTCGAGAGTCGCTTCGATCAGCGTCTGCTGGATGCGTCGCATGTGCTGGTAAAAACCCTGCGAGGAGATATCGAGTGCGGCGGCGACCTCGTCTCCCGTGCAGTGGCGGGGCGATTCGAAGTATCCCGCGTGGTACGCCGTTCGCAGGACCTGGAGCTGGCGCTCGGTCAACCGCTCTCGAAACGCTGCGGCCGGAGAGCCGGGCACGGTCGGCCGCGATCGTTCCTCGCGCCTGGCCAGGAGTTTCAGCTTGGGGTACCGGTCGGCGATCAGTTCCGGGACGAGTCGGCCGTTCATCGGTTCGGGTTCGGAGACGACGAGTCGGGCAGCGGTCGGCGTCGCTGTTATCGACTCGAGCACCGCACCGTGGTTCGCCAGCGTGGTGCCGACGAACGGCTGCGTGAAGACGAGGTCGAGCAGGTACGTGTCGGCCGTTTCGTGGACGACGTCGCCCGAATCGATCGTTACCGAGGCGTCGACGGCGTCCGAAACGCGGTCGCGGGACGCGCCGTCCACGGTCGCGACGGCCAGAACGTGATCGTCGTCTTTCACGACGAGGTCCTCGACCTCGAGCGTACAGTCGGCGGATGCAGCGAGCTGGACGAACGGGAAGTTCGAGGCCGTGAGTTCGAACTCGAGCGATCGCCCCTCCCGAGCCCGGAACGCGGCCTCCTGTTCGACCATGGTGATCCGTTGGCCGACGAGGGTCCCGAGTTCGTCTAGAATCTCCGACACCGACTCGGTGAACACCGCCGGCTCTGTCGCGTACACCGTCAGGGTACCGTAGGAGACGTCCGCGTCGGCGATCGGCACGCTCGCGACCGATCGGAAGCCGCGACCGACCGCATCGCGGCGCCACTCGTCGGTATGAAGGTCCTCCGCGACGGCGGGGACGACGCGGGTCTCACCTGCGCGGCTGGCCGTCGTTGCGGGGTCGGAAACGCCGGCCGCCAGGGTGTCAGTCAGATAATCCTGGTCGGTGCCCGCCCAGGAACGCGGCGTCACCGTCTCGGCGTCCGACTCCACCTCGCCGATCCACGCGAACGCGAACGGATCGTGCGCGGTTACCGACTCGCAGAGCTGCGTCTCGATCTCGTCGCAAGTCGACCCGTCGACGATGGCCCGCAGCACCTGCCGGACGAGCGTGTTGACGGTTCGGAGTCGCTCGAGTTCCTCGCGTCTGGTCTCGAGTCGGTCGTCCTTGGCCGCTTCCACGAACGCGGCGTGAACGGCGGTCGCGAGAATGCGCGTGATCCGCAACTGGTCGTCGGTGAGTCCGTCGAATCGTTCCGTCGCGACCGCGAGGGCGCCCGCATCGGTCACGGGAACGAACGTCAGCCGTCGGACGTCGGCGTCCGGGAGACCGAGGCCGTCGACGTCCCGCTGCGTCCGCTCGTGAGAGACGAAGGTCTCCCACGCTTGGTCGGAAAACCGCGATAGATCGCCGGCGTCCCCGGCGGTCCGGTCGCTGATCGCCGCGAGCTCGAGTTCCTGCTCGCACTGTTCGTATCGCCAGAACGCCGCCAGCGGCGCGTCGACCGCCTGCCGACTCGCCTCGGCCGCGACCGACGGGATCTCGTCACCGTCGACTTCGGAGAGCTGCTGGGTCGCCTCGGAGAGGGCAGCGATTCCGCGCTCCTGCTGTCGGCTCTCGCTGACGGCCGTGATCTTCTCGCGGTGAGCCTCGAGTTTCGCACCGATTTCGTCGCGCGAATCAGCGGTTTCGGCGACGGACGGGTCGTAGTACGCGTTGGCTCCGACGGTCTTCCGGTAGCCGAGCAACGGGTGGTGCCGAACGATCCCCTCCGCGACCGCCGGCGAGAGCTGCGTTCGATCGTACTGACAGAGGGCGACGTGCGGCATTTCGGGGAAGAGTTCGTTGACGGCGTCTTCGTACGCGAGTAATTCGTCCGGGTCGACACCTCGCTCGAGCAATCCAGTCGTCTCGGCCGTGATACGGACCCCCTCGTATCGGTCCTCGTCGACGCTCTCGACGAGCGCTTCGATATCGGCGATCATTCCTTCGGCCTCGAACTCGGCGCCGATCGGGTAGATCTCACTTAGGCCGACGATCGAGAGCGCGCCGGACTCGCGAGCGTCATCGACGGCGATACCGCCGTCGCGCAGCGCCTCGGTGACTTCCGGTTTCGAATTCTGCGAGACGGCGTAGATGACCCGTTCGCCCCGGTCGAGCCCGCGCTTGACGAACGGAACGGCGACTGCGAACTGCTCCGATCGCGTCTCGTACAGCAGAGCGAAGTGATCGTGATGATCATCATCGGCTTCGAGTTCCCGAAACGAGAGGGATGGAGAAGACGGAGAAGCCATTAATAGTAACGTACCTGCACACGCGAGTTCTTAAACGTTATTCCCGGAAGTTGGGATGTGACGGAACGGAGGAGCGGTAGCCACGGGAACGCAAACCCCGAAATCACCGTCCGCGTGTCGGAATCGAGCCGCCGGACCGCTCAGTAGAGTTCGTCGAACGACTGGACGCGGTAATCCCCGAGAACGCACTGTCCGCGGCGCTCGTGGCCGACGCGTTCGACGTGGATCGCGTCGAGGCCCGCGTTCCAGGCGGCACCGACGTCGTTCGCGCCGTCGCCGGCCAGCACGCCCCTGTGACCGTTGTGAGCGACGCCGAGATCGCGCACGACTGACTCGACGGGAGCCGGATCGGGCTTCCAGCCGGTTTCCTCGGTACAGCAGAGTCGGACGTCGAACCAGTCGCGGATGCCGACGTGGTCGAGCACCGGCTCGCAGAGGAACTCCTGGCAGTGCGTGACGAGTCCGACCGGAACGTCCAGATCGGCGACGAAGGCGGCGTCCGGGTGGAGGTAGGTCTGCTCGGCCCGAACCAGCGGATCCTCCTCGGCGTGAAACGCGTCCCAGAACGATCGGGGCTCGATACCCCACTCCAGGAGCTGTCGGTCACGGGAGCCGGTGAGGCCGTTCCAGAGGATGTCGGCCTCCTGGTCCGTGAACGTGCGGCCGATGCGATCGCCGACTCGGTCGAACACCTCCCGAGCGTACGACCACTCGACGTCGACGAGCGTCCCGTCGAGATCGAGCAGCCAGTAGTCGTACTCGGAGACCATTGGGACGTTTACCTACGGGACTCTCCAGTAAATGTGTGTCGCTCGGGTATGGTATCCGATACTTCGCGGGGAACCGTCGGTAACTCGAACGCTCGAGACGAGAGACGTCGTCGGTTTCTCCGAAGAGTTCGGTCACACCCGCTGTCCCGTTCCGGTTCGAACTCAGCGGATGGAGATAACTCGTTCGGGGATACTGCCGTCCAACGCTCGGACCCGCACGAGAGACGCTAACCGATCGACGGTTCACCCCGGTACCGCGCCCGGTTTCTCATCTCGGTAGTGGTATCAAAAAGTATGAGAACTGATTGCGTTAACATAATACTTGGGTGCGATACATTTATAATTATTGTTCTGTCTAATATACGCGCGTGTAATTTTCTCCCATCTAGATAGAAATATTTAGAAATTTTTAATGAAGCAGATAACACATCTGCGGTTGCCATGTCCGAAACACAGACTCGGCCAGGCGCTCGGTGCACAGAGTACCTTAAAAATCACCCGCGAATGTTGGGAGTGCTGTTCACGATCTGCGTGCTCCTCACGCAGGCGGGGAACGCGGCGGCGGCGAACGGCGGTGCCGTCTTCTGATCAAAGAGTCGCGGCGTCGATGCTGTGACTCCAACGTAATTCTTCGTCGATTCGAACGGGGACGTTTTCCAGCGCCAAGAACCGCCGGAGTTCGGCCCTCGAGAGGCGAAACGTCCCGAGCGCACCCCCGCACAGGAAGTACTCGCTATTCGACTCGATATACGGAATAAACATCGTTCCCATGCCCCGTCGCGTGGTCGGGTACGTCCTGATCTCGACCTTGAAGTCGTCGCCGACGGGTTCGATCTCGCACAGGTTCGGTACGGTGCTCTCGGCTTGCGCGATCGCGAATCCGCCGTCGCCGAGAACGATGTACTGCCCCCCGAGCAGGATAACGTCGCGAGCGATCTCGTGGGCTGCGTACAGCGGGAACCCGCGGTTGAGCAGGCGGGCGAGCGTCTGTCCCATCTCGATGGCCTCGCTGTTAACGAGGTTGCTCAGCGTGGCGATCCCGCCGATGCTGCCGCGCCGGATAAGATGGCGGCCCTGTTTGTACGACCGGCAGGCGTTCAAGAAGAACGCGTCAGCCCCGACCTCCTCGAGGGTCGCGGCGTCGAGTTTTCCGTCTACGCACCGGAACCCCTCGTCGTCGATGTGACCGATATAGTGGAGGAAATCGGTCGAGGAGCGAAGCACGGAGCGCAACTCGTCGACCGTCAGGTCGCGGTAGATGATGATGTCAAAAGGGAGGTCGGCGCGAGAACCGTACACTTCGTCGACGATATCTCGCTCGGCGTCCATACTGGTCTCGGTCTCGACGAGGGGGTTCGAGATGTCGATATCGTTACAGACGACGGTGATCTCGATATCGTCCTCGGTCGGACTGCGGCCGAGACGGTTCTGATACGCGTTGAGCAGCGCTTTGTTCGCCCCGAGCGGCGTACCGTCACCGATCCACACGTCTTCGAGCGAATCCGTTCGCTCCGGCTGAACGTACGCTTCGGCGGTCGACGCAGGACGCGTATTCTGCGTCCTGCTATCGTTCCGAAGGAACTCGTCGATGACCGCTTTCGGTTCGTCCGGGGGCGCTATTTCGCTTCCCCTGGACGAGCGTACGACGGCGAGACGGTGGGCGACGAACGGCAGTGCTTCGACGTTCTCGGGCTCCGGTTCGACGTGAGCGGTGAGTTTCCAGTCGGGGATCTGCGGTTCGAGTACCGAGAACGGGACGTCGAAGTAGGCCTCGATCCGCTCGGCGAGCGGGCGGTCGTACAGGGTAGCGAAATCGCAGTCGAGCCGCGATTCGATCATTCGACGCTCGTGTAAGTCCACCGGGTGCATCCCTTCCGTTCGGACTACGCAATCGAGGAAGAACACCCGTTTCAACGCTCGTTCGACCGCCTCCTCGAAATCGTGACGCTCGCTGAGCGCGCGTTCGAAGCCGGTCTCGGTGACTAATCGCGGCGCATCGGCCGGAACGAGGTCCGCTCCGAGATAGTATACGAGCGGTGCGACCGCGTAGATCAACCCGTACTCGGGCGGAACTTCGAGTCGAACGCCCGTATCGGGCGCGTCCATATCGGACGGGATCTGCAGCGCCTCTCCACGCCGGATCGTCGGCGGATGCCCGCGATACGAGGGATACGATCGTTCGGGACGTCTCGTCTCGAGCGCCGACCCGAACGTCGACACGGCGGCCATCATATCCTGCGGTTTGTCCGTCGTCGTGATCGTCGCGGCCGGCTCTTTCCGATACGAACGCGCTCCGACCAGCACCTCGGTCTCGCCGTCGAAGTCGACGTAGGTCTGCATCGAATCCGAAGAGACGGTGACGCTGCTGCAGGCCCGGAGATAGAGCTTGATCGGGGCGGCGAGTTCGAGGCTGTAGGTGTCAGCAGGAAGTTCTTCGGACGCGCACTGCTCTATTTTGGTCAGGAACGACCCGGACTCGTCACGAACGTACACCGGAACGACGGTCGGCAGCGTGATCGCGGTCGTCGTCACCGCGACGGCTCCGTCGACTGGAAACGAAAATCGATCGACACCGAACGTTTCGGGCGATACGGGATCGGCCATCCAGAGCGTATACCGATTACGGTCGATTAGATCGATAACCTCGACGCCGTTGCCGTTTTGCACCGGTGAGAACGAGATAACGCTTCCCGCTTCATCCCGGTCTCGTTCGTCGTGCGATTCGTTCGGTGTACTCATCGTCTACGTTAACGGACTGCCGAGATAAATGCACATCCACATAATAACAGACGTGTTACTGACCGTAAAATTATACTGTCCGTACCCGGATTTGACCGCGTCGACGAACGTACCGGCGAAGTCCGCGCCCCCGACGCCGTTCGCTTGGGTAACGGAGTTCGAATTACTGCCTCACGGTGGTTCTATCCGACCGCCGCTTCCGGTCCCGAGCCGATCCGGACTACTCGTCCGCGTCGCTAGGTAGTCGAACACTCGAGCCGAAGTACTTCGAGAGGACTTCGGACACGTTGTCAGCCTTGAACGCCTCGAGGTCCGACGCGATCTCGGCTTTCATCGCGTCGAAGTACACCTCGTCGGTCTGAAATTCGCGGAACTCGACGGACTCGACCGCGCCGAGCGGTTCGCCGAGCCAGTCCGCGGCCAGCCGTCTGGCGTACCGCTGGTCGCCGACCTCGCCGCGCCAGAGCGTGTTTCGGAAGAACAGCCAGCCCTCGGTGCCCGGCTCGGGGGCGTCTCGAGAGACCGTGACCGTCGTCTCGGCGGATCCCGTATCGACGCGGATCGACTCCGCGGCGGGCTCGAGACGAAGGGTGACGCGGAAGACGTATTCGGCGTCCATCGCTCAGTCGCTTCGCTCGGACTCGATCAGGTCCGCCATCTCGATGTCGTCCTCGGTGATTCCGCCCTCCTCGTGGGAGGTCAGCCGGATTTCGACCTCCTCGTAGCGGATGGTGATCTCGGGGTGGTGGAACTGCGCCTCGGCGATCTCGCCGACCATCTGGGCGAAGTTGACGCCGCGGAGGTAGTCGTCGAACTCGTACGTTCGAACGATCTCGTCGCCCTCCCGTGTCCACTCGTCGGGAAGTTGCGCGTCGATCTCGTCGTCTGAAAGCAGGTCGGCCATGTGAAGCCGAACGAAACCCACCAAAATAACGATTGTGCCGTCTCGATCCTGTCGGTCGAAAACGGGAGACGTCGGAGCGGCGCTCAGTCGTCGTCCGTCGCGCCGAGCCGGACGTTCGACCGGCCGGTGTCTCCCGTTTCGACGAACGACGGCGGCCGCCGCGAGTCCCCGCCGAAGTCGGGGTCGAACAGCTGCAGCGCGGTGTTGATCGTGCTCCAGTCGTCCTCCGCCGCGGCCTCTCGCAGGCTCTTGGTCGGCGGCGCGAGCAGCTGGCTGACCAGCGAGTCCGCCATCGACTCGACGATCTCGCGCTGATCGTCGTTTTCGCCGTCGAGTTCGGCGAGTGCGCGCTCGATTTCGCGCTCCTTGATGCGTTCGGCCGACTCGTACATCGCGGCGATCACCTCGTCCGCGCGGGCCCGCTTGTACTGATCACAGAGCAGGTCGAACTCCCGGCCGATCATCGCTTCTACCTCGCGGGCGGCGTCGGCACGCTGCTCGCGAGTCTCCGCGGTGATCGACTCGAGGTCGTCGAGGTCGTAGACGGTCACCGACGGGAGGTCGTCGGTCGCCGGCGCGACGTCTCGCGGCTGACCGAGATCGACGATCACTCGCTCGTCGCCGTTCGTCTCGAGATGGTGCGGTGCGAGGACGGGTTCCGCGCTTCCGGTGGCCGTGATCACGACGTCTGCGTCGTCGACGACGGTCGTGAGGGCCTCGAGCGGGACGGCGCTGGCGTCGGCCTCGAGTTCGTCCGCGAGGTGGTCGGCGTGTGCGACCGTCCGGTTCGCGACGATCAGTTCGTCCACGTCGGCGTCCGCGAGACTGCGGGCCGCCAGCCGTCCCATCTCGCCGGCGCCGACGACCAGACTCGTCGCCCCCTCGAGGGCGACGTCGTTCGCCACGAGTCTCGTTGCGGCGGAGCCCAGCGAGACGACGCCCTCGTTGATCCCGGTTTCGGTGCGTGCGCGTTCGCCGACGTGGATCGCCTTCGTCACGGCGGCCTCGAGCATCGGACCGATACCGCCGGCGCTGCGGGCGTCCTCGTAGGCCGTCCGGACCTGGCCGATGATCTGGTCCTCGCCGAGGATAACCGACTCGAGCCCCGCCGCGACGCGAAGCAGGTGGCGTAGGCTCTCGTCGTGGTCGGTGACGACGAGCGCGTCGTCGTCCGTCGTCGCGAAAAACTCCTCGAGTGCGGCGCGGCCGACGGCGGCGTCGGTGGTGACGGTGTAGGCCTCGACCCGGTTACACGTCGAGAGGACGTACGCCTCCTCGACGCCCGACACCGTACACAGATCCGCGACGCCGGCGCGCTGGCTCTCGGGGCTCGAAGCGGCGAGATCGTCGACGCTTCCGCTCTCGTGCGTTACGCGCGCAGCCGTGATGACCCCCGCCGGTGTCACGACCCATCACCCTCCGTCGACAGTTGCTCGCCGAGCACGTCCTCGATCACTTGCGATGGCTTGGATACACCCGTACGTAAAGCTGTCCAAACGTCGGAAGAATTGACGACATCGGTGACGATCTCGCGTCGGCGCACCGGCGCGACGCCCCGTGCTTTGAGTTCCGTCCGGAGCCCCGCACACACGGTCGCCATTTCGCCGGCACCGGAAAGCGTTTCGTCGAGTTCCTGTCGGAGGTGCTTGCTCAGCGCGGGCGCCGTTCCGCCGGTCGCGATCGAGACGACGACGGGATCCTCGCGAACGGTCGCGGGGACGACGACGCTACCGGGGTCGCGCTCACCGGAGCGATCGGCGCGATTGACCAGGCATCCTCGCTCCCGGGCGGCTTCCACCACGGCCTCGTTGACCGCACCGTCGTTCGTCGCGGCGACGACCAGCGCGGGTGCGATCCGTTCGATCCACGACGCGACCGCGGCCGGTTCGGGAGCGGCGCGCACCAGTTCGGCACCGCCGAACGCCTCGTCGGCGAACTCGGGGCTCACGACGATCACCTCGGCTTCGCGGGCGAACCGGCGAGCTTTCCGCGCACCCACCGGTCCGCCGCCGAAGACGAGCACCGTCGCGTCCGCGAAATCGTGGAGCAGCGGGATCATTCGACGTGGGGCGTACGGGATTCCGTGTTGGCGTCCGCGCGTTCCTCGAGTCGAATCCCCGTCTTCTTCAGGATCCGCGTCGAGAACAGCGAGTCCCAGTCGTCGTCTGTGACGTCCCAGTGCTCGCTCATCGTCTCGCGGACCTGCTCGATGCGCCGTTGACTCTCGGCCTCGCTACGGCCGTGGGTCATCGCGAAGAAGTTGTACGGCCAGACGCCCTCGTGGCGCGGCCGCTCGTAACAGTGAGTGACGAACGACAGCGAGGCGACCTCGGGGCCGACCTCGCTCACGACCTCGTCGGGAACGTTCCAGACGGTCATCCCGTTCTCCGTGTAGCCGAGCGCGTAGTGGTTCGGGACGACGCCGATCCGGCGGATCTTCCCCTCGCGCTCGAAGCGGGTGATCGTCTCGAGCACCCACTCGCGGTCCTTTCCGATCGCGTCGGCGACGTCGGCGTACGGCGTCTCTGAAAGCGGCAGTCCGTCCTGGATCTCGAGCACGAGATCGCGCTCGGCCGGCGACAGCGTCGTCGCGTCGGTCGGTTCGACGTCCGGTCCTCGATCCGAGCAGTCGATTCCGCCCTCGAGCGGGCCGTCGACGTAGAACTTCGCCTCGACGCGGAACTCCCGCTGTTTTGGCAGGTTGTACGTCTCCTGGCCCGTCTCGGTCTCGATTTCGGCGAGCACTTCCGCCACTCGATCCTCCTCGGCGACGCTCACGACGAACCAGACGTTCAGGTGCGGATGCTCGCGCTCGTAGTTGTGCGCGACCTCGCGGCGGTCGTTGACGGCCTCGGCGACCTCGTCGAACCGGTCCTCGGGGGCGTGCATCGCGACCAGCGTCGCCGCGCCGCCGATCTCCTGGGCGTTCACGAGCGGGCCGAACCGCGAGAGGACGCCCCGCTCGTCCAGGTCGCGAATCGTCTCGAGCAACTCCGTCGCGGTGATCTCGACCCCGTTGTCGCGCATGGCGGCGGCGGCGACCTCGAAGGGGTCGTCCGCGACGGGAAAGCCGCCCTGAAAGGCGTTGACGACCGCCCGTTCGCGGTCCGTGAGATCGACGTCAGTGGTCATACCGGATACTCGCGGCTGTCGATGCATAAGCGAACCGGGACCGGACCCGTCTGACAGCCGGTCGTTCGGTCCGGACTGTACGGTTGCGACTCGAGACGACTACCCTTCGACGCCGGTCACGTCGTACCCGAGTTCCTGAATCTCCTCGAGAATCGCTTCGTGGTCGGCGCTCGCCTCGTAGTAGATGACGATATCGAAACTCCCCTCGCGCAGCAGTTGCTGGCACTCCCAGACGAACTCCTCGTCGTCGAGGGTGAGCCCCTGGTGCTGGTTCGAGGAGAAGTCGGAGTCGTCGTTGCCCGAGTAGACGTAGCAGTCGGTCGGGTCGTGGCCGGCGTGTTCGGCGATGACGTCGCCGACGTCGATCGTCGCCTGCATCATCTGAACGTCCTCGCTGCCGTCGTAGTCGGTGTGGACGATCGCGCCGTTGAGTTCGACGTCACCGGGCTCGAGCAGCGCTTTCGTCCGCTGGTAGAGATCCTGGTCGAGTGTGTCCGTCATTGTTCGAGACGAGAGTTCCCGGACTGATAGCGGTCACGATTGCGCCTGGGGCCGTCGTGAGAACGTTTATCGGTGACGATGAGTCACACGCAAGACACATATTTCTCCCCGACGTCACGTCGAGTGATGAACCGGTGGCTCCGTCAACGCGTCGACGCGGCGTACGAGCAGTTGCTCTCTCGGGAGATCGCCGGTGCGCCGACCCACGTCGCCGTGATTCAGGACGGAAACCGGCGCTACGCCCGACAACAGGGCGACGACGCGACCGAGGGTCACCAGGCCGGCGCGGAGACGACCGAGCGCGTCCTCGAGTGGTGTCAGGAGATCGGGGTCGAGGAGCTCACCCTCTACGCGTTCTCGACGGAGAACTTCAACCGGCCCCCGGAGGAGCGCGAGGCGCTGTTCGACCTGCTCTGTGAGAAGCTGCGGGAGTTTGCCGACGCCGAGCGCGTCCACGAGAACGAGGTCCACATTCGGGCGCTGGGCGCCGTCGACCGCCTCCCCGAGCGGGTCCAGGAGGTGGTCACGTACGCCGAGGAACGAACCTGCGAGTACGACCAGTTCGTCCTCAACATCGCGCTGGCCTACGGCGGGCGCTCGGAGCTCCTCGAGGCCACCCGCGGCGTCGCGGCGGACGTCGAGTCGGGTACCGTCGACCCCGACGACATCGACGTCGAGACGATCGAGCGCCGGCTCTACGACGAGCCGGTTCGCGACGTCGACCTGATCATCCGGACCGGCGGCGACGAGCGCACCTCGAATTTCCTGCCCTGGCACGCGAACGGCAACGAGGCGGCGGTCTTCTTCTGCACGCCCTACTGGCCCGAGTTCTCGAAGGCCGACTTCCTTCGCGGGATCCGCACCTACGAGCACCGTCAGGAGTCCTGGCGGCGGACGCGGGCTCGGCGAGCGCTCGCCCTGCTCGGGGCGATGAGCGACCACGAACTCGTCGAAGCCCGCTCGATCGTCGACCGCTTTCGCGACTCGCTGCCGACCGCCGAGCAGCCGGACGAGGAGGAGCTCGAGCCGGTCGACTCGAGCGGTCCGACGGCAGACTGAGACGGAACTCGAAACCTACAATCGGAGCGAGTTCGAACGTCGAGTATGGACCGCCGCCAGCTCGCCGTCGGGACTCTCGCGACGAGCACCGGCCTCGTATTGTTTCTCGTCCTCGGGCTGACCGGCGTTCTCCGCCACCCGCAGGCGGCGACCGACCACACCCAGCCGGCGGAGTTTCTCGCGATCGGGAGCGGCTTTCTCCTGCTCACCATCGGGGTCCTCGTGCTGTTTCTGGCCTACGTCGAACTCCCCGATCCCGGCGCCTGACGCTCCGGCGCGAGCGACGTCGGGCCGACCTCGAGAGGCGCGAGCACGACGACACGTACGGGACGCGCCGACGATCGGCGTTCATCGTCCTGCGAACGCGACCACGCCAGATATCGCCCGCTCGAATCTCTCGAATACGAACGGTGATCACCGAGACGGATCAAAAGTCGGCGGATCACTGGTGGAACCGCGGCCACTGTTCTTCGGGGAGTAACTCCGTCGAACCGCAACAGCCGCACTTTTCGGGCGCGTCGTACCGGTGATCGCCATCGGCCTGTGCGGAGACCGTGCCGGCGTGCAGTATCTGACATTCCGTGCAAACGTACTTTTCTGGGTGCTCTGGGGCGTGAGCCATGTGTACAGATACCCCCGCTGGCGAGATATAGACCGGGTGTGAGACAGTGACAGGATCGCCGAAATATACGTACCATTTCCGCCTCGAGATTCCTCGCTCCGCGAAGAACCGCTCGCTGCTCACGGGCGCTGCGAGACGATTTCACCGCCGTCTCGCGGGCGCTTTGCACGTTCGACTGCTCGCGGAACCAAAGGTTCCGCGCCAGGCGCGAAAAGCTACGCTAAAAAGGCCGCTCGCTCGCTTCGCTCGTTCGCGGGCGCGTTCCTCGCCGGGCGCCACTGGTCGTCTTCTCGAGCCGGGTATCGAGCTACCGGCCGAACCGCCTCGATCGGTTGCAGTACTCCCGCACCGCTCGCAGAAAGTCCCGCTTACGGAAATCGCGCCAGTTGACGTCCGTGAAGTACAGCTCCGAGTAGACCGACTGCCAGATCATGAAATCGGAGAGCCGCTCCGCGCCCGTCTTGATCACCAGGTCCGGTTCGGAGGGGAAGACGAGGTGCTCCTCGACGCGTTCGTCGTCGATCGCGCTCGGCTCGAGGTCTCCCGCGTCGACGCTCTCCGCGAGCGTCCGGACCGCGCTCGTGAACTCGTGTTTGCCGCCGAGACCGATGCCGATCTGGATCGGCGCGTCCGCCTGCGACCGATCGTCGGGAGTCCGAACCGCGACCTGCTGTGGCACGTCGACGCTCTCGAGTTCCCGTCGCAGGGCGGGGATCGCGGCGGTATCGAGGACGCTCACGTAGACGGTCACCCTGGAGGCGTACTCGAAGGCCCACTCGAAGAAGTCGGTGAGCGTCTCGTAGGCGCCGCGCTCTAAGAGATCCCGTTCGGTGATCACGAGCGCGATGTGGTCGGGACTGTCGGCCTCGTGGCGACGGATGCGAAGGGAGAGATACCGTTCGTACAGACCCACAGCGTCACGTTCCCAGTCCGATGACATACCGGTTACGGGTTCGTTCGGCCGCAGCTGACCGTTCCCAGCATACCGTCAGCGAGCCTGAACGGAGGGAAAACCGGACTCGAGGCGGTTCACGAACCTTCAAGTAATCCCCACAGAAAGGACCGGATATCGTGACAGAACCCGTCCGGCGAGCCGGCGTCTTCGCGCTGTTGTGTACGCTCTCGCTCGCCGTTCCGCTCTTCGGTCCGGAGGTCGCGGCCGCACTCGCCGCGGTCGTCCTGCTGGGGGCGTTCGTCGTCACCGACGGGCCCGTCTTCGACCTTCTGGCGTATCCCGGCGACTACGAGGACGGACGGCTCTACGGGCTCATTACGTTCGTCCTGGCCGGGGTCGCTCTCGGGCTCCTCGCCACGCAGTCGTCGATGCCGACGGCGGTATTCGTCGGGACCGTCTTTCTCATCGGGTACGGGAACGTCGTCGAACAGCTCGCTCGCACGCGAACGGACCGCGACGTCGTCCACGCGACGGTCTTCTGTCTGGCCGCAACGGCTGCGGCGGCCGTCGGGCAAGCCGCCTCGTTCGGACTTTCGGGCGTTCCGATCGAACCCCTCGTTCCGAGGGTCCTGTTTCTCGCAGCGAGCGGAGCGCTACTCGCCGCACTCCTGCGTGACGTCCTGTTGCTCTACGACGACCCCGTCGTGATGCTCTCGGTCGGATTCCTCCTCTGGTTGCTCGCGGAGCTCGATCCCGCTCTCGGAACGATCGAGATGACCGTCGCACTGACGGTCACCCTCGCGCTGGGCTACGTCTCCTACGCCCTCGAGACGGCGTCGATCGCCGGGATGCTCACCGGCGTCCTGCTGGGGCTGTTGACGATCGTGCTCGGCGGCTACGGCTGGTTCGTCGTACTCATCTCCTTTTTCGCCATCGGCGGCCTCTCGACGAAGTTCCGCTACGAGCAGAAGGACGATCTCGGAGTCGCCGAGGACAACAACGGCGCCCGCGGAACCGGGAACGTCCTCGGTAACGCCGCCGTCGGCCTCGTCGCCGTTCTCGGCTACGCCGCCAGTTCGGCCACCCTCGTTCCCGTCGAACCCGCGCTCTTTCTGTTCGCGTTCGCCGGCTCCGTCGCCACCGCGATGAGCGATACGCTCTCGAGTGAGATCGGCAGCATCTTCGACACGCCGCGGCTGATCACCACGCTCGAACCCGTCGAACCCGGCACCGACGGCGGCGTCACCTGGCAGGGAGGGGTCGCCGGCTTCGTCGGCGCAGGAATCGTCGCCGCGATCTCCTACGGGCTCTTCCCGGAGGTCGGTCCGGTCGGGGCGGCGATCATCGTCGCCGCTGGTTTCATCGGGATGACCGTCGACAGCCTCCTCGGCGCGACGCTCGAGGGATCGCTCCTGGGGAACCAGGGCGTGAACTTCCTGGCGACGCTGTCGGGGGCGCTCGTCTGTGCACTGCTCGTTCTCTCGCTGGCGATGCTCGGCTGAGTACGCAAACGGTGTGCCCGGGAGTGTCAGTCGTCCGATCCGGAAGCGACCGATTCCGACGCAGACCGTTCGGCCTGCTCGCGGGTACGAGCGTCGCGGTCTCCCAAGGATGAGGGCGAGCGGAACTGGTCCAAAGCCGGCGCGTTGGTGACGGCGAACGTCACGAGTATCCACGCGCCGAGCAGAACGAGCGCGACGGAGGCAGATAGGGCATCGTCGTTCGGGTTCGGCACCGACCAGTTATCGACACCTCGGACGAGCACGCGTTCGGGCGCGATACGCAAACACAGCCGCCGCTCACAGTGCGTTCGTCACCTGCTCGAGAACCGGTCGTTACCTGGGTGGCGTTTCGGCAATCTCGTCGACCGAGTGGATCCGAACGCTCGTCGGCCGTTTCGTGAACTGGCCCAGCGAGTGTGCCACGATCCGTTCGACGCCGCGATCCGCCGCGAAATCGAGCAGCGACTGCTCGAGGATCTCGTCGAGGACGACCGTCGTCGGTGTCGTCTCGAGGGACTCGAGGGCGTCGTAGGCGGCACTCGCCGGTGCCTCCGCGATCACGTCGGCGTTCTCGTCGAGGAACCGGACCTGATCGGTCTCCCCTCTGATGATCGCCGTCGCGTGTCCGTAGATCGTCTCGGGATCGCCTGCGTCGGTGTCGGCCGCCGACTCGGCACCGCTATCGTCCGGGTGAGCCGCGTCGGCATCCGCACGTGTGTCCGGTTCACTCGCCGACGCCAACTGTGCGTCCGTAGACCGGGACGAACTCGCGTCGGACGCCGGCTCCAGTCCGCGGTTTTCGTCCCCGTCGGATCGCTCCAGAGGCTCCTCGTCGATCGTCGTCGGCGACCTCGTCGGCGGCGCCGGCGTCGCACTGCCGTCGGTCGCGGCGATCGCTTCACGGGGCTCGTTCAGTCCGGAAACGGTGTCGTAGGGGACCTTGTTGCGAAGGGCGGCAAACAGCTGGTGGTGATCGAGTTCTTCGACCGATTCCCCCGACGGAGCGAAGGCAACGTAGTCGATGTCGCCGACCTGCGAGAGTTCCTCGAAGATCAGGTCGCCGCCGCGGTCGCCGTCGAGAAAGACGGTGACGGTGCGGTGGCGAGTGAGTTCGCTAACGGCGTCGGGCACGTTGGTCCCCTCGACCGCGATACCGTTCTTGACGCCGTACTTGAGCAGCGTCAGCACGTCGGATCGGCCCTCGACGATGATGATCGCGTCGCTGTCGGTGACCCGGGGTCCGGCGGGAAGGCCCTCGTACTCGGTGATGTCCTCGACGCGGACGTGCTGGCGCACCTCCGCGAGAATCTCCTCGGAGGTCATCACGCTGTCGTCGAAGCCCGTCCGAAGGAGTTCCTTCGCGCGGTCGACGACTTCCTTGCGTTTGGCCGCGCGGACGTCCTCGATCTCGGTGACCTCGAGGGAGGCGCGACAGGGACCGACTCGAGTGATCGTCTCGAGCGACGCCGCGAGCGTCGCCGTCTCGACCTTGTCGAGGCTGGTGGCGATGGTAAGCCGGCCGTGTGACTGCCCCTTCGTGCTGGTTATTTCGACGTCGATGCGACCGACCTTCTGTGACTGCCGGAGATCGCGGAGATCGAGTTCGTCGCCGAGTAACCCTTCGGTCTGGCCGAAGATAGCGCCAACGACGTCGCTCCGCTCGACAACTCCGTCAGCGGTTACGTCAGCGTGAATGTGGTATTTCGAGGTGTCTTCCATGTGAAATCTACCCCCGGACAGGGGTGCAGTGACGCGAAACGCGTCCAGAGACTTATCTAGAGTAAGGATCGTGAGAGGCAAATAGCTGTTGACCTGCGGAGCGGCGATCGGCGGTCAGTACGCCGGCCGATACCAGTACCAGTAGAGCGTGGCGGCGAGGAGGACGACTAATCCGCCGAGGAAAAAGAGCAGTCCCGGCGGGATCGTCCCGAAGACCGCGTCTGCAGCCTCGGCACCGCCGTCGGCGAGAGTTTCGTTGCCGCCGTCGGCGACGGTTTCGGTCCCTTCGATGTCGCCGTTGCCGGCGGTTGCGCCGTCGTCGGACGTCTCGTACCCGTCCGATCCGGTATCCGCGTCGGTCCGGTTGGCGCTGGCCTCGTCGGCGCTATCGGCCCCGTTTTCACCGTTCTCGTCGTCACTGTCGGCCATCGTGAAATCGTCGGCCGCATCCTCTTCAGCTTCTGAGTCCTCCGAGGGGCCGTCGCCTACCGTCTCGTCGCCGGATTCGCCCTGCTCGTCGGCCGCCCGGTCATCATCCGCTGCATCGTCACCGGCCGGCACGTCACCGCTGTCGCTCTCGTCCGCGCTGTCTTCGCCGCCCGTCGGCACGAATCCGTCCGACTCCGTTCCCGTTCCGAACCATCGGGTAACACCGTGCTGTACCAGCAGACTGCCCCCCGCCAGCGCACCGATTCCGCCGATGAGCCGCGAGAGGGCCGTCCGCAACTGCGAGGCCCGCGACTCGTCGCTCGTGACGATCAACGGCCCGTCCGTCGTCGCGTAGACGCTCATCTCGTTTCCACGCGAGGAGTACCACGTGTCCACGACTTCGACCAGACCCGCGCCCTCCAGGTTCTCGAGGTGGTACCGGACGTTCTGAATCGAGGAATCGATCGCGTCGGCGACGTCGCTCGGCGTTCCGGGTTCGTCGTCGAGTCGCGCGTAGATCCGACGGGCCGTCGTCGACGAGAGGGCACCGAACACCGCGTCGGCGTCCTCGCCCTCGAGGTCGACGACACGCGGTTGCCCCTCCCCGGTAGACGGCTCCGAGCGGAAGGGGAACAGGCGGGCCATATCGGGTTCGTCTCCCATTCTTTCGCCGACACTTATACCCCTTTTCCTCCCTGAAAGAGCGA
Organism: Natronococcus sp. CG52; assembly: GCF_023913515.1. Classification (NCBI taxonomy): domain Archaea; kingdom Methanobacteriati; phylum Methanobacteriota; class Halobacteria; order Halobacteriales; family Natrialbaceae; genus Natronococcus; species Natronococcus zhouii. The sequence continues at coordinate 3,190,724 of NZ_CP099391.1, forward strand.
TTTCACCTACCGAAGACCGCAAGACGTGGCGACGAAGCGATATTGATGGGAATTTTCGTTCAATAACCGGGATCGAACAGTAACAGTTACCCACCCCGAGACGAACCATCGACCATGCCGCGTCTGGAACTGTGGGGGTGGCTCGCCGTCGCCGTCGGACTCAGTGCACTCGCGATACCGTGGTTCCTCTGGAACGACGCGACGGTCGTCGCGGGACTCCCGCTGTGGCTCTGGTGGCACGTCGGCTGGATGGTGCTCGCGTCGCTCGTCTTCTGGCTGTTCACCCGACGCGCGTGGGGAGTCGGAATCGAATCGACCGACGGCGACTCGAGCGGCGATCGAGAACGCCGGCGGGAGCGCGGTTCCGGAGCCGAAACCGGGGGTGACGCGCGATGAGCGTCGCGATTCAACTCGCCATCATCGTCAGCTACCTCCTGCTGGCGCTCGCGATCGGACTGGTCGCCTACCGACTCACCGACCGGACGGCAGAGGACTTTTACCTCGCCAGCCGATCCGTGGGAACGGTCGTCCTGCTGTTTACGACGTTCGCGACGTTGCTGTCGGCGTTTACCTTCTTCGCCGGACCGAACGTCGCCTACTACGAGGGGCCGGAGTGGATCCTCGTCATGGGGCTGATGGACGGAATCATCTTCGCGATTCTCTGGTACGTTATCGGCTACAAGCAGTGGCTGCTCGGCCGACGGTACGAGTTCGTTACCCTCGGAGAGATGCTCGGCGACCGGTTCGCCTCGAAGCGGCTTCGCGGACTGGTCGCAGGTGTCAGCCTGCTCTGGCTGTTCCCGTACGTGATGCTCCAGCAGGTCGGCGCCGGCACCGCACTACAGGCGCTGACCGAGGGGGCGGTCCCGTACGCCGTCGGCGCCGGACTGATCACGGCGTTCATGATCCTCTACGTGGTCGTCGCCGGCTTCCGGGGTATCGCTTGGACCGACACCCTGCAAGGGGCGTTCATGCTCGTCACGACCTGGATCGCGCTGGTGTGGGTCCTCGCCGTCGTCGGCGGTCCCGGCGCCGCCACGGCCGCGCTCGAGGGCGAGGCGGCCCACCACCTCGCACTCGGTAGCGATCACTACACGCCCCAGTGGATGCTCTCGACGGCGATCGTGATCGGATTCGGCGTCGCGATGTTCCCGCAAGTCAACCAGCGCTTCTTCGCGGCCGGTTCCCGGACCGTCCTCGAACGGTCGTTCGCGCTCTGGCCGATCCTCTGCGTGTTGCTGTTCGTCCCGTCGTTCATGCTCGGCGCGTGGGCGCGGGGCCTCGACGTGGCGATTCCGGAGGGCGAGAACGTCCTCCCGGTCATCCTGGCCGAGTTCACGCCAGTCTGGTTCGCCGCGCTGGTCATCGCGGGCGCGATGGCCGCGATGATGTCCTCGTCGGACTCGATGCTGCTGTCGGGATCCTCGTACTTCACCCGAGACCTCTACCGGCCGTTCGTCGAGGCCGACCTCTCGGAGCGGCGCGAGGATCTGCTCGCCCGCGTCGGGGTCGTCGTCTTCGCGACGGCGTCGTTCCTCGCCAGTCTCGCGAACCCCGCGACGCTGTTCGAACTGGGCGACGCGGCGTTCAGCGGCTTCGCGCAGCTCGCGCTGCCCGTCATGGTCGCACTTTACTGGCGGAAGACGACTCGGACGGGGATCACGGCCGGGATCCTGGTCAGTCAACTATTCTACCTCTCGAGTCTCTTCCTCGCCGTCGTCCCCGGCAGCTACGCCGGCTGGACGGCCGGACTCGTCGGGATGGGGCTCGGACTCGTCGTCACCGTCGGCGTCTCCCTCGTGACGACGCCGGCGGCCGACGAGCGACGGGCGATCTACTTCGACGGGCTCGGCGCGGACTGAGCGCCGGCGTTCTCCCGAGTGCAGGGAGCGACAAGCGACACACCGAAAGGACCGGGTCGCATACCGCAGGGCGATGACGATCGATCTGCCGGAGTCGCTCGCCGAGACGTGGCAGCCGCTCGGAACGCGAACCGGAGAGGCCTCAGTTCTCGTGGCCACGATAACGACCGAGACGACGCTGTACGAGCCGACCGATTCGACAGCACCGTCCGAACTCGGACCCAGCAGGATTCCCGTTCGGTCGCTGTTCGCCGTCGACGTATCGATTTCGCCGTCGCTGTCGGTGATCGGCGTCTCGCCCGAGTCGACGCTCTCGAAGGCCGCACCGAAGGCGAAATCGCAGTTCGTCGACACCCTCACGGACGAAGGGTTGGTCGTCGACGGAACGCGAGAGACGCTCGAGTTCGAGGGGCCGAACGGAAACGCCGGGAAGTGGTACGTCCTCGATGCGGCCTACCCCGTCGATTCCGATCTCACGGACGGTGACACGGATCGAATCGCGGCCGAAGCACACGTCGCGGTCTGGCCGACGGAGACGAGCTACGCGATGGCTGGCGGAACGCTCCCGCTGGAGGTTCCGGACGAGGTCACGGACGCGCTCGAGGAATCCCTCGACGTCGATCCCGAGCGCGACCGCGAGACGGTTGCAGCGTTGATCCGAACGATCGAGCCCGATGAAACAACCGACTAACGAACCGGTAGTGCGAACGTAAGCTTCGGTCACCGCAGTCCAACGCGTATCGTACCGACTATTATGCAGACGGATGTATTCAAGAAAGAGTACGTTACTCGCTATACTTATACGGCTGAGTAGCACTGTTGAGCTATGGACGAGAACCGACGGCCCATCGAGGCCGGTTCTCTCGTCGGAAGCGATGGCGTCTCTGATCGCGTCCAGGCGGTGTTCGATCGACTACCCGACGGCGTCTACGTACTCGATGCCGACTTGCAACACGTCGTCGTTAACGAACGCGCCAGCGAACTCCTCGAAATCGAACGAACGGAAGACGACGGGATAACGGAGAGACTCCGCTCGCTGTTCGATGGGGCTCACGAACGAGCACTCGAGCACCAGGAGCTGATAATCGCCGACGCGTACCATCCGTCCACCGACTCCTGGCTCGAAGCGCGCATTTCTCCCTCACAGACGGACGTAACGGGCTACGTTCGGGACGTAACCGAACGGAAAGAGCGCGACCGTCGGTCCGAGCGTCAACGCGAGCAGATGGAAGTGCTAAACGGCGTCTACACCGTCATGCAGGCGATCAACGACACGATCGTTACCGATTCGACGCGGGACGAACTCGAGCGCGTTACCTGCGAAACGCTCGCGAACGTACCAGCGTACGAGTTCGCGTTCGTTGCCGCAGTCAACTCGAAGACGGGAGACGTGATTCACCGGGTCGAAGCGGGTGTCGAGGGATACGTCGAGAGTATTCCGCTCTCGACCGATCCGGACGACCCGGCGGGTCGCGGGCCGGCAGGACGCGCAATTCGGACTCAGCGGCTCCAGGTCTCGAACGACGTCTTCACCGATCCCGACTTCGAACCCTGGCGCGAGGACGCCCACGAGCGCGGCTACCAGTCGGCCGCTGCGATCCCGATCGTTCACAGCGGCGGGCTGTACGGCGTTCTCGGGGTCACGAGCGCGAACCGATACGCGTTCGCGGACGAAGTACGGGAGGGGATCGGACAGCTCGGAGAGATTCTCGGCCACGCGATCGCCGCCCTCGAGCGCAAGCGCGCGCTGATGGGAGACGAACTGATTGAACTCGAGTACGAGATCCAGAACGCAGTCGACCTGTTCGACGGGCCGCCGATGGCCGATCAGTACGTCTCGTTCGAGCGCGTCGTACAGGTCGACGACGAGCAGTTCCTCGAGTACGGCATCACGGCAGTTGAGACGTTTCCGAACGTGGAGGAACTGACCGAATGCATCCCCCACTGGGAGGACGTAACGGTACTCGACGAGTCGGCCGGAGAGGTCACGTTCGAACTCGCGATCACGTCGCCGCCGATGTTCTCGGTCGTCGCCTCACACGGCGGCTACGTCGAGGCGGCCGCCATCGACGACGGCGATTACACGATGACGATTCACCTTCCGGAGAGCACGGACGTTCGCGCCGTTACCGAGGCGATTCGGGCCGTCTATCCGACGGCGACGAACGTCGCCCGGCGGCAAGTGACGCCCTCCAACGAGTCGATCGCGCAGATCCAGGACCATCTATACGGTGCACTGACCGAGCGCCAGCGCACCGTCGTGGAGACGGCGTACTACGCCGGTTTCTTCGAGTGGCCTCGAAACAGCTCCGGCGAGGAGATCGCGGCGACGCTCGGGATCACGCCGGCGACTTTCCACGAACACCTCCGGTCGGCCCAGCAGAAGATCGTCGCGGCGGTCTTCGACGAGCCGGATACGACGCGTGCGGATTCCAAACGGGACTGAGCGAGCCGTCGGTGCGACCTCCCGGGATTCATTACGAAGCCGACGAAGTATCGCGTATGCAAACTCACATCGTCCCGGTCGGCTTCGACTACGACCGGCTGATCGCGCCGCTGGTGCGCGATCAGATCGACGTCGACCGCGTCATCCTGCTCGAGGGCGCCGTCGGCAGCGAGGCCAACGTCGAGTACTCCCGACATCTCTCGGAGAAACTCGAAACGGACTTCCAGAACCTGCTCGGGGCCGAGACCGACCGGTTCGTCCTCGAGGACGTCTACGACTACGACGACGCGTTCGAGCAGGCGTACGGACTCATCACCGCCGAACTCGACCGCGGAAACGACGTCTGGGTCAACGTCGCCGCGATGCCCCGCACCGTCAGTTTCGCGTTCGCGACGGCGGCCCACTCGCTGATGGTCGAGCGCGAGGACGACCGCGAGGCGATCCACACCTACTACACCGCCCCGGAGAAGTACCTCGAGACCGAACTCGCCGAGGAGTTGCGCGAGGGGATCGCGCTGCTCGAGGACCTCCAGAACGATGCGACGGCGGACGATCGGATCGCGGAGCGACTCGAGAGCGCCCGGTCCCTGCTCGCGGAGTTCGACGAACGCGGGACGACGATCGGGGCGAAGGAAATCGACGGTCAGCACGTCGTCGAACTCCCCGTCGCTTCCTTTTCGAACGTCAAACCGTTCGAGGAACTGATCCTCTACAAACTCGGCGAGGACGGCGAGTTCGACTCCGTCTCCGAGCTCGCGGAGTCGCTGGCCCGGGAGTTGAACGAAGAGTACACCGACAGCTTCCGCTCGAAGGTCATCTACAACGTCGACCGTCTCGGTCCCGGCGGGAAGGGATACATCGAGCGCGAGGAACACGGGAAATCCTACCGGACGCGTCTGTCGCGGATCGGGGAACTGTGGGTTCGAGCACATTCTAACGACAGTTCGGAGCGATAGAACCGCAGGGCCAGCGTGCTCCGACGTTCGTGGCGGCGTCGTTCGGCCGGAGTCGGATCGGTGGTCGTTCCTCGCGACTCTCAAGTATGAGGGTGACGAACGTACGGCACACTCCCGATCCAACGATGACTGCAATCGACATCAACTGCGATATGGGCGAGAGCTTCGGAAACTGGACGATGGGACGCGATATCGAGGTGATGCCGTACATCACCTCTGCGAACATCGCCGGCGGATACCACGCGGGCGACCCGCACGTACTGCGGGAAACCGTCGAACTGGCCGCGGAGCACGACGTGGGGATCGGCATCCATCCCGGCCTCCCGGACAAGATGGGGTTCGGTCGCCGAACGATGGACGCAACTCCCGAAGAGGTGCGCGACTACGTCGTCTACCAGCTGGGCGCGCTGATGGCGTTCGCGAGCCGCCACGACGCATCGGTTCAGCACGTCAAGCCGCACGGCGCGATGTACTCGATGCTCTCCGAGAGCGAAGCCCACTGCCGCGCCGTCATGGAGGGCGTTCTGGAGGTCGACCCCGACCTCGTCTACCTGGCGACCGACATGAACATCTACGAGATCGCCCAGGAGTACGACGAACTGGACGCCGTCTTCGAAGGCTACGTCGACCTCGACTACAACGCCGACCGCACGCTGATCGTCGAGAAATCAGTCGAGCCGAAAGATCCAGACCTGGTCGCGGATCGAGTCGTCTCCATCGCGACGCGCGGCGAGGTCGAGGCCGTCGACGGCACGACGATCGACGTCCCCGCGTCGTCGATCTGTATTCACGGTGACGGCCCGAACTCGGTCGAGTTACTCGAGACGATCCACGAGCGACTCGAGGCCGAAGGAATCGACCTGGCTCGTCTCGACGAACTGGTCTGAGGGGTGACGAATACGTCGCCGCCCATTCGATCAGGAGTCGTCCAGTCCGTCGAACTGCTGATCGAGGTACTTCGTCGTGTGATCGCTCTCGACGAACACCTCGTCCTCGAGCACCGCGAGGTGGAACGGGATCGTCGTCGAAATCCCGTCGACCTCGGTCTCCTCGAGCGCACGCTTGCCGCGTTCGAGGACCTCCGTCCGGTCCTGTGCGGTCACGATGAACTTGCCGACGAGTGAGTCGTAGAACGGGCTTATCCTGTCCCCCTCGTTGACGCCGTCGTCGACGCGGACTCCCATTCCCGTGGGCGGGCGGTACGTTTCGAGGGTGCCGGGCGTCGGGTTGAACTCGTCGAAGGGATCCTCGGCGTTGATGCGAAACTCCATCGCAGTGCCTCGCGGTTCGACGTCGGACTGTTCGAACGACAGTTCCTCGCCCGCGGCGACCCGGAACTGCTCCTTGACGACATCGATGCCCGTGACCGCCTCGGTGACCGTGTGTTCGACCTGTATCCGGGCGTTCACCTCGAGGAAGTAGAAGTCGCCGTCCTCGTAGAGGAACTCCACGGTCCCGGCGCTGCTGTAGCCGGCTTCGCCGACGCCCGCTCGAGCGGACTCGCAGAGCTCTTCTCGGGTCTCGTCGTCGAGGGCCGGCGACGGAGTCTCCTCGATGAGTTTCTGCTGGCGACGCTGCACGGAGCAGTCGCGTTCGTAGAGGTGGCGGACGTTCCCGTGCGTGTCGCCGATAACCTGGACCTCGATGTGTCGCGGATTCTCGAGGAAGCGCTCGACGTAGACGGCGTCGTTGTCGAAGTACGCCTCTCCCTCACGTTTGGCGTTCCGGAACTGGTCGTCGACCTCCTCGGGTCCGCCGACGACTTTCAGCCCGCGTCCGCCGCCACCGCCGTCGGCCTTGATCGCCACTGGGTAGCCGTGCTCGTCGGCGAACGCTTTCACCTGCTCCTGATCGTCGACCGGTTCGTCGGTTCCGGGAACGATCGGGACGCCGGCCTCGTCCATGATGGCTCGAGCCCTGGTCTTCTCACCGAAGTCGGCCATCGCGTCTGCCGGAGGGCCGATCCAGATGAACTCGGAGTCCTCGACGCGGCGAGCGAACGACTCGCTCTCCGCGAGGAATCCGTAGCCCGGATGGATCGCGTCGGCGCCGGTCGCGGTCGCCGCCTCCATAAGCGACTCCTGATCGAGATAGCTCTTGCCGGCGACCGACGAGCCGACGTGATACGCTTCGTCGGCGCGGCGAACGTGTTTGGCCGTCTCGTCGGCGTCGCTGTAGACGGCAACCGTCTCGATCCCGAGTTCGGTCGCCGCTTGCATCACGCGGACTGCGATTTCGCCTCGATTCGCAACGAGTACTTTGTCGATCATCTGTTGGTGAGTTCGCACTACAACGACTCCTGAATTTCCTCGAGGAGATCGTCTCGCGCTCGACGGATCTCGAGCGCCTCCTCGACGTCGACGGCGTTGAAATCGACGGTGCTGTACGTTCGACACTGGGCGAGCGCGTCGCGCTCGGGACTCACGACGGTCCCGACGGTCACGTAGCCGCCGCCCGTCACGGCGTCTCGCATCAGAATGATCGGTTGGCCGGCCATCTGGATGGAGCCGACGGGGTAGCCGAGGTCGACGACGTTGGTGACGTCCGGTCCGGCACCGAAGGGTTGCTCGCGCTCTTCGAACATGTCGGTGATGTCGGGGCCCTCGAATCGGTAGCCGACCCGGTCGGCCTCGTCGGACACCTTCCACTCGGCGTCGATGAACCGCTGTCGTCCCTCGTCCGTGAGGCGATAATCACAGAGCCCCATCACGACGTTGATCTCGTTCGTCGAGTAATCCGGTCGGTTCTCCTCGTCGATCGAGCTGTCGACCATCGCGTCGGCGTCCGCGGCCGGCTCACCGATCGGCAGTTCGTCGCCTCCCTCGAGCGATCGGCCCTCGTGGCCGCCGATTCCGATCAGGGTGTACGTCGACCGACTGCCCATCACCGGCTCGATGTCGACGCCGCCGGCGACTGCGAGATACGACCGTGCGCCTTCCGTCGCGAACTCGAAGCTGAGGGTGTCGCCGGCCTCGGCCCGGACGGCCGTCCACGTCGGAACCGGTTCGTCCTCGAGCGAGGGGTCCATATCCGCACCGGTGACGGCGAAGACGACGTCCTCCTCGAACTCCACCTCCGCACCCGTGTAGGTCATCTCGAGCGTCGCGTCGGATTCGTCGTTTCCGACGAGCCAGTTGCCGACCTTGTGAGCGAACTGGTCCATCGCGCCGGATGGCGGCATTCCGATGTGATAGTGACCGTAGCGGCCGGTGTCCTGAACGGTCGTGACGAGTCCACCGTCGAGAATCCGCATCAGTCGAGCACCTCCAGGAGCTGCTCGTTGTAGCCGCGCGGATCCTCGAAGAACGCCTGCGGCTCGAAGTCGACCCGATCGTAGTTGTACTCGTACGTTCCGTCTTCGATCTCCTCGCGGATCGAGTCGTACTCCTCGCGGTCGATCTGCCGGAAGTTGAGGATGTCTCCCGGGTTCGGGAGCACCATGGATTCCTCGAAGGCCGACAGCTCCTGATCGACGTCCAACACCTCGACGGGCGTTCGACCGTAGAGCTGGTAGCCGCCAGCCCCGGGAACGGGATAGATCGCGGTGAACGCGCCGCCGAACCCGATCGCTCGGCTCGGCGTCGCCGTCCGCGGCTGTTCGTACTTCGGAACCTCGATCTGTTCGTCGCGAGGGACCATCTGGAAACAGAACGGCAGTCCGGGGACGAAGCCGATCATCGTCACCATGTGCGGTGCGCCGGCGTGGTGGTCGACGAACGCCTCGACGGAATCGAAGCCGTTGATCTCCGCGGAGTACTCGAGGTCCGTCGACTCCGGATCCTGATGGCGGTCGCGAAAGTCCATCAGCGTCTCGTTCGTCCACGGGTCGTCGTAGAAGACGGGAACGTCGAATACCCGCGCCTCCCACTGGTACTCCGAGACGTCGATCTCGTCCTCGAGCGATTTCAGCTCGTCGATCAGTTCGTCCGGGTGAAGCACGCCCGGATCGAACTGGATCAGGTAGGAGGCGTTCGACGGCGCAACCTCGATGAGCCCCTCGAGACTGTTCTGCCGAATCTCCTGTGTGATCGCCTGTGCCTTGAAGTTCGCATCGAAACTCATCGCTTCGTCGAGTTCGACGAACACCCAGTCGTCCCCGCCGTACTCGTACCGCGGAGACGGAAGCTCCTGTCTCGTTATCGTTCGATCACTCATCCTACTGAGTGGGAGAACGGTTACCACTGTATAGATACCGACTAGATTACGTCAGCAGTATTGATCTCATAATTATATACTCTCGTAAACAACCCCTCCAAACGAGGTTTACGTCCGACTGTAGAGAGTATAGGTTTGTCAAGATCTATATGTGCGGAGCCTGTATTGAACCGTAAGATTTCATAGATGACGACAGAACACATCCAGTCACCGATGCCCGGCGTCTTCTACACGCGGCCGGACCCGGACGAAGAGAACTTCGTCGACGAAGGCGACGAGGTCGCCGAGGGAGACGTCGTCGGGTTAGTCGGCGTCATGAAGAATTTCCACGATATTACGGCTCCAGCGGACGGGACGATCGCGGAAATCGTCGCGGAAAACGAACAGGAGGTCGACGCCGGTGACGACCTGCTGGTCCTCGAAACCAACTGACGCCCGACCCCGATCGCCGATCGACTTCTATTGCCGTCGGTACCGTGCTCGTAGTCGCTTTCGAGCGTTCTCGAGCGAAAGCGACGACGACCGCCGCTCACTGGTCGACGTCCAGCACCTCGTACAGCGCCCGTTCGGTGTCGATCGTGAGGAGGTGAGCGCGGTACTCGGCGGACGCCTGGACGTCCGAGACGAACGCATCGTCGTCCAGCGTGATGCCGGCCCGAGACGACGCCGCAGTGATCGTCTCCTCGGCGACTGCTGCGCCCTCGAGTTCGTCCTCGACGCCCGGCAGTCTCGTGGGAGCGGCCGTCGCACCGGTGACGGCGACTCGAGCCTGCCGGATCGTCTCGCCGTCGGTCCGGAGCCAGACGCCGACGCCGACCAGCGCGTACCCAGAGAGCGGATTTCGCCGCTTGTGGTAGCCGCTCACGGCGTCGTCCTCCGTCGGTATCTGGATTCCAGTAACGATCTCGTCGCGGGAAACCGCAGTCTCGAACGGCCCCTCGAAGAGGTCGGTCGCATCGATCGTCCGCTCGCCGTCAGGAGAGCGCGCCACGAGCGAGCCGCCGAGGGCGAGCAGCGCAGCCGGCGGATCCGAGCGCGCATCGCCGTGGGCGAGATTGCCGCCGATCGTGCCGCCGTTTCGCACCTGCGGATCGCCTAACTCCGCTGCGGCGTCGGCGAGTGCAGTCGCGTGCTGGCGAACGGTCCCGGAATCGGCGATCTCGGCGTGAGTAGCGAGTGCGCCGATCGATATTCCGTCGCCGTCGCCGCCGCTGTCACCGCTACCGCCGTCCGTCTCTTCGATCGCAGCGAGTCCGCTCAGCCGTCCGATGTCGACGAGCGCCGGCGGTGATTCTTCCCCCGTCTTCATCCGCGGGAGCAGACCGTGGGCCCCGGCGACCAGTTCGGCACCGTCGTGGTCGCCGAGCAGTGCGAGTGCGTCGTCGACGCTGTCGGCTCGGTAGTAAGCGAAGTCGTTCGTGTACATCAGCGATCGGCCTCCGTGGCTCGCCAGACCGACTCCGGCGTGATCGGCATGTCGAGGTGGTCGACGTCGAACGGCTCGAGCGCGTCGACGACGGCGGAGACCACGGTCGGCGTCGCCGCGATGGTCGCCGACTCGCCGACGCCTTTCACTCCGATGGGGTTGTGCGGGCTCGGCGTCACCGTGTTGTCCGTCTCGAACTCCGGCAACTGCGTCGAGTGGGGGACGGCGTACTCGTCCATCCGACGGGTCTCGAGGTGGCCATCGTCGTCGTAGGCCGCGCCCTCGTAGAGCGCGGCACCGATACCCTGTGCGATCCCGCCGTGGACCTGCCCCTCGACGATCATCGGGTTGATGATCTCGCCGCAGTCGTCGACCGCGACGTAGCGCTCGATCTCGATCTCGCCCGTCTCGGGTTCGACCTCGACGACCGCGACGTGGGTGCCGAAGGGGTAGGTGAAGTTCTCCGGGTCGTAGAAGTTGGTCTCCTCGAGCCCGGGATCCATCCCCTCGGGCAGGTCGTGGCCGAGGTAGGCCTCGTGAGCGATCGTCCGGATGTGCAGCGAGCGATCCGGCGCGCCGGCGACGCGGAACTCGCCGTCGTCGAACTCGATGTCGTCGACGCTCGCCTCGAGCTGGTGGGCGGCGATCCGGCGAGCCTTCTCCCGGACCTCGCGAGCGCCGCGGGCGATGGAGCCGCCGCCGACCGACGCGCTCCGACTGCCGTAGGTCCCCATCCCCTGGGGAATCCGGTCGGTGTCCCCCTCGACGACCGTGACGTCGTCGACGGAGAGGCCGAGTTCCTCGGCCGCGATCTGGGCGTAGGTCGTTCGATGACCCTGTCCCTGATCGGCCGTTCCCGCGAGGACGGTCACCGACCCCGTCGAGTCGAAGCGGACGATCGAACTCTCCCAGCCGCCGGCCTGGGCGCCGAGGTCGCCCGCGAGTCCGGAGGGCGAGAGGCCGGCCGATTCGACGAAGTTGGCGACGCCGATTCCGAGGTATCGGTCCTCCTCTCGGAGTTCGTCCTGGCGCTCGCGCAGTTCGTCGTAGTCGACGTGCTCGAGCGCCGCGTCCATCGCACGTTCGTACTCGCCGCTGTCGTAGACCAGCGCCGCCGCCGTCTCGAACGGGAACTCGTCGGGCTGGATCAGATTCCGCCGTCGCAGTTCGGCGGGATCCATCCCGAGCTCCCGCGCGCCGACGTCGACGAGCCGTTCGATCACGTAGATCCCCTCGGCCCGACCCGCACCGCGGTAGGCGTCGACGGGCGTCGTGTTCGTGAACGCGCCGACGACGCGGCAGTGGATCGCCGGGATCGCGTACTGGCCGGACAGGATGGTGGCGTACAGGTACGACGGCGTCGCGGTGCCGAACTGCGAGAGCTGTGCGCCGAGTCCGGCGTGAGTCTCGACTCGAACGCCGCGGATCGTCCCGTCGTCGTCGAGCGCGATCTCGCCGGTCGTCACGTGGTCTCGGCCGTGGCAGTCCGTCAGATAGCTCTCCGAGCGCGTCGCCTGCCACTTCACCGGTCGGCCGAGTTGCATCGAACACCAGGCCGTCACGGCCTCGTCCGGATAGTGGTAGATCTTGCTGCCGAAGCCGCCGCCGACCTCGGGGGCGATCACCTGAATCTCGTTCTCCGGGAGCCCCAGCGTCCCCGCCGAGAGCAGCATTCGGTGGAGGTGCGGGTTCTGACTCGTCATCCAGAGGCGGAGCTTCCCCGTCGTCTCTTCCCAGTCTGCGAGGGCCGCTCGCGGCTCCATCGCGTTCGGAATGATACGGGGCTGTCGGAGGTCGACGCTCGCGACTCGGTCGGCGTCGGCGAACGCCTCGTCGGTGGCGTCCCCGTCGCCGAGTTCGAAGTCGAAGGCGACGTTGTCCTCGGCCTCGTCGTGAACCGGCGGGACGTCGCGTTCGACGGCCTCGACCGGATCGGTGACGTGCTCGAGCGGCTCGTACTCGATCGAAATCAGCTCGAGCGCGTCGCGGGCCGCGTGTGCCGTCTCCGCGACGACGGCGGCGACGGCGGTTCCCTCGTGGCGGACCTTGTCCGTGGCGAGCATGCGATACTGCGGCTGGACGAGGCCGGGGAGGTCCCAGGCGGTCGGAATCGTATTCGGAACGCCGCTCTCGACGACGTCCTCGCCGGTGAACACCGCCACGACGCCGTCCACGGCCGCCGCGTCGCTGGTGTCAACGCTCTCGATGCGTGCGTGGGCGTGGTCGGATCGACGGATCGCCAGATGGGTCGTCCCGGGGAGCGAGATATCGCCGGTGTACTCCCCGTCGCCCGTCAGCAGTGGAACGTCCTCGCCTCGTTCGATCGCAGCGCCGAAGGCGCCACTGCTGCTGTCGTCGCTGGAATCCCTCTCGTCCGCGTCGCTCATCGTTGCTCACCCAACTGGTCGGCCGTGGCCTCGACGGCGTCGACGATGTTCTGGTAGCCGGTACACCGACAGAGATTTCCCTCGATCGCCTCTCGAATCTCTTCGCGCGACGGATCTTCGTTCTCTCGCAGGAACGTATCGGCGGACACGAGCATCCCCGGCGTACAGTAACCACACTGGAGCCCGTGGTGTTCCCGAAACCGCTCCTGCAGGGTCGTGAGGTCGCCGTCGTCGGCGAGTCCCTCGACCGTCTCGATCTCCGATCCGTCGGACTGGACGGCTAGGCGAGTACAGGACTTGATCGTCTCGCCGTTTTCCCTGACCGTACAGGCACCACACCGGCCCGTCTCGCAGCCGACGTTTGCTCCGGTATAGCCGAGTTTCTCTCGAAGCGCCGTCACGAGCAACGTTCGCGGCTCGACGGTCAGCTCGTGTTGTTCTCCGTTGACGGTTACCGATATATCGTGTTCTGACATTCATTGACCTCTGCGTTTGCGCCTCGTCTCGATGTGTGGATCGTTTCCAACCACCACGTTACGACCTCTCGTATCGTAGTTACCACATCGAGATAAATAGGTTTGCAACCGGGATCGCAGGCGGTGACGATCAGCGATGCGAGCGAAGGTTTACCGTCTGGAGCCCATTTGAGGGACAAGGATCCCCAATGGATACGAGACTCACTGACCGTCGACGGACGGTCGAACGGTCGCCGCCCGGGGTGAGAGATGACTGAACCGACTGCGACCCAGTTCGCGACGTTCACGGAGTCGGATCTCAGGCGACTCTTCGACCGGCAAGAGTACGTCGCCGAGGACGACGTCGTCGTTCCGGTACTGCTCGCACTCCGACTCGGGAAACCGCTGCTCGTCGAGGGCGAACCCGGCAGCGGGAAGACGGAACTGGGGAAGGTGCTGGCGGACGGTCTCGAGACCGAGCTCGTTCGGTTACAGTGTTACGAGGGACTGGCGGCCGAAAACGCGCTTTACGAGTGGAACTACACCAAACAGCTGCTTTCGGTGCAGGCCGGCGAGCGCGGCGTCGCCGACGACGGCTCGGTGTTCGACGAGGAGTACCTGCTGGAGCGCCCGCTGCTCCGGGCGCTGTCGGGCGAGCGTGAGCAGCCCGCCGTCCTCCTCATCGACGAAGTGGATCGGGCCGACCGGGAGTTCGAGGCGCTGCTACTCGAGTTCCTCTCGGAGTTCCAGGTCACGGTACCGGAACTGGGAACGGTCGAGGCGTCGGTGCCCCCGATCGTCCTCCTCACGTCGAACCGAACGCGGGGATTGAGCGACGCGCTCAAACGGCGCTGTCTGTATCTCCACCTGCAACCGCCGTCGTTCGAGAAGGAACGGGAAATCGTTCGGCGAAAGGCGCCGGAGCTCGACGGCGCGACGGCCGCCGAGATCTGCGGTGTCGTCCAGCGGCTTCGCGAAGAACCCCTGTTGAAACGGCCGGGAATCGCGGAGACGCTCGACTGGTCCCGTGCGCTCCTCGCGCTTCGATCCGAGACCGAGGGCGCCGGTAGTGAAGACGACGACGGCGAACCCGACACCGCGCTTTCACCCCAACTGATCGACCGAACGCTGTCGTGTCTGTTGAAGGAAGTCGAGGACGCGTCTCGGATCGACGACGACCTGCTCGAGACTCTCGCTCGGGCGGGCCGCGACGCTCGAGAGCGGACGGAGGCGCAGTGACCGGAGACGCGGAGTCCGCCGCGCTCGAAGCCGTTCGCGATCACGTTATTAGCGAAGTCGTAACGTTCGCCGAGGCGCTCCGGTCCGAGGGTGCAGTCGTTCCACCAACGGTGACTGTGACAGCCGCTCAGGCTATTGCGGAACTCCCCGAGTACGACGAGACGAGAGTTCGGGCTGCCCTTCGTGCTACACTCGTCTCTCAGCAACCGGATATCTCCACGTTCGAGCGGCACTTTCCGGCCTTCTGGACCAGACTCACGGGAGGCGAGACCGACGAGTCGTCCGCGGCCTCCGACAGCGCAACGCAGCCCTTTGCGGTGCCACAGGTTGGTGAATCGGACCAGGAGGGGAGAGACCGCAGTGATGCTGCGGAGTCTATCGAGCGGACAGAACGCGCGCAGTCGGCCGTGGTGGGATCGCACGCGTCTCCGGACGAGGACGACGAACCGGAGGCCGAACGGGACGATAGTCACGCGTTTCACGCGCTATCAACTCGAACCGGTCGCTCGGAACCGGTCGTCGTCGACGACGTCACGATACCCGATACGGACGGTCGCGAGCCGCTCGAGCGAATCGGCCGAGCCCTGGGACGGAAGCGAGGACGACGCTTCGAAGACGCACCGGAAGGGTCCAAGCTGAACGTCCGCCGAACCCTTCGACGGAGTTTCGGGACCGGCGGAACCGCGCTCGAGGTCGAGCGACACGATTACGATCGGACGGCGGTGAGCGCCGTCGTTCTCGTCGACGTCAGCCGGTCGGTCCTCGACAGTATCGATCGGGGGTTCTTGCTGGGCGTCCTCCGACGAATACACGCCGACTGGCGATCCGTCCGCGTATTCTTCTTCGATACCAGCCTGCGAGAGGTCACGGCGCAGTTCGACGAGCCGTCCGCCGATCGCGCGGTCACAGCCCTCGAGCGAGCCGAGACCGAGTGGGGCGGCGGTACCCGGATCGGAGACGCGATTTCGACCCTGCAAACCGACTACCCGGACGCCGTCGACCGAGAGACTGCCGTGCTCGTCATCAGCGACGGCCTCGAAGTCGGCGAACTCGATCGACTCGAACGGGGGATGGTCTGGCTCTCGACGAGAGCGGATTCCCTCCTCTGGCTCAATCCGCTGGCGACCGATAGCGAGTACGAACCGACGTGTCGAGGAATGGCGATCGCCTCCCCGTTCGTCGACGGACTGTTCGGGTTCGCTCGGCCGGCGGACCTCGAGGAGATCGCCAGACAGCTCTCGCTTCGTGGCGTTCACGGTCGGATCGGCTACGAGTACGACGGTCGTGGCGATTTGGTGCGGCTTCCACGAGAGAGACGCCGGGCGTGCGCGGACACGACGTCCGAGGTCGACGAGCAGTAATACGGCGACCGACGTCACGGGATGTCTGCGGAATCAGGTCAGTCGTCCATCGAGGATTCGCGGAGTTCGTCGCGGCGAATCCCTCCGGTCGTGGCTCGCGGCAGCGAGTCGCGGAACGCGATCGCTTCCGGGGTCGCGAGTTCCGGAAGCCGTTCGGCCGCGTGCGTGCGAAGTTCGTCACCGAGTGCGTCGCTCGCCTCGTGATCGTCGCCGAGGACGACGAACGCCTTCACCGCCTGCTCGAGGTCGGGATCCGGCGTCGGGGCGGCGGCGACCTCCGCGACGGCGTCGTGGTCCGAGAGGGCGCGTTCGACGGCGTAGGGGCCGATCCGCGAGCCGCCGCTGATGATCACGTCGTCGGCCCGGCCCTGGTACCAGACGTAGCCGTCCTCGTCGAGCCGACCCAGGTCGCCCGTCAGGTACCAGTCGCCGACGAACGTCTCGTCGGTCGCTTCGGGATCCTCCCAGTAGCCTAGGAAGAAACACGGGAACTCGCCGCGGACGGCGATCTCGCCCGTCTCGCCGGGCTCGAGTTCGTCCCCGGTGTCGGGGTCGACGACCGCCGCCTCGACGCCGGGGAGCGGCTTGCCCATGCTCCCCGGGCGCGTCTCGATCGAGGGGTAGGTGTTGACGATCATGTTCCCCGTCTCGGCCTGCCCGTAGCTGTCGTGGATCGGCGTTCCGAGCGTTTCCTCGCTCCACTCAATCAGGTCGGCGTCGAGGGGCTCGCCGGTGCTCACCGCGCGGTGGAGGTCGAGGTCTGCGTCGGCGAGGAGGTCGTCGCGGTCGCGGAGGCGACGGTAGAGCGTCGGCACGCTCGAGAGGGCGGTGACGGGAAACTCGTCGAGCAGCCCGACCCACGTTTCGGGGTCGAACTCGCCCTCGTAGGCGAGGAGGCTGTGGCCCCAGAACCACACGCCGAGCGCGTTGACCGGCGCGGTCAGCCAGCCGCGGTCGCCCGTCGCCCAGTAGAGGTCGGTCTCGTGTTGCTGGAGGTCGGCCGCGTACAGCTGGGCGGCGGCGACGCCGACGATCCACCGGTGGCCGTGGACGATCCCCTTCGCCGGCCCCGTTACGCCGCTGGTGTAGTACAGCAACGCGGGATCGGAGCCCTCGGTCCGGACGGTGTCGTACTCGAAGGCAGCCCGCTCCATCGCCTCGTAGTAGCTGACGTCGCCGCGCCGGACGCCGATCCCGTCGTCGCTGACGACGATCACGTGCTCGACCGACGGGACGTCCTCGAGCGCCGTCGCGATCGTCTCCCGGTGGTCGGGCGTCGTGAGTACGACGCGGGCGCCGCCGTCCTCGAGTCTGTAGGCGACCTGTTCGGGCCCGAACTGCTGATCGATGCCGCCGAAGACGCAGCCCGTCTTGAGCGTCCCGAGCATCGCGACGTACTGCTCGGGAACGCGGGGCACGTACGCGAAGACGCGGTCGCCGCGGTCGACGCCGAGGTCCTCGAGCAGGTTCGCGAATTTGTTGGACCGCTGGGCGAGCTCCCAGAACGTGATCGGCTCGCGCTCGCCGTCGGCGCCGACGAAGTACAGCGCGACGGTGCCGCGTTCGGTCCGGTGGCGATCGCAGACCTCGTGAGCGACGTTGATCTCGTCGGGTGCCTCCCAGTCGGCGTCCGAGTAGATGCTCTCCCACTCGAATACCTCGGAGAGTCCCTCGTAGTCCGCGAGGTTCGGTGCGGTATCCATGTCCGGAACACCTACGGCGTCGGACATAATTCGTGTGCCGGCGAGTCGGGTTCGCGTCCGGCGGGGGGATCCGCTCGAGTAACCGTTCGCGAAGCACGGCAACACGGTGAGACGGACGACGAACGCGAGGACGGTGCTCAGGCCCGTCACGAGATCGAACCGCCGAAGCGGCAGCGCGAGTACGAGGACGGGAAGGCCGCGAGCATCGCGAGAATGCGGCCGGCGCTCGAGGTCGCGAAATCCCGAATCTCGAGGAGGGGCTGACGGCGGTTCGAGAGGGAGGGGAGATTCGGCAGCCGACGCCCTCGCGGACCGAAATTCGACTGGACGACGACGAGCGGTCGGCCCGACGCGAAACATCTAACAGCGACCGAGAGGAAAGAGAAGGTATGACCGACTCCGTCGGCGCCGAACTCGACACCGGCGACTCCCGCGACGCCGTTTTCGTAGGGGCTCCGTAGTCCCCTACTCCCACCCCGTATCGACGGATGTATTGTATCCGACCAGCATTCACCGAGCAACGACCGGTATGCAGATGTACGATCAACTTCCGCAACTTCCGACGACGAATCGACGACGCCCGCGCCGGGCGGTGAGACCATGAGCACGGACGCCGACCACCGAGAACGCGACGAGGCGAGCCTCGAGGGCGGCTACGATCCCGAGGCCGTCGAGAACCGCTGGCAGGACCGCTGGGTCGACGAGGAGGTCTACGCCTACGACGGCGATCCAAAGCGCGATCCGAACACGGTCTACTCGATCGACACGCCGCCGCCGACTGTTTCGGGGAGCCTCCACATGGGCCACCTCTACGGCTCGACGCTCCAGGACTTCGCCGCGCGCTTCCAGCGGATGCACGACGGCGAGGTGCTGTTCCCCTTCGGCTACGACGACAACGGGATCGCCTCCGAACGACTGACCGAGGAGGAACTGGACATCCGCCACCAGGACTACGAGCGCCGGGAGTTCCAGGAACTCTGCCGCGAGATCTGTACGGAGTACGAAGCCGAATTTACCGACAAGATGCAGGGGCTCGGCTGTTCGATCGACTGGAACAACACCTACAAGACGATCGAGCCGCGCGTTCAGCGCATCTCGCAGCTCTCCTTCCTCGATCTCTACGAGAAGGGCCGCGAGTACCGCAAGAAGGCCCCGGCGATCTGGTGTCCCGAGTGCGAGACGGCGATCTCGCAGGTCGAGATGGAGGACGACGAGCGCCACTCCCACTTCAACGACATCGCGTTCGAGGTCGCTAGCGGAGGTGCAGAGCGCGACGAGTTCGTCATCTCCACCACTCGCCCGGAGCTGATCCCCGCCTGCGTCTCCGTCTTCATCCACCCCGACGACGACGAGAACCAGGATCTGGTCGGCGAGACCGCCCGCGTCCCGATCTTCGGTCACGAGGTACCGATCATCGCCGACGACCGCGTCGACATGGAGAAGGGCAGCGGCATCGTCATGTGCTGTACGTTCGGCGATCAGAACGACATCGAGTGGTACCAGGCCCACGACCTCCCGCTTCGCGTAGCGATCGACGAGTCCGCGACGATGACCGACCTCGCCGGCGACTACGAGGGGCTCTCTACGGAAGAAGCCCGCGAGGCTATCGTCGAGGACCTCGAGGACGAGGGCTACCTCCGGGACCGCTGGGAGATCACCCACGCCGTCCAGGTCCACGAGCGCTGCGACACCTCCGTCGAGTTCCGCGTCTCCAAGCAGTGGTACGTCGAGATTCTCGACCACAAGGAGGAGTATCTCGAGGCCGGCCGGGAGATGGACTGGTACCCGGAGAAGATGTTCTCCCGGTATCGCCACTGGATCGAGGGCCTCGAGTGGGACTGGCTGATCTCCCGCCAGCGCGACTCGGGAATCCCGTTCCCGGTCTGGTACTGTACCGACTGCGACCACGAGATCACGGCCGACCGGGAGGAGCTGCCGGTCGACCCCCTGAGCGACCAGCCGCCGGTCGACAGCTGTCCGGAGTGCGGCGCCGAGGAGTTCGTGCCCGAAGAGGACGTCTTCGACACCTGGGCGACTTCCTCGCTGACGCCCCTCATCAACGCCGGCTGGGACTGGGACGGTGAGGCCGAGGAGTTCACGATGGACAACCCCGAACTCTACCCGTTCGACCTCCGACCCCAGGGCCACGACATCATCTCGTTCTGGCTGTTCCACACCATCGTCAAGTGCTACGAGCACACCGGCGAGGTGCCCTTCGACGCGACGATGATCAACGGCCACGTGCTCGACGAGAACCGCGAGAAGATGTCCAAATCGAAGGGTAACGTCGTCGAACCCGACGAGGTGCTCGCCGACTACCCCGTCGACGCGGTTCGGTTCTGGGCGGCCAGCGCCGCCGTCGGCGACGACTTCCCGTACCAGGAGAAGGACCTGACCGCGGGCGAGAAGCTCCTGCGCAAGCTCTGGAACGCCTCGAAGCTCGTCGACAGCCTCGCGCCGGCCGATCCCGAGGAACCCGCCGAACTCGAGGCGATCGACCGCTGGCTACTGGCGGAGCTCGACGACGCCGTCGAGGAGCTGACGGCCCACCTCGACGACTACGAGTTCGCGAAGGCCCGCGACCGGCTGCGGACGTTCTTCTGGAACACCTTCTGTGACGACTACCTCGAGATCGCCAAGGGACGCGAGGACAACCCCTCGACCCAGTACGCGCTGCGGACCGCACACCGAACGTTCCTCGAGCTGTGGGCGCCGTTCCTGCCCCACGTCACGGAGGAAATCTGGCAAGCCCGCTACGCCGACGCTGACGGAGCTCTCGCCGAGACCAGCATCCACACTCGCGACTGGCCCGCCACGCAGGGACACGAGGCCGACCTCGAGGCCGGCGAGACCGCGATGGAGGTCATCTCGGCGCTCCGACGCCACAAGAGCGAGAATCAGCTGCCGCTGAACGCCGAACTCGAGTCGGTCTCGGTCTACGGACCCGTCGAGGGCTTCGAGGACGCGATCCAGAACGTGATGCACGTCCGGGAACTCGTGGTGCTCGAGGAGCCGCCCGAGATCACGACCGATGTCGCCGCGATCGACCTCGACTACTCGACGCTCGGCCCCCGCTACGGCTCGAAGGTCGGCGACATCGACGCCGGCATCGAGAGCGGAGAGTACGAGATCGACGACGACGAGGGTGTGCTCCGGGTCGCCGGCGAGGAACTCGAGGACGACCTGTTCGAGGTCGAACTCGAGCGAACGTACTCGGGCGAGGGCCAGATGCTCGAGACCGAGTCGGCGATCGTCGTTCTCGAGTAGCCTCACCGACCTCGTCCTGTCGCGAGGCCGGCCGCCGAACTTAGCAACGGCTCGCCGACTTACTCCTCCGTTAGCTCCCGCTCTCGCCACAGGGCCGTCGCGGCGACGCGGTCGCCGTCGACGTCGACCGACTGTTGCTCCCCGGAGGCGCCCAAGAGCGACTCGAGTGCGGCCTCGTCGGGGTCGTCGATAACCGCCGCGAACTCGCCGGTGGAGGTCTCTTCGTCTCGGACCGAAAGCGACGAGACGATGCTCTCGGCGTCCGCGAGCTCCTCGTACCCGAAGTCGACGAGTCCGCCGTCGTCGTCCGGCGTCCCGGCCTCGGGACCCGACTGACCGACGGCGACGTCGCCGGCGCCGGCGCTCGAGACGGCCCACGCGAACGCCTCGGAGGCGTCCGTCGCCCGCTCGCCGCCGCCCGTCGCGGCGCCGATGGTCGTCTCGAGGATCGGGACCGGATCGTCGGCCTCGCTGACGACCACGAGCGCGTCGCTGCCGACGGCGATGGCCGCGTCGTCGCCATCGACGGGAGTATAGACGTCGTACTCGCCGATCTCGGTCGTCGGCTCGAGTTGCCTGACGAAGTCGGCCTCCGGTTCGGCTGTAAGTCGGGTGTCGATCTCCGCGGGGGCGATGCTCCCGATCACGACGAACGCTTCGGGGGTCTGGAGCAGTTCCGAGACGGTCGACTCGAACGCGTCGTCGTCGTCCAGGAGCCGCCCGAGCCTGAACGGGGCGAGATTCAGCCCGACGAAGAAGTACGTCGAGAGCGCCCCCTCCGAGACGGGCGCGATCATCGGATCCGCCTCGTACTCCGCCGGGACCTCCTCGTCCGGATCCGCCTCCTCGAGTTCTCCCTGTACGTATTCATCGAGGCGCGCCCAATCGACGTAGGCGAACTCGAGTCCGCCGTCGTCGATCGTGAGCCACCGACTGTACGCCGGGAGTTCGTCGTCGGCCGTCTCCTGTGCAGCGACTGTGACAGAACCTGCGGTTCCGACGGTGGCCACCGATGCTGTCGCGCCCGCGCGTTTCAGTACTTCCCGTCGACTCGGCGTCATTAGACGGTAGCACGCCCTCGATTTCGATATAGCCCAGGCCATCGTTCGTCCCTCCGTGACTATCGAAGTCGTAACGAGTACCGGCACGCTCAGATATCTTGGCGCGTGAAGATCAGCAGGGCAAGGCCGAGCAAGACGAAAAACGCTACGAGAAGAACCCCGGCGTCGAGGAACGCGTACTCCTCGCGGACGAGAATGGCCGTCTCGTCGTAGTACTGACTCGGCGTGAAGTCGCCGATCCACTCGAAATCCGGGTCCACCCTCGATACGGCGTCGATCAGCCAGAGGACGAACACGAGGGACAGGGCCGCCGCTCTGGCGGTTCGCACGCGGTCGACGAGCACCGAGATTACGAGTCCGATGCCGGCACAGACCAGCAGGTAGGGAACCGAGAGCAGGTGCACCATCGCGAGGGCAACCGGGTTGAACGACTCGCCGACGACGAGCGCGCCGACGTAGACGATGACCGGAACCCCGACGTTCAACGCGACCAGGGGGACCCACAGGGCGGCAACCTTCTGGAGCACCACCGACTCGCGAGAGACTGGATTGGAGAGCGTGAGGTCCATTTTCCGGTTCTGTACGTCGCCCGCGATCAGGCCGGCCCCGACGTACGCGAAATAGATGGCGACGAGGAGCACCCAGAAGAAGGAGTAGATCTCGGCAGCGATGAACCCCTCGATCGTGTGTAATTCTTCGATCCCGAACAGGTCGAACATATAGCTCGGGAACGCCTCCTCGAGCACGTCCATCTCCTCCTGGATCCCCGGAAACATCGAGAAGTAAAGCGCCGACAGCAGGGCGAATACGACGATCAGAAAGACCGAACTCCGGACATGCTTCCTGGACTCGAGTCGGAGAACGGCCGTCACAGTGTCACCTCCATTCGATCGCCTGTGTCGTAGTCACGACGGACCAAGTGAGCGATCCCACAATCGACTCGATCGGTGTGCTCGTCGTACGGCCGTGTTCGGACGTCATGTCAGATATCCCTCCGTGTGAAGATCAGGACGGCGACGCCCAACAGGACGAGAAACACCGCGAGGAGGATCCCGGCGTCGAGAAACGCGTACTCCTCGTGGACGAGAATCGCCGTCGGATCGTAGTACCGACTCGGCGTGAGGTCGCCGACCCACTCGAAATCGGGATTCATGTGGGAGAGGCCGTCGACCAGCCAGAGGACGAACACCAGCACCAGTGCCGTACCCTGGGCGGTTTCGACGCGATCGGCGAAGACAGACAGGACGATCCCGATTCCGGCACAGACCAGCAGATAGGGGATCCCAAGCAGGTGCACCATTGCAAGGGCAACCGGGTTGAACGACTCTCCGAGGAGATTCGAACCGACGAGTAGCACGATCAGCAGCCCGATATTCAACGCGACCAGGGGGACCCACAGGGCGGCGATCTTCTGGAGGACGACCGACTCGCGAGAGACCGGATTGGAGAGGGTGAGATCCATCCGACGCGTGCGGATGTCCCTCGAGATCATGCCCGCGCTGATGTACGCGAAATAGATTCCAGCGAGGAGGAGCCAGATGAACGGGAAGATGTAGCCGCCGACGAATCCCTCGATCGTGTGTAGCTCTTCGATACCCAGCAGTTCGAGTATGAACACCGGATACACGTCCTCGAACAACTCCGCTTCTTCCTGAATGCTCGGGAATACGACGAGAAAGAACGCTGAGAGCAGGACGAGCAGCCCGGTCAGGGTGAGTGTACCGCGGAGAAGCTTTCCCGACTCGTTGCGAAGGATGGCCGTCATCCTCCCTCCGCGGGGGAGTCGTCCCCGTAGTAGTGTTTGAAGATGTCGTCGAGCTGGGGATCCCCGATATCGACGTCTTCGATCTCGAACCGGACGAGATGCTGCAGCAACGCGGCGGATTCGCCGGTGTAGGTGAACCGAACCGTGCTGTCGACGGTCTCGACGTCGATCATCTCCGCCGTGACGAACCGCTTCTCGTCGACCGCCTCCGCCAGCTGCACCCGAACGTGCTTTCCGCCCCGCTCGAGCAAGTCGTCGACGTCCTCGAGGGCAACCAGTCTCCCGTCCCGAATGATACCCACGCGATCGCAGATGCGTTGCACTTCACTGAGGACGTGTGACGAGAAGAAGACGGTCTTTCCGGCGTCGCGTTCCGCCTCGAGGAAGGCGTGCATCCGGTCCTGCTTGAGCGGGTCCAGCCCGGCCGTCGGTTCGTCTAGAATGGCGAGGTCTGGATCGTGCATGAACGCCTGTACGATTCCGAGCATCCGACGATTCCCCGCCGAGTACGTCTCGATCCGCTGATCGAGCGGCGGATCGAACAGCTCCAGTAACTCCTCGCGTCGCTCGTCGCCACGCATCCGAGCGAAGTAATCGAGTGCGTGGCGACCGGTGAGTCGCTCCTCGAAGCCGAGCGTATCCGGCAGATACCCGACGTTGGCTTTGACCTCGGTGAGCGCCCGTCGATCTCGGATGTCTGCACCAAGTACTTCTGCGGTACCCGAGGTCGGTTTGATGAGCCCGAGCAACAGCCGAATAGTCGTCGTCTTTCCTACTCCGTTCGGACCGAGGTAGCCGAATATTTCGCCGGCCTCGATGTCGAAGGTGACAGCATCGTTGGCGGTGATGTCACCGTAGCGTTTGGTGAGGCTGTCCAACCTGATCGTAGCCGTATCGTGGTCCGATTCGGTCTCGACTTCTTCGGTCTGGGTACGCATAGTCACCACCTGTTTTGAAAACGCGTAGCCGAACGCGACAACCGCCACACACTCCTCGACGACTCAGTCGAATATAAAATACTGTTTGTGACATTACACACTATCCTAACGAGAGGATAGTATTGACTGGCGAACACATTCCGTCAGGATACACGCAGGCCCTGTAGCAGCCGATCACTCCGTCCCGACCGTTCACCTCGAGGAGTACAACGGGACGGTCCCGCTATTCGTCGCGACGGCGATGGGCACGACGAACACCGGTTGGGCGTAGCCGACACTCGAGAACGACGATCGCCGACTCGGTCTCGAGCATCTGGCCCTCGCCCGAGTGCGTTCGCTCGAGTTCGACCTCGAACACGTCGTTCTCGAGGACGCCTGACTCGCACCCGATAGTTTACCTTTCGAAGCAACCGCTCGTCCCTCCCGTATGGTGATTTCTCCCGAAACCGCCCGGAATCGTTCACGGGTGTGGGACGTACTCGAGAGTTGTCCGCTACTCGCCCGCTAGAGAAGAGTTATGTGAACCACCGACAACCGTCCGCTGTGCTCTGCTGAAGTTGATCGAAGCCGACACGTCGGCGTTTGCTGTGTAAGCCGAGTACGGAGCACACTAATGACGACAGAAACTACACACGGAGACGTATCCGACACGCACGCCACTCTCTCACCAGCTACCGTCTTCGAGTTGCTTCTCGACGACCGACGTCGATACGCGCTGTACTACCTCTCTCGACGGGTCGGAGCGATCTCGCTCGAGGAACTCGTCGACGGCGTCGCGCGGATGGAGGGTGTACCGACACGGCGGCGACTCGACGCGATCGCGATCGAGTTCCACCACAATCACCTGGACCGGTTGGTCGAGGCGGGCGTGTTGCGGTACGATCGGGACGCCGAAACGGTCGAACGGCGTCCGGCGGCGCGAGCGCTCGATCCGCACCTCGAACTGGTGTACGGCGAGCGCCCGTAGCGCCGAGCGAGTTAGCGGTCGGCGGTTCGTTCGCGGGCCGCCTCGCACTTTTTGACCCGCGTCGCGAGCGCGAGAAACAGCGCGAGCAGCACGAACGTCGTCTCGCCCGCGGCGACGACTCCCAGCGCGTCGGCCCCGAGGAATAACGGCTCGTCCCGCGGGACGGGGATCACGGTGTGGTGGGGGTCGCCGACGATCGGGATGTGATAGTCGACGAGCAGGTTGCTGGCGTACCAGACGAGCGCGACGGCGACCCCCCAGACGGGGAAGTCGGTGATTCGGTGGAGGACGTACGCCTGGACGACCATCCCGAGGTGGCTCCAGAAGAGGAACTGGTACATCAGCGGGTGCAGCGGCGAGTAGGCGTCCGCGAACACGAGCAGCGTAAACGGCGTCCACAGACCGAGGACGATGTTTCCGAAGAAGGCGAGCGCGGTCAGCCACGGCTGCTCGTGGCCGAGTTTCCACGCGGCGATCGCGAGCACGATAAATAGCGTCGCCAGCGGGCTGTCGGGCACCCACGGCCACATCACCGTCGGCGTGGTGGCGAACTGGCCGGCGTAGTACCAGAATCCAAAGGCCGTCCCGGCGAGGTTGATCGCGACGATCAGCCACGCGAATCGTAGTCCGAGATCCTCGATCGTCTTCGGGAGGGGAGCGAGGTAGCTCGGCAACGGATCACGGTCGGGCAGCCCGGTCGGCGCGGTCATCTTTCGTATCAGCCGCGACGAACGGGGAACGCAAAATGGTAGCGGTTGTCCCGCGGCAGACGACGCCCGTAGCACTATTTTACTCGTCACCGTCCGGTCGGCTATGGCACTCGCGACCGGTGATCGAGAACGGCGGGAGCTCTCGACCGGCCACACGGTTTCGCTTCCGCTCGAGCTCGCGTTCGCGGTGGGCGTCGTCGTCGTCCCCGCCCGGCGCGAGCGCCTCGAGTCGGTTCTCCCGAACCCGCTCTCGTCGCTGGCGATCGCACCGGGCGTCGGCTGCGTTTCGCTCGTCGGCATCCAGTATCATCGCGTCGGTCCCTCCGAGCCCAGCTTCGAGCCCTACGACGAGTTCGCGGTTATCGTCCCTGCGGTCCGCGGGAGCCGAACCGACCTGCCGTTCGGACGACTCGCCGACGGGGAGATCGGCGGCTACGTCCACTGGATGCCCGTGACGACCGACGCGTCGGTCGCGCTCGGTCGCGAGATCTGGGGGTACCCGAAGGAGCGCGCCCCGATCACCGTGACGGACGGCCCGCGCGGCGTTCGAACCGTGGTCGGTGACGGCGACTCGAGCGAGGACGCGATCCGACTCGAGGTTACTCGACCGCGAACCGACGTGGAGCTTCGCGGGGTGACGCTCTCGAGTTTCACCGCCCGAGACGACGAGTTGACCCGGTCACGAATGCAACTTCGCGGCGAGGTTTCGATCGGCCCACCGGTCGGCACGCGCCTCGAGGTCGCGCCGGACTTGGCGTCGGAACTCGGACTGTGGAAGCGACCGCTCGTCCGGCTGACGGGGTCGCGAGTTCACGCGCGGCTGTTCGACTGGGAGCCGGTAGCGGCGCCGAGCCGCGCGGATTCGGCCCGATGAGATCGAAAAGCGACCATCCAGCGAACTCGAGTCACTGACGACGCGCTTCGGGTCCCGCTGTCAAAGGACACGCGTAAGTGGAGCGGATCCTAACGCCGCAGTATGACCGAGACCACCGATCTCGAGGAACTGCGGCGCGGAACCGACCTCGTCAAGCGCGGCTTCGCCCAGATGCAGAAGGGCGGCGTCATCATGGACGTCGTCAACAAAGAGCAGGCGCGAATCGCCGAGGACGCCGGCGCGGTCGCCGTCATGGCGCTCGAGGCCGTTCCCGCGGACATCCGCAAGCGCGGCGGCGTCGCCCGGATGGCAGACCCCGCGGACGTCGAGGGGATCGTCGACGAAGTGTCGATTCCGGTGATGGGGAAGTCCCGTATCGGCCACACGAAGGAGGCCCAGATCCTCGAATCCGTCGGCGTCGACATGATCGACGAGTCCGAGGTGCTCACCCCCGCCGACGACGCCTACCACATCGACAAGCGCGACTTCGCCGCACCGTTCGTCTGCGGCGCTCGCGACCTCGGCGAGGCGCTGCGACGGATCGGCGAGGGCGCGGCGATGATCCGAACCAAGGGCGAGGCGGGAACGGGCGACGTCAACCAGGCCGTCCACCACCAGCGGACGATCAAGGGCGCGATCCGCGAGTTGGAGGGGATGACCCACGAGGAACGCGAGGCCCTCGCCCGCGAGATCGAAGCGTCCGCGGAACTGGTCCACGAGACCGCCGAAATGGGCCGGCTTCCGGTGGTGAACTTCGCCGCCGGCGGCATCGCGACGCCGGCCGACGCGGCGCTCATGATGCACCACGAGTGCGACGGCATCTTCGTCGGCAGCGGGATCTTCGGCGCCGAGAACCCGCCCGAGATGGCCGAGGCGATCGTGGAGGCGACGAACAACTGGGACGACCCCGAAACCCTCGTCGAGATCTCGAAGAACCTCGGCAAGAGCATGAAGGGCGACGCGAACGCCGACCTGCCCGAGGAAGAGCAGCTGCAGGGCCGCGGCGTCTAACTGACGCCAGCGAGAACCGGTTTCGTATCCTGACTGTCCAGAACCGCAACTGATCGGCAAGCACGCCCGTTTTCTCCGTGTACAGCCTTCCGAGCTGTATGAGTCACGCGACGTCACCAACCACCTTCGAACAGCTGTCCGGTCAGGTCAAAGCAGGAACCGAGCGGTTGCTCCGGGAAACCGAGACCGAGGCATCGGACGAGACGCTGTCGACGACGGCAGCGGAACTGTGGGACGTGGTCGAGGAAGTCGAAGACGTCCTCGAGACGATCGACCTCGAGAAGCTGCCGGACACCGTCGAGGTATCGGCGCTCCCTGACCTCCTCGACCTCGGCGAACTTCCGAACGCGATCCGCGAGAACGATCCGGACCTGGCGCTGGACCTCAGCACGCTCCGGCACGCCATCAAACTGCGAGAGCTCTGGAACACCGTCGATCTCGTCGATTTCGGGAGGGAGATGCGACAGCTCAGGGCCGAACTCGAGGACGTCGTCGGGCCCGATGCGCTCGAGTCGAACGGCGATTCCGAAGCGGCAGCCGAAGTCACGAAGTTCGTCGACGAGGTGAAAGGGGACGCGACGAACGTGGCGTTTCAGCAGGAGACGAAAGAACGGATAGATGCGGCTCGAAACGCGGTCGTCGAAGGACACTCCAAATTTGAGGAACTGTACGAATCGAACCTGCGCGGATCCGGCTACGCCGGCCGACGACCGGTCTCGAACAACCCGACGGCTGTCTCGTCGGTCCCTCACGGCCCGCTTCCGGCTAGCGTTTCCACGAGGGTCTCGACCGTTCCGACGAACGTCCGGTACGCGAAGCTCGACGCGTCCCCGCGGATCTACAGCCGCCGCTGGAAGAGCGCTTCCAGACGTCCCTGACTACCACCACGTCTGCGGCGGCGGAACGATTTCAGTTCGGACGAGCGTCAGAAACGCGAGATAGGTTATCGCCGCGCCACAGCACAGCGACAGCACCGGTTCCGGGGCGACTCGAGCGCCGACCGCAGCAACGCCGATCGCAACCGCGAGCGACGCGAACTGGACGTCCCGCCGCTCCCAGTATCGACGCACGAGCGCGTACTCTCGAGCCGCGAGCAGTTCGAACGCGAGGGTCGCGAGACCGCCGACGAACAGAAAGGGCGGAGAGAGCGAGGCGTCGACGATGACGACGAAGCCAACCAAGACGGCGAGCGCGGCGAGCGCGAGCGTCGCGTCGGTTCGTGCACCCATCCGTACCCGGGTTACGCTTCGTCGCGGTAGAGCCGTGCGCCCTCGCCGACGGTCGTCTGGTAGGCTCGACTCTCGATTCCGGCGGCGTCGAAGGCGTCGATCATCGCCCCGGCGATGGCGCGCCGGTCGGGTTCGTGACAGACCGCGAGGATGCCCGGACCGGCGCCGCTGACGGTAACGCCGGTCGCGCCCGCCTCGAGCGCGGCCTCGCGGACCGCCTCGTAGCCGTCGATGAGCGCGGATCGCTCGGGCGTGACGATCTCGTCGTTCATCCCCGTTCCCACGAGGTCGGGATCGTCGCGGGTCATCCCGACGGTGAGCGTGGCGGCGTGGCCGACCGTGTCGACGACGGCCTCGATCGCGGCCGTCTTCGGAACGACGCCGCGCGCGTCCCGCGTCGAGACGCTCGTCTCGGGGAGACACGCGACGAGCGGAATATCCGCGTCGACCTGCGTCACGCCGTCGTCGGTGGCGATCGTGAAGCCGCCCAGCAGGGAGGGGGCGACGTTGTCCGCGTGGGCCTCGCCGGAGACCAGCGCCTCGCCCTCGGCGGCGATCGGGACGAGTTCCTCCCGGGACAGCCCCCGGTCGTACAGCGCGTTGAGGGCGACGGCCGCCGCAGCAGCGCTGGCCGCGGAGGAGCCGAGTCCCGAGGAGGGGCGAATCCCCTTGTCGATTCGGATTCGCGCGGGTGCGTCGAGCGCCTCCGCGACGGCTCCGACGGTGTTCTGTGCCGGGTCTTCGGGGATGTACTGACTTCCCGCCCCGGTGATCTCGATCGTCGTCTCCGAGGCGCGCTCGACCCGGACCACGTCGGCGGGCGTCCCGAGAGCGACGCCGAAGACGTCGAAACCGCTCCCGAGGTTCGCACTGGTCGCTGGAGCCCGCACGGTGAACATGTCGGTTTCTTCCGAGAGAACAGGCAAAAAGGTAGCGAACGACGGTGACCGCGCGCGTAATCGGTGATCGAGAGTTCGATTCGCGACCGCCTCGAAACGGAAATCAGCGACGAAAACCGCCGTTACTGCTCGTCACCGTCGCCGAAGGTGAACACTTCGTCCGATCCGTCCGCGTCCTCGGCGGTGTCGTCCGTAGTATCTTCGCCAACGTCGTGGTCGTCAGCCGCCTCCTCGAGTTCGTCGGCGACTTCGGCGAACGGATCGGGTCCCTCGTCTTCGGCGACCGTCGCGTCCTCGACCGCCCCGAGCTGATCGTCGTCGGGTTCGTCCACGCCGGTTGGCTCGAGCGCTAACGGATCGTCGGCGCGCGCGTCACCCTCGTCCGGTTCGACGGGATGGCCGGCGACCGGTTCGGCGTCGTCCGCCGGGATCACGGGTTCACCCTCGTTCGCAGTGTACTCCGAATCTGGAACGGAACCGGACGACAGTGTCGAATCGACGGAGGTGTCCGTCGGCTCCGATCCGGGTTCGTCGGCACTGTGTGACTCCGCCCGCACGGTATCGTGTGCGACTTCACCGGGAGCGACCGGCGGTTCGCCTCGTTCGTTATCCTCAGGGACCGGCCCCGCCGGATCGGCCGGCGATTCCCCCGCGGTTTCGGGAGCTACAGCGATCGACTCGCCGTCGCGCTCCGACGGAGCTGCGACGGTGTCGTCCTCCCCGTTCGCTCCGAGGAGTTCCTCCGCGCCGACCGACGAATTCTCGATCGACGACTCGTCGGTACCGGTTTCGAACCGGTCGAGCCCCTCCGAAAGCTCTGCAGCCTGCTCCGAGAGGTTCGACGCGGACTCCGTCACTTCCGTCAGCGCGGTGGTCTGCTCTTCGGCCGCTGCAGCCACGTTCTCGGACTCCGCGGACGTCTGGTCGGAGATCGACGCCGCGTCGTCGACCATGGCGACGACCTCCTGGGTCGACGCCGCCTGCTCCTCGGTTGCCGCCGAAATCTCCTGAACGCCGACGTTCGTTTCCTGTGCGAGGCCGGTAATCTCTTCGAGCGCCTCGACCGCTTCGCGCACCTGCTCGCTGGCGTCGTCGATCTGGTCGCTGGTGACCTCGACCTCCTCGGCGGACCGTTCGGTCCGCTCGCGGATCGCCTCGAGCCGATCTTCGGCCTCGTCGGCCGCCTCGGCGACGTCCTCGGAGAGGGCCTTGACCTCCTTTGCGACCACGGCGAACCCTTCGTCGTCGTCGCCGGACGCGGAGCGCGACGCCTCGATGTTGGCGTTCAGCGCCAGCATGTTGGTCTGACGGGCGATCTCGGAGATCGTTGCGATCAGTTCGTCGATCTGCTGGACCTCCGCTTCGAGCCGTCGGATCTCGCTGACGGCCTGCTCTGACTCGGTCTCGATCTCGTTCATCGCCGTGATCGCCTCGTGGGCGGCGTCCTGCCCCTCGCGGCCGGTTTCGGCCGTTCGTTCGGCGATGTCGGCGACCTCGTTCGAGGAGGCGGCGATCTCCTCGGTCGTCGTCGAGAGCCCGCTCATCTCCTGGTTGACCGACTGCAGGGACTGGTTCTGCCGGTCGGCGCCGTCGGAGATCTCCTGGACCGAGCCGGTAACTTGCTCCGAGGCGGAGCGGACCTCCTCGCTCGAGGCCGTGACCTCCTCGCTGGCGATCGCGACCGAGGTCGCGAACCGGTTCAGTTCGGCCACCGTCTGCTCGATTTCCTCGAGCATGTGGTTGAACTCCCGGCCGATCTCCGACATGACCTCGTTCTCGCTTTCGGCGTCCGCGCGGGCCGTGAGATCGCCGTCCGCGGCCGCGCCCATCACGTCACAGTACTCCGTCGCCTTCTCCTCTAAGTGGTCGTTGAGCTCCGCGACGCGCTCGCGTTCGCGTTCGGCCTCTTCCCTGGCGGCTTCCGCCTCGTCGATCTGCTCGCGCAACGCGACCCGCATCGAGTCGAAGCCCTCGTAGAGTCGGCCGATGTTGTCGATCCGTTTCGTCTCGAGATCGACCTCGAGGTTCCCCTCCTCCATCTCTCTCGCCTTGCTGGTGAGGCGGTCGGTCGCGACGGCCGTGTTGCGGCCGAGCACGGCACCGACGAGACCGATCAGGAGCACGCCACCCGCGGTCGCCATCATCCCGTACTGGTCGACGTCGTTGACGAACCCGTACGCCTCGTCCATCGAGGTGTGCATCAACACGATCCAGCCCATGTCGGTCGTGTGGTAGGCCGCGACGTAGCCGTCCGGTCCGAAGCCGTAGGGCTCGTCTTGAAGGGTAGCACCCGGCTGGTTGTCGAACGCCATCGCGCCGGAGCTGTTGGTGCCGTTCGCGGCGAGCGCCGCCTCGAGCAGGCCGTCGTCGTCGGCGTACTCCTGGCGGAACGCGTCCTCGGTGTAGTTATCGATCAGCGCGTCGCCGCCCGTCCCGGTGAACGTGTCGTCCGCGACGATCTCGCCGTTCGAGTCGATCGCCATCGTCACGCGTTCGCCCTCGACCGACTTGCCGAAGTCGGCCATCATGTCCTCGAGGTTGAACGTCATGACGATCGCCGTATCGTCCGACCCGCCGGTTTTGATGTAGTACGAGACGACGGGCGTGCCGTCGCTCTCGTAGGCCGCCGTCCGTTCGACGCTCGAAGCCGACAGGTCGTCGTCGATCGCCGCCGTCGCCGGGAAGTCCACGTCGTCGAGCGTTTCGGCGTCGTTCGTCGTGGTCGCTTCCAGTTCGTGGCTATCGACGTTCACGTAGTGAATCGCGGTCACTTGGTCGGAGAGTTCGAGGTGGAGACTGTTCAGATAGGATTGAATCTCCTCCTCGTCACCCGATTCAACGACCGGAGTGTTGGACGTACTCGCCGTTCGCCTGTCGTTCTGTTCGTTCCAGTTGTCGAGAGCCGTCGCCTCCTGCCCCGCGAGGGCCTCCTGGTCTTCCAGTGCGTTCTGCTCGACGCTGTCGGTGATCTGTGCGGTTCCGATAACCCCGATCAGACCGACCGACAGCCCGAGGATCAACAGTGCGATCCCGAACTTGACTGCGTACCTGCGCCGAATCGGCGCCGGCACCAGCCGTCGAAGGAACTCCATTGATAGCACACGGATCTCATCACCACTACATAAATGGTCAGCCTCCATTATTAGTATTGATAATCGGACGGGTACTTTCGAGCGCAAAAGCCACGTGGACCGTGTCACCACTCACCGCGTCGAATTCGAACGATACGTGCGCAGGAGTTTCCACTCAAACATCCGAGAGAACGAGCGAATACGCGTTTCGAGGTGACTCACTTCCTGACGCTCGCGCTGCAACTGCGAGCGATCGGCGGCGAAAGAGGCGGAGGATTTCTAATCGTCCGTCGTGGAGTCGACCGGTCGGTCCGTCTCGACGAACCGGTCGAGTCCCGAAGCCAGCGCCACCGAGAGGAGCATCCCGACGAGCGCGAAGCCCGCGATCATCACGAAAAACCAGCTCAGCGAGACGTCGAGGACGAACCCGCCGAGTGCGATACTGGCGGCGCCGAAACCGAACTCGCCCAGATAGGTGTAGCCGTAGGAGAGACCGCGACTGTCCGCCGGCGTGTAGACCGCGACCGCGTTCTGGTAGAACGGCTGGATGGCAAACAGGAAGAAGCCGAAGACCCCGCAGAGAGCGGCGATCGCCACCAGCCCCAGTCCGGTAACCGGAACGAACGTGACCGCCAGTACCACGAGCACGGCGAAGATAGCCGCCAGACCGCGAGCGGGCGGCACTCGGTCCGTTAGCTTGCCGCCGACGTACTGGCCGCCCATCCCGACGACCAGCAGGCCGACGTAGATGTAGAAGGACGGTTCGATTCCCTCGAGCCCCGTCGGGAGTGCCAGCCCCGCTATCGCGGGCAGTCCGTACAGGATCTCGGGGAGATAGGTGAGCATCCCCCGGTAGTACAGCCCTTCGAAGGTGACGATGACGAAGACGACGGCGAACGCGCTCGCGAAGAGGGCCTTCGAGTTCCCGACGAGCGTCGAGAGCGACAGCGCTTCGTCCGGGCCCGCGTCGACGTCGTCCTCGACGGCCGCGGTCGGCTCGAACTCCGCCGAGAGGCCGTAGAGGACGGCGAGAATTCCGGGAACGGCGAGCAGTGCGGCGACGAGTTGCCAGTCGAGGAAGATCAGCATGGTCGCGGCGGCGAACGGCCCGAGCGCGATGCCGGCGTTGCCGGCGATGCCGTGCCAGGCGAAGACGGTCCCGCGTTCCTCGACGCCGGTGCTGATGAGTGCCAGCCCCGCGGGATGGTAGATGCTGGCGGCGATCCCCCACAGCAGCAAGCCGAGGGCGACCATGTAGATCGAGGTGCTCATCGCGAGGACGACGAACGCGAGGCTCATCCCCGCGAGACAGAGCACGATGAGTCGTTTCGTTCCGTACCGATCCGCCAGGATGCCGCCCGGCAGGGCGCCGATCCCGAACGGTGCGTAGCCGAGCGCGACGACGAGTCCCATCAGGGCGACGGCGACGTCGAACTCGGCGAGCCAGACGACCAGAAAGATCGGAATCGCCGTCTCGAACCAGTGAACCAGCGCGTGGCCGGCCATCGTAAAGCCGGCGATCGAACGATCGTTTGCGTTCAGTGCCATCGAGTCAGTATCCGAACGGCGACGCGCCGAGTATTTAGCCGCTTGGATCCGCGACAACGATCCTCAGCCCGGCGGTTGGAGCCTGCTAAAACAGGTAGTCCCGCTCGAGATCCTGCGGGAGAATCACGTCGATTTCGCCGGCGGACTCGTACTCGTAGAGCAACTCGATCGTGGTTTCGAAGTCCTCGAGCAACTCGTCCTCGAGCCGGTGGTAGAAAAACGAGGTGATGCCGCGCATCTCGGCGGTTCGCTCGAGTTCGGTCGCCATCCGTTCGGCGCTCGGATCGCCGATGCGGGAGTTCAGGACGTGATTAACGTTGTATCCCTGGGCCGGGTGGCCGCCGCCGAAGCCGAGGTCGTGGTACTCGTCGATCAGTTCGAGCGTCGTCGCGTCGTAGGAGCCGTGGGGGTAGGCGAAGTAGCGAGCGCCCTCGTCGAACCCTTCGCTCTCGAGCCACTCCTTGCCCCGGCGGATCTCTTCTTCCTGCTCGGCCGGTTCGAGCTCCGCGAGTTCAGGGTGGTTGTAACAGTGGTTGCTGATGACCCAGCCGGCGTCGTGGAGTTCGTGCGCCTGGTCGACCGTGATCCGGGGGAAACCGCCGGGATCCGTCACGCCGGAGGTCTCGGCTTCGATCCGACCCGGGTTGACGAACGTCACCGCCGGATAGCCGTACTCCTCGAGAATCGGGAGCGCTTTCGTGTAATCGGTGACGTGGTTGTCGTCGAACTGGATCATCACCTTCCCCGTATCGGGCCGGGGAACGAAGTGGAGGTCGTCGAACCAGACGGTCGGTTCCCGACCCTCGTCCGTCCACATGTGCAGTTGCACTTTGCTGACGGTCGTGGGATCGAACGCGTCGTCGCCGCCGTCGACGCCGAAGTTGTACCGCATGAGCGGCAACTCCCCTCTCGATCCGCGGCGGTAGTCGATCCGGTTCCCGTCGGCGTCGAACAGGCGGAGCCACGGGAAGACGAACTCCGAACTCGCCATCGCGACGCCCGGAACGACGTCCGTGAGATCGAACGGCGACTCGTACTCGAGCGAGAGCCGCGTCGATCCCGACGCCGCAGGGATCCCGATTCGTGCGCTCTGGGAGCCGACGAGGACGCGGTCGGTCTCGGCGTTCATCGATCCGCCGTCGATCGACCAGCGAGAGAGGTCCTCGAAGTCGTCCGCCGCGTCGGGGACCAGCGGCTCCCGTGGTTCCGTGGAGTCAGAGTTCGTCTCGTCGTCGCTCGAGCCGTTTCGATTCGAGGTGGTGTCGGACTCGAGGGTTTCCGATCCGGCACACCCGGCGAGACAGACCGCCGACGCGGCCGCGAGGTACGCGCGTCGTTTCATGTACGAGGAACGGTCTGTCAGTCTCGGCTATTGTTATGGCCGCGTTTCTCCCGACGGCAGCGAATAAGGGGGTGGAAAACGATCGAGAGAACGGTTTCGCTCGCGTCAACAGTCGGTGATTAGACGGCGATCACTCCTCGTCGTCCGCGGTCTCGTCGACGCCGACGGCCTGCGAGACGTCGACGTCATCGGGCTCCCTCCGACCGCCGACGACCAGGTTTCCGTCCTCGGTTTCGACGTAGACGTCGTCGGCGAAGCCGCCCTCGGCGTACGGATGTTCGGGCTCGTCGAGTTTTTCCGGCGTCGACGGCGCCTCGGGGATTCCTTCCGGCGGTTCGAACTGCCCGAGCGGGTCGTCGATGGCGATGTCCCAGCGCTCGAAAAAGTCGCGGTGGCGGTCGTAGTGGTCGTCGAGTTCGTCCGTCGGGAACTCCATCATCTCGGTCCAGCCGTGGTTGTAGAAGTCGAAGTTGGCCTGAACGTGCGTGATCTCGCGCGCTTGTGCCTCCGAGTACCCTTCCTGGAGCGCGCGCAGGTAGGCGTCCATCGTCGCGTCGAAGAAGGCGTCGAGCCGTTCCGTTCGGTCTTCAGCGTGGGCCGGGTCGGCCTTCTTCGTGAATATTTTCGTGTGAAGTCTGACGAGGCCGGACTTGGCAACCGAGCGGACGACCGGCGTCTCGAGCGCCTTGCGAGAGGCGAAGTGACGCGCGTTCTGACGGATCTTCATGTCCGGATGTAGGGAAGCGATCCCCAAGAGCAGTTCGGAGGGGGCGAAGGTGGCTGCAACACCACGGTGCTCGAGCGTTTACGGCCGTTCTCGGTCGCGAGCGCCGGACGAATCCGAACGGTTACAGCCGATAGCGTACAACGGGCGGGACAGTTCGGTTCGGCACAGAAAATAAACGAGATAGCAATCCACTTTAACCCTCATTACGAACGGTCACGATATGACCGAGTACGTCATCATCGGTGACGGGATCTCGGGCAGTTCGGCTGCCGAGACCCTCCGGGAGGAAGACCCGGAGTCTTCGATTACCGTCATCACCGATGAGGGGGAGCCACTGTATAATCGCATTCTGATCAAAGAGCACGCGAAAGGGAAGCTCCCGGAGGCCCCGATTTCGATCCACGACGAGGGCTGGTACGAGGAACGCGACATCGACCTCTCGCTTAACACTCACGTTACTGGCCTCGACACCGACGCGAAGACGGTGCACACCCACGAGAGCGAGGACATCTCCTACGACAAACTGCTGATCGCGACCGGCGGGACGCCTACGCAACTGCCCGTCGACAACAGTGACGCCGACGGAATCCACCACTTCTGGACGTTCCAGGACGCTCGCAGGATCCGCGAGAGCGCGGAGGACGCCGACGAGGGAGTGATCGTCGGCGCCGGACTCCTCGGAATCGACTTCGCCGCCGTCTGTGGTGCACAGGGCGTCGAAGGGAAGTATCTCATGCGCGGCGACCGCTGGTGGCGCTACGCGCTCTCGGACGAGGGTGCAGAGATCATGCACGAGGGGATGCGCGAGAAGGGCGTCGAGCCGGTTTTCGACAGCGGTGTCGACCACTTCGAGACCGACGACGACGGTTGCGTCAACGCCGCCGTCGATCCGAACGGTGACCGTTACGAGTGTGACTTCGCCGGCGTCGCTATCGGCCTGACGTTCAACACCGAGTACCTCGGGAACGTCGGACTCGAGCAGAACAACGGCATCGTCGTCGACGAGTACATGCAGACGAACCTCGAGGACGTCTACGCCGCCGGGGACATCACTCGCTTCTACGACGTCTTGCTCGGCGAACAGGCCCAGAACGGCTCGTGGGGCTCCGCGAAGGAACAGGGCCGGGTCGCCGGCATCAACATGGCCGCAGACGACGAGGCCGAAGGGTTCGAGTGGGTCTCCTCGTACTCTATCACGCACTTCGACTTCCCCTTCCTCTCCTTTGGCCACCCGACCCTCGGCGACGAGTACGCCGAGCGAAAGTACAGCGACACCGAGTGGCGCCGCGTCGCCTTCAAGGACGGCAAGATCGTTGGCGGCGTTCTCATCGGCGACCTCTCGCCACAGAGCAAGTTCAAACAGCTGATGCGCGAACAGCGCGTCGTCTCCGATCAGGCGGAGGTGTTGCTCGAGCAGACCGTCGATCTCGACAACCTCGCGCCGCCACAGGAGCAGTAGCGCGAACCCGACGATTCACTCGTTTTCCGGCTGGTTTCGAGGGGAACCACCGTACCCGATCAGTCGATCCGCGTCGACGGTTCGACAGAAAACGTAACTCGCCGGAGGGCGTTTGGTACTGTCATGAACGCCAACGAGTGGCACTACCGGTCGATCCCTCACGCTCAGGCGGTCGGTCGCTGCGGCGGCAACCGTCCGGCACGTCGGCCAGTTCGACGAGGAGACGCTGGTCGCGTTCTACCGGGCGCTCGAGGGCGCTCGTTCGCCGGTTGCGACTGAAACCGACCTCGAGCCGGAGCGATCGTCGCCGCCACCGACTACTACCGGGCGAGGCGACGTAACCGCCACGAGCGGCGATTCTTCCGTCGTTGGACGTATCGAAGCCGTTTTCCCCCGCGCGCGTTTTCGATACCGTATGAACGGCGGTAGCGACATGACCCTGGCGTTCGAGCTCGAAGCACTGAAAGAGCTCGCCTCGCCCGAGAGCGTCTTCGAGGACGCCAGAGGGTGGAGCGAGTACATCGGCGTCGTCTCCGAGAAACCGACCTACGTCGTCACGAACTACACGCGAAAGAACCGCATCCGGCAGGACTTCTTCTCCGGCCCCCGCGGGAAACGCGAGAGTCTCGAGGCCGTCAAGGACCAGTTCGACACCGATCGGCACGTCCTGATCGGCGCCAGCGACGAGGACGAGCAGCTGGCCGAGGACGTCGACTGGGAGTACCTCCCCGTCGAGGACGCCGCCGACGCGGCCGACTGGATCCTTGCGACGAACGTCGAGGACGAGGAGGACGACGCCGAACCGGTCCGAGACGACTGGCCCTGAGACCGGCTCCGGAGCCGGATCGATTCTGCGGCTCAATTCTTTCCGATTTCCTCGCGTCGTCGGAGCGTCTGCGCCGTCGGGAGCGTCCACCCGTACGCAACCGCGGCCATCCGCGCCAGAACGGTCGCCGCGGCGCACGCGATCGCGGCGGTACTCCCGGCGACGCCGCCGAGCGTCGTTCCCAGGTAAACGGTGCCGCCGAGCACCGCACAGCTGGCGTAGAAGTCATCGAACAGGATGAACGGCGACCGGTCCAGAAGAACATCCGCGATCGCGCCGCCGCCGACCGCGTTGATCGTCGCGACGGCGACGACGCCGAACCCCGAAACGCCGGCGTCGACGGCCACGATCGCGCCGGCCGTGGTGAACGCGGCGAGTCCGACCCCGTCGGCGAACAGCGTAATCGGGTGATCGTCGGGGGCCTCGAGAACGAGGTGCAGTCCGATCGCCAGGGTAACGCCGACCGTTCCGAGAGCGATCTCGCTCGTCGACTGGAGCGCCAGCGGGATGCGTCCCACGAGGACGTCCCGCGTCGCACCCCCGGCGAACGCCGTGGCGAGTCCGACGACGGTGACGCCGAACAGGTCGAACTTCTCGCGTATCGCCTTGGTCGACCCGACCAGGGCGAACGCGATCAGGCCGATCGCGTTCATCACGACGAACGGGTCGAACGCTTCCGCGACGAACTCCTGACTCATTATCTCGGAACACGCGGGACCGGCTCTTGAGGGCTGCGTCTCGGCTCGATTCCACGGCGGCCGAACCCGCGCTCTCGAGTCGTCGACCTTTTACTGTCGCCGAGCGAACTACGTCCAATGGCAGAGCCCCGCGTACCGGGTTCCGGCGGCGACGATCGGCTCGAGCTCCCCTGTGGGGAAACGCTCGACCCCCACGAGATCGACCTCGGGATGCGCGAGTACACCTGTTCTTGCGGCGAGTCCCACGCCGTCGTCACCGACGTCCACCCGCCCTCTCGGTTCTTCCCCGAGTCGTTCGTGGTCGTCCTCCAGGAACTGGTCGAGACCGACGACGAGTTCGACGAGTTCGGGACGCCGCACTTACTCGGCGTCGTCATGGAGGAGTTTCCGGAAGCCGTCGTCACCCACGACGCCAGCGACGACGGCGCCGTCGGCTACTCGATGCTGTGGGTGACGGACTTCGACTCTCGACGGCTCCACGAGATCGTCGTCGAACTCGTCGTCGAACTGATGGAGCACGCGATCAGCCACGCCGAGGACGACACCGCGATCTCGGAATTCGAATCGCAGATGCTCGAGTTCGACGTCGGCGAGTTCGTCGAGCAGTACCGCCGGCAGCGGGAGTTCGAGAGCGAGCACGACCGGGCGCTCTAGACGCAGTTTTCGATCGATTCAGTGCCGTCAGGACGCGCCGACCGGTGCCCGAGTTAAGTCGATCGGCGGCGTCGAATACCTATGTCTAGCGCGGATCGTCCCGGCGACGAGCCGGTTCAACACTCGTGGCCCGAACTGACGTGTTACGGCTGCG
This sequence comes from Natronococcus sp. CG52, assembly GCF_023913515.1. Classification (NCBI taxonomy): domain Archaea; kingdom Methanobacteriati; phylum Methanobacteriota; class Halobacteria; order Halobacteriales; family Natrialbaceae; genus Natronococcus; species Natronococcus zhouii. Next base: position 3,231,914 of record NZ_CP099391.1, read on the forward strand.
GACCGGCGAACGACGAGGGACTCCAGTTGCAGAGCTACCGCTCCGAGGACAAAGAGGCGCTCGTGACGACGGTCGAGCCCGAGGAACTGTTCACCTCCGGCGCGCCGAACGTCATGTACGGCGGTCACATCGCCTCTCTCGTCGATTGCCACTCCATCTGGACCTCGATCACGTTCGCCTACGACGCCGAGGACCGGCCGCTGGGGAGTTCGCCGCGAATCGCGTACGTAACTGCAGAGCTCTCGGTCGAGTATCTGAAACCGACCCCGCTCGATCGGCCGGTACACCTCACCGCGCGGATCGACGGCGAGATCGGGCGAAAGACGGTCGTCCGGAGCGAACTCGGCCCCGAAGGCGAAACGACCGCGAGAGGAACGGTACGAGCCGTCAGAGTCCGCCCGCCGGATCTCGAGGGGCACCATCAGGCGGATCGAACCTGACTCTCTACCGTATTCGGTACCGCTCGTCTCGGAGGAGGAACGAACTGTCGCTCGTCGCGTTGGATCGTCATCTCACACGGACGACGTTGCGCTCATTGGGGTCAAGTAGCACCCCGCGGCAATTCTGAAGTATTTCGCCCGTATTGGCGAACCAATGGTCGACGCGAACGACGACCCGATCGAACTCGTCGCGTCTAGAGGCGAGACGTGGAGCGAGCGGTTTGCCGCCGAACGCGAGCGCGTGTACGACGCGTTATCGGCCGGCGGACTCAAGGCCGACCGTGAACGGATCGAACACGTCGGCTCGACCGCCGTCCCGAACCTTGCCGCGAAGGATATCGTCGACCTCGATATCGTCGTCGCCGACGACGCCGTGAGCGAAGTCTCGCGAACGCTCGTCGACGAGCTGGGCGGTACTCGCGTCGAGAACTCCGAGCAGTGGCACCCCGTCTTTCGCGAGCACGACGGCCAGCGGTTCAACGATCACGTCTTTGCGGCGTCCAGCGACGGCTGGAGGGTCAGCGTGATCACGTGCGACGTCCTCGCGGCGCGGCCGGACCTCCGCGCGGAGTACGAGCGACTGAAACGGGACCTCGCCGCCGAACACGACGACCTCGTCGCCTACTCCGAGGGCAAGTCGGCGTTCGTCCGGCGCGTTCTCGAGGTCGCCCGGACTGACGACGACCTGACGTTCGATTTCGCCGTTCCCGCGGGAAACTGAGTTCCGCTCGATCGGCCGGTTCGGCGACTCGTTTCGGGAGCGGACGGCGACCCGTTCGGTTTTCGGGACGCGCGGCCGGTGAGAACGTGCATACGTCGGTCGCTCGTACGACCGGTATGATTCGGCGCGCCGTGCTCCGGCTCGCTGTAGGGATCGCTCCGCTCGCGGGTGGGTGCGCGGGGAATCGCTCCTCGTCCCCTCGCGGAGGAATATACGCTGACGCCGGCAGATACCGACGACTGGATGGTACGAGAGACGAGCGTCGCGCGACCTCGCCGGCGATACGTCGTTTCGGTGGAGACGGCCGAACGAACGCAGGAATACGAATGGAAGGTTCCACCGCGGACCGGAGTTTTGAATATCGAAGTTGGAGCCAACGCGATCCGGTTTCAATTCGATCCCGGGGAAGGCTGAGAACCGGGACGCGTAGAACCAGCGCACCGCCGACGCTCTCGCCCCGTACGGGAACCGTCAGCCGATGTTCCGGATCCGAACTGAGCGAAGCACCGATCGCCGCCTATTCGAATTTCGAAATCGAGTTACGAGAATCGTATCGTTTCGTGGGGCTTATTACGATGTACGAACTTCGGACGGACAGGACCAATGAGTACGGACCACCAGGGCGACGGTGACGCCACAGGGGACGGACGCACGATCCTGCTGATCGGCAGCGGGCCGATCCAGATCGGACAGGCCGCCGAGTTCGACTATTCCGGCGCGCAGGCCTGCCGAGCGCTTCAGGAAGAGGGTGCTCGAGTCGTCCTCGTCAACTCGAACCCTGCGACAATCATGACGGATCCGGAGATGGCCGACCGGGTGTACATCGAACCGATCACGACCGAGGCCATCGCGGAGATCATCCGCGAGGAGAACCCGGACGGCGTCATCGCCGGGCTGGGCGGCCAGACGGGACTGAACGTCACCGCCGAACTCGCCGAGGAGGGCGTGCTCGACGACTACGACGTCGAGATCATGGGGACTCCCCTCGATACGATCTACGCGACCGAGGACCGCGATCTCTTCCGCCAGCGCATGGAGAAGATCGGGCAGCCGGTCCCCGCGTCGACCACGATCGCGCTCGACGAGGGCGAGGAGGTCTCGGAACTGACCGAGGCGGACCTCGAGGAACGCGTCCAGGCGGCCGTCGACGAGGTCGGCGGCCTGCCGGTCATCGCCCGCACGACCTACACGCTGGGCGGCTCGGGATCGGGCGTCGTTCACGAGTTCGACGAACTCCTCCGTCGCGTTCGCAAGGGACTGCGCCTCTCGCGCAACAGCGAGGTCCTGATCACGGAGTCGATCGCGGGCTGGGTCGAGTACGAGTACGAGGTGATGCGGGACGCCGACGACTCCTGTATCATCATCTGCAACATGGAGAACATCGACCCGATGGGGATCCACACCGGCGAGTCGACGGTCGTCACGCCCTCCCAGATCGTTCCCGACGAGGGCCACCAGGAGATGCGCACCGCGGCGCTGGACGTCATCCGCGAGCTGGGCATCCAGGGCGGCTGTAACATCCAGTTCGCCTGGCGCGACGACGGCACGCCGGGCGGCGAGTACCGCGTCGTCGAAGTGAACCCGCGCGTCTCGCGATCCTCGGCGCTCGCGTCGAAGGCGACCGGCTACCCGATCGCTCGCGTGACCGCGAAGGTCGCCCTCGGGAAACGGCTCCACGAGATCACGAACGAGATCACCGGCGAGACGACCGCGGCCTTCGAGCCCGCGATCGACTACGTCGTCACCAAGGTGCCGCGCTGGCCCAAGGACAAGTTCGACGACGTCGACTTCGAGCTGACGACGGCGATGAAATCGACCGGGGAGGCGATGGCCATCGGCCGCACCTTCGAGGAGTCGCTGCTGAAGGCCTTACGCTCGAGCGAGTACGAGCCCGACGTCGACTGGGCCGACGTCTCTGACGAGGAACTCGAGGAGCGCTACCTCGAGCGTCCCTCCCCCGACAGACCGTACGCGATGTTCGAGGCCTTCGAGCGCGGCTACGACGTCGAGAAGGTCGTCGAGCTGACGGGCATCTTCGAGTGGTACACCGAGCGGTTCGTCCGCATCGCGGAGTCGACCCGCGCCGCCCAGGAGGGCGACTTCACCGAGGCCGCCATCGCCGGCCACACCAACGCGACGATCGCCGCGACGGCGGGCGGCGACGTCGACGTTGACACGGTCGAGCAGGAGGTGCCCGGCCGCACCTACAAGCAGGTCGACACCTGCGCCGGCGAGTTCGCCGCGGAGACGCCGTACTACTACTCCGCGCGCAAGTCGGAGTTCGAGTCGGGGCCGCTCGAGGGTGCGGCCGCCGCGGGCGAACTCGAGGTCGACCGCGACGTCGAGAGCATCATCGTGGTCGGCGGCGGCCCGATCCGGATCGGACAGGGCGTCGAGTTCGACTACTGTTCGGTCCACGCGGTCCAGGCGCTGCGCGACATGGGCATCGACGCCCACGTCGTCAACAACAACCCCGAAACCGTCTCGACGGACTACGACACCTCCGACGGCCTCTTCTTCGAGCCCATAACTGCGGAAGAGGTCGCTGACGTCGCCGAGGCGGCCGACGCCGACGGCGTGATGGTCCAGTTCGGCGGCCAGACGTCGGTGAACATCGGCGATCCGCTGCAGGACGAGATCGACCGCCGCGGGCTCGACTGCGAGGTCGTGGGGACTTCCGTCGAGGCGATGGACCTGGCGGAGGACCGCGACCGGTTCAACGCGCTCATGGACGAACTCGGCATCGCCCAGCCCGAAGGCGGCGCCGCCCACAGCAAGGAGGAAGCGATGAAACTCGCCCACGAGATCGGCTACCCGGTGCTCGTGCGCCCCTCCTACGTGCTCGGCGGCCGCGCGATGGAAGTCGTCTACGACGACGAGGAACTCGAGCGCTACATCGAGGAAGCGGTCCGCGTCTCGCCGGACAAGCCGATCCTCGTCGACGACTTCCTCGAGGACGCGGTCGAACTCGACGTGGATGCCGTCGCGGACGGCGAGGACGTCCTGATCGGCGGCGTGATGGAACACGTCGAGGCCGCGGGCGTCCACTCTGGCGACTCAGCCTGTATGATCCCGCCGCGTTCGCTCGACGACGAGACGCTCGCCCGCGTGCGCGAAGTGACGGAGGATATCGCCAGCGCGCTCGAGACGGTCGGACTGCTGAACGTCCAGCTCGCCGTTCGTGACGGGGAGGTGTACGTCCTCGAGGCGAACCCGCGCTCCTCGCGCACGGTGCCGTTCATCTCGAAAGCCACCGGCGTCCCGATCGCCAAACTGGCGGCCAAGGTCATGGCCGGCAACTCGCTCGCCGACCTCGCGGTCGAGGAGCAGATCCCCGAGCAGACCTCGATCAAGGAGGTCGTTCTGCCGTTCGACCGCCTGCCGGGCTCCGATCCGCGTCTCGGTCCGGAGATGAAATCCACAGGCGAGGTCATGGGCAGCGCCGACTCCTTCGGCAGAGCCTACGACAAGGCCCAGGACGCGACCGGCAAGCCGATCCCCGAATCGGGCACCGCGATCATCGACCTCTCGGCCGACAAGTTCCCCGATCCGGACACCGATGCGGGCGAGGAACTGGTCGAGGGCTTCACCGACCACTTCGATCTCTGCGAGGAGATCGACCTCGTACGGGCCGTCAAGGAGGGCGGCGTCGACCTCATCGTCTCGCGGGACCGCGACCTGCTCGAGATCGCCGTCGAGGAGGATGTTACCTACTTCTCGACGCCCGCGAGCGCGAAGGCCGCACTCGAGGCGCTCGAGGCGAAGGACGAGCCGATCGACGTCCAGCCGATCACCGAGCGGCCGAAGCGGGTCGGCGAGTGGGGCCGCTCGAACTGATCGGTCCGCAGTCCAACTGATTCGACAGCGAGCTGACTGCTGATTACTCGTCTATTCAGCCGGAGGGCGTACCGCTGCGGTCGGACCACAAGTGTTGCACCCGCGAGCGATCGACGGGAGCGGGCGGCCTCCTCGCGAGTGAAGCGAGCGAGGGTTCGGAAGCGCTGCACGCTTCCGGTATTTTTCATCGAAGTCAGTCGAACCTGTACAGATCGAACGTCTCGAGCGCGTACAGGTACGAGACCGGCGGCGCGAGGACGCCGACGGCGAGAACGGTCCAGGCGGCGACGGTGAGCTGACCGGCGGTAACCGCGAGGTCGGGCGTGGACGCCCAGGCGGCGGTCGCCGTGAGCACGGCGGCGATCGGTTCGGCCGCGTCGGCGTAGAGGACGACCGCGGCGGCCGCCGGGAGGAGAATTGCGAGCGAGTAGAGGAGGAAGGCGGTCTTGCTCGGCACGACGGCCTCGCGGTTGTTCGTGACGTTGACGCTGCCGAATCGGGGGAACGCGGTGCCGATGCCGGTCGCGAGCGCCGGTGTGACGACGGTGCCGACGACCGTACCGGCGACCAGTATCGCGGTGTGCTCGATCGAGAGCGGGCTGACGACTCCGAGCAGGAGTGAGACGGGGAGTCCGATCGGAACCGCGACGAGTGAGCCGGCGACAACCAGCCCGGTGATCGCCTGTCGTCCGGTGAGCGTCGAGGTGACGACGGCCGGCAGCGCCCGGCCGAGGTCACCGAGCGGGTTGAGCGTAAACAGGACACCGGCCGCCCAGACGGCGTACAGCGAGAGGAAAACGGCGACGTACGACGGGACCGTTCCGCTCCGGACGATTCCCTGGACGAAACCGATCGCGCCGAGCAGCGGGTAGGCGACGTACACCAGTCGGATCGGGGCACGTCTGGTCCGACGGATCGCGGTGAGCGTCACCGTCCGAACCGGGCGGCCGAGCCCGCGTGCGAGCGCATCGGCGAGCCGGCTCGACGAGTCGGCCGTCGCCGACCTCTCCTCGTCGTCGAACCGTGCCGGATCGGCGAACCAGTGCACCCGCGCGGAGGCGATCGCGATCGCGAACGCAGCCGCACTGACGAGTGCCGTCCCGATCACCGCACCGACGATCGTGGCGCTCGAGGCCGGAACGTTCGGAACGCCGGCCAGCAGGAGGTGGCCGGGCCAGCCGAGCGGACCGTCCTGAAGCGCGACGAACAGTTCGCCGACGACCAGATCGAACCGGCCGGTTGCGATCGCCCCGAAGTAGAGCCCCCAGAACGCGACGAACAGTACCCACCGGTAGCGGGCGATCGGTTCGTAGACGGTGACCAGGTGTCGAACCCAGATGCCGAGCACGAATCCGAGCGGAACGGCGGTAAGGAGCGCGAGTACGACGACGAGCGCGGCGAAAAGCACCGGCAGGACCGTTCCCGCACCGACGGCGAACGCACTCGAGAGTAAGACGGCTGGCGGCACCAGCCAAACGCCGAACAGCAGCATTTCGGCGCCGATAACGCCGACGGCGACGTTTCGAACGGACGTCGAGACGAGCAGAAAGGCCGACTCGTCGGGATCGGTTGCCGCGGTAAACGCCCGTATTCCGGCCATGACGAGCAGAGCGAGCCAGCCGACCGCAGCGCCACCGGTAACGACCTCCGTTGCGAGTGCGGCGCTCTCTGCGGTAACTGCCCCGGCGAAGTGCTCTCCGAGCGCAGGAAGCAGGTAGCCGCCGGCGACCGTGATCGAGCCGAAGACGAACAGCGCGAGCAGTGCCATCAACAGCAGTTTCGTCCGCTGGGTTGCCATCGCACGAACCGTTCGCCGAAACTCCGTCCTGGCGACGGTCAGCGGAACGCGCGTCATCGGCTTCTCCCACCGACGAACCAGTAACGGCGTGGCGTTCTGGGTACCATGACCGATAGCCCGTCCCGCATCCAATAAACAGTTCGGATACTGTCATACCCCCGGTCCGGCCGCTCCGTCGTCCAGAGATAGCGTGCTGGGTGTCGAGTTCGACCCCTCTCGAGAGAATGATTCGGTTCGAGCGGCACAATCGATTATAATTCCAACATGTTGTGGTTTTACGTAGAGTGCAGCGAAACGAGATGACTATGAGCCCTGCTGACGCCCCTGCTATCGAGACCGACGCCCTCACGAAACGCTACGGGGAGACGACGGCCGTCTCCGAGCTGACGATGGCGGTCGATCGAGGGACCGTCTACGGGTTTCTCGGTCCCAACGGTGCTGGCAAGACGACGACGATGCGGATGCTGACGACGCTCACCCGCCCCACGTCGGGCGCGGCACGCGTCGCCGGCCACCCGATCACCGATCGCGAGAGCGTCACGCCCCACATCGGCTACCTGCCGGAGGAGCCGCCGATCTACGACGAACTCACCGGCCGCGAACAGCTCGAGTACGCCGCCGGACTGCGGGATCTGCCCGAGGCCGACGCCACGGAGCGAATCGAGTCGCTGCTCGAACGGTTCGAGCTGCTCGCGGACGCCGATCGGCGCATCGAGGGCTACTCCAAGGGAATGCGCCAGAAGGTCGGCGTCATCCAGGCCGTGCTTCACGAGCCCGTCGTCGCCTTTCTGGACGAGCCCACGAGCGGACTGGATCCGCGTGCTGCCCGGACGATGCGGGAAACGATCGCCGATCTCGCAGACCGGGAGATGACGATCTTCCTCTCGACGCACATCCTGCCCGTCGTCGACGAACTGGCCGACGAGATCGGCGTCCTTCACGACGGTGAACTGGTCGCAGAGGGCGATCCCGAGACGCTGAAGTCCCGCGCCGAGACGGGCGACGCGCGCAGCCTCGAGGAGGCGTTCCTCGAGATCACGCGGGATAACCCGGCAGATGGCCACGCCGCGGAACCGCCGACGGAGTAAGCCGACCTGCGGCATCTCGAGACTGCCGGTGCCGTAGGTTACGTTTTAGCGAACCTATATGTGAGGCAGCCGTCGTATTTCGAATACGATGCGTCCGTCCCTCCGAACGATCGGGGTCGCAACCGTCGGCGGACTCGCGAACGTCGCCGTCGTGCTCGCGCTGTACGTCCGCGCCGACTATCCGACGCTCGAGTCGACCGTCGATACCGCCAGCCTCGTGATTCCCGTCTTCGCGGCCGGGTTCGTCCCGCTGCTCGTCTCGGCACACACCCGCCTGGTGGCTCCCGCCGCCGTCTTTCTCACTGCTCTGGGCGGAACCGCATACGTCGAACTCACTACCCCGATGCCCGAGTGGAGCGAGCTCGGCGGGTACGTCGTCGTCGAGGGGCCGACGCACGTCGCCAGCTACGCGAACGCGTGGTACGTCTGGCTCTCGCTCGCGCTGGTCGCGGGCCTCCTCGAGTTCGCGGTTCGGCGCGGCTACGGAATCGCCGGTACCCCAGTCACGAACCTGCCAGCCTTCCCGCTCTCGCGGATCGTCCTCGTCGGGACCGTCGTCGGGGTCGCCGGACTCGTCGGCATCGCGACGACGCTGCTGGTGCTTCGAGCCGGGATCAGGCCACCGATCGCCGCACTGGTCGTCTTCGCCGTCGCCGCGGCTGTTACGGCAGTCCCGCTCTGGGCGTTGCTCGGCAGGGGTCTGGTTTCACCGGCCGTCCTGTTCGCCATCCTCGTTCCGTACTTCCTGGTCGTAGAGGTGTTCGTCGCGACCGACAGCCCGGTCCACCTCCTGCTGTTCGGTCCGTACGCCGTCGCCCTCGCGATCATCGGGGCACTCGAGGCGGCGATCCGATCTCGGCTTCGGGGCTGGGACGGCGGTCGGTTCGCCGGCGAGCACTCGCGGTAATCCCCGATCGGTGGGGGAGACCCTGTGTTCTCCGCCCTCCGACTCGCTGGTTCCGTAGTAGCCGCTGAAAATCGGTGCACACCCGATCGACGTCATCTCGAGGTCGACACCACCGACCTCGCCCACGACGGCTGTGTGATCGGGACGAAAATCGTTTCAGTCGTTACGATACGAGCGACGGCGGCTACAGGCCGCGAGCGAGCCGGTGAACGTGGCCCCGACGGCGGAAGCGATCGCAACTGTGCCGACCGAACCCTGTCCACTCACGAGCAACTGTCCGAACGTCAGTCGAACGTAGCCGAGCCACGGAATCCGGAACGACGCCTTCCCCAGTATCCACTCCGGTTTGACGACGCTGTTGTCCCGGCTGTACAGTCCGCCGGCCTGGTCGTAGTGGCGGTTCGCGTCACCTTTCGTGACGAAGCCGTCGTGCGGCGCCGGACAGTCCTCTACCGCCTCGCAGGAGTCTCCGTTGACGTACTCCTCGTCGGCCCGCGTCTCCACCCAGTTTTCGTCCGCTTCGACCCACAGGTGAGCGCGGTGGATTATCGGCGTTCGACGGTCGTCGCCCCCGGGTGCGAAGACGATGACGTCACCGCCAGTCCCGAACGTCTCGCCGTCCTGGTCGTCCGCGAGCGGCGTGACGCCGGTGTCGCCGGCGGAATCGTCGTCGGCGAAGCGATCGGGCGCGACGACGACAACGAGATCACCGACCTCCACGTTCGGCTCCATACTGCCGCTCTCGACCGCGACCAGCGGCGGCCAGACGCCGCTAACCGCGAGGAGCAGTAATCCGATTACCCCGACGATGGCCACGCTGCTCAGTACGTCACGCACGAGGGATGCCGGTTCGCCGTCGGTAGCGAGAAAGCGGCGAACGGGTCCGTCGTCCTCGATCGACTCGCGACGCGAGGTATCGGCGTCGTCACCGTCGTTTTCCGTCTCCCCGGCGGGATCCGAACTACCCATTTTGATGCGGTACAATATCTGAAGTAATCAAACCTGCTCTCCGTATCAGTTCGCGTCTCGGACCCGTCTGCTAATCCCGCCCCGCCGGTTTGGACTCGAGATCGAGAGTCGCCGATCGCAGGACGCATCGCTACGGGATCGCGCGCGATGACGAACTCCGACATCCCTAAGCGCCCGGACTTGCTGGTTCGGATATGGAGTATCACGAGGCGGCGGACTTCTTATTCGGTCTGCGGCGCTTCCGGCCGAAGCCGGGGACGGCGTCGACGGCGCAGTTACTCGCCCACCTCGAGGACCCACACGAGAGCGTCGATTTCGTCCAGATCGCCGGTTCGAACGGGAAGGGAAGCACGGCGCGGATGCTCGAGCGCACGCTGCGGGAAGCCGGCCTCTCGGTCGGACTCTACACCTCGCCCCACCTCGAGGACCTGCGCGAGCGGATCCGCGTCGACGGCCGCAAGATGCCCAGGTCGGCGGTGTGCTCGTTCGTCGAGGAGGCCCGCGAGTACGTCACCGACCGGGGCGCCGACGGCGAGTCGCCGACCTTCTTCGAGGTGATGACCGCGATGGCGATCCGGGAGTTCGCCCGCGCGGACGTCGACGTGGCCGTCCTCGAAGTCGGGATCGGCGGCCGGTACGACGCCACGAGCGTCGTCGATCCGGTCGCGAGCGCGGTCACGAGCGTGACCTTAGAGCACACCGGCATCCTCGGCGACACCGAGGAGGAGATCGCCCGCGACAAGGCCCACGTCGCGCCCGCCGACGCCCCGCTCGTCACCGGCGTCTCGGGCGAGCCGCTCGAGGGAATCCGCGAGGTCGCCGGCGAGGTCGTCACCGTGGGAACGGCTGCGGACGGCGAGGCGAGCGACGAGGAACGCCCCGACGTGCGGGTCGCCTACGGCGGCCGGACGAATCACACCGAGGCCGTCGTCTCGATCGACGCCGGCGACGGGGAACTCGAGACGCGGATTCCCCTGCTCGGCAGCCACCAGGCCGAGAACGCGGGGATCGCCGCAACCCTCGCCCGACAGGTGGCGGACGTCTCGGACGACGACCTCGCGCGCGGCCTCCGGAACGCCCACTGGCCGGGTCGCTTCGAGGTGATCGACACCGAGCCGCTGGTGATCCTCGACGGGGCGCACAACCCCGGCGCCTGCGAGCAGTTGGCGAAGACGCTCGCCACCTACGAGTACGACGACCTCCACCTCGTCGTCGGGGCGATGCACGACAAGGACCACGGCGAAATGGCTGCAGCGCTGCCGACCCCCGACGTCGTCGTCGCGACCGAACCGGACCTCGAGCGCGCCGAGGACTCCGACGTCCTCGCCGAAGTATTCGAGCGGACGGGAGTCGACGGCGCCGCCGTTCGGACCTCGCCATCCGTTCAAAACGCCCTCGAGAGCGCGCTCGCAGCGAGCGACGAAACCGACTGCGTGCTCGTCACCGGCTCGCTGTTCGCGGTCGCCGAGGCGCGCTCGCGGTGGACGAACGCGGGGATCCCGAAACGGATTCGCGACCTCGACGACGCCCGCGAGGCGCTCACAGGCGCGACCGCGACCGACGTCGAGCGAACGTCGGGGTCCGCGGTCCACCGCGTCGTGAAGACGAACCTGCGGTACCGCCAGGCGACCGCTCTGCGGGAGGAACTGCTCCGCGTCGACGGAGAGTGTACACTCTCCGGACTCGAGCGAAGCGACGAGTCGGTCGACGCCGTCCTGATGGGGACGCTCGCACAGTTCGATCGGCTCGTCGACCGACTCGAGGCCCGGTCGGACGGACTGGCCGAGACCGCACGGGAGCTGCGAGAGCGCCTCGAACTCGACGCGAGCGGGTCGACGGCGGACGAGACGGGGAGCGAACGACAAACGGACGCCGACTCGCGGCACCCCTGGGACGACCGGACGGCGGTGATGGGGATCCTGAACGTCACCCCGGACAGCTTCCACGACGGCGGCGAGTACGACGCGCTCGAGGACGCCGTCGTCCGCGCCGAGGCGATGATCGAGGCCGACGTGGACGTCATCGACGTCGGCGGCGAGTCCACGCGGCCGGGCGCCGACCCCGTCCCGAGCCAAGAGGAGATCGACCGCGTCGTTCCCGTGATCGAGCGCATCGCCGACCTCGACGTGCAGGTCTCGATCGACACGCGGAAGGCCGCCGTCGCCGACGCCGCGCTCGAGGCCGGCGCGGACATCGTCAACGACGTCTCGGGGCTCGAGGATCCCGAGATGCGCTTCGTCGCGGCGGAGCACGATGCGGGACTGGTCGTGATGCACAGCATCGACGCGCCCGTCGTTCCGGACAGGGACGTGGAGTACGACGACGTCGTCGAGGACGTGATCGACCAGCTGCAGGAACGGATCCTGCTGGCGAAGAAGGCCGGCCTCGACCGCGAGGACATCGTCGTCGATCCCGGCATCGGGTTCGGCAAGTCGGCCCGCGAGAGCTTCGAACTGCTCGACCGGATCGACGAGTTCCGGGCGCTCGGCTGTCCGATCCTCTTCGGTCACTCGCACAAGTCGATGTTCGGTCACGTCGGCCGCGACGCCGGCGATCGCCTCGAGGCGACCGTCGCGGCGAGCGCGCTCGCGGCGGATCGCGGGGCGGACCTCGTCCGGGTCCACGACGTCCCCGAGAACGTCGCTGCGGTCCGAACGGCGCTCGCGGCGCGCGACCCCGACGCGTTCGAGTGGTGAGCCGGGAACCGCATCTGCCGGTCCAACCTTCAACTGTTCCGAAACCGTACCGATCGTGAGTGCGACGTACTCGGTGACCGATACATGACGGATGAACACGAACACGATCTGCAGTCGACCGTCGAGGCAGAGGGACTGGAAGAACTCGCGGACGACCCGATGAACGCGGCGGTGTCGGTCGCGACCGATAGCGCTCGCAACGGCAAGCTCGCCGTACTCGGCGGCGGGCTCTTGCTCCTGTCGACGCTTCGCTCGCTGGCCCGCGGCCAGCTTCGAGCGCTGCCGAAGGCCGCGGCCGGTGCCGGGCTGCTCGGGTTCGGGCTTCGACAGCGGGCTTCGAGCGAGCCGACCACCTTCGAACCGAGTACGGACGAGATCGAGGGCGAAACCGAGAGCAAGGAGACGTCCGACGAGGCCCACGCTGCCGGCGAGCGACCCGACGCAGGACAGGAGTCACAGATCGACGGGAGCGGCGACGTCGAAGAGTCGGCACAGCTCGGCGACGAGGGCGACACGGGCTCGAAGATCGAGTTCACGGACGATCCCGAGGGGGAGGAGCCGCGGTCGAAACCCGACGCCGACAAGGACCAGGAGGACCCTCGGCGCGATACCGACGACGACACGACGGAAATCGACGTCTCGGATACGGCGATGGCCGAAGAGACGGCCGAAGCGACCGGACCGGACCCCGAGCAAGCCCAGCCGACGCAGACCGACTCGACGGAGCCCGAAGAGACCCCGGAGGAGGACGCGTCGGATATGAAGGTCGAACCCGACGACGAAAACGAGGACGAAACGGACGACGAAGAGAACTGATTGGCGCTCTCGAGTCGCGGCGGTAGCCGGTCGCCGTGAGCGGCTCGTGCAGCCCGGCGACACTTTACTTTCGATCACCACGCACCGCCATGAAGACGGGGAGTACCGTCCGCTACTACGGCCGAAAGCTGTGGCGGCGACTGGCCCACTACGCCGCGAAGCGACGCCACGGCTACCGGGACTACGGCTCGCTCGAGACTCCGAACGGGCTCGGGATGCGCCAGCGGCCGTTCTCGCTCGGCGAAGTTCGGCCGTTTTTCGTACTCCACCGGGACTACCACTTCCACGTCTGCCCCTGGAACAGCTTCGTGTACGCCAACGGCCTCGAGCGGTACGGGTTCGACCGCAAAGCACAGCAGGAGGTCGACCGGATCGAGCGCGTTACGGAACCCTACGGCAACTTCCTCCAGGTGCTCACGCTCGAGGGCGAGCCCTACGTGAAACGAGGGTACGCCACCGCGGAGGACTTCACCGTCACGGCGGCGCTGTGCGTGGAGTACACCGGCAGCCAACGATGAGGGTCGTGATCGTGCGGTAGAGCGTCGTCGCTCGACGGTCGTATTGCCACCGGAGAGAGTCACTCCAGATCACCAAAACCCTCATTTCACTGTCAGCTGTACGGTACCAAAGCGCACGCCGAGATCCACGGCGTGGCGACGAGCGGACCATGAGCGAAACACCCCAACGCGAGCGCGAACCGATCGATCCCGAGTTCGACCATCAGCGAGCGGAAGGTGTCGACGAGAGGGCGCTCGAGGCGTTGCTCGAGCCGTACGCCATCGGGCGGGACGACCACGAGAACGCGCCCGCGTTCGTGATCCGGGCGGACGAGGTACAGGAAACGCTCAGGCTCCTGCGGGACGAAGCGGGGTTCGATCACCTCTCGTGTATCACGCCCCAGGAGTACGAGGACCGCTACGAGTCGATCCTCCACCTGACGAAGTACGACCGGCGGACTCACGAGGTGACTCTCGTCGTTCCGCTTCCGAAGGACGATCCGCGGTGTGAGACGGCCGAGCCGGTGTTCCGGACGGCGGACTGGCACGAGCGCGAGGCGTTCGACCTCGTCGGGATCGACTACGAAGGTCATCCCGACCCGAGGCGGATTCTCCTGCCGGAATCGTGGCAGGGGCATCCGCTCTCGATGGACTACGACCAGGACAAGCCGCAGGTCGTGCGGTACGCCGAGCACGCGAACCCGCTGCAACCCGACCAGAGGGTCCCCGAGTCGGATACGATGCTCATCAACATCGGCCCGCACCACCCGGCGACCCACGGCGTCCTCCACCTCAGGACGATCCTGGACGGCGAGACGGTCGTCGACGTCGACCCCGACGTCGGCTACCTCCACCGCTGCGAGGAACAGATGTGCGAACAGGGGACCTATCGGTACCAGATCATCCCCTACTCGAACCGGTGGGATTACACCGCGAACCTCCCGAACGAGTGGGCCGTCGCCCGCGCGGTCGAGGATCTCGCGGACATCGAGGTCCCCGAGTACGCCCAGGTCCTGCGGACGATGGCAACCGAGTTCGGCCGCATGCTCGGGCACTTCCTCGCGCTCGGCACCTTCGCGCTCGACGTCTACGGCGACTTCACGGCCATCTTCCAGTACTCCTTCCGGGACCGCGAGGTCGTCCAGGATATCCTCGAGGACCTGACCGGTCAGCGAATGATGTTCTACTTCTTCCGGCTCGGCGGGATCGCCTGGGACCTCCCCGAACCCCGCGAGGAGTTCATCGAGAAGTGCCGGGACTTCCTCGACGAACTGCCCGCCAAAATCGACGAGTACCACGCCTTAATTACTGGAAACGAGATCTTCCAGATCCGAACCATCGGTACCGGCATCCTCGAACCCGACGTCGCGAAGTCCTACGGCTGCACGGGGCCGGTCGCCCGCGGTTCGGGAATCGACTACGACCTCCGCCGAGACGATCCCTACGGCTACTACGAGAACCTCGAGTGGGACGTCGTCACCGAGGACAGCTGTGACAACTACGCCCGGGTCCTGGTTCGAATGCGCGAAGTCGAGGAATCAGCGAAGATCATCGAACAGTGTCTCGACCTGCTCGAGGAGTGGCCCGAAGACGAGCGAACCGTCCAGAGCAACGTTCCCCGCACGCTGAAACCCGACCCGGACACCGAAACCTACCGCGCCGTCGAGTCCGCGAAGGGCGAACTGGGAATCTACGTGCGCTCGGACGGGACGAACAAACCCGCCCGGTTCAAGATCCGCAGCCCGTGTTTCCACAACCTCTCCGCCCTACCGGAGATGGCAGAAGGGGAGTACGTCGCCGACCTGATCGCCACGCTCGGCAGCCTCGACATCGTGCTCGGGAGCGTGGATCGCTAGCTGGAACTGGACGAATTCGAGAGCCCGCGACTGTGACCTGTCCGACTGTCAATCGTCGCCTTCCATTCGTTTCAGGTACTCGCGGCGGTGGTCCCGGGCCGTCGCGATGTATTCGCGGGCCTCGTCGCCCGCCTCGTTCTCCAGGCCGTCCAGTTTCTTCGTCAGTTCGGCAATCCGGTCGGCCTTCGGTCCCGGCTCGTCCTGCGTTCCGTGTCCGTCTCGCTCCTCGTCGAGGCCCTCGACAATCGAGTCAACCCGTTCCTGTACCGTGCGGTCGGCCGCGTCGCTGGCTCGCCCGAGCGATTCGCACGCCTGCTCGAGGTGAGACCCCTCGGACATACGCCGCAGTACGGACCGAAGCGGGATATCTCTCGAGCGAGCGAGTGCTACCCCGCAGTTAACCCGAAACGCGGACGTGACCGACAGGCATTAGGGACGCCGATCCGGAGGAATCGAACGGATGTCGCTCGATCGGAGGAACCGGAGAATCGCGGCCGCTCGTTACCGCCGGACGGGCCTCGAGCGCGACCGACGGAGCGTCGTCGGAGCGACGATCGGCGCACCGACCGGAACGGTGCAGCGTTCCCGGTGACGAGATGTCGGCATACCGGTTCCTCCCGGGGCTCGCCGCCCTCTGTCTCGGCGCCGTTCTGGCGCGAGCCGTCGAGTTAGCCGTCGGCTTCAACCACCTGCTCGTCGCCATCGCGCTCGGATTCGCCCTGGCGAACGGGTTCGGCGTTCCGGATCGGCTCGAGCCGGGAATCGCGACGCACGACTTCTGGCTGGCCGCCGGAATCGTCCTCATGGGGGCGTCGGTAACGCTCGGAACGGTGCTGGAAACGGGAGCGCTCGTCCTGTCCATCGTCGTCTGCGTCTCGGGGTTCACGATCGTCGTCGTCGAACTGCTCGCGCGCAACGTCTTCGGGATCACCGGCCGGCTCGGCTCGCTGCTCGCGGCCGGCTCGGGAATCTGCGGCGTCTCGGCGGTCGTGGCGGTCGCCGGCGCGATCCGGGCCCGGGAGAACCAGATCGCCTACGCCGCGGCGACGGTCCTGCTGTTCGACGCGGTCACGATCGTCGTCTACCCGATGATCGGCGATCTGCTCGGGCTCTCCGGAACCGTCTTCGGCGTCTGGGCCGGCGTCAGCATGTTCTCGACCGGTCCGGTCGTCGCGGTCGGGTTCACCCACTCGGAGGCGGCCGGCCAGTGGGCGACGATGACGAAACTCGCCCGGAACGCCCTGATCGGGGTCGTCGTCCTCGTCTACGCGAGCTACTACGCCCGATCGGGGGACGGGAGCCGGCCCTCGATGCGAACGCTCTGGGACGAGGTTCCGACGTTCGTCCTCGGCTTCTTCGCGCTCATGGTCCTCGCGAGCGCGGGCCTCCTCTCGTCGTCCCAGCGGGCGGTTATCGAGGACGCCTACGGCTGGCTGTTCCTGCTCGCGTTCGTCGGTCTCGGGACCGAGATCCGGATCGCCGAACTCCGAACCACGGGACTGGTACCCGCACTCGTCGTGCTGACGGCGTTAGTCCTCGTCAGCACGCTCTCGCTCGCGCTGCTGCTGCTCCTGTTTTGAGCACGGCGGGTTCGGACCGCCGCTGACGGTCGCCTCAGTACGAGCCGGTAGTGCCGTCGGTGTCGATGGGAATTCCCGACGACCGTTACGCGGAGTCCCACTCGAGTCCGTACTCCCCGGCGACGTCGGCTGCCACCGACTCGAACCGGTCGAACGGCATCGGCGGCGGATGCGCGTAACGCGCGTCGATCTCCTCGGGAAGATCCGCGTGGTAGCGGACCTGCGTCTCGACATCGTAGGGGAACTCCTCGGTGTCGACGCCGACGAAACCGTGCCGGTCGCGCGCGTTCGAGAGCACGTCCCGCCAGTCCTCGACGGAGGCCAGGCCCGCCGACTCCATCCCGTGAGAGAACAGCGTCGTCCGGACCTCGGCGTACGGATCGGCGTCCTCGAGGTACGACTCGAGGTGCTCGACGTCGGATCGGGTGTTGAAGGCCGTCCAGTACGGTACTGATCCCGTGCGGAGCGTCCACCACGGCTCGATCAGCGCGAACGACTGGACGAGCAATCTGCCGATCGGTCGGTCACGGTCGGCGTACCGCTCCCGGTAGCGGTCCGCGACGAACGGACTCAGGTCCCGGGGTTCGTCGAACGCGAGCCGCCGGAGTTCGTACCCTCGCTCGTCTGCGACGCGTTCGAGGTCTTCGCGAAGCGCCGGATCGAATCCCCACTCGGCCTCGGGGATCCGTTCGTCCGGTTCCGGCACGTCCCATTCACGCCGGTCGGCGCCCTGTCGTTCGAGGAACTCGGCGATCCGTTCGCTCCCCTCGTAGTACTCCTCGGGGGAGAGACCGCCACAGCCGCCGAGCTGGAAGCTGTGGCGCTCGCCGACGTCGATCGCCGGCCAGTCGTACTCGCACTCGAGCGAGATGACGGTGCCGCCGGGCTCGAGCGCCGTCTCGAGGAACTCCTCGTAGGCTTCCCCGAGCACTCGCGATTTGACGCGAAAGTAGGCCAGCTTCCGGACCATCAGCCGATCCTGGTTCGGGTCGTGCATCTGGTGGAGCGAGACGTCCGGGTTAGCCTCGAGGAACGGCGGCGCGCGCTCTGCGCCCCACTGGATGTCCTCGCGGATCGCGTCGGCATCCATCGACCGCTGGATCGGGAGGAGGAAGGTTTGGGGCAGCCACGGAACCCCGAGGAGCGCGGCGAGGTGGACGGCCGCGCCGTTGCTCGAGCCGACGACCACCGCAGGGTAACCGCGCTCGGGATACTGGTCGACGACCCACTCGCGGAACCGTTCGACGTCGATGTCGCCGAGGTCGTCGGGGTCGATCCCCTCGTTCGCGCCTCCCCTGGTGTAGATGGTGGTCCGGACCTCCCGCGGCAGGACGTTCGCCCGCTTTGCGAGCGGCTCCAGTTTCGGATGGATCATCCCCAGCCTCGGAAACGCCTCGCCGCGCAGGTAGCTGGCGGCGGCTCGGACGAACACCGTCGTCGAGTCGAAGTTCGGCAGTCCGTACGGCGTCGATCGCTCGCCGGCGAACAGTCTCGAAACTCTCACCGGCCGTCCACCTCGGATCGGCGACGTGACGTCGCGGTTCGACCGCGAGTCGAACCCGACCGTCCGGTATCGTTCGTCATCGGTCGTTCGACGTTCTACCACGGTCCGCTGAATAACGGTGCGGCCGGCATCGAACGCGGCGGCCCCGTTGAACCCCTCTTCTTCGGACGGTTTTCGTTGAAGGTAATTGTCACGTGCATCCGCGGACGTATCGTTGAGAAGCTATCGGATGTGCACGGTATTACCGGAGCCGCGCTGACGCTCATACGGAGAGCAGTGGCGAGCGAGCGGTACGGATCGGAATCTCTCGGTACCGTTGTTCGATACCGTCTGTGAGTGCTCCTCCGGAGGTATTTGTACGGCGACCGACACCGGCTATAGTAGCCACTGACAGTCAGTGCACACCTGATCGCACGGCTGTTGAACGAACGGTGTGTAAACCGTTTCAGTTGTTACTACAGTAAAATCGGCGGTTCGTCTTCGAACGTGCGTATCTGCTCTCGGCCAACGACGTCCGCACGAATCAGCGTTTACGGGTCGAACTCCAGGACGTCCCCCTCCTCAACTCCGCGCTCGGAGGTCCACTCGTAGACGACTTCCAGAACGTACTGTCCGCGACCGGGATAGATTTCTTCGGTCCCGTCTTCATCCGGCCCAGGCTCCGGCGCGTGGAAAATACTCGTTATCACGCCCTCGTCATCGGCGAAAATGATGTCGATTCCAAACGACATGTCCGGCATGGCGAACGTCCGATCTTCGACCGTTTCGTAGACGAACAGCATGCCGCGGTCTTCGGGTAACTCTTCGGTGTCGCTGAGTCCGAGCCGCTGAAGCTCCTGCGTATCGGCGATAGCCGCCGTCACTTCACCCAGTTCGTCGCCGTCAGGTGTCGTCACGCGAACGTCGGTCGACTCGTAGTCCGCGTGAACCTCCGTCGAAGATTCGTCGTCGCTCGAGCCCGACTCCTTCGTCGTCCCTTCGCTTCCGTTGATAGCGTCGAGACATCCTGCGAGCCCGACGGAACTGAGGGTTGCAGCGAGTCCTGTTAGAACGGTCCGTCGGCCCGGGGCCGGTGAGCGCAGCGGAGTCATCACGGTACGCTACCGATCACGGAGAGACTCATAAACGTTTGTTTAGATCCCCGTGAATATAACGTGCGAGACGGAAAGTCCGCGATCTACTCTCCCGGATTTATCTGGTTCGAGTGATTCGGAGAACGACGACCGTCTCCGACGGGAAGATGAATCACGACGGTCTCGAGGTACTTCCCGAAGCTATCGGGGCGGAGTTCCACGTCACCCGAAACGGTGGACTCCCGGCGGGTCATCGAATGAAACCGACACGGCGGACAGTTCACAACAGCTAGCCACGGATCTCATCCCACAGAACATACTTTACCCCGAGCGCGAAACACGAACCTATGTCAAACGGAGAGTTCGAAGGCTACGGCGGCCGTCACGTGCCGGAACCGCTGCGAGAACCGCTCGAGCAACTCGCGAGCGCCTACGACGAGGTCGCGTCGACCGACGAGTTCCAGGCGGAGTTCCGCGACCACCTCGAGGGCTTCGCCGGCCGGCCGACGCCGCTGTACCACGCCCGCAACCTGAGCGAGCGCTACGGGGCCGAGATCTACCTCAAGCGCGAGGACCTGCTCCACGGCGGCGCACACAAGATCAACAACTGTCTCGGCCAGGCCCTGCTCGCGAAGCGGGCCGGTCGGGACCGACTGATCGCCGAGACCGGTGCCGGCCAGCACGGCACGGCCACCGCGATGGTCGGCGCGCTGCTGGGCCTCGAGACGGAGATCTACATGGGCGCGAAGGACGTCGGGCGCCAGGAGATGAACGTCTTCCGGATGCGCCTGATGGGTGCCGAGGTCAACGAGGTCGAGCGCGGGAACGCCGGCCTGGCCGACGCCGTCGACGCCGCACTCGAGGACTTCGCCGAGAACGTCGAGGACACTCACTACCTCGTGGGCAGCGTCGTCGGTCCCGATCCGTTCCCGCGAATGGTCCGGGACTTCCAGTCGGTCATCGGCGAGGAAGCCCGCGAGCAGTTTCAGGAGCGAACCGGCGGACTCCCCGACGCCGCGGTCGCCTGCGTCGGCGGCGGATCGAACGCCATCGGCCTTTTCCACGCGTTCCGCGAGGACGACGTCGCCTTCTACGGCGCCGAAGGCGGCGGCGAGGGGTCGGACTCGAGTCGCCACGCGGCCCCGCTCGCGAAGGGGAAAGACGAGGTCATCCACGGGATGAAGACCCGCGTCATCGACGACGAGGTCGACGTCCACTCCGTTTCTGCGGGTCTCGACTACCCCGGCGTCGGCCCCGAGCACGCCATGTTCCGGGCCGTCGGTCGCTGCGAGTACACCGGCGTCACCGACGACGAGGCGCTCGCCGCGTTCCGGGAACTGAGCGAAACCGAGGGGATCATCCCGGCGCTCGAGTCCAGCCACGCGGTCGCTCGAGCGATCGAACTCGCCGAAGCGGGCGACCACGAGACGATCCTCGTGAATCTCTCGGGTCGCGGTGACAAGGATATGGAGACCGCAGCGGCGAAATTCGACCTCTGAGCGGGGCGGGGACGTCCCGTCTCGCGGACGCCGGTTTCCAGTTACAGGTAGTTTCCGACGACCGCTCCGGCCGGGCCGAACGCTGCGGGATAACCGGGACCGGCGACGAAAATCGCCGACGGCGGCGTCGGACCGGCGGAACCGCCGCCGCTCGCGGTGAAGACGATCGCACCGGCGAGTGCGACGGGCAGGTAACCGGCCGCGACGGTGAGACCGTGTTTTGCGGCGCTGGTCGCCGGGAGCCGCGGCGACCCGGCCCGAACGACGACGCCGGCCGGGAACAGCAGGAGCGGCGGGATCGCGAAGAACGCCGCGCTCACCTCGCTCATCGTCGAGACGAGGTTGACGGTCTCGGCGCCGAACAACGCCGAAATCGTGCTCTCGGAGAAGTGCGCGCTGCAGAACAGCTAGCCGACCATCCGCCAGTCGCCGGAGATGCCGGTGACGACGGCCACGAGTTGCGCCAGCGTCGACTCGCGGGCCGCTCCGCCGGTGAGGACGTAGAAGACGGCGTAGCCGACGAGCCAGGCACCGACGCCGGTCACCGTTCCGCGACGGATCGGAAGCCGTGCCGACTGCTCGTCCGTGGAAGTCGCCGTGCTGAAGTGCGGTCGGATCGGAGGAATTCTCGAGTCGATTATCGGTCGGTATCCGTCGCGAACGGTCGGGCCGTTACAGAATCGAGGTGCCGATGGCGGCGGCGGCGAGGCCGAGCACGACGATCGCGAGCACCGCGTCGCCCGCGGTTCCGAAGCCGCCGACCGTATCTTTCGTCGTCGCGACCAGGGCGATCATGCACGCGCCCATCGCGAGCAACACGAGCGCCGCGTACACGAGATAGATCGACGAGATCATATTTCGGCACAGTTTTTCCACCCTAGTAAGCGTTTGGAAGCAGATCGTCGGTGATCGAACGATTATAATGCGTTCGTTTGTTATAGGCTTCCATGCGGATGGAACTGCGGGTGTGTAAGCACTGTTACAACGGCGATCACGGCAACCCCCAGAAGACGGCGGTCACGGAGGACATGGTCGCCTGCGCCAAGCGAATCCGGGAGTACAAGGACCTCATCGGCATCGACTCGCTGTACATCTCGATGGTCGAGGAGGGCGACCGCGGCGGCGCCGAGGCGCTGACCGTCTACGTCGCGAACATCGAGAACGATCAGATCCAGATGAACGACACGCAACTGGTGATGGAGGACGGCGACGGCAATACCCTCGTCTACCCCGAGCCGGACGACATCCTCGAGGTACTCACGCGAAACATCGATCAGATCGCCGAACAGACGCGACAGGACGTTACGGTCGAACTCTCGCCGGATAGCGAACAGATTCTCTCCTGAACCGTCGCTACGATTCTGTCCGCCGGCTCCGAGGATCTTCGACCGTTCCGTTTCGCACAGGGTGCGAACGTACCCCAGAGAGCTCTACCAACCCAGATGGAGGTGATACGACGCGCGCGTACATAATCAGGCCTGTTCGAATCTCGAAAACGAGCGGCAGGTGCCGACCCCGTCGAACAACGGGCGGCGGGCTCAGTCGCAAGTGGAGCCGAGCGCCGTGTTCTCGCCGGTCACGCTGGTCAGGGTCTGGAGATAGTCGTCGAGGTCGAGGGCGAAGGCGGCGTCCGTCGGAAGGTCGATCCAGAAGAATTCGAACTGCTCTCCGCGTTCCGCACCCGTCCCGGTAACGGTGTGGGTCCATGCGTCGCGCTGTTCGTGGATCGATGCGCGAAAGAAGCTCCTCACGTACCGCTTCGGTGGGGACTCGCGCCGAGTCCAGACGTCGGTGGTCAGGTGCTGCAGGTCTTCGATGGTCGCCAGTCCGCTCTCCTCGACGATCTCTCGGTACACGGCTTCGTCCGGCGTTTCATCGGTCTCGACCGTTCCTTTCGGTATCTGGAGACCGTCGTGTCCGGGCCCTTCGAACACGAGCAGCTCCGACTCGTTTCTGGTAATATAGGCGCAAGCTTTCTTGACGTGCGTTACGTTCTGAGAGGATATATTGACGAACGGTATCCCCAGTCGTATAGTAGTAGTCAAATATCTCCCTAAAGGTATAATAAGTGAAAACTACCCATAAAGGTGCGAGTATATTCGACGGATGTTTGTGAGCCCGGGGAGAAACGGCGGGCCGAACCGCGGCAGTCGCGCTATTCGCTCGAGCCGCCGTCGGTCGCGACGCCGTCGCGCTCGGCCTGAATCTGCCGTTCGCGCTGTTTCAGGTAGCGCACTCGCAGGATGTTGCCGTACATCGAGAGCGCGAGGCCGACGAACAGCACGAGGATGCCGACGTTGATGGCGATGGTCCGGAAGATGTTTCCCTCGGCGAACGCGAGCGAGTCCGGAATCGGATAGCCGCCGTAGGTCATACTCCCGGCAAGCGCGCCGGCGACGCCGATGATGACCATCGCGCCCATGACGTTCGTCGCCCACTTCCAGGTCGGCTTGAGACGCAGCTTCTCGATCCCCGTCGTTTCGTGGTCGTCGGGATTGCCGTGGAAGTTCGGCGTCTGGTCCTTCGGCAGGAACGCCTTCATCTCGACCGGGTAGAACGCCGGATGGCAGGCGTGCTCGAAGGTGTGAAACATCACGCCCATCAGCATGATGACCCCGAGCAGGCCGTGGAAGGCGACGAAGCCCATCACGACCGACTGGGAGTTGTAGAACTCCATCAGCAACGTCTTCTGCCAGATGAGCAGCCCCGAGATCATCAGCAGGACGAGTTCAACGGTGAAGATAGCGATGACGCCCTTGCCGACGTACGACAGCAGCGGGATCTCGTCGGCCTTGTAGCCCGCGAACTGCTTGGCGTTGGGGTGGCGCTCGTCCGCGTAGCCGAGGGCGAACTTCACGTCCTGGACGAACGCCATCACGTCCGCCTTCAGATCCGGCAACACCGCACCCAGATTGGACCGACTCGAGGTCCGAAGCAGCATGTACAGGACCCAGAAGACGGTCAACAGGATGAGCGCGAAGCCGGCGACGCGGTGGACCGTGAGCACCCACGAGTTGCCGCCCATCAGCTCGACGAGCCACCACAGCTCCGCGTTAAAGGCGATGGCGTACCCCGTAAAGAACAGGAAGAACACCGTCAGCGCCAGCAGCGAGTGGAACGTGGTCGTCACTCGAGAGAACTTCCCGTGATCGAGGTTCGTCACGCGCGATCACCTCCGCTCGAGCGGTCGCTTCCGGAAGATTCCAGGTCTTCCGACGTTCGCCTCGTTTCACTCGGCTCACCGCCGTCGGAGCGCACCTCCGACGAGGATCGCGAACCGTCCCCGGAGCGCTTCGCGCTCCGACGCGGATCGCGCTCGCTTCGCTCGCGCTCGCCGTTGGTTCGCTCACCGCCGTCGGTCGCGACGTCGGCGTCGGCGCTCCGCGGCGGCTGCATGCGATCCGCGAGCCGTCGGAACGCGGCCCAGTGGATCACCACCATCACGATGATGAAGATCCCCATGATCACGTCGGCGAAGTGGATCAGGGCGATCAGCGCGTTGAGCACCGGCTCCGTGTTGCCGGCGACCCACTCGGAGCCGATCCCGCCGCCGCCGACCGTCGGTCGAACGCGCATGACGGTCTGGTAGAACGGCCCCTGGAAGAGCCAGACGGAGCCGACCGCGACGACGACGCTCGTGACCGCGGCGATCCAGAACGCCGCCCTGTCGGAGAGTCCGCCCGTCGCCTCGTCGGTCGTCGCCCGCGGATCGGCCGGCCGGTCGGAGCCGCCGTCGCGTTCCGCGTCGGAGTGTGTCGGCTCGCCGGTCATGACTCGAAGAGGTCGGCGTCCTCACCGAAGATGATCCGCATGGACTCCTCGTTGAAGAACGTCCCGCTGTCGCGTTTGTCGAGTTCGTCGGCGATGTCGCCGGCCGAGCCGACGAGCAGCGCGTTCGTCGCGCACTCGTCGACGCAGGCCGGCGCTTTTCCGACGTCCTGGCGCTCCTTGCAGCCGGTACACTTGTCCATCGTCCCGCCGGTGCCGACGATGTCGGCCGACCCGTCGTTGCTCTCGGGGAACTGCGGCGCGCCGAACGGACAGCCCGAGAGGCAGTACTGGCAACCGACACAGAGGTCTTCCTCGAGGTCGACGAAGCCGTCGTCGCTCTTCCGGAGGGCGTCGGTCGGACAGACCGAGACGCAGGGCGCCTCCGCGCAGTGATAACACTGCATCGGCAGGTTCGTCTCGCCGGGGTTGACGCCGTCCTCGAGGGCCTCGGTCTGCTGGCCGTTGTAGCCGTCCTCGGCTTCGCGGCCCTCGAGCATCTTCACGACGTCGATCCGTTCGCGTTTGGGGTCGACGTCCCAGGTTCGCTTGCACGCGACGACGCAGGCGCCGCAGTCGATACAGGCCTCGACGTCGGGGAAGAGGCGCATCCCCTCCCCGACGCCCATCGTCCCGTCGCCGATTCGGTTCCGTTGTGGTTCGTTCGTTGACATTGTCTGTTAGTCGTCTGCGAGCATGTCGTGCTCCCGTACGTCGAACTGTTTCTGGAGCCCGAGCCCTTCCTCGTCCTGCGGGAAGTCGATGAATTCCATGTCGTACTCCTCGATCCGTTCCGGCGTGGCCGGCAGGACCCTGACCATACCGACCTTCGTCTCCTGCATCTGGGTCTCGGCGTCGAACCCGCTGGCGGTGATGAGGTTCGCGGAGTCGCCGATCGCCATGGGTTCCGTGCCGTCGGGCCAGTTGTCGCGCTGGTCCTTACCGCCGAAGACGCCGCCCCAGTGGTACGGCAGGAAGATCTCCCGCGGATGCGGCTCGGCCGTCTCGGTCCGGTAGTCGACTTTCGCCTTCACGAGGATCGCGCTCTTCCCGCTGTCGGCGGGTTCGATGATGACCATGTCCTCGCCGCCGGTGATCCCGAGTTCCTCTGCCATGTCGGGGTGGATCTCGGCGTACATGTGCGGCTGGACGTCGGCCGTGAGGCGGTTGTTACGCGTCTCGGAGCCGCCGCCCTGGTGTTCGACCTGGCGTCCGGAGGTCATGATGACGTCGAAGCCCTCCTCGTGAACGCGCTGGGTCGCTTCCTGCTGAGTCGCGGCGTTGTTCTGGTCGAGACGGAAGACGTTCTGCTGGTGGCCGTTCGCCGGCCACTCCTCGGTGATCCCGAGGTGCGGACTCTGAATCGGCTCCCGGTGGATCGGGACGGTATCGAGGAAGTTCCACGCGACAGCGCGGGCCTTCCCGCGACCCGTCGGCGGATCGGGCTGTTCGTTGTCGAACTGCTCCCAGAACTCCATGTCGAGGTCGTGGCCGTACTCCTCCTCGAGCGCCTGGGCCGCGTCGAACGCCGAGTACTCGTCGCTGAGCGCGTACTCGACGGGGAGCGACATCTGGTGGGGTTCCGTGACGTCGTCCGGGAGGGTCGTCGTGTAGTGGGGGTACTGGGGAACGCCCTCGACCTCGCCGTCCCACCACTCGGGTTCGTACGGCTCGCGGAGCAGGTCGAGGCCCTCCTCGCCGTGTTCCTCGTAGGTTTCGCTGAGCGGGTACTCCTGGTCGATGTCCATCTCCTCCCACTCTTCGGGGGTAGGTGCCTCGATCCCCCAGTTCGTCCGGAAATCGTGGCCGCCCTCGCGGGGGTCCACGTCGTCGCGCCAGATGATCGGCGTCCCGGTGTGACCCTCGCCCCAGTAGGGCCAGGGGAGCATCCAGTACTCGCCGTCGACCGGGGTTCCCGGCGCGTCGGCGCGCAGATTCTCGGTGGTAAAGAGGTGGTCGTTGTCCCGGTGTTGCTGGAGCTTCTCGGGGGACTGCTGGTAGCCGATCGAGCGAGCGCCGAGGTTGATCTCCCGAAGCGCGTCCTCGTAGGTGCTCTTCCCGTTGTACATCCCGTCGCCCGTACCCCAGTTGAAGTGCTCGCCGAAGCCGAGGGTCTCGGCGAGTTCCTGGATGATCTGGAGGTCCGGCTTGGAGTTGTGCGCCGGCGGGCCGGCGGGTTCGCTCCACTGAACCGACCGGTGTGTGTTCGTCAGCGACCGGTAGTGTTCGTACTGGCTCGAGGCCGGCAGCAGGAGGACGTCCGAGTCGTCCGGCAGCGTGCCGGCGACGGCGGGGAAGACGTCGACGACGACCAGCAGGTCGAGCGCCTCCATCGCCCGCTTCATCTTCTCCATCTCGCTGATGGAGTTCGCCGAGTGACCCCAGAAGAAGACCATCTTCAGCGGGTCCGGCTGGTAGAGGTTCGACTCGTGGAGTCGATCCTCCTGGCCGAGCGCCGCCTCGTACCAGCGAGCGACGGTGAGCCCGGGCTGGAACATCATCGACCGGGTCGTCACATCCTCCGGTCGGTGCGAGTCCTGTTGCTCCTCCCCGAGTTCGTCCTGCACCTCGAGGTCGACCTCGGCGGGCGGGATCGTCTCCTCCTCCTCGCCGAGTTCCTCCCAGAGGTCCTCCGGCATCGACCCGAATCGGTCGTAGAGTTCGTCGAAGTCCGTGCTGCCGTCGGTCCACGGACTCTCGGTCCAGACGTTCGCCCAGTGGGTCCACGACCCGGCCGAGGTCACCGAGTAGTAGCCCGGCAGGTACTCGGCGTCGACGCCGAGATCGGTCGCCCCCTGGACGTTCGCGTGGCCGCGCATGACCTGGAGGCCGCCGCCGCTCCGTGCGGCGCTGCCCGAGGCCAGGCTGAGCAGGGCGTACGAACGGATGTTCTGGGTGCCGTTGTTGTGCTGGGTGCCGCCCATCGCCCACTCGATCTGGACGTTGGGCTTGTTCTCGATAATCATGTCGCCGATCTCCTCGAGTTCCTCGACGCCGATCCAGGTCAGCTCGGAGACCGTCTCGAGGTCGTACCGGTCGAGTTCCTCGTAGGCGTCCTCCCAGCCCTGAACGCGGTCGTCGAGCATCTCCTCCTCGAGTTCGCCCTGCTCGTCGAGGTAGTTGATCAGCCCCATCATGATCGCGACGTCCGTGCCGGGCCGCATCCGATAGAAGTAGTCGGCGTGAGAGGACGTCTTCGTGTAGCGGGGGTCGATCGAGACGATCGTGCCGCCGCGGGCCTGCCCTTCGAGAATGTGCTGCATCGCGACCGGGTGGGCTTCGGCCGGGTTCTGCCCGATAATGATGTTGAGATCGAAGTTGCGGTAGTCGTTGACCGTGTTCGTCATCGCGCCGAAACCCCAAGTGTTCGCGAGACCGGCGACGGTCGGCGAGTGACAGATCCGGGCCTGGTGGTCGACGTTGTTCGTGCCCATGAACGCGCCCAGTTTGCGGAACGCGTAGGCCTCCTCGTTGGCGTGGTGGGCGCTGCCCAACATCATGACGCTGTCGGGGCCGTACTCCTCGAGGATCTCCTCGTACCGCTCGGCGATGAGATCGTACGCCTGGTTCCAGGAGATCTTGCGCCACTCGCCGTCGACCTTCCGCATCGGATGCTTGAGTCGCTTCGGCGAGTGTTCGGTCTCGAGGATGCCCGCACCCTTCGAGCAGAGCGAGCCGTTGTTGATCGGGTTCTCCTTCCAGGATTCCATCGCGACGAAGGAGTCGCCCTCCTTGACGGCCTTGAACCCGCAGCCGACGGAGCAGTAGTTACAGATCACCTTCGCCGTCTCGGCGTCGTCGTGAACGCCGTCGGTCTCGTCTTCGTCGTCGCTGAGGACGTGACCCGTCGCCCCGCTTCCGAGGATCGTCGCCCCGGCCAGTGCGGATGCTTTCATGAACGACCGACGGTCGAGGTCGAGCGTTACTGGTTCAGCACTCATCGCCTATCATTGAAGCAGTGTGAAATTCATTGCAGATTCGATACTCCCACATTATATGGTACGGGCCAGTCTCCAAAGTATAAACATTATGGAATCCAGACGTTATCGGTTTATTATATTGTAAGTATGATTAACCGACCTCGTAAATTTTGACCTATTCGGGAACTGGAATTGACATCTGTCAATAGAACGCGAAACATCTTTTGTAATCGGCACAAATACACAGTCAGCTATGAATACGGGGTCCTTCATCTGCTCGTGTGCGGGGACGTGCGATATCGATCTGGAGGGCGCTCGCGAGGGGGTCGACGGCGTCGACGTCGCCGCCAGTTCCCGGCTGCTCTGTCAGGATGGACTCGCCGGGATGGAACACGTCATCGAGGAGCACGAATTGGATCAGCTCATCGTCACCTGTCCGGAGGCGACTGCCCAGAAGAAGATCAAAGAGACGGCGACGGAGCAGGGTCTCCACCCCGACGCCGTCGAGTTCGTCGACCAGCGCGAGAGCGCCGGCTGGGTCCACGACGAGGCGGAGGCAACCGCGAAGACCGCTCGCCTGATCAACGCGCGAAACGCCGGCCTCGAGGAGGAAGCGATCCACCAGTCGCTGTCTCACGAGACCGGCGATACCGTCGCCGTCGTCGGCGACCCCGAAACGGCGGCCGGACTCGCCGAGAGCGCCGACGTGACGCTGATCGCCGACGGAAACGATTTCGCCGACGCCGAGTACGACCTGGACGAGGTGGCGATCGAACGCGGCCGCGTCGTCGAGGTCGACGGCAGTTTCGGCGAGTTCGAACTCACGCTCCGCAGTCGAGTCACCGAGGACTGTATCTCCTGTATGGAGTGCGTCCACGAGGGGCCACCGGGGAAGGTGACACGCTACCCCGTCGACATCGACCCCGACGTCGAGGACGAGACGCTACCGGAACTCTGTCCGACCGACGCCATCGACCTCGAGGGCGTCGACCGAACGATAGAGGCCGACCAAGTCGTCTACCCGAACGCGACCGATTCGGCTCGCGGCGGTCGGATCGGCTTCTACACCGCGCCGCTCACCGCCTCGAAGATCGCGGCGATCGAGCGGCAACTGGGCGGGATCACGAAACCGGAGTTCCTCGACCTCGAGATGGACGTCTGTGCCGCCGGCGACTCGAGCCAGATGGGCTGTAACGAGTGCGTCGAGGCCTGTCCGCACGGCGCCGTCGAGCGCTCGCGGATCGACGAGGTCGAGTTCCACACCGAACTCTGCCAGAACTGCGGGGCCTGTACGAGTTCCTGTCCGACGGGCGCGACCATGCTCCGGGAGCCGAGCAACGAGCGCATCGCCCGCGAGGTCGAGGCGTTGCTCGTCCCCGACGAGGTCGAGCGGAGCTGGATTCCGGGTCGATCCGGGTCGGGCATCGACGAGGCCGTCGTCGCCTTCGTCTGTTCGGAGAGCGCCGAGGACGCACTCCAGGAGTACGGCCGACTCGCCGCGTCCGGCAGGGCCGAGGTCGACTACCCGCCGATTCTGCCGGTCCGAGTCAACTGTACCGACACCGTCGGCGAGGCCCACGTCGTGCACGCGCTGGCGGCCGGCGCGGACGGCGTCGCGATCGTCGGCTGCGGCGGGAGCTGTCTGCACTCCGGTCCGGACCCGAAGGCCGAACTCGTCGACCGGCTCAACCGCGCCACCGCAGACCTCGAGCTCGGCGAGCGCGTCGAGTTCTTCGCCCCCTCGGCCGACGACCCGGCCGAGTTCGTCGGCGCCGTCTCGGCGTTCGTCGACGATCTCGAGAACTCCCCCGTTCCAGCGGGCGAGCACGAGGCGACCGGCGGGATCGACGACCCCGACCGCGAGAATCCCGCCTTCGACAGTCACGGCTGGACGCTCGAGAGCGTCCGCACGATCCTCGAGCACGTCGAGCCCGAACGGGACGTCATCCGCGGCCTGAAGGACTTCGGACAGGTCGAGGTGAACGACGCCTGTACGCTCACGCCGACGTGTTCGAACCTCTGTCCCACGGACGCGCTCCGTCGAACGAAGACCGGCCTCGAGTTCAACCACGAACGCTGCGTGAGCTGCGATCTCTGTGAAGAGGGCTGTATCGAGGACGCGATCACCGTCCACGAGGGACTCGATCTCTCGCTGCTGCCCGAAAACCAGCCCGACGACGCGGACGACCCGGCGTGGTCGACCGTGTTCGAGGGATCGATGCTCGAGTGCCGCAACTGCGGGAAGGAGTTCACGAGCGAGCGCTCCGCGGAACGGATCAAGGGCGAGGTCGGCGACCTCGTCTCCGGGATGGCACCCCACGCCGACGGCAGCATCTTCGACTACTGTTCGGACTGTCGATCGAAGTTACTGTACCGCCGCAACGACGACTGATGCGCATGGACATGGAAGCTATCTACGAGGCTCGCCTCGATCTGGTCGAGTTCCTCGTCACGGCGACCCACGACGCACCGGGAGAAGCGTTCATCGAAGATATCCTCGAAGGCGACGTAATCGGCCCGTCCGGAACCGTCAACGAGGAACTCGGCGAGGGGTTCGACTTGCTCGAGCAGTTCATCGAGGCGAACGAGGATCGGCCGATCGAGGATGTCGTCGACGAACTCGAGGTCGAATACACCCGGCTGCTCGTCGGTCCCCGACCGCCGGTGACCCCCCACGAGACGTACTTCCGCGGGGAGATGCAGTACCTGGGCGAGGGGCTGCCGAAGGTCGAGGCGAGTTACGGTGCCGCCGGCTGGAGCCCGCCCGAAAACTATCCCGAAGAGAGCGACCACGTCGCGGTCGAACTCGCCTTCCTCCGGCACCTGATTCGATCCCAGAAACGGGGTCGCGAGGAAGCGCTCGGCTACCAACGCGTCTTCCACGAGGAACACCTCACTCACTGGCTCGACGACTGTGCTGCGGCGATCGCCGCGGAGGCGAACGCGACCTTCTACGAGGCGGTCGGACACCTGCTCGCCGGGTACAACGAGTTCGAAGAGGAAATCGCGCTCCAGGTGAGCTAACAGGCGGCGCGTTCGTCAGTCGTCGGACTGCTCCCGCTCTTTTTCCTTGAGTTCCTCGGGGAACTCGACGGTGCCGTCGACCTCGTCGTCGGCGACCACGTGAGCGCCAGTGTGCGTCCAGGACTTCCGGTCCGCTTCGTCGCCGTCTTTCGGCGTCCAGTTGGTCCGTTTCTTGGGCATTCGGTATCGACTAGCGGTCGCTCTCCCATAATGGTTTTTCTGTCGCACGATGCTGCCGGACGACTCGTCAGGGCGGGCCGTCCGGCGTCTGCCGATCGTCGTCGAGAAACGCGCGAGCGAACAGATCCACGTGGAGCTTCAGCAGGCGCTCGGGTTCGAGTCCCGTCTCCGCTCCCTGTCCCTCGAGGAAGGACGCGAGGTCGTCGCTCGGCTCGTAGCGCACGGTAGTCTCCTCGAGTTCGAACTCGACGTCGACGGCGCCCGAGACGAGGTGTTCGATCTCCAGGAGCGCCTGCTCGACTTTGGCCTCGACGGCGGCCGGCTCCGTCATGACGCGCGAGTCGCCCCACTGCTCGGCGGCCTCGAGGAACCGATCGCTCAGCTCGATCGTGAGCTGCGACGCGTCCGATTCGTCGTCGGTGTTTGGCTGTTCGTCCGACATCGCTGTTACTCGGTCGGCGGGAACTCTTCGGGGCCCGGACTCGTCTCGCCGAGTTCCCCGTAGACGAGCACGACCATCAGTCCGAGCGCGAACAGGACGGCCAGTCCGATCAGGCCGACGACGCCGCTCTGTCCGACCCAGTCGCCGTACACCACGTCCCCCATGCTGGAGGAAACGTTCAGGATCGTCAGGAAGATCCACGCCCCGAACAGCAGGAGGCCGACCAGCACCAGTTGGTTCTGCTGAAACGCCGTTCGAAGTCCCATATCGGTCTGAGTGAATTAGTCCGAACGGTATGAACGTTTTGAAGACCGTAACGAAAAGTCACTCGGCGTGTCAGGACTCGAGCTCCCAGCCGGCCTTTTCGGCCGCCGTCTCGAGCGGGATGAACTCCCAGTCGGCGGCCTCGGCGATCGCCTCGTCCTCAGTAGTGCCGATGACAACCATCCGTTCCGCGTAGAACATCGAGGTGCGGTCGATTTCCCGCAGTCGCTCGCTCGGAGTCGTCCCGCTGCCGGTGAAGAAGTCCGCGTCGACGGTGTGGCTCCGCTGGAACTTCGTGATCGCGTGGGTGTCGACGTCGCCGACGATGCCGATCCAGTCGGCCCAGGAGTAAGCGTCCGCGAAGACGGCCGCGGGGGTCGCCAGCCGCTGGACCGCCCGGAACGTGAAGGCGACCGTCATGTCGTCGACGCCGCCGCCGTGGGGGCCGTCGGCAGCCGATCCCGCCGGTCGCGGCTCGGCCGTCGTTCCCGTCTTGTCGCTCGAACCGCCGGCTCCCGCGCCGCCGCTCTGCGTCGGGATGCCGACGGGCCCGTCCCTGTTCGCCCGCGGGACGTGCGGCGCGGGCTGTGACGAGGCGTCACTCTCGACGTCGGGTTCGTCTGCTGCGGGAACGCTCGCCGCCTCGTCCGGCGACTCCGAGTCCGTCTCTCGCTGCTCGACCGCAGGTCCGGTGGTCTGGGGCTGATCCGGTTCCTCCTCGGGACTGCCCTCGCCGCGCCAGAGCCAGTCGCCGGGGTTCGGTTCGTCGGTCTCCTCCTCGTCGTCCCCCACGTCGAGGTCGTCGAGATCGATTCGTTCAGTCATCGTCGGATACTCTGTGCGTAGATGGGTCGAACTCGAGGACCTCGAGTTCGTACCGTTCGATCGTCTCGCGCGTCGGTCGGCCGTGTTCGTCCCAGCCGCGCCGGTCGTAGTAGCACTCGAGGGTTCGATCGAACGACTCGGGGGCGATCGCCGCGCCGTCGTTCGGTCCGCCCTCGAGCGGTTCGGTCAGTCGCTGCGGCAGCGCGTCGTCCTCGCGCGTGAACCCCTCGCGGACGTTGAACAGCCGGATCAGCGTCCAGATTCGCGCGCCGATCCGGCGAAGCTCCTCGGGTTCGTACTCGCGACCGATCGCCGCGAGCCAGTCCGCGCCGAGCGTCGCCGACAGCGCCTCGCCGAAGAAGTCGTCGGCGACGAGACTCCAGAGCACCGCCCGGCGGTCCTGTTCCGCGATCACCGCGTCCACGCGGTCGGTGTGGTTCCAGTCGGTTCCCTCGAGCGCCTCCACCTCGACCGGGCGGGCGCGACGGTGGCAGGCGCCGCGATCGCTCGTCGCGTACGCGAGGGCCATCGCCGACGCCCCGCGCGGATCGTACGACGGCAGCGCCATTCCCTTCACCGACGGGATCAGGTCGTCGCCGCCGTACTCGTCGGCCGCCGCGTCGAGCCCGTCGGCGAGGGTGTCGCCGAGCGACGTCGAGCGCGACGCGATTTCCTCGATAAGCTGGCGGGCGTCGTCCTCGTCGCCGAACGAGAGATCGCGCTCGAGCAGTCCCGTCTCGCTCGCGCGGATCGCCCACGCGACGGCGTTGCCGCCGGAGATCACGTCCAGCGACAGTCGGTCGCAGATCGAGCCGAGCGTCGCGACGGCGTCGAAGTCGTCGATGCCCAGGCCCGCGCCGAGCGAGATCGGCGTCGAGCCCCGCGGCACGCTCTCGCCGTCGCCGCTCTCGACCTGAAAGCCACCGGGAACGGGATCGTCGGCGCGCTCGCGGTCGTGGGCGGCGTCGCGAACCGCCTCGATGCCGATCCCGTCGGCGCCCTCGAACCGGCCCTCCTGCCAGCCGTGGGTCGGGAGGACCCCGACCTCGTTCGCGAAGTCTAGCGTCTCGACGGTCTCGCTGGCGGCGTGCCAGCGGCCGGTGTCGTCGGTGGCGAACGCCGCCTCGTACCGTTCGCGGAGGTCGCGGAGGTCGTCGTCGAGTTCCGGCGGGTCGTCGTGCGCGACGAGCGCCTTCAGCCGTTTCGCTCCCATCACCGCGCCCGCGCCGCCGCGACCGGCGTGGTGATCGCCGCCGTCCGAGGCGATCGTGGCGTACGAGACGCCGTTCTCCCCGGCGGGACCGATACACGCGACCGCGGCGTCGGGGACCCGCTCGTCGGTTTCTCGAGCGTCGAGTCCCCACCACTCCTCGGCGGGTTCGATCGAGACCTCGCCGTCGGTGATCGAGAGCGCGACGGGACGATCGGCGCGACCGGAGACGACGATTCCGGCGTGGTCGCCGAGCGATCCGGCGAGGCGTCCGGCCATCGATCCTCCCGCGTAGGAGTCCAGAAACGCGCCCGTCAACGGGGATTTCGTCACGACGACGTACCGCTGCTCTCCCGGGAGATACCCGGTCAGCGGTCCGGTGAGAAAACAGAGCACGTTCTCGTCGCCGAGCGGAGCGGCGCCGGCCGCCAGTTCCTCGTACAGGTAGCGCGCGCCGAGGCCCTTGCCGCCGACGTACTTCCGGCGCCACGACTCCGGCACCGGTTCACTCCGCACGGACTCGTCCGCGAGATCGACGCGAACGACGGTCTCCCCCAGTACCATGCAGTTCCGTGTCGGTACACGGCGAGTCACAAGTAAAAGCTTCTCGCACGACGACGACGGTTCCTCGCCGTGATCTGTGGGCTCACCGCTCAGACGACGTCGACGACCGGATCGTCGTCGATCAGTCGGGTGAGGACGACGCGCGAAACGTCTCGCCGGTCGCGGATCTCCCCCGCAATCTCGCGGGCCGTCTCCTCGAGTGCGGGCGTATCTACCATGTTTATCAGTGGAACGACGGCCGCACTGTCGGGAACGTCCTTGCAGCCGCCCCGGTCGCTCGTCAGGACCGTCGCGACGTCGGTCGCCGAGATCCGATCGCCGGGCTCGAGGTCGGTGAGCGCCGCGACCCGCTCGGGGCGGTGGACGTGTTCCTCGTCCAGTTGCTCGCCGACGATCTTGGCGCTCGCGATCGGGACGACGACGTCGGTCGCGGCCGGCAGTTGCGGTTCGTCCTCGTCGGGAGCCTTGAACCAGCGCGTCCGCGCGCCGTCGGCCTTGACGACGACCGAGACGTCCGCCTCGAGGTCTCGCGCGAAGTCGTCGACGGTCTCGGGATCGTAGCCGAGGTAGCGGTCCGATCCCTCGCGGCCCGCGACGACGCCGATCGGCCACGCGTCGGTCGATCGGATCGCATCGAGCGGGCGGTCCGTCACCGTCACGTCACTCACTCGCTCCTCGAAGGGCGGAATTCGAACGGTCGCGGTCACGACCGCGCGCTCGAGGCGGGCGGCGAGCGCGTAGAGCGTCGATTTCTTGCCGCCGGCTCCGACGACGCAGGTCAGGTTGCCGTCCGCGTGCAGCGCTTTCACGAGATCCACGGTGAAACCTGCCGAACCGGAGGTCCCGGATACACTTGTAAGTGCGTCTTTCCGCGCCGAAACCGGGCCAGTATCACGCCGGACGCTCGTCCGCACCGGCCCGATGGTGGCCGCTCTCACCGGAGCGGATCGCAGGAAACGTGGACCGATGAGACGGCAGGGAACCGGACGAACCACGACCGCCGGACCGGATACTGACAGAATCGAGAGACCGTCGTCGCCAGGTCATCGCCACCGCGACAGCGAGACCGCTCCGGAGGGTCGCGATAGAAGCTCGAGATCACTATTGCTACGAAGCGGGCGAAGAGATCCGCGGTTTCCTCACAACCACCATCGTTGGCGTGCGACAAAGCCGGGCTGGACGAACGAGGGCGTATTGTGTCTATACGTCTAGAGCACTGGCAACGTCGAGGAGACCGTGACCTTGCTCGTTGTCCTCGAGACCGATATCCTCGGCCGTCTCGCGGAGTCGATCACGCGTTTCCTCGTGGGTGTACCCGTTGGACATGAGGTGGCCCGCCGCGCCGGCGACGTGCGGACACGCCATCGACGTTCCCGAGAACGTATCGTAGCCGCCGGCGACCGTCGAATACACGTCTTCGCCCGGCGCCGCGAGTTCGATCTCCGGGCCGGTCGAGGAGAAGTCCGCGAGATTGTCGTCGTCATCGGTGGCGCTGATAGCGACCACTTCCGGTTCTGCAGCAGGGTAGCCCACGCAATCCGAACACGGACCGTCGTTGCCCGCTGCTGCTACCAGGAAGACACCGCGTTCGTGAGCGTACGTGACCGCATCGGAGACGGCATCGGACTGGCTTCCGCCGAGGCTCATGCTACAGACGTCCCAGCCCTGGTCGGCCGTATACTCGATACCGGCCGCGATATCGGAGAACGACCCGCTGCCGTCACACTCGAGCACCTTTACGGCGTGGAGCGTCGCCTGAGTGGCGACACCGACGACTCCGACACCGTCGTCGGGTGCGACGGCCGTCCCCGCACAGTGCGTCCCGTGGTCGTTATCGTCGTCCCAGTTTTCGTTACAGTCGTTGCCGTTGCCGCCACCGAACGGGCCACCGCGACAGTTTTCGGTGCATTCGGTAAACGCCCGCCCCTCGCCGAGGACGTCCTCGAGGGCTTCGTGCGTCGAATCGATACCGGTATCGACGATCGCAACGTCTGCGCCCTCTCCAGTTTCACCGGCCTCGTGAGCCTCCGGCGCATCGATTCGTTCGACTCCCCAGGGAGTCTCCTGGGCGAGGGCGTGCATTCGACCGTTTTCTTCCACGTACCGCACGTTCGGGTTCTGTCGGAGCCCCGATACTGCCCGTCCTGGGACTGTGATCGTCATCGCGTCGAACGCGAACTCTCGACGAACATCGGTGGCAGCCTCTACTGCAGCATCTCGGCCACGTTCGTTTTCGAACCCGACGTTTACTTCGAGCGTTTCGTCCGAATCCGCTGCTGCGAGACCAGTGAGTCCAATTCCGGCAACAGCTCCCGAGGTTGCACGAAGGATCGATCGTCGACTCGTATGCGAATCGGACACAGGTTTGTTATTATCTACCATCGCAACTGGTAGTGGTACGTGAATGTAATTAATACTTTCTTCTAGAACTAGAAAAAATAACTGTCGTCCGAATATATGTTAATATTGTAATGTTTCTCCCATTGTGACCACACACCCGGTAGTGTGTGGAATAACCGTCGACTTTACTCACGACGTAACGCGACTCTACAGTCGGCTACACCATCCCGTGTTCGTCCCGCAGAGTTCGGTACTGCTCGAGGTATCGGCAGGCGATTGCGTCGCGGTCGTAGTCGGCGAACGACTCTTCGAGCGTTCGGTGTTCGAGATCGCCCGCCGCGCGGATGGCGTCGGTGAGTTCCTCCTCGCTGGTCGTCCGGAAGCCGCGGTCCCATCCCTCGACGAGTTCGTGGGCGCTGGAGTTCGCGTGGTACTCGACGATCCCGACGCAGCCGGCCGCGAGCCCTCGGAGCAGTTCCGTCGGAAAAGCGCAGCGCTCGGCCGTCTGTGCGAAAACGTGGGCGCCGCGGTAGGCGGCGATGCGCTCCTCGAGCGACAGATCGCCGACGAACGCGACCCGATCGTCGATCCGGAGATCGCTTGCGAGCCGTTCGTAGGCGTCGCGCTCGGGGCCGTCACCGACGACGGTCGCCCTCCAGCCGCGCCGTCGAAGCTCCGCGAGCGCCAGCAGCAGGCTCTCGAGGTTCGCGCCCTCGTCGAGTCGCCGCGCGTAGATCACGTCGACGGGGTCGCCGGGCGGAACGGACTCGATCCGCTCGAGATCGATCGGGTTCGGCACGGCGTCGACGGCGCTGCCGTCGGCACCCCGTTCGCGCACCCGCGTCCCCACGAGTTCCGAGGGGGTGACGATCCGGTCGGGGCGGCCCGCCGCTAACTGCGTCAATCGATCGTCGGCGACTTCGTCGTCTCCGTACCACTCGACGACGAACGGAGAACGGGCGACCGACGCGCCCAGGCTGGCCGCGAGGACCTGTCCCGGCGGCCGTGCGCTCGCGTGGACCACGTCGGGTCGGGCCCTCGCCAGGACGAACGGCACTCGGAGGAGAAAGGATCGATACGCTTCGAGACCGACCGAGACGCCGTGATACGTGATCCCATCGCGCTCGAGCGTCGCTCGTGCTCCGGGCCAGAACTGGGTGCAGAACACGTGAACGTCGTGTCCTCGCGACTCGAGGAGATCGACGACGGTTCGGAAGCGTCGATTCGTCTCGGTATCGCGATGGTGAACCGTTTCGGCCGAGACGAACGCGACGCGCATATGCCGTCGGGACGTAGCGGGAGAATAAAAAGTCACTTCTTTTGTCCAGTTATCGGTCGGAACCGGACCGCCTGGACGGGTCTACTCGAGAGGTTCACCGGCCGATTCGGCGAGACCGCTACTCGACGGCGCCGAAGAAGCCGCTCGAGTCGTCGTCCTCCTCGGTGTCATCGTCGTCGTCTTCATCGTCGTCGTCTTCATCGTCGTCATCGCTCTCGTCGTCGTCTTCATCGTCGTCAGATTCCTCGTCCTCGTCACTGGAGTCGTCATCTTCGTCGTCGGACTCCTCGTCATCCTCGTCGCTCTCGTCTTCGTCGTCAGATTCTTCGTCGTCAGACTCTTCGTCCTCGTCATCGCTCTCGTCTTCGTCAGCAGACCCCTCATCATCACCACTGGAGTCGTCATCTTCGTCCTCGTCGTCGTCGCTTTCGTCCTCGTCGTCATCGCTCGTCGATTCGTTTCCGTCCGGATCGTCGTCGTCCGATTCGCTTCCTTCCTCGTCCGTCTCGGTGCCGTCATCATCGTCAGGAATCGAGACGGCGTCGGACGGGTCCTCGTCCGCTCCGGGGAGTTCGTCGACGGCCCCGCCGGATCCCGAACCGTTCCCGCCGAGGCCGAGACCGACGCCGGCGACGGTCATCCCGATGGCGACGAGGACGACCAGTGCCGTCGCAAGAACGGCACCGGTCGAGACGCCGTCGGACGGATTGCGCTCACGTCCTCGCTCGGTTGACATCGTACGACGATAGATACAGGGAACCGTGATTGTTAAGCGCTCCAAACCGTCGAAACGGCGATCGATCGCTCTGAGCGTCCGGATATCGGGACGGTCGCGCGCGCTCCGGAACGAATCGCTGCCAGTGACTCAGTCGCGCCTCGAGTAGGCGGCGAGTAACGGGGCAGTTCCGGAGGTGGGACGGTGTAGGTCGGAACCGAAACGACTACCGGAACGCGTTCGTACGGCTGTCGCATGGGAACCTACGACATCGAACGCTATCTCAATATCCGCAGCGCCTACGGCGCCTCGTTCGGTCCCTCGGGCGAGCGACTCTCGTTTCTGATGGACACGACGGGCGTTTCGCAGGTCTGGACGGTCACCGACCCTCGCGAGTGGCCCGAGCAGCGAACCTTCTACGACGAGCAGATCAGCTTCGCCTCCTGGTCGCCGGAGCGAGCCGAACTGGTCTTCGGAATGGACGAGGGTGGCAACGAGCGCGCCCAGCTGCACCGTCTCGACGCCGAAACGGGCGAGATCGAGAATCTGACGGCGATGCCCGACGCGAAACACCGCTGGGGCGGCTGGAGCCACGACGGCGAGCGATTCGCGTTCACCTCGAACCGCCGCGACGAGGCCGTCTTCGACGTCTACGTCCAGAACCGGGACGAGACCGGTGAGGAGGCGACGCTCGTCCACGAGGGCGACGGCTGGCTCTCGCTCTCCGGCTGGAGCCCCGACGACTCCCGGCTGCTCGTCTCGAAGGCGTACTCCAACTTCGACCAGGATCTCTCCGTGCTCGACCTCGAGAGCGGCGAGCTCGAGGTCCTCACGCCCCACGAGGGCGACGTCCGCTACCAGAGCGCGAGCTGGGCACCCGACGGCGAGAGTATCTACCTGGTCACCGACGAGGGCGACGCCGACACGCTCTACCTGGCCTACCTCGACCTCGAGAGCGGCGAGCTCGAGCCCGTCGTCGACAGCGGACGGTGGAACGTCGACGGCATCGCGCTGGACGACGAGACTGGCCGGTTCGTCTACTCACAGAACGTCGAGGGTTACACCGAGTTGACGGTCGGCGAGTTCGACGCGGGCGATCCGACCGAGTTCGAGACGTTCCCCGAGCCGGATCTTCCGGGCGGCATCTCCGGCGGCGTGAGCTTCGACCCCGACGCCGAGCGCTTCGCGCTGTCGACGACCGGCGATACGGTCAACACGAACGTCTTCGTGGTCGATATCGAGACCGGCGAGACCGAGCGCTGGACCGACGCCCCGACGGCGGGCATCCCGCGAGCGTCGTTCGACGAATCCGACCTCGTCCACGTCGAGAGTTTTGATGACCTCGAGGTGCCCGGCTTCTTTACCCTGCCGGACGACCACGAAGACGGAAATACGTCCGTCGTCGTCGACATCCACGGCGGCCCCGAGAGCCAGCGTCGGCCGTCGTTCTCGAGCGTCAAGCAGTACTTCCTCGACAGGGGGTACGCCTACTTCGAACCGAACGTCCGCGGCTCGGCAGGGTACGGTGCCGACTACGCCGCCCTCGACGACGTCGAGAAGCGGATGGACTCCGTCGCGGACATCGAGGCCTGCGTCGAGTGGCTCCAAGATCATCCCGCGGTCGATCCCGACCGGATCACCGCCATGGGCGGCTCCTACGGCGGCTTCATGGTGCTGGCCGCGCTGACGGAGTACCCCGATCTCTGGGCGGCGGGGGTCGACATCGTCGGCATCGCCAACTTCGTCACGTTCCTCGAAAATACTGGAGACTGGCGCCGCGAACTGCGCGAGGCGGAGTACGGTAGCCTCGAGGAGGACCGCGAGTTCCTCGAGGATATCTCGCCGACCAACAACATCGGGAACATCGAGGCGCCGCTGTTCGTCCTCCACGGCGAGAACGACCCCCGAGTTCCCGTCGGCGAGGCCGAACAGATCGCCGAGAAGGCCGAAGCGCAGGGCGTGTCGGTTCGAAAACTGATTTTCGAGGACGAGGGCCACGGCTTCTCGAAGCTCGAGAACCGCATCGAGGCCTACTCGGCGATCGCGGACTTCCTCGACGAACACGTCTGAATCCCCGCCCGGACCTTCGAATCGTGTCGCACCGTTCGGACTGTCTACCGTTTCTTCCACGATCGGAAGTGTTATCGGAACAATAATACAGCCGAATTTTCATTATCGGATCACATGCCTGCCATCGAGACGTCCGCCCTGACGAAACGGTACGGCGAGGACGTTCTCGCCGTCTCGGATCTCGATCTGACCGTCGAGAGCGGGGAGATTTTCGGTTTCCTCGGCCCGAACGGCGCCGGAAAGTCGACGACGATCAACACGTTGCTCGATTTCGTCCGACCGACGTCGGGAACCGCGACGGTCCTCGGTCACGACACTCGCGACGAGACCGAACGCATCCGCGAGCGGATCGGCGTTCTCCCCGAGGGGGCGACCCTCTACGAACGGCTCACGGCTCGCGAACACCTCGAGTGGGTGATCGAGACGAAAGACGCCGCCGACACGCCCGACGAAATTCTCGAACGCGTGGACCTGCTCGAGGACGCCGAACGAACGGCGGGCGGCTACTCGAAGGGAATGCGCCAGCGGCTAGGGCTCGGGATGGCCCTGGTCGGCGACCCCGACCTGCTGATTCTGGACGAACCCTCCTCCGGACTGGACCCGACCGGGATCCAGGACATGCGCGAACTCCTCCGCGAGGAGGCGGCGTCGGGCACGACGGTGTTCTTTTCGAGTCACATCCTCTCGGAGGTCGAGGCGGTCTGTGACCGCGTCGGCATCATGAACGAGGGAGAACTCGTCGCCCTCGACACGATCGAGAGTCTTCGGGACGAATCCGCTGGAAGCGCTACGATCGACGTCGAACTCGCGACGGTTCCGGACGACCTCGACGTGGCGTCGATCGGCGGCGTCCAGCAGGTCACGGTCGAGGGGA
Source organism: Natronococcus sp. CG52 (assembly GCF_023913515.1). Lineage (NCBI taxonomy): Archaea > Methanobacteriati > Methanobacteriota > Halobacteria > Halobacteriales > Natrialbaceae > Natronococcus > Natronococcus zhouii. Next base: position 3,274,670 of record NZ_CP099391.1, read on the forward strand.
ACGTCGTTACCGCGGCCTGCACGGACTCGAGCGTGAAAGTCGACGTCGTCCGCTACCTCGACGAGCGGGCGACCGTCACGGATATCCTCTCGGCGGACACGTCGCTCGAGCAACTGTTCAACCGGTACACTGGGGCGTCGAGTGGGACCGGGACCGACGAAACCGTCGTCCCGGAGGTGATCGCGTGAACGTCGTCTCGGTCGCGAAGCGGGACTTCCTCGACGTCCGCCGGGCAAAACTCGTCTGGGCGCCCGCCGCGCTCTACGTCCTCTTCATGCTCCTCTTTTATTGGGGCCAGAGCAACAGTTCCGAGCCGGAGTTCTACTGGGTGCTGTGGAACCTGGCCGGCCTCGGCGGCGCGCTCGTGATTCCGCTCGTCGCCCTGGTCGCGGCGTATCTCTCGATCGCGGGCGAACGCGAGTCGGGCAGCGTCAAGTACCAGCTGAGTCTGCCCGTCTCCCGGACCGACGTCGTGTTAGGGAAGCTGCTGGCTCGATCGGCCGTCGTCACCACCGCGCTCCTCGTCGCGTTCGCCGTCGGGATCGTCGCCGCCTGGGTGCTGGTCCCCGACATGAGCCTCGAGTACGGCGAGTACGCGGCCTTTACCGGACTGACGCTCCTGTACGCGCTGGCGTACGTCTGTATCGCCGTCGGCATCTCGGCGGCGACGGCGAGTCGATCGCGGGCGATGGCCGGCGCCATCGGCTTTTTCTTCGTCTTCAACCTGGTCTGGAACTTCCTGCCGGTCGGTCCCGTCCGGATGATCGAGTTCGTCTTCGACCGTCTCGGGGTCGACTACACCGAGACCCTCCTCGAGTTCGTCTTCAGCCTGAGCCCGACCGGGGCCTACCTCAACGGGATGGGACTGGTCTTCCCGGAGGACTTCGGGCCGCTCCATGCCGCCGGTGCCGGCACCGGCGTCGGCGATCCGTTCTACGTCCAGGACTGGTTCATGCTGGTCATCCTGCTGGGCTGGGTCGTCCTGCCGCTCGCGATCGGTCGATGGCGCCTCGAGCGCGCGGACCTCGGCTGAGACGGTCGGTACGATCCACGCGGGAACTACGGAAGGCTGATTCCCAGCCGTCTCTCCTCGCTCAGTCGATGACGCCCGTCTTCGTCGCGACCTCTCGAGCGGCCCGCTCGTTCATCCCGTCGCCGAGGATCGTGTAGCGGTCGCGGATCGCGTGGCAGGTCGTCAGCGCCTCGATCACGGTTTCGTCGTCGATGCCGAGTTCGGCCGCGGTCGTCGGCGCGTCGATACTCGCGAGGGCGTCCCGGATGTCCCGCCAGATGCCGCGTTCTCCACCGTGGAGGTAGGCGGTCATGATCGAGCCGACGCCGACCTGATGGCCGTGCAGGGCAGTCCCGGGCTCCAGTCGATCGAGCTGATGGGAGAAGAGGTGTTCGGCCCCGCTCGCCGGTCGCGAGGAGCCGGCGATGCTCATCGCGACGCCCGAGGAGACCAGCGCCTTGGTGACGATCCAGGCCGACTCCTCGAGTCCCGGCCGGACGAGGTCGGCGTTGTCGACGAGGATCTCGGCGGTCATCTCCGAGAGCGCGGCCGAGTACTCGGAGTACTCGACGTCCTTGAGCCGCTTCGCGAGCCGCCAGTCCATCACCGCGGTGTAGTTCGAGATGATGTCCGCACAGCCGGCCGTCGTCAGCTCCCAGGGCGCTTCGGCCAGGACCCCGGTGTCGGCGACGACCGCGAGCGGCGGTTCGGCCGCGACGCTGTGGCGCGTATCGCCGTCCGGAACCGAGCCGCGGTTGCTGACGATGCCGTCGTGGCTGGCCGCCGTCGGCACCGAGAGAAAGCCCATATCGAGGTGGTCGCTGGCCATCTTCGCGATGTCGATCGCCTTGCCGCCGCCGACGCCGACGAGGTAGGACGGATCCTCGGCCTCGGCGGTTTCGATCACTCGCTCGACCGCGTCGAACGTCGCCGACTCGATCGTGACGATCGCCGGTTCGATGCCGACGGCCTCGAAATCGGCCGCGATCGGATCGGCGGCGACGCGGCGCGGTGTCGGACTGGTCACGAACAGCGGCGTCCCCTGAAGGTGGAGTTCGTCGACGACGTCGACGACGTTCGACAGCACGTCGTGTCCGACGATCACGTTCCGCGGGAGTCGAATCCACGTCGACTTCTCGAACATACGGTAGCTGACTCACCAACGAAATATACGTGTTGTTGCTCGGCGATACGATCGGACGGTCGGACAGCAGGTCAGCAACGCCACCTTCGTCGTCGACTCGAGCTTCAGAACGTGTCCAGAATCCCGAGCACGCGCTCTTCGTTCTCCCGTCCGGGGTCGTAGTCGCTGCCGTCGCGGTCGCTCTCGAGGAAGTCCGCGACCGAGCGCGCCATCGCCTCCTCGAGCGGCGTCGACTCCCACCCGAGGTCGGCGAGCTTCGCGGTCGAGAGGACGTGAGGGTACTCCCGGTAGAGGACGTAGTCGTCGGGTTCGATCTCGCCGGCCTCGAGTTCGCGGGGCCCGGCGGTGACGACGTCGACCGTCGTGTCGAGTTCGGCAGCAATGACGTCGACCATCTCCTCGAGCGTAACCAGTCGACGATCACCGACGTTGTAGGCCTCGCCGGCGTTGCCTCGCTCGGCGACGATCCGGAGCGCGCTGGCGACGTCCTCGACGTACGCGCGGTGCCAGACGTTCGTCCCGTCGCCGGGAACCACGACGCGGTCGAAGCGGTTCACGCGGTCGATCCAGAAGTCCAGCCGCTCGGTGTAGTCGCGGGGGCCGTAGACGATGCACGGACGCACCGCCATGGCGTTGACGCCCCGCTCCGCGGCGGCGAAGACGGCCCGGTCACCCTCGGCCTTGCGCGGGCCGTAGGTTTCGCCGGAGTCGTCGACCGCCTGTTCCGTGGTATAGCTCTCGAGCGGCGTCTCTCCCTCTCGCTTGGGGATCTCCTCGTTCGCGTAGGCGGCACCGCTCGAAATGTAGACGTACGCCTCGCAGTCGTCGAAGATCCGGGTTGCCGCCTGGACGTCCTTCGGGTAGTAGGCGACGCAGTCGAAGACGGCGTCGGGGTCAGCCTCGCTCGCGGCCGCCTCGAGCGCCGAGTCGTTCGTCCGGTCGCCTTCGATCCGCCGAACCCGATCGTCGTCGGCGAAGGGGTTCTCGTGGTTCCCGCGGTTGAAGATCGTCACGTCGTAGCCGTATTCGAGTAACTCCTCGACGAGGTGGCGACCGATGAAGCGCGTGCCGCCGATGACGAGTGCGTCGTCCATGTGCCGTCGTCGTCGCTGGAACGGAAAACGGTAGCGAAGCCGACGGTTCGAGCGAGACGTCGCGGCTGGGGCGTGGCACTCGAGTCGGCGGCGTTTTGGCCGGCGGGAGACGAGATCGGGTATGGGCGGCACCTACGTCCTCGCGATCGGCGTCGATCGGGGAGATCGAGTTCGCGGCCGAAACGCACGCTTGCGTCGGCAGCGCGTTCGGGCCCGGCGGTTTCGCTCGGCTCGACCGCCGTCGGAGTGCTCCGACGAGGTCTCACTCGCGCTGCTCGCGAGACCGCCATCGCGAACTGGCTCGAGGGGAACGCGAGGTGCGTCACTGGCACGTCGACTACCTGCTCTGCCACGAGGCGACGAGCCTCGCGGCGACCGCACGGTTCCCCGACGCCGACCGGGAGTGCGAACTCGCGAGTGCGTCCCCGGGAAGGCGGTTCCCGACTTCGGGGCCTCTGACTGCGACTGTGCGGCCCACCTGCTCGAGACGCCCGGCCTCGAGACACTGCTCGAGGCGGCCGAGGGCGCCGCCGGCGTCCTCGAGACCGAGAACGAACTGGGGTGAACGGCACCGCGAATTATATCGATCGACTTCGAAGTCGCGGGTATGTCCGACTCCGGACCCGACCCCGAACTCGAAGCCGACGCGATGGATCGATTCCCCGTTCCCGATTTCGAGGACCTGCCGGAGGATCTTCGGGAACGAATCGCCGAGGAAACCGAACGCGCCGGCTTTACCCCGAACGTGTTCTCGGCGCTGTCGTACAAGCCCTCGCACTTCCGGGCGTTCTTCGAGTACCACGACGCCCTCGTCGAAGACACCGCCCTCGAGCGCGAGGAGATCGAGATGATCGTCGTCGCGGTGTCGGGCGTCAACCACTGCTACTACTGCAACGTGGCCCACGGCGCGCTCGTGCGGATTTACGCCGACGATCCGCTGCTGGCAGACCAGCTGGTCGCCAACTACCGGACGGCGGACATCAACGACGCCCACCGGACGATGCTCGATGTCGCCGTGAAACTCACCGAACGGCCGACCGAGGTCGAGGATGAGGACCTCGAGGCGCTGCGCGAGGCCGGCTTCAGCGAGGAGGCACTCTGGGACATCGCCTCCGTCACCGCGTTCTACAACCTGAGCAACCGGCTGGCGATGTTCGCCGGCATGCGGCCGAACGACGAGTTCCATACGCTAGGTCGCGACTGACGAACGCGAGAGGCTCAAACGCGCGTTTCACCCTTCTGAAAGGACTTACCCGATCGCCCGCTGGATCGACCATGGATGAGAATCGACGGACGCTTCTCGCTTCGGCGGCCGCGAGCGCCGTTGCCGGCGGGTGTCTCGATACGGTTTCGAGAGAATCCGGCAGCCCCGAAGCGGGGTCGGACGATGACAACGTCGAGTACGCTGAGTGTGTCGCGCCGTTCGTCGATTACGACGAACTTCCCGACGATCTCGCGGCCGAGGTCGACGCCGCGTTCGAAGACGGCGCGTACGAAACCGACGGCGGGCTCCCGTACGATCAGGCCGTGAACGACAGCACGCCCCTCTGGAAGGACGGCGATTCGTACGAACACGAGGTCGAGCGCGACGGCGAGAGGCACCGACTCTCGTTCGAACGACAGACGGCGTTCTCCTCGCCGCGAGACGTCTCCATTTCGAACGATACCGACGAATCGATCACGGTGACGGTGACGGTCGCAGACGGCACGGAGGGCGAACTCCTCGTCGACGAGGTTGCGCCTGTCGAGCCCGACGATCGAGAACGCCTTTCCACAGTGAAGGCGTTCGGCGACTACGACGTCGAGATCGAACTCGAGGACGGACGGCGGGAAACGAAGTCGTGGGAGGTTTCGCCGCCCAGACACGAAGTAGCGGACGGACTCTTCGTACGGATCACCGACGACGAAATCTCGATTTCGCCCGAGATAATGGTCTACGACTACGAACCCTGCTCGTCGCAGTGGACTCGCTCGCCGTGATGGGCGCAGCGCTCTGCGGGCAATAGAGTGCTCGAGAAGGGGGGCTGAAAGACGGAGTCGTCCGTCAGTCGTCGCTCGCGGCGAACCCGGCCGACTCGGCGTCGGCGGGCGTCTCGGGCGTCCCCGGCAGTTCGCTGCGAACGTCGTCGCTGCCCTGCTCGGTGATCGCTTGGTGGTACGCCTCGGGCATCACCTTCACGAACGACTCGAGCGCGCGCTCCCAGTTCTCGAGCAGTTCCCGGCCGCGCTCGGAACCCGTGTAGGCGACGTGGTTCTCGACGAGGCGACGCAGCATCTCCACGTCGGCGTCCTCGAGGTCGTCGTGGAGCGAGACCATTCCGGTGTTAGCCCGGTCGGCGAAGTCCTCGTCGGGATCGTAGACGTAGGCGACGCCGCCGGACATCCCCGCAGCGAAGTTCTTCCCCGTCTCCCCGAGCACGGCGACGACGCCGCCGGTCATGTACTCGCAGCCGTGATCGCCGACGCCCTCGACGACGGCTTTGGCGCCGGAGTTTCGGACGGCGAAGCGCTCGCCGGCGACGCCGTTGACGTAACACTGGCCGTCGGTCGCGCCGTAGAGCGCGACGTTGCCGATCGAGACGTTCTCGGTCGGATCGTAGCTCGCGGTCTCCGGGGTCCGGACCGTGATCTTGCCGCCGGAGAGCCCCTTGCCGACGTAGTCGTTGGAGCTACCATCGAGGTGGAGCGAAACGCCGCTGGCGAGGAACGCGCCGAAGCTCTGGCCGGCGGTGCCCTCGAGGTCCACGGTAATGGTATCCTCGGGCAGCCCGGGCTCGCCGTAACGATCCGTGATGCGGTTCGAGAGCATCGCGCCGACGGTCCGGTCGACGTTCGTCACGTCCGCTGCGAGCGAGACCGGCTCCTGGTCTTCGATCGCGCACGCCGCGGCGTCGATGAGGTCGCGGTCGAGGTGGTCCTCGAGTTCGTGGTCCTGCTCGCGGATCTTCCGACGAACCTCGCCGCCGGGATCGGCGAGCATCGCCGAGAGGTCGACGTTACGCGCCTTCGGGTGATCGACGTCCGTGCGCTGCTCGAGGACGTCGACGCGGCCGATCATCTCGTCGACGGTCTCGAAGCCGAGTTCGGCCATGATCTCGCGCAGCTCCTGGGCGATAAACGTCATGTAGTTGATGACGTGTTCGGGCTCGCCGGGGAAGCGCTTGCGCAGGTCCTCGCGCTGGGTGGCGACGCCGACCGGACAGGTGTTCTTGTGACACTGTCGGGCCATCACGCAGCCCGAGGTGACCAGCGAGGCGGTGCCGAAGATGTACTCCTCGGCGCCGAGCAGCGCAGCGACGGCGACGTCGCGACCGGTCTTCATGCCGCCGTCCGCGGAGACGCGGATGCGGTCGCGCAGGCCGGTCCGGCAGAGCATCTGGTTGGCTTCGGCGAGGCCGAGCTCCCACGGGAGGCCGGCGCTCTTGATCGAGGTTCGCGGCGAGGCGCCGGTGCCGCCGGAGTGGCCCGAAATGTGGACCACGTCGGCGTTGGCCTTCGCGACGCCCGCCGCGATGGTGCCGATACCCGCCTCGCTGACGAGCTTGACGTTGATGTCGGCGCTCTCGTTGGCCGTCTTCAGATCGAAGATCAGCTGTTTGAGGTCCTCGATCGAGTAGATGTCGTGCAGCGGCGGCGGCGAGATGAGCCCCACGCCGGGCGTGGACTTGCGGACGTGGGCGATCATCTCGTTGACCTTCTGGCCGGGGAGGTGACCGCCCTCGCCGGGCTTCGAGCCCTGGGCCATCTTGATCTGGAGCTCGTCGGCGTTAGAGAGGTACGTCGAGGTGACGCCGAAGCGGCCCGACGCCACCTGCTTGACGTTACACTCGCGTTCGGTGTTGAACCGTTCCGGCGGTTCGCCGCCCTCGCCCGAATTGGACTTGCCGCCGATGCGGTTCATCGCGATCGAGTTGTTCTCGTGGGCCTCCGGCGAGAGCGATCCGAGACTCATCGCGGCCGTCGAGAACCGCTCGACGATGTCCGTGACCGGCTCGACCTCTTCGATCGGAATCGACTCCCGATCAGCCTCGAACTCGAGGAGTCCGCGCAGAGTCTGGAGGTTCTGCTGCTGGTCGTTGATCTGTTCGGCGAACTCCTGGTAGCGCTCGTAGTCGTTCGCCCGAACTGACTGCTGGAGCGCGCCGACCGTGTCGGGGTTCCACTGGTGGTGGACGCCGCTCGAGCGGTGTTCGAACTCGCCGTGGCGGTCGAGTTTCGAGTCGTCCTCGCCGAAGGCGGCCGCGTGACGCTCGCGGACGTCGTCTTCGAGCTCCGCGAGGCCGATCCCCTCTGTTCGGTTCTCGGTGCCCTCGAAGTACTCCTCGACGACGTCGGAGTCGAGGCCGACCGCCTCGAAGATCTGGGCGCCCTGGTAGCTCTCGACCGTCGAAATCCCCATCTTGGCCATGATCTTCAGCAGTCCGTCTTCGACCGCGCCGACGTAGGCGTCGATGGCGACCTCGGTCTCGGCGCCGTCGGGGCCGGCGGTGATGTCCTCGATCGTCTGGTAGGCCAGGTACGGGTTGACCGCACCCGCGCCGTAGCCGACGAGCGTCGCGAAGTGGTGGACCGTGCGCGGATCGGCGGACTCGACGACGAGGCCGACGTGATTGCGCAGCCCGTTGCGAACGAGGTGGTGGTGAACGCCGCCGGTCGCGAGCAGGCTCGGTATCGCCGCGCGGTCCGCGTCGACGCCTCGGTCGGAGAGGATCAGGACGTCGTGGCCCGCTTCGATAGCCTCGACGGCGTCCTCGCGGACGCGTTCGATCGCCGCCTCGAGGGCGGCACCCGACTCGTCGCTCGTCGGCTCGTAGGTGATGTCGACCGTCGCCGCGGTGATGTCGTTGGCCGAACAGTCGCGGATCGACGCGAGTTCGGCGTCCGTGAGGATCGGCGAGTCGAGGACGAGCTGGCGGGCGTGGTCGGGCGATTCGTCGAGCAGATTGCGCTGGTAGCCGAGGCGGCTCTCCATCGAGGTGACCAGCTCCTCGCGGATGTAGTCCAGCGGCGGGTTGGTGACCTGCGCGAACAGCTGCTTGAAGTAGGAAAACAGCGGACGGTTGAACTCCGTCAGGACCGACAGCGGCGTGTCGTCGCCCATCGAGCCGACCGGGTCCTTCCCCTTCTGGGTCATCGGCTCGATCAGGTTCTCGAGTTCGTCGTGCGTGTAGCCGAAGGCGGCCTGCTGGTCGCGAAGCGCCGAAACGGCGTCTCGGGGCGAACTGTCGGTCGTGGTGACGACGTCGTCGAGGTGGACCTGCGCCTCGTCGACCCACTCGCCGTAGCGGTCGCCGGTGAGGTCGTCGAAGACCTCGTCGTCCGGGATGACGCGGCCCTCGTTCGGGTCGGCGAGGAAGAGCTGTCCGGGCTGGAGGCGGCCGCGCTCGTCGATCTCCTCGGGATCGGTTTCGAGCGCGCCGGCCTCGCTGGCCACGATCAGCCGGTTGTCCGTCGTGACGTCGTACCGGCACGGACGGAGGCCGTTGCGATCGAGGACGGCACCGACGCGTTCGCCGTCGGTCGCCGCGACGAGCGCGGGGCCGTCCCACGGCTCGACCAGCGAGGCGTGGAAGTCGTACCAGTCCTTGCGGTCCTGGTCCATCCCCTCGTCGCCGCGCCAGGCCTCGGGGACGAGCATCCGCAGCGCGTGCTCTAAGTCGCGTCCGTCCTGCATCAGCAACTCGAGCGCGTTGTCGACGCTCGCGGTGTCCGACTGATCCGGGTCGTCGATTATCGGCTTGACGGCCTCGAGATCCTCCAAGACGTCGCTCTCGAGGTCGGTCTCGCGGGCGCGCATCCAGTTGATGTTGCCCCGGATCGTGTTGAACTCGCCGTTGTGGATGATGTTGCGGTAGGGGTGGGCGAGGTGCCAGGCGCCGAGCGTGTTCGTCGAGAAGCGCTCGTGAACCATCGCGAACGTAGACTCGAGACGGGAGTCGGTCAGGTCCGGGTAGTAGGCGGCGACCTGTTCGCCCTTCAGCAGTCCCTTGTAGACGATCGTCTTCGAGTCGAGCGAGCAGATGTAAAAGCGGTCCGTCCCGTCGAGATCCCGGTCTTCGATTGCGTTCTCGATCGCGCGCCGGGCGACGTAGAGGCGTCGGTCGAACGCCTCTCCGGAGAGATCGTCTTCCGGTGCGACGGCGACCTGCCAGACGTCGGGTTCCGAATCGAGCGCGGTCTGCCCGAGATCGGTGTTGTTCGTCGGGACGTCGCGCCACTCGAGGACCTCGAGTTCGTACTTCGCGAGGACGTCCTCGACGACCGTAGTGAGCGCCTCGCGAGCCTCGTCGTCGGTCGGCAAAAAGAGCGAGCCGACCGCGTAGGGGCCCGGAAGATCGGTCTCGAGAACGTCAGCGAAGAACGCATCGGGCGTCTGGAGCATGATGCCGGCGCCGTCGCCGGTGTTCTTCTCCGCACCGGTCGTTCCGCGATGTTCGAGATTGACGAGTAGTTCGAGTCCGTCGGCGACGACGTCGTGACCTCCATCCCCATCGAGGTCCATGACGACACCGACACCGCAGTTCGACCGTTCGTCCGCGGGGTCGGCGAGTCCCCGCGAATGATCGGTGGATGACACGTGTGGCTGTGACATACCACCGGTTTGCGGGAACAATCATAAGAGGCTACCCCATAATGGCTAAGTGTATTATATACACATATAGATGTGATTAAGGTGTTTATCTAAAACTATTATTCATAGGGAGAGGATGCCGTCAGACGCTAGTTAGAAATCGAACAGTATCGGATGAGATATCAACCTCGGTAGTGAGATCCGGCCCTTACGGCGCTACTCGCTAACTCGTAATCGGTTTCCCAGGAAAGGTGTCAGAGGCACGTAGTGTTCACCCACCAGAGTGAACACCACACTGGTATATCGTTCTCTCGCGATAAGCAATCTTCGGTTAAAGAGTTAGGTACTGATTGAGACTGTCTGACGTGCGATCCGGCTGCAGTTCGCACACCGACGGCCGAGCGCAGAAAGGAAGGGAGAGTCAGTAGGACTTCGCGAAGTACGCGATTTCGTCGGCCGGCTCCCCGCAGACGCCACACTCGTCGCGGTCGGGTTCGACGACTTCGCCCGCGGTCGAGCCACCCTGCTCCTCGAGCGGCTGCATGACGATCTCGGCGGCGATCTTCTCCTTGATGGCCTCCTCGCAGGCCTGGTCGCCACACCACGGCGTCTTCACGTAGCCGCCGTGCTTGCCGATCGTGCCGAGGATGTCCTCCGGGCTGTGCGCTTCGCGAACGTTCTCCTCGAGGTTCTCCTCGGCCGTTTCGTACAGCTTGTCGAAGATCGCGTCGAGGTGTTCGTCGACGGTGTCGACGATTCCCTCGCGGTCGGCAACGGTATCCTCGTTGTCGGGACGGTGGACGAGCGTAACCTCCTCGTCGTCGACCTCGTTCGGGCCGATCTCGAGGCGCAGCGGAATCCCGTTGAGTTCGTGTTCGTTGAACTTGAAACCGGGGTTGCGCTCGTCGCGGTCGTCGAGTTCGACGCGGAAGCCGGCCGCCTCGAGTTCGCCGGCGATCTTCTCGGAGTAGTCGAGAACCTTCTCCTGCGTATCGGCCTGCCAGATGGGGACGACGACGACCTGGGTGGGCGCGATCGTCGGCGGGAGCACGAGTCCCTGGTCGTCCGAGTGGGTCATGATGAGCGCGCCGAGTGCGCGCCAGGAGAGCCCCCAGGAGGTCGTGTAGGCGGTCTGTTCCTCCTCGTCCTCGTCGGCGAAGGTGATGTCGAACGCCTCGGCGAAGCTCTGACCGAGGTGGTGGCTCGTCGCTCCCTGGACGGACTTCCCGTCGGGCATCAGCGCCTCGACGGTCGTCGTCGTATCGGCGCCGGGGAACTTGTCGTGGTCGGGCTTCTTCCCGCGGAGGACGGGAATCGCGAGGTGTTCCTCGAAGACGCGCTCGTACTGGCCCAGACGGGTCCAGACCTCCTCCCAGGCGCCCTCGTCGGTCGCGTGGGCGGTGTGTCCCTCCTGCCACATGAACTCCTTCGTGCGGAAGAACGGCTTCGTCTCCGTCGCCTCCCATCGGACGACCGAACACCACTGGTTCAGTCGCAGCGGGAGATCACGGTGGCTGCGCGTCCAGTCGGCCATGAAGGGTGCGATGATCGACTCGCTGGTCGGGCGCACGGCCAGTCGCTCCTCGAGTTCCTCGTGGCCGCCGTGGGTCACCCACGCGACCTCGGGGTCGAACCCCTCGACGATGTCCTTCTCGCGCTCGAGGTAACTCTCCGGGATGAACATCGGGAAGTAGACGTTGTCGACGTCGGTTTCCTTGAACCAGCCGTCGAGCGTGTCCTGGAGCGATTCCCACAGCGCGTAGCCGCGAGGCTTCGTGACGATGAACCCGCCCATCGGCGCGTAGTCCGCGAGATTCGCCTTCTGGACGACCTCGGCGTACCACTCGCCGGGTTTGTGCGATTTCGACTCGGTGATCCCGAGCTCTTGACTCTCGTCGCTCATGCCTCGAAAATCAGTCAGCGCGGTCTTAAACCATGCGAAGGTGTGCGAGCGCGTCGTCGCTGTCCGAGGATCGAGATTTCGGCTTCCTCCCGGTTTCGTGATCGGACGGCCGCTCCGTCGAGTCGGAGAAACTCTCAGCTGAGGGTTTCCAGTTGTCGAATCTTTATGCACACGGGTTACAACCGGTGTTCTATGAGGGCAATCGAGATAACGGAGTACGGTGACGCCGAGACGCTCGAGGTCGTCGACCGCGACGCGCCGGAACCGGACGCCGGCGAGGTCCGTCTCGAGGTCGAAGCCGCGGGCATCAACTTCGCGGACATCATGCAACGCCGGGGTCTCTACCCGGGCGGTCCGGAGGCGCCGTACGCCCCCGGCATGGAGGCCGCGGGAACGATCGACGCGACCGGCGAAGGCGTCGGCCTCGACGAGGGCGACCGCGTCGTCGGAATGCTCGACCGCGGTGGTTACGCGGAGTACGCCACCGCGAACGCCCGGATGCTCTTTCCGATCCCGGAGGGGATGGGCTTCGAGGAGGCCGCCGGCTTCCCCGTCCAGTACCTCACCGCCCACAGCTGCCTGTTCGAGTGGGCCGGACTCGAGGAGGGCGAGACCGTACTGATCCAGGCCGCCGCGGGCGGCGTCGGCACGGCTGCCGTCCAGCTGGCCTCGAACGCCGGCGCGGAGGTGTTCGGCACCGCGAGCACCGAAGAAAAGCTCGAGCTCGCCGCCGACCTCGGCTGCGATCACCCGATCAACTACACTGAGACGGATTTTCGGGACGTCGTCAATCGGGAAACCGACGGCGAGGGCGTCGACCTCGTCTTAGAGAGCGTCGGCGACGACGTCTTCGAACGGAGCCTCGACGCGATGACCCACTTCGGGCGGATGGTCACCTACGGCGTCGCGAGCGGCGTTCCCGCCAGCGCCGAGAACAGGCGGCTGCTCTTCGAGAACAAGACCGTGAAGGGATTCCACCTCGGCCGGGCCTCCTACCACGATCCGGGCAAGATCGCGAAGGCCGTCCCCGAACTCACGCAGGGGCTGACGAGCGGCGACCTCGAGGTGATAATCGGCGAGTCGTTCGCGCTCGAGGACGCGGCCGAGGCTCACCGGTACATCGAGGATCGCAAGAGCTCCGGAAAAGTGCTGTTGAAGCCGTGATCTGACCGGACGGAAGTTCGGTTACGCAGCCGGTACTGCACCGACCGCACCGGTGGCCACGACTACCAACATCCGTCGACGACGTGTGTCAATCATCGGGATGGTCGTCGCTACCCGCTAGTAGCCGAAGCGGATTGACGGTACGAGTACGATATAGTACCAACTGAAACGGGTTCCACACCGATCGCACAGCCGTCGTGGGCGGGGTCGGTGGTGTCGACCTCGAGATGACGTCGATCGGGTGTGCACCGACTGTCAGTGGCTACTATAGCAACGCGGACGACTGGAGACCGGTCGACTCGCCGCACAGCCGCGAGCGCTCAACAGTTCGACGGGAAGGAGACGTCCCACTCGAGCACGTGATCCGCGAAGTTGGCCTCGTCGAGCGGTTCGCCCCCGACGAACCGGAACTCGCCGATGACCGTGTCGCCCTCGAGGACGCCGGGGAGCCAGAGCTGGTCGTCCTCCCACATCCGGTCGTAGGGAACGTCGTCGACGGCGAACCACTCCGGGCGGGCCTCCTCGGACGCTCGCGGTTCGCCCGTGAACGCCCCGGTGCGGAACACGTGACAGAACGTGTGGGCCTCGTCGTCGAGCACGAACGAGAGTTCGCCCGCTTTCTCGAGGTCGGCCGGATCGACCTCGAGGCCGACCTCCTCGTGCGTCTCGCGGACGGCACACTCGCGGGGCGTCTCGCCGCCCTCGAGTTTTCCGCCGGGTCCGTTGTACCACCCCTCGCCGAGGCCGCGGCGTTTCTCGATCAGGAGCACCTCGTCGTCGCAGTCGCCGCTTCCGTCGCGGAGCGGAAAGCAGAGCGTCGCCTCGATCATACCCGCGCGTTCGTCCGGGGTTAAATAAACGCGTTCGATCGCCCGTCGTCATACTGTCAGACAGAAGTCAGTGAGAAGTCGGTCGCTCGAACTCGGCCGTCTCCGAAGGCGACGACCGACTATTCGCGACCGATCTTCAAATTGTTCTGTCCGACAGTATCAGTCGTCGTCCGCGGACTCGGCGTACTCGTCGGGCGCACACCCCAGCGAGCGGTGTGGACAGAACCGACAGTGCTCCCCCGGGCTGATCTCGCGGTACGACGGGTCGTCGACCGCCTCGAGCGCCTCGTGGACCGACGCCCACTCGGGTAGCTCGTCGGGATCGAAGAGGTCGACTCGAGGGCCGTCGACCGCACCGACGTAGACGTAGCCGACGGCCGAAACGGGTTCGTCGAACCGCCGACGGCAGGCGCGGGCGTACAGCGCGAGCTGGGCGGCATCCGCGGCGTCGATCCGGTCGGCGGTCGCCTTGTAGTCGAGCACGGCGATGCCGCCCCCATCGTCCTCGTCGATCGGCGGAAGCCGCCGGACCGAGTCCACGTAGCCGACGACGTCGCCGGTAACGCCGTCGACGTCTCCCAGCGTGAACGGCAACTCCGCGGCGAGCGAGTCCCAGTCGGCGACCGGCCGGTCGTAGCCCGGCGCGGTCGCCTCGAAGTAGCGATCCACGCAGGCGAGGACGGCCTCGCGGTGCTCGAGCAGCCCCTGCGCAGTGAGCTGTCGGGAGGCGGCCTCGCGCCAGGCCGCTCGCGTCTCGTACTCCCGGTGGAACGCCTCCTCGGCGACGTCGTGGAAGACGGAGCCGACGACTCGCGCGCCGGAACTGGTCTCGGTTTCCGGGTCCCGGATCGGCCGTCCGTCGGCGCCGGTGACGACGGGGTCGTCGACCGCTCGCACGACGTGATCGAGGTAGTGTTTGCGCGGACAGCTATCGTGGGTCTCCATCGCCGTGTAACTGTGGCGCATCGCGACGGGGAGCTCACCGGCGTCCGAAAGCGCCCGGACCGGGAACCGGACGGTCTCCGAGGACAGGGCGGACGGTCGTCGACCGCCGGGCACCCGAAGTCGCGGTTCGACCTCGTCGCGAGCGTGACTCGCCGCGTCCGCGGCCGGGAGGAGGTTGCCGTGCCGGAGCAGCCGGCCGAGCCGGTGGACGGTCTCGATCGCCTCGCGAGTCTCGAGCGGTTCGACCGGTCGATCGTCGTAGCCGGCGTAGTAGGTGATCGTTCCCGGCCGCTCGTCGGCGGCGAGCGCAACTTCGTCGGTTCGGTCCACGACCGTCCGCGGGTACGTCTCGCGCACCCGTTCGAAGCTCTCGGTCAGCGTCGACCAGAGATCCATCCGCTGGCCGGTTACCGACCAGTCGATCGCCGGCGCGAGGCACGCTTCCGCGGTCGAGGCCGCGAGCTCGGTCTCGTCGCCGTCGTACTCGTAGTCGGAGCCGAACACGAAGAGGTGGTTTTCCGCCCGGGTGAGCGCGACGTGGAGCACGCGCCACTCCTCGCCGACGGTTTCGGTCGCGAGATCCGCGAGCAGGGGCGACTCGACGTCGTCGTCGAGCGTCGCGGCGAGCAGCCGGTAGCGGGCGCGCCGGGCGTAGTCGCCGTCGACGCACCACTCCTCGTCAGAGAGGTAGGGGGCGAGTACGGTGTCGAACTCGAGCCCCTTCGCCTGGTGGACCGTCATCACGTCGACGCCATCCGCCGACTGCGTGCCCCGGGTTCGGTCGCTCTCGCTGCCGCGGAGCGTTCCCTCGAGCGCGTCGACGACCTCCGCCGAGAGGGTCTGTACCACGGTCTCGGGATCGTAGCGCTCGACGAACCGTTCGATCCGCTCGAGGTCGGTCCGTTCCTCGCTCGTGAGGAACCACTCGAGGCGGGTGAGCTCGCGAAACCGCGCGAGAAAGCCCGACAGCGGGTAGACGTCGCGCATCGTCTCCAGTTCCTCGAGGTGATCGCGCGACCGCTCGAGTCGGTCTCTCGCCTCGAGCGCGTCGGCGTCGACCTCGAAGACGGCGTCGTACAGCGATCCGGACCGACCCTGCAGGGTCGCCAGGTCGGCTTCCGGAAGCCGGTAGCGGTACAGGAGGACCCGCCGGAGGTGCGCGTCCGCATCCGAATCGACCAGCACGCGGAGATACGAGAGGAGCGTCCGGATGCCGGGCGAGATCTCGCCGCGCGGGGAGCCCGAAATCTCGTAGGGGATCTGCCGGTCCCGAAGCTCGTCGGCAATCGCCTGGGCGTGTCGGTTGGTGCGGACGATGACCGCGACGTCCTCCAGCGTCCGCTGCGGGACGTTCTCGCACGCTCCGTTGAGGAGTCTCGAGACCGTCGTCGCGACCTGTTCGGCCGTCGAGGGCGCTATCTCGTCGCTCTCGATCTTCACGACACGATCCGGCGGCTCGTCCTCGTCGTACGCGCCCGGCGTGCGGCCGTCCTCCCGGAGCGTCTTCGCGGACTGCGGCCCGTAGTCGCAGCGGTTGGTCAGATCGAGGATCTCCTGACGGGATCGAAAGTTGAGCTCGAGTTCGATCGCCTCGTGGTCGTCGTAGGCGTCGGCGAGCCGGTCGAGTCCCTCCCGATCGGTGCCGCGCCAGCCGTATATCGCCTGGTCCTTGTCGCCGATCGCGAGCAGCTCCGGCCGGTCGGGACCGGCCGTCAGCTCGGTGATGAGTCCGAACTGCGTCTCGTCGGTGTCCTGGAACTCGTCGCAGTAGACCTGTTCCCACTGACCCGTGATCTCGCTCGCGACGGCGTCGTCCTCGAGCAGTCTCGTCGCCGTTCGCACCAGTTCGTCGAAGTCGAAGACCCGCTCCTGCTCGAGGCGGGCGTGGTAATCCGCGTACACCTCGGTGTAGTGGCGAGCGAGCCGGAGGAACTCGACGTAGTGTTTCAGGCGACCGAACGGCGTCTGTTCGATGCGACCGGTCGCCGCCCCCCAGATCTGGTTGCCGAACAGCGCTCGCGGAAGGTGTTTCGTGGTCGGCTCCTCGAGCGAGAGCGCATCGATCGTGTTCGTCACGCAGGTCTGGAGGACCCGCAGGTAGCGGTCGACGTCCCGGACCACGTCGTCCTCGCGGAACGGCGCCGGGGCCTCGGCGATCTTCTCCCGACAGTAAGTGAGGAGCGTGCCGTACTCGACCAGGGCCTCGCGGGCGGCGTCGGCGTGCTCGTCGCGGTTGAAGAAGCGCAGCGCCTCGTTGTCGAAGGAGAGTTCCTCCTCGGCGGTTCGCTCGAGCCAGAGGACGAACTCGTTGCACAGCTCGAGGGTGCGAACGTCGGGCAACTGGTCGCGGAGCTCCGCCGGCATGACGTCCTCCTGGCTTATCGCCTGGATGAACCGGTCGACGGCGTCGGCGAGTTCGGTCGGCGAGCCGTCGCCCGCCGACGAGGACGCGAACTCGTACTCGCGCTCGGCGAGGAGTCGGCCGACGATCCGGCGGCGTTTCCGTTCGGTGACGACCTCGAACTCGGGCGAGTAGCCGAGGTAGTAGGCGTACTCGCCGACGAGGCGATAACAGAGGGAGTGGTAGGTGGAGACGTCGATGGCCGCCGCGGCCTCGGGGTCGAGTCGCTCGGCGACCGCCTCCCGGATGCTGGCCGCGGCCTCGTTGGCGAACGTCACCACCAGCACGTCGTCGGGGTCGACGGCGTCGCGCTCGATAGCGCGCTCGAGTCGCATGAGCATCGTCGTCGTCTTCCCGGTCCCGGCCCCCGCGTCGACGGACGTACAGGCCCGCCGGCTGTCGATCACCGCGCGCTGGTTGCCCCGCGGCTCGAGTTCCTCGGGGCCGCCGTCGTGCACGTCGGACGCGTCGGGATCAGCCATCGAAGCGCACCTCCGTCGCCAGGTAGTCCTGACAGCAGACGGTGTAGCCGCAGTCCGGACAGGCGTGGCGCTCGATCTGTTCCCACTGCGCGCTCGGATCGAACGATCCGGCGACGACGGCGCCGGCGACGTCGTCGAGCCGGGAGTCGACCGTCTCGTTTCGGTGCTCGTGTGTCATTCCGTAGGTGTGATGGTCGAGGTAGACGTCGGTGAGATCGATCGGCTTGAGCGTCGTCTCGACGGTGTTCCGTACCCAGTTGACCGCGGTCCCCGTTCGATCGGCGAGCGGAATCTGGACGTACCGGCAGGTTCGATCCCCGAGTTCGAGGTCGTCGCGCAGGTTCCGGAGCCCGTCGAGGACGACGGCCGTCTCGAAGAGCGCGCCGACGGCCTGCGGTTCGAACGACTCCGCGTCGGGATCGAAGTGGTCGACGAACAGGCCGGCGACGTCTCCCTCCCACTCCGACCGGTAGCGCAGGAGTCCGAGCGGCGCGAGCGTCGGCACGAACCGGACGCCGACGAGCGCGGCGCCGTCGCCGTAGACGTAGTCGACGGACGCGTCAATTCGAACGTGCCCCGGGTCCGTCTCTTCCTCGGTCTCGGCCGCCGCGGGGAGCGAGCGCGTGCTCGCGAGCGGCAGCTTCGGCCCGACGAACTCGCCGTCGGGAGCCGTCTCCTCGAGTCGGGAGATTCCCGCCGCGTGGTCGTCGCCGAACCGTTCGAGGTAGGCCTCGAGCGTCGCCTCGAGAATCGCCAGTTCGTGGCGACGCTGCGCCCGCGAGTGGAACCGCTCGTCGTGTCCGCGCCACAGCTCCGAGAGCCGACTCGAGGCCGCGGCCTCGAGTCGTTCGGGATCGGTCTTCCCGCGCCGTAGCGCGTCGCAGACGGCCGTCCGCAGAAGGGCGACGCGGTCTCGTGTCGGCCGTTCGTCGTCGTCGCGCTCGAGGTCGTGGACGCGGGCGAACTCGTACCGCCGCGGGCAGTGGAGGTAGGTCTCGAGACCGTCCGCCGTGAGCGTCGGGAAGGCGTCAGTCATCGCGGAGCACCTCCCCGGCGGCGAACTCGAACTGCGAACGGACCGCTTCGGCGAGTTCCGGATCGATATCGCCCTCCTCGAGGACGACCGCGATCTCCTGGAACAGCTCCTCGGTCTCGGCGAGGTCGGCCGTTCCGCCGGTGCTCGCCTCGCGAAGAACGCGCTCGAGTTCGCCGCGCGGTTCCTCGAGCAGCGCCTCGATCGCGCCGGCTTCACCGTGGATCGTCGCGGTCGTGTCGGCGTCGACATCTTCGAGCGTGAGCCCCGGCACGGACTCGATCAGTTTCAGGTACCGCGACTCCTCGTAGGTGCGCCGGAGTCCGCCGGAGCCGCGCTCGTAGGAACAACAGTACAGGACCTCCTCGGCCGCACGCGAGGCGAGGGCGAGCCGTCGTCGCGCGCGCTGGGCGTGATACGTTTCGAAGGGGTCGGCGACGTCGATTGCGTCGGTGACCGGCGCGAACGTCGACGCGGTCGTCGCGGCCGACGGATCGGTGACGGCGGGGTAGTTCGGCATCTCCCGGAGCCACGCCTGCGGGAAGAGCTGCGTGAGGAACTGCTCGCCCGGGTACTGCTCGTCGATCAGATCGAGCAGGAAGACGGCCGTCCGCGAGTCGTACTTCAGGTCGTCGGCCGCACAGACCGTGACGCCGCCGGTCGGCGGCCGGGTCTCGACGGCGTGAACGTACGGCGCGTCGTACTGGATCGTCCGTCGAAGCATCCGCCGCAGTCCCTCCCAGTCGGGGGCGACCAGGTCCGTTCCCTCGACGAAGCGGGCGATCTCGAGCACGCGGCGGACGCTCTCGAACTGCTCCCTGGCGTCGATCCACGTCTCGTCGCGAGCGATCCGCCCCTTCAGATCCGTTCGTCGAATCCACCGCTCGAGCGAGCGCTCGACGCTCGCGTCGGTACACGCCTCGAGCAGCGACGGTGAGAACTCGGGAACGCGGGCGCGAAGGCGATCGAGCGAGTCGTCTGCCGTATCCTCGAGCCCGCCCGCGTCGCCGCGCGCCCGGCGACTCTGGAGAGTGACGAACGCGTAGAGTTCGTTGACGACGGGATCCTCCGCGAGCGAGGAGGTTCCGATCGTCGCCGTCGGAATCCCGACCTCGCGGAGTCGGCGTCTGGTCTCCGGAACCCGTTCGATCCGCGGGACCGCGACGGCGATCTCGTCGTACGACCAGTCGTGGCGGTCGGTGAGCGACTGGATCTCCGCGGCGACGGTTCGGACCTGCTCGCGCGCGGTTCGGGTGCGGATGCGGCGGGCCTGCCCCGTCTCGGAACCGGGCGACCCGTCGCTCGCGTTCGTCGACGGCGACTCGCCCGTCGCGAGGAACCGTGTAATTGCGCCGTGTGCCGGCCGGGTCGCTGCGTCGGCTCCGTCGACCCGTGACGGATCGGGCTCGAAGCGTTCGACCTCGAGCCCCGCGTTCGATGCGATCGCCTCTATCGAGCCGGGTTCGACGCGGGTTCGTTCGACGCTGGCGTGGCGTTCGCCCAGACACACCAGGTCGGCGTCCCGAGTGAGCGCGGCGAGGTAGCGCCGGTCGAGCCGTCGGTACTCCTCGAACTCGACGGCGAGGACGGCGTCGAACGAGTCCGTGACGCGGCGTCGAACGCCGTCGACGTCGTCTTCGAGCAGCGAGACCGAACCGGGAATCACGTCCGCCCGTTCGACGAACCCTCGCTCCTCGAGGGCCTCGTGGAATCGGTCGTTCATCGCGCACAGGAAAGCGAGACAGTCGTGTGGATCCTCGAGATCGTCGAAGCGGAGCTGCTGGCGGGTCGCCGCGAGCAACAGCTGCCCGACGTCTCGGGCGAAGCTCTCGTGACGGGCGGCGCGCTCGAGGTAGTCGGGAACGTCGCGGCTCGCACCGTCGATCACCAGCGAGATGAGCTCGATCCGTTCCTCGTACTCGAGGCGGTCGAGCGTCGGGTCGTACGCCTCGACGGTCTTCGAGGCGTGTTCCGGGAGCGACTCGACGCGGGGCGATCGGGCCACGCCGGCGGGCGTCTCGACGTCCGCGAGCGTCTCCGCGAGCGCGTCGAGCCCCGCGGGGTGGCGTTTCAGCACCAGCACGTTTCGGGGACCGTGCGTCGAGACGAGTCGTCCGTACACTTCGGTGACGGCCGCCAGCAGATCGTGCTGGGGTTCCGGGAGGAGTTTGCAGGTGCCCTCGAGCGAGGGCGGAGTTGTACCAGTCAACGTCACCGACTATACCGGAGTTTGTATTTAAATGTACGCAGTAATGTTACGCGCGTGATGCCGAAGGAGAGCGGGGTCTCGACGTCGGCGTCGGTTCGCCTCCACTATATCGGGCGTCGATCGGCTTCGCGAAGCGTCAGGTAGCCCACGTAGAGCAGCGCCGCGACGACGAGCGAGACGGCGAAGACCGACACGCCGGCGTACCCCTCGAGCGCGATGTCGGGCCGCTCCCAGAGGTACGTGCCGCCTTCGACCGCGAGAACGAACAGCGCGCCGTATCCCGCTGCGAGGGCGATCGCTCGCGAAATCGTCACGACGGTCAGCGTTCTCCGCTGGAGCAACTCGACGACGAACAGGAGTGCGATCGCGAGCCCGTAAAACGGGACCGGCAACGCTTGCCCGAGTTCGCGCGGTCCCTGGATCGCGAGCACCCCGTAGTACGCCAACGCGAGCAACACCGCGCCGACGAGGGTGAGCGTGATCCCGTACCCGCTCGCGTCGGCCGGCGTCGGAGCAGTCAGTCCACCGTCCCGGCTCTCACCAGCGGCGCCCGTCGACGGCGAATCAGGGTCGTCGTTCGACGTACTGGCTATTTTACGACGAACGATCATAGGTAGTGGGCACGAGACGCGCGAGTGGTCCACTATCCGTGCGGCTATCGGCGGTGGATCAGGCGCCATCTGCGCGGTTCCGACCAATTGCACCGGTTGGCTAATTCTTATACCTCGTAGCGAATATCGTATAGTATGGAGGACATTTTCGTTGCCCGAGTGATGTCGACGGACCTGGAGACCGTCACGCCGGAGACGCTCGTCGAAGATGCGGGACAGGTGATGCTCGAACGCGAGATCGGATCGGTCATCGTCGTCGGCGAGGACAATCAACTCGAGGGGATTCTGACGACGACGGACTTCGTCAACATCGTCGCCGAGAGCCATCCGAAGGCCGAGACGTCGGTGTCGCGATACATGAGCACGGACGTCGTGACGGCGTCCGCACAGGACACCATCCGCGACGCGGCGGATCTCATGATCGAACGCGGCTTCCACCACCTGCCCGTCGTCGACGAGGACGAGGGCGTTATCGGCATGATCACGACGACTGACCTGGCATCCTATCTCTCGCGCGTGAAATCGCCGAGCCCGGAGTCGTAGACGTAGATCCCGCCGGAAACGGGGATCGCCCCACCGAGTTGTAACAACAGGAGCACCCCGAGAACCATCGGAAGCACCGAGATCAGAATCGCAACCGTGACCGAGGGTCCAGCGATCGCCGCCATCTGCGTCGGAACGATGAAACCGCTCATTCCGACCGCCGTTCCGATGAGCAACGCGACCGCCGCAACGGGCCCGATCTCTTCGTTAATCAGCTTGAAATCTTCTGCAGCCATGTTGTGTTATACGCCACCATGACTCCATCATTCATTAATATTCACCATATATCGGTATTATCTGTCGTTAACTCGACACTATCCGCAGCTGACCGTTTCGAGTCACTTCCTAACGACATCTGGCGACGGCTGCTAAAACAATCACGCTAATAGATATGATCTCGAAAGTGTATTCGGAGACGAATCCAAACGGGCTCTATCAAACCTGTGCGGCCGCATCAGACATCTACCGGTACGAGTTGAACATTCATCGAAGGAAACAAGTTGGCTCGGCGGAGTGGAGAAGATATCATGAAGGGCGAACGTCGATCGGTTATCGTGGGTCTCGGGACGACACTGCTCACGGCTCTCACCGGCTATCTCAGTATCGACGAGGGTGACTCGAGTGAGGATGGGGCCGAATCGTCTGCGGACGGCGAGACGACATCTCCCGACCCGATCATCGTCGGTCGAACGGCGCCCGAGCCGTCGCTCGTCTGGGTCGACGACGAACCCGTCGCCGACGGGCGACACGAGTTCTCCGCCGAGATCTACAACGCCGGTGCGCCGGGTATCGTCGGCGTAACGCTGCTCTGGCTAGATGAACCGGAAGCGGAGTCGAACGGCAAGCCCGCGACGCGCCGGGAGCGATTCTTCGAAGCGAACGAACGCGGAGAGCTATCCGTCACGGCCTCCGCCCCCGAGGAGTACGGCGCGTACGATCTTCGACTCTGGGTGGCAGAACTCGTCGTCGAGATCGAGAACGACGGTGCCGGCGGCCGTATCGAGGTCACCGTGCTCGAGGACGAGCGAACCGTCGACGAAGCCGAAGTGGCGATCGACGCCGGGGAGACCGTCTCGCTCTCCTTCACCGGAGACTACACCGAAGCCGACCCCGCTACCCTCGACCTCGAGGCGCGTCCCGTATCGTAACCGCTGCAGCGATTCGCTCACGAGGCTGAGCAGCCGCAAACGGTCGAGACGCTGCTCGAGAGGGCCGCAGCGTCGTGTTCTCGGCAGTTTATATAAATCCCACCGGGTATTGAAAACACTGACAACAATAGGAACATGTATGTTGCCGCTGTCGACTGGTCTTTTCAGGGAGAGATCGACGACGGGACGGTTCGACCCTCGCCGTCGTCCGTTCCCAGAACCCGATATGAAACGACGAACCTTCATTACGGCAAGTGGTGCATCGCTCGGAGCCCTCACGCTCGGCTCCGCGACGGCCGCGGCTGCTTCGACCGGCAGATTCCTCGTCGACCGCTCGAGCCTTCGGAACGAGGACGACGTCGAGATCGTTCACGAGCTATCGCCCGTCGACCTGCTCGTCGTCCGGGCATCGGAGTCGACGCTCGAGGGTGCGGGAGCGGCGTACGCGCCCGATATTCGAATCCGACCCGACGGCTACAGTCCGACCCGCCGGAGCCGTGTCGAGTACCCCGAGGAGGGAGCAGAACTGTTCGACTACCAGTGGGACAAACAGGACCAGGGCGTTCCGGACGCCCACGATATCACTCGCGGCGAAGGCACTCGCGTCGCGATTATCGATTCGGGAATCGCGGCGGGCCACCCCGACCTGGAGGGACAGGTCAACCTCGACCTCTCGAAGAGCTTCGCCGACGACGGGTACGGCGTCGGCGCGCCCTACAGCGGTACGCACGGGACCCACGTCGCGGGGATCGTCGGCGCGAGCGACGCGACCGATTCGGGCGTCGTCGGCTCCGCACCCGGCACGGAACTCGTCGACCTGCGCGTCTTCGGGGCCTCGCCCTCGAGCGTGGATCGCGGAGAGGTCCCGCCGACGTACTGGGGCGACACCTACATGGGAACGGTGCTGGCGGCGCTCGTGTACGCCGCCGAGATAGGCTGTGACGCCGCCAATCTCAGCCTCGGCTGGACGTGGACGATGCGATCCGAGGGCTGGGGCAAGTTCTGGGGGAAGGCCCACCAGCGCATCGGACGGTACGCGAGCCGTCAGGGCACGCTCCACACTCACGCCTCCGGAAACTGGGGAGAGAGCCTCCAGTTCAACCGGGACGAAAAAGACTCCTCGGAAACCGCCGGCGGAATCACGACGAGTTCCACGGGTCCCGTCGGGTTCGATCCCGAGACCGGCGAGTACGACGAGCCGCCGAACTCCCCGTCGGCGTACACGACCCACGGCGTCGGTGCGATCGATCTCGCGGCTCCCGGCGGGAAGGGCGGCGAATTCAGGTACGACAACGTCGTGAACGCGATCGCCATCCCGAATTTCGGCGAAGACGGCGAGTATCAGGGTGCCGAGTACGGCTACGGCTGGCTGGCGGGCACTTCGATGGCAGCCCCGCAGGTCGCGGGCGCCGCCGCGCTCGTCAAGAGTGCCAACCAGCGGTACAACGCGAATCGGGTGAAAAACGCCCTGCAGCGGACCGCATCGGTCCCCGACGAGTACGAACGCAAGTACTACGGCCGCGGCTATCTCGACACCCTGGCCGCGGTGCAGGACTAGAGTAACAACTGAAGCGATCTACACACCGATCGTACTGTCCGCGGTTCTCGCTTGCTTCGCTCGCTCCGAACCGCGCCCCTGTCGTGCGATCGGATTCGCACTGACTTTCAGTGGCCACTATGGAAAATTTGGATAGCGAGGAAGACACCGAGTATCTCACAACCTCGTTACCGATTCCGACAGCCTGGAGTGTGAGTGCGGATTCGCGGCGGATGCGGCCGATGAGCCGTCACAGGCTTCTCAGGCGATGCAAAACGGCAATCGTAGCCGGACTGATCGGCATCTCGAGCAGGTCAATAACTACCCACCTCTCGATAAGCGGTGCGTGTTGACCGCCGCTGCGATACTGCTACTGAACCGCTCTGTGTGAGTGGTCGGATCGCCCTTCCAGAATCTACTACCGGGGTATCAACTTCTACTACGGGTCGTCGCCCTCATTGACGGCGGCGGTGACCACTGAGAGACACACCAGGCGAAGAGAGTCGTTGCAGACGTTTTCTAACTCCCGTCCGTCGTTGCCCGATTACGGTCGCGGTTTGCGTTGGAAGCGAACGTCTCCACCCACTCGAGATCGCCACACCGAAGACAGCAGTATCTTCCTTCATCTTTCCAGACGGCCATACAGCACGATCGACAGTACCGGGTCATTAAATCATCCAACAGTCTCGCCGGTATCTGTCTTCTGGCTCCGTCTCGAATCCTCGTGACCGGTTGTCAGCCCCGGTCGACGGAAGCGGCGTACGCTATTCTCGATAGTGACCGCTCACGATCGAACTCACGGTGTTCGCCGTCCCGCTCGGCGCGGCGCCCATCCCCTAAAAACGAACGAGAGTCGTGATCTATCTCTCCGTTTTCCTCCATCCGACTCCGAAAGCGGGTCCAAGAGCCAAGTCGATGGCAATCCCCATCACGACGCCGGTTGCAATTCCAAATTAGTAGTCATTCGTTATATTAGGCGATGAGTATTTCACCCACACGTAACGGACGTTTCACGGATGGTCTCACGACAAATCATGCTATTCGCACCTGTTGCTCAGTACTGACTTTGATCTCGGCATCGACCTCGAAAGCGATTGCTCGAGTACTCAGCGTTTCAGCGATCTCCGCGTTGCTCGCCGGTGAGATCGTCGCGTCCGAGGGCCTGCGTCGAGTGATCGACCGACGGCCAGGGAGCGACCGTCACGCCGACCACCCCCGATTTCTTTCGCCAAAACCGCAGGACAGCGGGGATTCGAATCCCCCGCCGGTAATCACTCGGTTTTGAGAGGGGGTTTCTACGCTCGCATCGTTACTGAATAATGCAGAGACAGCTGCTAAGTCGGCGACTATCCGGACAATTCGAAACGTTACAAAATCCTGATGGACTCGCTGGGATTTGAACCCAGGGCCTCTTCCTTGCGAAGGAAGCGATCTACCGCTGATCTACGAGCCCTCGAACGTTCCTACCCGCGGTTTCTATTTGTAGCTTGTGTTTCTGGGCCGACGTGAGGGTCCCCCACACGCCTCGAGTCACATCTCAGACGGTCGGCGCATTCCCTGACCGTCGTGACCGGGTCTCGAGCACGCCCGAGCGCCCGGCGAGGAGCCCGACCAGGAAGCCGGAGAAGTGGGCGATCAAGGCGACACCCGGCTGAGCCGTCGCCAGGGTGACGATCACCGCGAGGACGAAAAAGATCGCCCAGGTGACCCACCGCGGGACGTCGACGACCGAGGCGATCACCGACGAGAGCCGGTTCGACGCGAGAAAGTAGCCGAGCAGGGCGAAGACGGCCCCGCTAGCGCCGAGAACACCCGAAGTCGGCGTCACGCCGATGAACGGCACCGACGCGAACACTCCCGTCAGGACGATCTGGGAGACTCCCGCGAGCGCCCCCGTCACGAGCACGAACGTGTGAAAGCGAAGACGGGTCGTCGCTCGAGCGACCGGCCAGCCGAAGACGATCAGCGCGAGACTGTTCGAGAGGAGGTGGCCGAGTCCGGCGTGGGCGTAGACGCTCGTGACGATCGTCCACGGGTTGTCCGCGAGCGGCGGCGTGAGGACGAACAGTCCGATCATCGCACCGGCGGCGCCTGCGACCGCCTGAAGGACGTAGACGACGGCGAAGATCACCAGCAGGTCGATCAGCGGGCCGCTCGAGCCGGACCGTTCGTCTGTACTCGAGGAGTCCCGAGAGCGCGATCGGCTCGACATACTCCTTGCTAGCGGGCGACGGACAAAAGTTCACGCTGCTTACTGGAGCCTGCGTATCAAGTACGGTCGCCACCGAACGGCAGTACGAACCCGCTTACGCGGCCGTCGTGCGACGGATGAAACCGTCTCAGTCGGTACTGGATCGGGTGTTGCGGCCGCAAAGAACGAAAAACTGTGCGTGATCCCGAGCGAGCGTCAGTCTTCGAGGACGATCTCGATCGAGACGTCGTTCGGTACCTGGATGCGCATGAGCTGTCGGAGTGCGCGTTCGTCGGCGTCCAGATCGATCAGGCGCTTGTGGACGCGCATCTCCCAGTGCTCCCACGTGGCGGTACCCTCGCCGTCAGGCGACTTCCGGGTCGGCACCTCGAGGGTCTTCGTCGGCAGCGGGATTGGACCGCTCAGGTTGACGCCGGTGTTGTTCGCAATCTCGCGGACGTCGTCGCAGATGTCGTCGAGGTCGTCTGGACTCGTGCCCGCGAGTCGAACGCGTGCCTGCTGCATTTATTCGTTGACCTCGAGGACCTTGCCAGCTGCGATGGTCTGACCCATGTCGCGGATGGCGAAGCTCCCGAGTTCGGGGATCTTGCTGGACGGTTCGATGCTGAGGGGCTTCTGAGGTCGGATGGTGACCACAGCAGCGTCACCCGACTGGATGAAGTCGGGGTTCTCCTCCGCGACCTCGCCGCTTGCGGGGTCCATCTTTTTGTCGATGGATTCGATCGTACACGCGACCTGTGCCGTGTGGGCGTGGAAGACCGGCGTGTATCCGGCGGTGATGACCGAGGGGTGCTGCATGACGACGATCTGCGCCTGGAACGTCTCGGCGACGCTTGGCGGGTCGTCCGCAGGACCACAGACGTCACCACGGCGGATGTCGTCCTTACCGATGCCGCGGACGTTGAATCCGACGTTGTCACCTGGTTCGGCCTTGGGCACCTCTTCGTGGTGCATCTCGATCGTCTTCACTTCGCCGCCCACGTCGCTGGGCTGGAAGGAGACGTTGTCGCCGATGTTCATGATACCGGTCTCGATACGTCCGACTGGGACGGTACCGATGCCGGAGATCGTGTAAACGTCCTGAATCGGGAGTCGGAGCGGTGCGTCCGTCGGCGGCTCCGGCTCCGGCAGGGCGTTCAGGGCATCGAGCAGGGTTTCGCCGTCGTACCACGACGTGTTGTCGGAGGCCTCGGCGATGTTGTCGCCCTCGAAGGCCGAGATCGGGATGAACGAGGCGTCGTCGGTCTGGAACTGAACCTGCTTGAGCAGCTGGTTGACTTCCTCGACGACCTCGTCGAAGGTGTCCTGCTTGTAGTCGACGACGTCCATCTTGTTGATGCCGATGATGAGTTCGTCGATACCCAGCGTGCGGGCCAGGAAGACGTGCTCCTGGGTCTGGGGTGCGACGCCGTCGTCAGCGGCGACGACGAGGACGGCGTTGTCGGCCTGGCTCGCGCCAGTGATCATGTTCTTGACGAAGTCGCGGTGACCAGGACAGTCGACGATAGTAAACTCGTACTCGTCGGTCGAGAACTCCTGGTGGGCGATGTCGATGGTGACACCGCGTTCGCGCTCCTCGGCGAGGTTGTCCATGACGTAGGCGAACTCGAAGCCGCCTTTGCCCTTCTCTTCGGCTTCCTCGCGGTGCTGTTCGATGACGTGCTCCGGCACGCTCCCCGTCTCGTAGAGGAGGCGTCCCACGAGCGTGCTCTTCCCGTGGTCAACGTGGCCGATGATGGCCAGGTTCTGGTGTCGTTTGTCGCTCATTGTTGTAGCTCACGCGCAAAGGCGCTTATATCGGTATCTTTTGCCCGTTGCAGTTAAAACCATTTCGAAAGCGTATTCGATCGATCCCGACGCCTGCTTGCGGTTTGTGTCTGATGCACACGATTTCAGCTCCGGACGGACGCAGTTCCCGAGCGGAATCGCCGACGGCAGTTCTTACCAGTACCTCGAGCGACGGTTCCGAAGAACGAGCGAGTCGAGGCTATAGCAACAACTGAAACGATTTACACACCGATCGCACGACGGGAGCGCGGGTCGGAGCGAGCGAAGCAAGCGAGAACCGCGGACAGTGCGATCGGGTGTGCAGTGACTTTCAGTGGCTACTATAGCACCGAACGAGATCGAACTACCGTTCCGGGAGTCGTCCGACGTCGGACAGCACCGCCGTTGCCGTCTCCGGACCGCCCGCGCCGCGGCCGCTGTTGTGGAGGCTGCCGGCGTGTTTCGTCTCGATCTGGACGATGTTGCGCGTCCCCGTCACCGCGAGTGCGCCGTTTTCGGGAACGAGACGGGGACCGACGCGAATGCCCTCTCGAGACGCTTCGCCGATGAGCCGGATCGTGCGGCCGTCCTCGGCGGCGAGATCGAGCGCGCTACCGGGAATGTTCTGGATCCCCTCGACGGTCGCATCCTCGAGCGAGAAGCCGCCGTCGGCCAGCACGTTCGCGAGGATGACGAACTTGAGCGCGGCGTCGGTGCCGTCGACGTCGAACGTCGGGTCGGCCTCCGCGACGCCGAGATCCTGGGCTTCGGCGAGGACGTGTTCGTAGTCGAGTCCCTCGGCGGCCATCCGCGTGAGGATGAAGTTCGCGGTCCCGTTGAGGACGCCCCGAACCGCGGTGACCGCCTGCGGCGTCGAGTCCTCGACGGTCGAGAGCACGGGAATCGCGCCGCCGACGGTCGCCTCGAACCGGATCGAACCCTCGCTCTCGGCCTCGAGTGCTCGCAGTTCCTCGTAGCGCTCGGCGACCGGCCCCTTGTTCGCCAGCACGACGTGGTGGTCGGTCTCGAGTGCGCGTTTCACGTGCGTAAAGCCCGGTTCGGCGTCGCCGAGCGTCGTCGGCGTCGCCTCCACGAGGACGTCGTAGGCGGTCTCGAAGACCGCTGCGGGGTCGTCCGGACCGAGGGGATCGCCGCCGAGTTTGCGCTCGAGCGCCCGATCGACGTCGATGCCGTCGGGATCGATCGCGGCGTCGCTCGAGTCGGCCAGCGCGACGACGTCGTGGCCGTACTCGCCGGCGAGGTCGGCGACCGAGCGTCCGACGTCACCGGCACCGAGGATCGCGAGACGCATCAGGCGTCACCTCCGACCAGCGGTTCGACGACGGTGAGATCCTTGTCCGCACCGATCGATCGGACGACCTCGAACACCTGGTCGGACCGTCCGGAGTCGATCGCGAGGCGAATCCGGGCACTCGAGGTGGCGTCGGTGCCGTCGGGCGCGGCGAGCGAGAGATCCTGGACGACTGCGTCGGCCTCGTCCTCGATCCGCGAGAGCGTCCCCGAGAGATCGTTCTCGACGATGTGTCCGACCAGCACGACGCTCAACTCCTCGCCGTAGTGCTCGGCGCCGGCCTGGATGACGTTGACGCCGGCCTCGCGGAGCCCCTCGACGATCTCGTCGAACCGCTCCGGCGGGCTCTCGAGGTCGACCTCGACCGGAATGTGGCCGCGGGGTGTGATGTTGCCGCGTTCGTGGTGAATACTCAGGAGGTTGCCCCCGTTGTCCGCGACGGGCGCAAGCGCGCGAAGTAACTCTCCGGGTTCGTCGACGAGTTCGAGCCGGACGGTGTAGGCACGAACGCCGCCGTCCGTTTCGGCTTCGTCCTCGGCGGACTCGTCAGCCATCGACACCACCTGCTTGCGGGCGTCCACGCGTCATTATGATCTAGGACTCCGTATCGTGCGGGTAAAAGGATATAGGAGGTATCAAAACTCTCCGACCGTGCCAACAGTGGGCATATTGGCGTTCCGCTGAGGCGCCCGAACGGGGTACCGGGAACGGTCTCAGAGGTGATCTTCTCCGGGATTCGACGACCCCCAGTCACCGCGGCCTCCTTCGGTGCGGTCGACTCCCATGATCGATTCCGCCTGGTCGGGCCCGCCGAGGCTCTCGCGGGCGTCCGGGACGCGAATGGTGATGTCGTCGATCTCGGGCCACTGGATGAGTTCGGCCTCGATATTTCCCGTCGTCACGTCGCTGACCGAACATCCCTTGCAGCCGCCGCCGAGTTCGATGATGACCTCGCCGTCGTCCGGATCCGCCTTCCGGACGGCGCTGGTCCCCCCGTGCATCTGGATGATCGGCATCTCGCGCGTGAGCCACGCCTCGACTCGTTCCTTGAGCGGCGCGTCCTCGGAGTCAGTCATTGGTCGCGATAGGGACTCGAGCGGTGAATAGGTTCGGTTTGACGACCCGGTTACCGCCGGCCGCGACGCCGGCGCAGCCACTCGAGTGCGACCGCCCCGCCGGCAGCGCCGACGGCACCGGTCGCGGTGAATCCCGGAATGGAATCGGCGCCCGCGTCCGTCTCCGCGTCGTCGGACCCGCTGCCGGCGGTTCCGTTCTCGCCGGCGTCGTCGGTGCCGGTTCCGCGTTCCTCGGGATCGGTCAGCGACGGCGGATTCGCCTGCTCGCCGGCCTCGATCGGGAAGGTGTACAGCGCGCCCTCGAGGTCCGTGTTCGGGACCATCTCCGTACTGCTCGCGACGAACGTTTCGCCGGGTTCGGCGACGCGTGCGGTCCAGAAGGCCGCTTCGTCGGGATCGCGCCACGCGGCCAGTTCTTCGGGATCGGCCGGATCGCTCACGTCGTGGATCTTCACGCCGCCCTGGTACCACGACGAGTAGAGCCGTCCGTTCCGAATCTCGAAGTTGTGCACCGTCGTCCACAGTCCGCCGTCGTACGTCTCGTCCGCCGCTGCGGGTGCGTCGATCGACGACTGGAACGCCGGCTCCGCGGGGTCGCTCACGTCGTAGAGGTCGAGCCCGCCCGGCTCGTCAGGTCCGCCGCCGTCGATCGCCCACGCCTCCCGGCCGACCGCCAGCAGGTCGCCGGTGTCGTCGACCGCCGAATAGTGGTCGTTGCCCGGCAGCCCGAGCTGGGCCGCCTCGTCCTCGAGTTCGCGCTGCTCCTCGAGGTCCGTTTCGCTCACGTGCGAGACGTACTCGGGATCGGCGGGATCGCTCACGTCGATCAGGTAGGTCCCGGGATTCCAGTGGGCGACGTAGGCGATTCCGTCCTGCACGTAGACGTCGTGGTTGTATCGGGCGCGCCAGAAGACGTCGCTCCAGCCGGGTTCGCGCTCGAGCAGCGACCAGCGACCGACCTCCTCGACGCCGTCGCCGACGTCGAAGATCACGAGCGGGTTCTCGTCCTCGTCGTTCGCGACGACGAACAGCAGATCCTCCTCGAGGTAACAGTTGTGGATGTGATACCCCGTCTCGTAGGGGTCGGTTACCGGTTCGGGAGCGGCCGGCTCGCTCACGTCGTAAACGACGAAGCCGTGAAAGACGTCCTCGGAAGTCCGGTGGGCCGGGCCGACGACCGCCAGCCGATCGCCGTCGACTTTCACGTCGAGGATCTCGGTCAGGGGGCGGTCGTCGGCCTCGAGTTCCCGCTCCTCGGCGAGGATCGTCGGGTCGGCGGGGTCGCTGACGTCGACGGTCGCGAACCCGTCGGCGACGGCGAGGTAGGCGACGTCACCGGCGTCCCCGACGACGGCTTCGGTGGCCCCGTCGACGGAAACGCGACCGAGCGGTTCGTAGGTGTCCTGCCGTGTGAGCGCAGCGGTCGACGCGGCACTCGATCCCGCGATCGTCAGGGCCGTTCCGGTCGCGACGCCCGCTCGAAGGAGGGTTCTCCGGCGCATAGTTGTTCCAGGGAACGGGAAAGTAAATAACGTGGGTCGACCGCGGGGTCGAGCGGCGTCAGCTTCGCATCCGCTTTCTGTCGCCCGTCCCCTCGGTCAGGGCGCTCGCGATCGCACCCTCGAGGACGACGTCGTCGCCGTGGTCGGTGACGTGGAACTCGGGGACGTTGTTCAACAGCATCTCGGAGACGCGCTCGCGGATCGGATCGACGACCAGTTCCTCGTTGTGGAGGGCGACGGCGCCGCCGAAGGAGACGACGATCGGCGCGAACGACTGGACGATGTTGGTGACGCCGATCGCGTTCCAGTGGGCGAGCTGGTCGATCACGTAGTCGGCCAGTTCGTCCTCGCCGGCCATCTCGAAGACGTCTTTCGCGGTGAACTCGGGGCCCTCGAGCGGGAGGTCCGTCGAAATGGTCGGGTCATCATCGTTGAGCAGTCGGGCGAAGTCGGGAATAGCGTTGCCCGAGCAGTAGGCCTCCCAGTGGCCGTCGTGGCCGCAGCCGCAGGTCAGCCGTTCGTGCGGATCGATGACGCAGTGACCGACCTCGCCGGCGTTGCCGTCCCAGCCGGCGAGGATCTCGCCGTCGCAGCAGACGCCGGCGCCGATCCCGGAGGAGATAGTGATGTAGACCATATCGTCGGGGTTGCGCGACGCGTGGAACCGCTCGCCGATGACCCCCGCAGCGGTGTCGTTGTGGAGATGGACCTCGTCGCTATCGACGAGTTTCTCGATGGGGCCCGTCAGCGGAATCCGGTCGATCGAGTCGGGAAGGTTCGCCGGGTCGATCACTGCCCCCTCCGCGAGGTCGAACGGTCCGATCGAACCGATTCCTACGGAGACGATCTCTTTCGGAGCGATACCAGCGTCACCGCACGCCTCACGGAGCGTGCGAAGAACGCCCTCGGTCACGTCGATTCCGGTGGGACCTCGGGGTGTCCCGTTGCGGCTGACCCCGATCGTCGTTCCGTCGTCCTCGGCGACGGCCGCCCGGACGTTCGTCGCGCCGAGATCGACGCCCGCGTAGTACACCATGCTATCAGAGAGAGTGCCGTCGTCGTACTTAACTACCGGTATCTTCACTCGATTGGGAGTAGTTACCGCAACGCAGCCGCTGCGAGCGACACAGGTATGTCACTTACTAACATAGGTTCCCGTATGGCTACCGACCAGCACGGGACCGAGACAGAACCGGGGGCCGCGCTCACCGAGGCGGAACTCGAGGCGCTTCACGAGGTCGAACTCGGACTCGAGTGGCTCCAGCGCGCACAGGGCAATCTCCTCGAGTTCCATCACGCGACGGGCCACGGGATGGACCACCTCTACGAGGCCGAAGCGCTGCTCTACGACACCGGCCACGAGGCGCTGGCGGATGCGATTCGGACGGAGCTACTGCCCTACGGCGTCGTCGACGGCGATCGATGGTCCTACGACGTCCTCGAGAACTTCCAGGAAACGCTGCTGGCCGAGACGGTGCGCTTCGAGCGCCGCGCTCGCCGCGAACTGGCGGACGGACACCGTCACGTCCGCGAACGACGGCAGGAACGAACGTGGAAGGAACAGGCGGAACGCTCCCGGCGAAGCAGTGACGAGGATAGTACCAACTAAAACGGTTTCCACACCGATCGTACGGACCGCGGTTCTCGCCCGTCGGACTCCGACCCGCGCACCCGTCGTGCGATCGGGCGTGCGCTGACTTTCGGCGGCTACGATAGCTACTCCCCGCTCCGGACGAACGTCACCGGGCAGGGCGAGGAGAGCAGGACCTCCTGTGCGGTCGAACCGAAGACCGCCTTTCCGGTCGGCGAGCGACGGCGACCGCCGACGACGACCCGATCGGCGGCGACCCCGGTTGCGAGATCGACGATCGTCGGCCCGTGGTCGCCGATCGCGCCGCGAACGTCGTACTCGATTCCCTCCTCGTCGAGTTCGCTCCGGAGGTCCCGGATCGTCGAGTGGCGAGACGCGACCTCGTCGGGGCGGATCTGGTCGCTGTCGGCGTCCATGTCGAGGTTCCCGAGCACTTCGTTGTACTCGTCTTCGGTGAAGACGTGAGCGAGAACGACCGTCGCGTCGGACGGTTTGGCCACCTCGAGGACCGTTTCGGCGAGTTTGTCGGTACGGTCGGCGTCGCCGGGCCCGACGGCGAGCAGGATCGTCTTGAGAGTCATATACTCACTATGTGTAGCGATCTACTTAAACGTCGGACTTTCTCGAAACGGAATGTCAGGGGGGTGAGAATCCGCTCGGTCGCCGCTCAGGGCGGCCGGTTCTACCCCGAAACCGATTCCGTTGAGTTCGGTTTCGGTGCCTACTATACCCTTCCGCGGCGTCGTCGAGTCCAGGAATGAACGAACTCGACCTCTCGAACCGAACCGTGCTCGTCACGGGCAGCGCCAGGGGTGTCGGCCGCGAACTCCTGCTCGCGACCGCCGACTGCGGAGCGAGCGCGGCCGTCCACTACCACACCAGCGCGGACGCCGCCCGCGACGTCGCCGACGAAGCGCGCGAGCGCGGCGCGGCGGACGTGATGACCGTCCAGGGCGACGTCACCGATCCGGAGAGCGTCGACGGCGTCTTCGCGGCCGTCGAGGCCGAACTCGGCTCCGTCGACGTCCTCGTGAACAACGTCGGCGACTTCGCGCCCGATCACTGGGCCGAGATCGAGTTCGAGACCTGGAATCGGGTGCTCGAGACCAACCTCAACGGCACCTACCTCTGTTCGAAACGCGCCCTGCCGGCGATGCGCGAGGGGGAGTTCGGCCGGATCGTCAACGTCGGCTACGCCTCGAGCGAGAAGGGGCTGGTGAAC